>JBAQNJ010000001.1:0-998299 GCA_049303675.1 Microgenomates group bacterium | reverse complement strand
ATATGGAATTATTGTCAATAAAAATACGATTCCAAATGAAAAAGGGAGTCCATTTAAGCCATCGGGAATACGAATTGGCACACCGGCGATGACGACCAGGGGATGGAAAGAGAAGGATTTTGAAATTTTGGGACAGAAAATTTCAAAATGTATAAAGTATTAAGTATCAAGTATTACGTATAATACAATGAATACTTAATACATACTACTAAATACTTGATACTATATTATTGGTGGGATCGGTGACGGTGTTGATGATTATTTTGTTGAGGATATCTTCGAAATTGAGATCGTAGAGAGCGAGGACAGAACTAATAGAAGCTTCGTCGGGGCCGAGGGTAGGATTGGCATTGACATCAATAATATAGTGGCGGCCAGAGGCATCGAGGCGAATATCAAATTTGGCAAAGTCTTCGAGCTTGAGGACATCAAAGGCTTTTTTGAGATCTTCCTTGACCCGATCGGGCAGTTCATATTTTTGATAACTAAAAATATCTTCACCGCCCCAATTGTTGGCATAGGTGGCGATTTTGTATTTACCCTCATATTCAGGCTTGAAAACTTTTTCACCAGCGTAGACCTTGGTATTGCGGCCTTCGATTATATGAACCGAAATTTCTCGTCCAGCAATATATTCTTCGATTAAGATAGGTTGTTTGTAAATATTGTGAAGATAATTAAAACGGCTGCGGAGACTTTTTTCGTCCTCACAGACAGAGTCGTCGCTAATTTCAATGGAGCCGTGAAAATCGTTGAGCTTGGTAATGAGGGGGAAATCCATAATCGGATCGAGTTCGTCGACCGATTCTTTGAGAAGCTGGTATTTGGGAGTGGTAATGCCCCACTGTTCGAGGATGTTTTTGGTGAAGAATTTGTTGGTATTGATGGTCATACCCATGACGCCAGTGCCAGTATAGGGGATTTGGAGAAGTTCGAGAGTGGCAGGGATGGTGGCACATAAATATTCTTGGCCATAGACCGAGTCAACACAATTGATGACAAAATCAGGGCGATATTTTTTGAGGTTTTCGGTGAGCTGGGCATCGCCGGGGAAGGTAGTGGCGTGGATACCCATTTTAATTAGACGCGCGGCGATGACGGCGGTGCGATCTTTGGCTTCGACTTCGGAAATATAGACTTGCTCGGAGGGAAAGTATTCGCGGCGAGCATCAGCGTAGAGGATGGCAATGCGTTTGGGAAGCGGTGCGTTCATGTATCTTGAATATAGATGTTTTGAGGAGGAAATCAAGAGGAATTATCTTCTGGTTTTGAAGATATACAGAAAAGTACCGATAAGTAGGCCGAAACCTAAGAACTCTAATAGTTGGGGCCAGAAGAAGATATAAATAGAAACTGGAAACTGGAAACTAGATTCTGGAATAGACCAACCGTTGGCCCAGTTGTTGATGAGGGTGTGATTGGGGAGGAGAGAGGGTAAGCATAAAGCATTACCCTTACAATTAAGATAGAAGGCGATCCAGCCAGAGGAGAAGGACTGGTTTAAGATAAGGGTATCAGAATTCAGTTGGCCTGAATTGATTTTGATAATAGTTTTGTTTAAGAAATTTGTACTGGTTAAATTGGTGGATAAATTTGATGATAAGGGGATGTAAGTTTCGAATGCTGACGAGGGTAGGTCGGTAATAGTAATCTCTTGAAGTTGGGAAAACGATAGGTCGTGGGTGGGAGATACAGCACTAAGGTCGACTTCATAGCCGATATCTTCATCACTTTTGGGGATTAAAAAATAGTCCCAATTTGAAGTTTTGAATTTGGAGAGTTCATCTTCAAGAAGACATAATCCGGAAGTGGTATTTTTAAAACAAAATCGTAGTGGTATACCCGAGACGTAATTTGACTTGATTCCCACCAGATAATAGCGATTATGGGGTAAATTATCGAGGTTTAGACTTATTCCGTCAGTTTTGTCTTGGGAAAAGATATTAAGAGTTCCCAAAAATGTCTTTTCGCTGATTTCGTTGGCAGGGAAGGATATGATGGTACTGTTTTCACGGTTGTAAACTATTTTTGAAGGGTCGACTTTGTTGAGGGGAGAAATTATATCTCGATTGGGGATGGTAATGAATGGTTGAGTAGAGTCTGATTTATAATCGTGGTTGTCATAGGCTGAATCAAAATAACTCCAGTGATAAGCAGGATATATGTTCGAAAGATTTTCTGATTGTTGGACTAGGGAGGGACTATTTATTAGAGAATATATTTTGACCGAACCAAATGTACCTGAATAGATGATAGTGTTTTGATCAATTAACTGTTGAATTAGTTTTATTGTTTGAAAAGCGAGGACAATTTGATCATTATTTTTGGGAGCGGTGGAAATTACTGATTCATCCCAGAGTAAATAATTGATTTTGAATTTGGCCAAGTATTTGGCAAAATTTTTGGAATCACTCGAATAAAGTGAGGTATAAAATTCGCGATAACTCTCTTCGTTTTGAACTGACCAGCGGTCAGAATCACGATCTAAAACTGCTTGGGGAATTCCCCACCAGAGAAAACCTGATCCTTGATATCCCCAGTCGTTGTAGGTCCAACCAGAGGGATTGTGCAGTGGGAGGGTGAGAATTTTGCCGCTTTGGAGTGTTGAAAAATATTTATTTAGTTCAAAATATGATGGAGGAATATTAATTCTGACAGATGGGGAGATGAGAAACCCTTGAAAAACTGGAAATGAATAAATAAAAAGACAAAGAATAAATATAAAAGATAACACTTTGGCGTTGATGTATTTTGCTATATTTAACAGAAAATAGGAGAGGTAAATTGTTTGACCAAATATGAATAAGGTGGAGACCTTAGTAAAGATAAAGCGAAGAGTTTCGGAGAGCAGGGGAACCTTGAGTAATATATCAAACAGATAGTTAAATGGTATGGTTTGGTTACTGAGTAATATAAATGGAATAATAAAGAACGGTGAAAAGGCAAGGATTTTATTTTTTTGATAGATGGCCAATCCAAGTCCAATGAAGGAAAAAATAAATAATAAGTAGCCGATAATTTTGACATCAAAGTTGCGAAAATGATCACGCCACTGGGGCATTAGCTTTTCGAAGTTATTGGATTCAAAATTATAGATGTCCCAATTGAGATAAAAACCCCTGGTTAGGGTGGAGTCAACGAGTGTACCTGTTTCCCGATTTTTGAGTAGAAATTCTTGGGAGTGGAGCCGGTTTTGTTGGTTTTGTTGTGGTATCCATGATGATGTAGCTAGATAATAGATATTGGGAAGTAGCCAGAAAGAGTTGATTAACAAGCACAATAGCACGATTGTGCTATAGCGCTTTAGGGGGAGGCGATACTGTATAAAATGTAGACAGATAAATAATATGAAGGCGCCGAAAAAAGGATACCACTGGTGAGCAGCGTAGGCAGATGGGGTTGAAAATAAAGTAAAAAGTCCAAAAGTAAATAGTCCAAAAGTTGATGGTGTTTGAAGATACTTTAGGGTATAGAAAACTGTCCATGGGAGAAACGCCCAGAGGGTGGGGAACATTTCAAATGGGACATAAAATTGTTGGACTGACCCCAGATTGAGTAGATAGAATAAGGCAGATAAAAATGAAATTAATTTATTTTTAAATAAATAATTTAGTAAAAAATATATTCCCAAGGGGCCGAGAATGAGGCAGAGGAAAATGTAGGAATAACGAAGGAAGGAAAGGGGAAAAATAAAATGAAATATCCAGAGAATGAAGACTCGGGGGAGGTCGGCCATAGCGCTGTGGCCAGAGACCGCACCGAGTCCCTGCTCGCTTCGCCAGACACTAGATAATAGACGGGAAAAATTGAGAGGAAAATCGAACTCGGGATGCAAGGTGTCCCAACCGGTCAAAAATGTATGAGGAGTGTAGTTGCGAAAGGCAATAAAGAGACAGATGAGAGTTAGAAGAAGTGGGTAAAAATAGGGTGAAGAAATTAGTTTTTTGTACACTATATATTAGTATACAAAAATTTACTTAACGATTGGGGTTAATTAAGATACTCTTGTTGACGAGACATTGCTGGAAAATATAATCTTGGGGTTGGGTAATAGTGACAAGCCGGTCATTTTCTTTGTATTGGGCTTCATAGCTGGAGATTTGGTAACAACCATCAATAGCTGTATTACGAATATTTGTTCTGTAGGCATCATAAAAATTGCTAGTAAAATAACTAGCAATTAGTACGACCAAGACAAATTGTAAGACGGGAATAACAATGGATTTCATAGTTTTCGGCCTTCGGGCCTTATCAATGAGGAGAAATAATATCCTCATAACTATAACTTGCTTTGCTTCTTCTTTTCTCTTTTGTGTGGGGGTGTGGGGAAATCCCCACCAAGTTCAGAGGTCAGCAGATGCTGGCCTCTGAATTGTTGGTAGAGTAGCAGTTGCTATTGTGGGTAGGTCTTGGTAATAACCCACTTACATGAGCTGCCGCAGCCACTTTCCTTCAGTTTTGCAACCATATTGTCAACAGAAAGATCAGCTGACGCGAAGGCACCCCAAGGGGCTTCGATTTCGGTTGCTACGATGAAGTGAGTGACAAGGCCAGTCTCAGCATTGTTGTCATAGAGGGATGTACCATTGGCTTTGATGTCGCCAGATACGTTCCAACCAGCGGGCACAGTCCATTTTTCACCAGGCATAAGGCAGTGAGATGTGACTGTATTGTCGCAGGCATATTGGTCAATGACAACTTCGGCGGGGGCAGGCATTGCAGTGGCGGAGGGCACGACAGATACAACAACAGAGTTGTTGATGAAGCGGACCGTGGCAAGGGTAAGCGGGCAGATGCAGCAAAAGATAATTGCAGCTACAACGGCGAGCCAAAACCAAGGCTGCTTGTGGAACGGGACTTTCGTGGTCGAATTTTCAGTAGTCATGGAGATCTCCTTATATTCGCGAATTTGCGAATTAAAAAACACGCTGATCAGGACGTGTTAGTTTATGCCCATAGGGCGGTTAAAAGAATAGTTGAGGTCTGTTCCCTCATTACAAACACTAGTACTTCATTCTAGTGACAGCGTGCTGACATCAAATAAATTGATGTCAATATGCTGTCACTAAATGGATCGATTTGGAGAAAACCATATGTTCATCCGTCGTCACTGATATCACACAAAATAAGAGAAAAGCTTCCACCTTCGCTCAAAGAGCTATGGCGGAGAAGCAAAGCAAGTTGTTAAAGATCGTCTATTTTGATTGTTTTCCAACGCGGTGTTGGAAAAATCGCAATAGATTTTGGCTTATAGCCAAAGGACCTGCCTGCCGGCAGGCAGGGAAACGGAGTTCACACTGGAGAATAGAGTTGAATAAAGCTACTGGAGCCACCAACCCCATACTCTCCAGTGGGAACTATTTTCCCCACCCTTGCAGAGAGATCCTTTAGCGATAAACTAAAGGTATAGATTCGAAAGCTAATTATCAAAATTAACAATCTAATCTAGCCTATAGTGTAGCAGATTGGACCTATAATGTCAATGAGAGGGGTGTGTAATGGATGTGGATAGGGTAAAAAAATACTATTTATTAATATCCACGAACTAGCTGACGTAACTTGAGTCCAGCAAAGGCGAGGGCAGCAGCGATGCTAGATCCAAAGAGAAGGGTAGTCGCAGTACCGGTTTTTGGTAACACAGGTGTGTTTGATCTAGCTGCTTCTTTGGTGCCATTGTTGGTAAAAAAGGAGACGAAATCACTTGATTCGGTTCCAATTTCGGAACGGACACTGTAGCGGAGGGAATTGTTGGTCAGAGCTTTATTGATAGAGGATTTGTCCTTGATAGTAATGGTGACGTTTTTGACATAATCCTGACCGGCGACAATTTGGGGAATGGTAAATTCGATAGGTGAATCAGAGGTAACGGTTGAAGGTAATGTTTGACGGACCACTACTTGAGTTTGGTTGCGATTACCCTGATTACTGATTTTGACTTCTAATTGAAATTTGTCGGCAGGGGCAAAGATAATGTTGGAGCTGGACAAGTTGTCAAACCACTGGGTTTGGGTAAAACCCTTGGCCCGAAGGTCGAGGACTAATCGGCGGACTTCGTCATCGGCAAAGGCAGGGGAAACTAGAAACTGGAAACTAGAAACGAGAAGAGAGAGGACAATAAGTGTTTTTTTCATAGTTATGGGATAGTATACTACTAGTTCAAAGAATGTCAATTTCAAGGTTTTTGGCCATGGCCAAATTGGCCCGAAGCCAATTTTGAGCATCGCCAGTGGTGTACCATGGGGCATCATAATCCAAATGGTTGTGGGCGACAACTGTGCCGGCGGCGGCTAACTGGTTTAGGGCATCGACAAACCACAACTCATTGCCTTTGCCTAATTGTTTTTTGGCAAGGATAGGGATAATTTTGGCAGAGACTACTGCTCGACCGCAATTGGCCATGTCGGACGGTGCCTCGTCGAGACTGGGTTTTTCGATAATTTTTTCGAGTTGATTTTTGATTTTAGAATTAACTTTGAACTGGATACAGCCATAACGATTGATTTGATCATGGGGGACGGGCTGGATGGCAAAGGCGCCATCTAAATTGTTTTTTTCAAAGTCGTGGATGAGTTCTGACAAAAAATGACCAACATATTTTTCGATGGTCAAATCATCGCCAAATAAATAAACAAATGGATCGACACCAATAAAATTTTTGGCGGCCAAAATGGGGGAACTGTTGCCATAGGGGAGGTGGCGGGGCTGGGGAATAAATTTGAGGGTGCAATTTTGCCAAATATAGCGCAGGGAGTCGAGTAAATTTTCTTTGTGATTTATTTTTAAATATTCTTCGAGATCGGCATTGGGAGTAAAATAGCGTTTAATACTGGGATTACCATGGAGATGAACTATACAGATATCCTTGATACCGGCGCCAATAATTTCTTCGACCAAATATTGAATTTGAGGCTTGTTGAGAATACTAATTAATTCCTTAGGATAGGCTTTAACTGTAGGTAGAAAACGAGTGCCTCGGCCGGCAGCGGCGATGACTGCTTTTCGAACTTTCATGGTGGACTCGAGGGGAATCGGACCCCTAACCTCTTCTATGCCATAGAAGCGCGATAACCATTACGCTACGAGCCCTCGTTAAGTAGTTGATTATATACTAAGTTGGCCAGAGATTCTAATATTAATTGAGTATTTCTGTTGTAGTAATCAATTACCAATACCCCTTTGTACTCTGTATTTTTTGTTGGTTTATTTATGGTACGCTGATCAATTCTGGTGGAATAAAATTGATCAAAAGGAATTTGAGTAACTTTTTGCCAATATCTTTCTAACGTCTTGGTGTTTTGATCGGCACGACATTGGACGGTGCAACGAATTTTGGTTATATCAAAATTGGAAAAACGTTTTAGTAATTTAAGAAAAATAATTATTATTCGTGGATCTGAACTTCCTAATGAAAAACTGCGGTGCTTGGATTTGGCTTTGGAAGCTTCTCCCAAACAGAGCATGGATAATGCAATCATTCCTGTATCGAAGTTGGTTATATGTAAGGCGACTGGTTTATTTTTGAAATTGATTGATTCAAGATATTTTTGTTGCTTTAGATAGTTGCCATTGATAGCAGATTTTCTGGCTTTAATTAGGTTGTCATTGTTGATTTTTTGTATTTTTGACACGGCTTTTTTTGACAAGGGGATGTCTTTTAGCCAACTGGATAGAGTGCTTTTTGGAACTGAGGTGTCGAGAATGGAATTGATTTGGGAATATGTGTGGCCCTCTTTTCTGAGTAATTTTGCGCGATCCTTTAAGCTTGAGTTAGTGGTGTTCATAAATACATTGTATATGACTGTGGTACATAATAATAGATATGCTTGACTACACATTTATACATATATTTTGATAAAATCAGGAGACTCTTTGAGAATAGGCCCATAGTGAAATGGTTATCACTGGGATCTCCAAAATCTCCATTCGAGGTTCGAATCCTCGTGGGCCTGCCTACTGATTTATAAAAAATTTCCAAGCATAAAAAACGAAAAAGTTAATTAGTGTATAATTTGACATGGCAGGCGCAGATGTATTAAAAGTGACACAGTACAGATTAAATGGTCCGTCAACATCCTTTCGGGCTTGGCATACTCAAAAAGATGGAGGGAAAATTCCGGCCAATGCCCTGGAAACACGAGAAGTAAAAGATGGCCAGATATTGTTTACTAGATCACATTCAGAAGAAGGCAAGGTAATTGTAGGTAGAGCTGACTTGAGAGATAGTGCTGCCAACGGTTATCGATTTCATTCTGCTGTGGATAACTTGTGGATTCAGAATACGATAGAAAATGTAAGGTAAAATAGGTAATGAAATGGATATTGATTTTGATGGCTTGGGTGGCGAGCTGGTGGAACCAAAAAATATTGGATCCACAAGCAGGATATGACGTAAAAATTTCCAATAACCAATTGCCAATTTCCAAACAAATTCCAAGTACCAATACCCAAATTCCAACAAAAAAAGTGGTGCCAACAGTGGTAAAACCCATTGGGGCTTCCACCTTCGTTGACACTACGGCGGACAAGTGGGGAGTGGCAAATCAGATTGATGAACATACATGGACGATGAGGGTGGCCCAAGATGAGCGAATGGGGACACCGGCAGAGATACTAGCGGCACTAAATGATTATCGAGTGAGACGAGGATCGCAGAGACTAACATGGAATGATAACTTAGCCAATTATGCTCAACAGAGGGCAAACTATTTGAATTCAATTCGGACGACCGATGGCCACAAGGGATTTGCTGATTTTTTGGAAAAGGAAGATGGCTACGACAAATTGGGGTTTACTTGGCTCGGGGAAAATATTAGCTATGGATACCACATGTTGGGAGTCCATTTGATCGAATGGATTTATGCGGGGGACAAGCCACATGATGATAATCAGGTAAATAATCGCTGGAATTATGTGGGGATAGGAGTGAAGGGGACAGCCACGGCGCTTATTTTTGGGACAGGGAAAAGATAAAATCTAAAAATACCTTTTTGGTAGCGGGCCAAATATTTTGGCTATTTCTAATTTCTGTCTCAGAAAACCATCTGACATCGGCAATTTCTTCTTTCTGAACTTGTATTTCACCTCCGGTAATTTGACACAACCACCAATAGGTAATTTGGTCCTTGATGTCACCTGCAGTTTCGGCAATTCTCTGGGTGGGCAATACATCTAAATTTAATTCTTCTTTTATTTCCCTAGTAACAGTGGTCTGTTCATTTTCACCATCTTCCATGTGGCCACCTGAAGGATAATAAAAGCCCGTAAATTCTCCAAAATTTTTGGTAGCACTGATTAGCAAATATTGTTTAATACCGCCTTGTTCTCGTTCAATTATACCGACAACTACTTTTTTCATGACCTAGTATATATTATTTACTGGTCAGGGTGGCGAGGATTTTTTTGCGAATAGAGTCTGGGGATTTATCTGTTGATAGAGAAAATTCGAGAGAGAGATGGGAAATAATGTCTTCAAGGGTATCGCGGCTACTCCCAGAAAAATTGACTAGTGGGGTATTTTTGCTCTTCCATAATTGTTTGAGCAGGGGAATAATTTTGAAGGGGTCGTTGCTGATGATCAAGTCTTTGTAGAGTTTTGAGTCGATGGGGATATCCAGTGGTTTGGACTTGACTAAATCGATATAGAATTGTCTGATTTGTTTGGCATCGAGTAGGGGTCTAAAACCAGCGGCATCAATATTGGCAGCGGGAATGGAGCCAGTGACAGTGGCGTGATTACCCCCAGCAATGGCGGGTCGGTAATAAAGTCGGTCTTCGGCGATTTTGTAGATTTCATAGACCTGATTGGAATCAATGAGATAACTACCGACTTTGATATTGTTGTTTACACTTGTCATAATTTGAAAACACTTAAACTAGGCTAATTATAACACAAAAATAGGTTATTTCTGGGATAAGCTAGGACTATATTTGCCACTAATGGTAATGGGTGTGCCCACCTCGGCCCAATTATAGATTAGTGCCGATTCATCGGGACGCATGTTGATACAGCCATGGCTCATAGGGACGCCAAAATTGTTGTGCCAATAGGCGCCGTGAATACTGTAGCCTATTTTTTTGGCGGTTTTGTCATTGTAGAAAAACATAATGTAGGGGACATTGGGAAGATAATAATAATTACCCAATTCTTTGGAGCCGCCAGACATTTTTTGAGAGCGGATCTTGGTCCAAATAGTGAAAGTACCATTGGGAGTACGGTTCCAAGTGCCTGAGGAGATGGAATAGTCAAAAATTTTTTGATTATCCTGATAGGCATAGAGCCTTTGGGTGGTCAAGTCAACCTCAATTCTTTTAGAATTACTGGAGGGGAGGATAATACTGTTACCGAGGACTTGGGGTGGTGTAGGATTGGGAATAGAATCAGGACGGAATTGATCTAAAAAAAGAAAGGGTAATAAGAAAATGCTTAGTATTGATAAAAAAACAAAGTTTTTTATATTATTTTCCTCCGCCACCCTTACTCTGAGTTCTAAAGGCAGTAGCAAAACTTTGTTGCTTGCCAAAGAGGGGTTTTTTGAAGTTTTGGAACTGGGGAGGCTGGAAGCTGGGGATAAGTGGTTTTTGGGGAGCCTTGACCCGAGTATTTTTTTGTTGCTGTTGTGCCATATGTTTATTATATATTATTTATTATTTTTTTCCGCGTACATTGCAATATCAGCTTTATGAAAAGTTTGATACGTGTCGTGAGGTTTATTTTGATCATATACTGAAATAGCTGAACCAACTGAGAAGTGTAATTCTACTTCGTTATGGGTGTTATATTCTTGAAACTGTTTCGTCAGTCTTGACTTCACGATTTCAATAATTTTTGTAGGGTCGTCAGTGGAACAATCCAAGATTATGGCAAACTCATCGCCACCAGTGTTGGCTACAAAATCATCTGGTCTAACACTGGACATGATTATGGTAGCTGTGTCTCTGATGCAGGTATCACCTTTGAGGTGGCCGTGAGTATCGTTGATTTTTTTAAAGCGGTCGAGATCTAACATCATGATTGTTAGAGGATGGCGTGAAAGCCTGTGTTCTTCTAGCCGTTCGGCCCAAGCGAGTTTGTTTGGAAGTCCGCTGATGAAATCGGTTCTGGCGAGTTTGGCGTTATCTATCTGTTCCTGAAGGGACTCTGTCAGCCACTTTGGGGCCATGACTTCTTGACCCATTTCTGGGGTTGGGAGCAAAGATTTGTTAGTAAACACCATTTATTATTTTTAATAATCTATCTATTCCTAGTCCGATGCCGGAACATAAAGGAATATTACTACAGTTTTCTACAAATTTGTCAGAGATGGGGTGGGTGGGAAGGTGATTTTCTAGTCGATATTTTTCTTCTTGTAAAAAAGCCGACTTAATTGATTCGGCATCTCTATTTTCCTCGCAAGCATTGGCTATTTCTATACCGTTTATGTACAACTCAAACCTTACACTCGTAAATAATTTTTCCTCGCCAGTCAATACTGGCGTGTTGAAAGCTTCGGAAAAACCATTTACTCCGTGTGGTTTTCGTTGAGCAAGTGGACTAAGAAATGCAGGATAGCCAGTGACAAACACTGCGCCATCGTGGGGAAGACTGGGTTCAACAACATTTAGAAAAAATTGATTAAAATCAGGTTCGTTGTCAAAATTATTTGGAGGGATTTTGAATTCAGAAAATTTTATATTTGGCAAAAACAGGTGAATATATTCTTGGGTGGACTGTTTTAGATCCTCGAGATTTTTGCCGACTTCGTACCATTCGAGCATCAAAAATTCGGGGGTATGCCAAAGGCTGGTCGATTCTAAATTGCGAAAACAATGACCAATAGCAAAGCAGTTTTGGGGACTTTTGGCCAATAATTCTTTAAGGGCAAACTCGGGAGATGTCGGGAGATACCAGTCATTTACTTTGAACGAATAAAGATTTGGTTCGAGGGGAAGGGAACGGTTGAGATAATTTACTTCGACCTCGGTGAACTCTTTGTCCCAAAAATATTGGCGGGTGGTTTTGAGTAGCTGGTTGATATCCATGTAGTCTGATTATATATTGGAGTAGATGAAAATTGGTTTTGTATCATTTCGAGTGGCAGGGAATGATGGGGTTAGTTTGGAGGCGGAGCGCTGGAAAAAGATTCTGACAAGAATGGGACATAAAGTAGTATTTATAGCCGGTGAACTGGATGGATCGGGGATAGTAATTCCGGAAATGCACTTTACCTATCCAGAGGCATACTGGGTTCATGAAGAGATAGTCGATAATCATGTAGCCTATAAAAAGGTGGAGAGGGAAGTTTATAGTTTGGCCGGCAAGATAGAGGGGTCTCTGAGAGTCGAGTTGAATCGTATAAAACCAGATGTACTGGTAGTAGCCAATGTCTTTAGTTTGCCTATTCACTTTCCCTTGGCAGTAGCATTGGAGAGAGTGATAACTGACCTAAAAATTCCGACAGTAGCCAGACATCATGATTTTTGGTGGGAGAGAAAAAGATACCTAAAGTCTAGTTGCTTTGCTTTTTTTAAGAAATTTTTTCCACCAACAAATCCTCTAATTAAACATGTGACTATTAATAGTTTGACAGCAACTGAATTAAAAAAGAGGTGTGGAATCGAGTCGGTTGTGATAGGTGATTGCTTTGACTTTAATAATGAAAAAGTATATTCAAACGGATTTTCGGCGAGATGGCGCAATGATTTTGGGATAACTAAGAAAGACATTGTTTTTTTACAAGCAACTAGGATTGTCCCCCGAAAACAGATTGAGCTTTCTCTGGAGTTGGTATCAAGGCTAAACAATCGGAGGATTGTTTTGGTATTGGCGGGTAGGGATGGAGATGAATCTGGAAATTATATTAAAAAACTAGAGGAGTTGGCAAAACAAAAGGGAGTTAGGGTAAAATTTATTGGGTGTAGAGTTGGAGCAAAAAGGGAAATAATAGATGGTGTTCAAACATATACCTTGTGGGACTGTTTTCATAACTGTGACTTGACGACATATCCATCAGCAGTCGAGGGTTTTGGTAATCAATTTATTGAAGCAGCATTTTTTAGAATTCCAATTTTTGTAAATAGATATCCTGTTTATAAAAAAGATTTAGAGCCCTTGGGATTTGAAACGATTGCCATAAACGGAAGAATCACCAATAAAACAGTCAAAGATGTGGCAAGTGTGCTAACAGATAAAGAAAAAGTTAGGAATATTACTAATAAGAATTTTGAAATTGCCAGAAAAAATTTTTCGTTTGAGGCAGTGGAAGAAAAATTAAAGCTATTGGGGTTTTAGGTCACACCAATAATTTGGGTCAGAGCATAGGGGATGCTGGGTAATTATATCAGTGTATTTTGCGAGAATTTTGTCGAGAGGATCAGTTAAAGAGCCAATGGAACGAGTGGATTCACAGCAACCGTAAAATTTGCCATCAGATTGGAGGGAAAAAATATTGCAACCAAAATCTTTGGGAGGATAGCAGGGGTAGTTTTGGCGAATTTCCGACACCTGTTCTCTGGTTAATGAGCCTAAACGGTCGGTGAGATAGGTGATATGTAAGTCGAAAAGTTGGAAAGTCTTAAAGTGTGGGTATGAGTCTTTGGTGACTAAATAAAAAATTTCGACAGGAAAGCCGAGGGAGAGAGCGTGCTCCACAAATGCTTTTGATTTGGCAAAGTTGCCCTCGCCTCGATTTTGATCATGGATCTGTTCCGGTCCGTCAAAGGAGACAATTAATTGACAGTTGTGGGGTTCACTTATCTCGTCCAGTTTGTCGATAGTACCGTTGGTAATAATGGAAATAAAAATGTTTTGAGAGAGTAGTTGATTAACTAGATTTGTAAATTTTGGAAGAGTAAAGACTTCACCGCCACAAAATATGATTGACTTGAGTTTAGAGTTACGAGTTATGAGTTCCGAGTTATAATTTTTGACAAAATCTAAAATCTGGCTGTTGGTTAAAATACTTTTGGTTTTATGGGTATAACAATAGAGACAACTGAGGTTGCAGAGTTCGAGAGGGGAAATATAAATGTTTTCAAGACTCTTAGAGTTGGACTGGTCTAGCTTCAAATTGTTGGAGGAGAATAGTTAATTCGTTTAAGTGTTGTCTTTTGGAATCGAGAGTCTCTGTGAGTGAACTGGGTACATCACTACCTTCACCGATCATCTGAGCCCAGCCGGATAAATCGATCGCCGCCTTTTCAACTTGTTGGGTTAAGTCGCTGTGTATAACTAATATATCGGTAACTGTGGGCATAATTTACTTTAATTTGGTTGATTCTTTGTGATCAGTGCGTTTTTTACACCAGTTACAATATTTGACAAACTTTAGTTTGTCGGGGGTATTGGTTTTATTTTTTTCGGTCAGATAATTTTGAGCACCACAAACTGCACAGCAGAGGGAGATCAAGATACGAGGTGTTTTTTTTGCTTTGGCCATGTAGGTAGTTTACCAAGTTTACGGCTATTATCAAGCATGTTAGAATACCCCAAATGGATACAACAGAGCAGAAGGTTGTTACAGTGAGAGTAGTGACTCCATATGTCCACTGCAAGAGTGCCCTGAGGTGTGAAGTGTTGGGAGTAAGTGGCGAGGTGACAAAAATGGATTATTTTAGGTTGACTAGGGATTTTAGATTGGACGATGCTTTAAAAAAAATTCCCCAAGAGCTACCTTGTGCTTGTGGAGGATTATTAGTTCGATCATATAAATAATATGGCAGATGAAAAAGTAAAATTGTTAGTTCATCGGGGGCAGTGGACATGGGGTCCTTTGGGTAGAGAACCAGTGTGGGTGGGTAAAGAGGTGGGCGTTGAGGAGGCACAACGAATGATGGAAGAAGATCGGAGAAGTGTGCAGGCTTTAAACATGCCTAGAGTCCGGTTAGTCAATCAACCGACGGCCACTGATTGTTTGAGTCAAGACATTGGCAAAAAGTGAAGCGCCAGCAGCAGAGGGGTGGATGTTGTCAACTGAATTGATGTATTGTCGGGAACCTTCATTGTTAATTAAGCTGGGATGATAAGCATCGGCAAGGGCAAATCCTTGTGAGGTGGCAAAATTGATGGCGTTTTGAAGATAGAGCTTAATGGTGCTGGTTTTTTCAACTTTATCAAGAGATGATAATTGGAGGTCTTTGACACCGTTGGCAAAAACTATTGAGTTGGGGGCGATGGTAGTGGCAATTATAATTTTTGTTTGGGGTAATTTTTGGCGGATAGTGGAGGTAATAGCTCCGAGAGCCAGCCAATGGCGATCATAACCAGTTTGGGTGTTGCCAAAATTGTTGTAGGCAAATGATTCAACCACTATAATATCGGGTTTTTGGTCAAGAAGCAGGGGGAGCTCGGTATTGAGACCATATTCAATATTTTGGCTACCCGTTCCTCGATTGATTAGATGAAAAACATGGCGGGGAAATAGCTGGGAGAGAGATGTTTTGATGGACTGGAGATCCTCGCCGAGGGTTTGAACCATGGAGTCGCCCAAAAAGCCGATGGTGTAGACTTGTCCTTCACCGCCAATATTTTGGGGCGTGACAATGGAGGAGGTGGCTACACCAAGTACTGATGGGGTGGAAACATCAGAAATTAAAGTGATTGAGGGAGGAGAATAGCTTTGGGGATGGTAGGCCTCAATTAACTGGTAGAAAAGTGGGATCATGAATGAAGTTTTTCTTTGTATTTTTGGATTTGAACCTCAGCCTCTTGTGAGAGGTCAATTAAGGCTGATTCGAGTATTTTGTGGGTAGTATCGGCATAAATGTGTTCTTTGCCAGGTAAATTCATGTCCAAGTTGACGAGATAATTATCAAATTTATCTTTTTGAATGCGAATTAGGGCAGAATGAAATTCTGGATCAAACTTGGTGAGCAGTTTATCGAGATGAGAGCCAATTTTTTCCTCAACTAAGTGACGAGTGTTATCAGAAACATTAAAGTTGTCGCCGATGATTTGAATATTCATTATTATAGTTAACAGATAACAGTTTACAGTCGACAGTTAATAGTAACATTTTAGAGCAGTATGGAACCGGCGATGACAGAACTAATACCGACAAAATGAGAGAGTGTCGAAATTAGTAAGAAGCGAGAAATATTGGTTGAAGATAGTCCAAGGAGGCTAATACCTAATTCATCAGGCAAGGGTGAAGCCATAATGAGAGCACCAATAACCGGTAGGGTCCAAGCAAAGTATTTGGTGTGGGTGATTTTTTTGAAATGGTCATGATGACGAAGGTCGTAGTAGATATCACTAATGTGAGCACTGACGTGTTTTCTAAAAAAAATAAATATTAAGGTATCAAAGGTCACTGCTCCGAGGGCGGCCAGTAAGACAAGGGCGAGGGGATTAATGATGATGGCCAAATGTATTAAGATTAGGCCACCGGCGATGGCCGTAAAAGTTGAGGCAAATAACAGGCCGGCAAGTATTGCTCCAAAAAAGGGGAAGCTGTCGAGAATTTTACTAAAGCTAATAAAAAGTGAACTCTGGGAGAAGATAATAAAACCGACAAAAAATAGGATAAATAAAATAGTATTGTGATGTTTTTGACGATGAATATTCACGATTAAGGTTAGCAGATTATCGATGGAAGATGTAGCGGAAATTAGATATAATTGTCTATGGAGATATTGACCAGTTGGATTTTTAGAGCATTGGTTATTTTGGCAACTGCTTATATTGTCTCCGGATTTATAGTGGGGGATTTTGTAGGGGCGTTGGTATTGGTGGTGGTCTTGGGGTTATTTAATATATTGGTAAAACCGATACTGTTGATTTTGACACTACCGATAAATATCCTAACCTTGGGCTTGTTTACGCTGGTTATCAATGCAATAGTACTGCAGATTGCTATCAAAATCGTGCCAGGGGTCCAGAGTAATTCGTTTGCCACTACTCTAATTGCTTCGGTGGTGATGAGCGTGTTGTCGATGGTGGTGGGAAAAGTGGTAGGGAGATAATAGTGCCTAGTTTATAGCAGTATAAAAGCTGTCGTCTTTTACTAAATACTTTCGAATGTCAGAAGGGTTTACCCATTTATAGTCGTGATGTTCTTCACTGAGCTGAATATCGCCACTGTTAACAGTACAGTGGTAGTTTTGGACATGTACTAATTGCTTGTCTTTGAATCGGATAAAATGCCACTTGCCTGCTTGTTTGGTGATGTTGATTGTTAGATTCAACTCTTCCATTACTTCGCGGATGAGAGCATTCTTGAAGTTTTCTCCAGTTTCGACTAGCCCTCCAGGAAGGTCCCAGTTATCTTGGAGAGATATTTGGGGATTTCTCTGAAGCAATAATATCTCGCCTTTCTTGTTTCGGATAACAGCTTTGACTGCACGGATGGGGAGATTGTTTTTCATTTTGGCGGTGTGCATTCGAAAATATTCGAACAGATTTTCAAAATTTATAATGACGGGCGGAACTCGCCCCCCTCCGATTTCCGCCCGATGGAAAGTGAGGATTTCAATACGATTTCAATTTTTTAATTGTGGCAAATTTTTTTATGTAATAACAAAAAATAAATATTACTTCTCGTGCTTTTATGTAAACAATTTTGTTATCTGGTCTAAGGTCAATCCCATTGTCTTACCCAAGGAAAGAATTAAATTGACTATTTCTGTTATTGATTTTATTCCAGGCAATAGCTCTTTAATTTTCTCCAAATAACCCTTTTCTTGTTCATCGAGTTTTGAGCCATATAATTTTTTATCGACCAAAGTTTGAAACTCTAAAACAATGGTTAAATGTAAGTTTTGAGTCTGATTATTATTAAAGATTACACCCGAGCTGCTTTTTGTTTCCTCAAAAAAATCATATTCACCCTCGAGATATTTGACCAAACCTAATAATTTTTGTCTGTATTCATTTACATCTACAACTTGATCACCTGCATCATCTCTTATATTAGTTATTTTAAATCTGTCGTAATTGACGGAAGTTATATTATTTAGTTCATCAATTGTCTTATTGTAGTTTTCCCAAATTGGTGGATGTCTACAGTATCCTGATTCAGGTGCTGTTTCATAATAGCCTTTTAAGCAATTAAATAGGGGTTTAACCTTTGTGTTTAAATTAGCATTCACAATGCGATTATACCTCTATTATTACGATTCGTTTTCAAAAATTGAAGTATTAACTAGATTTCTTTTTTCGATTTGTAATAGTAAATGGCGGCTAAAATAAAGAAAATAAGTGAGGCTCTACAAATAATATCAACTAACATTGTAATTAATCGACCTATATCTGAACCCAATACTGCACCAAAAATTGAGCCGATAAATAAAGATAAAGCCCCGATTCCTCCATTTGATAAGGCTGTTGAGTTATTCAAAGCCCCAACTATACCAACGACTAATAAAATTGTTGCTATTTTTTTGGAAGTCATAGATAAATTATACCCTATTAAACTTTGTTCCTAATTTTATAATGACAAATTCAAATACAACTTAGTGGCGACTTAATACTACCATTCACAATATTTTCTTGACGATATTTATCGTCTTGCTCTCTGAGAATTCCCGAAATAACTATTCTGGTATTTAGTATTTCTCTCTTAAAAACATCTCTCACCGAATCTGTCTTACTGTTTCTTACTTTTGTTAAGTTTTTATCTCGCCAATCTTTCATTATCATCTATATTAATATTACCACTAATAGAGACAGGTGGGGTAGTATTTGGTAGAGTAGTATTTTGATTCGTTGTTGGCTCAATTAGCTCTACTTGTGTCTCGGCAGATTGTAACATCAAATTCCTTAATATTTTTACGGAATCAACAAGTTCGTCACAAATAAGTTCTGCGGGTATTCCCAAGTCAGTTAATTCCTCAAGATCAATTACATACTCGTGTGATGGATACTGCTTTACCAGAATTTTTACAGTCATTTCTGCTTTTTGTCTATCCCATTTACAATACTTATTAAGTATCGTGACTCCATACGATTCACCAATTTCTAACGCCCTTGCATACTCACCAATTTTTGCCGGATTAAGTTTCTGATACAGTTTTCCACTAGTTTTTCCGCAGAAATCGGAAGCCAGTTCTACAGCCTCACAAATCTTCATTGAACTTTTTGAAAGTAAGAGCTTCGTTGTAATATCGAGAGTTTCAATTGAATGCAGTTGCACCTGTTCCAAGGCTTTAAACCCGTTTAGAGCGGATACATATTGCGATTGCCCGCCATCTTGTTGTTCAAATATTTGTGTGTCTAGCGGGCCTAGTTCTGATATATCAGTTAACAAAAGATGGTCAGCCGACAGACAGATCAATGTTCCTGCGCTTTTAGCATACAAAGGCACAAAAATTGTGAGGTTTTTAGTGCTTTTTCTAATTAATTTTGCAATTAAAAAAGCAGCATCTATATTTCCACCTGGGGTTTGCAAGACTACATCGAGAGAATCAAAAAATTTACCTTTTAACAGTTCGGATACTAATAATGCAACATTTTTACCGACTTCCTTAATATCTAAAAACAACACAGGGTTTTTTCTTTTATTGGAAAAATCAGTAATTATTTGTTTTGGGCTAATATTATTCATAAATATTTGTTGATCCATATATTTATTTCTTGATTATTAATCTCTTAACGTCAAGTAAAGTATTGCCTTCTACCCATTCTCTAAATGTGTACTCCTGTTTCCACCAACATTTCCCGTTTCTTTGAGCCCATTCCCACACCACGATTCGATCAAGAATCATGTAAATTGGCCATCGCTTCTCAAATCCTTGTCTTACTTTCATTTTAGATAGATAAGAATTTAAAAATGCATAGGCTAAAGTTTCATTTTCCTCAGCGTAGGCCACATATACCCGACTTAGGTCTGATTCACCATCGCCAAAATAATTTTCCATTAAGTCAAAAAGTCCAGTTACTTGCCACTTACCATTTACCTTATCAACCACCATATTACTAATTTGATAATCATGCATCACAAAGGTTGGCGTAAATGGGGCTTGTAGTGCTTCCTTCCCAGTCTCAATTAACTGATTTATCCATTCCACATCCTTCTTGGGAGTTTTGTCGCTGTAAGTCGCGCTTTTAGATACCAAGTCGTCAATGAAATCAATAACCCATTGATCCCATGGTTTTTCTAAAGGTTTTATTGTTCTTGATTCCAAATCATACTTACCACTGAATTCCCAGGTAAGTTTTTGCATTTCGGCTAAGTTTTCCCCCAAAGCTTGGGCTACTTCAAGCTTATCTTTCAAAGGCAATTGATCGTAAACAGCCTTATCTTTAAGTTGCAATCCTTGAAGTCTTGGCATAATGCAATAACTCCAACCAAAAATACCCATATCCCCATCAACTAAATAAGGCCAAGGTACCGGAACTTTAGTGTTTTCATGAAACAGATTGGCCATAAATTGTTCACTTGGGAATTGCCACGGATAATGGGGCTTACCTCTCAATACAAACTCACCCTTATCACTCGTTAGAAAAAGATTTTGGCCAAAATTACCAAATCCTATCGGTTCTGCTTTTACAAATTTCCCAAGTTTTAATTTATCTAAAGCCTTTTGTAGTTGCTCGTTACTGATTTCGCCAAGTCTATTTGAATATTTCATTCTTACGTATTATGTCACGAATATAATATTTAATCACCGTGGACTATGAAAGGCTGCAATAAAAATCATGCAAGTTCTGTTTCCCTTCTTTTGTTGCAAAGACAGGAATCTATATAGGATGAATCTGTTAGTAAGTGGTTCAACATTTCTTTTATTTCCCCATCGTCAAATACGATGATCAACTCCTTTTTTTGTTTATAGAGATCAATACACCTTTGAGTCATAAGTTTTTTATTATTTACCACCCTGCAAGCTAATATGCCAAAATTGCTAGTGTTTACGGAAAATCTTCCCGATAGCTGATCTAATTCAGGATTTTCTGGATCATCCGAATAGTTTTTACATTCGATATAAACAAACCTGGAAGATATCTTGTGAATATCATGTAGTTGATGAAAAAAACCGTTTGTTGCGGCATTATCCATTGCAATATCGATTCGTTTTCTTCCTTCGTTTATCTCTCTTTCCTTTATTGGGTTTGTTAGATGTGGATAAAAAATTAGTTCTAAGATTCCAATCATTAATCTATGATATTTGGAGGCTTCGTCACCTCCGGGTCGTATCTCATCTAGACACTTAACTAAATATTCGACGACTTCATTAAGACTTATGTTAGTTAGCTGCTCATTGCTTAGAGGTTTGACTGATCCCTTTTTTTCATTTCTAAATTTCGCGAATATATCAGGATGTTTACGTGTAAATTCTCTTAAGAGGTCCTTGGAAAAAGGTGAATCTTTTTCTTTAATGTCTTTCTTGGTAACAAAACTATGGATTGTTCCGTCTTTTAGCTTCCTATGCTGAACTAAAGGACTATTGTTCTTCATGTGTTCATCTTGAAGAAAATTTAGAACATAATGTTGATAGTATTTTTGGTCGATATAATCCTTATAAAATGTAACCGAATTCTTGGGTACAAGTAGAAACAATTTATTGTTAATTACCAACCTTTCTGTATAGGACTGATCCCACTTTTTAGAATTTTGGTTCCAATAGAACCCAGACGGACAATTATTTGTAATTGGTATTCCCCATAGATCACATTGATTTTTTGTATATTCGATTAAATTACGTCTGATTATATTTGTTGTGACGTCAGATACCTTATCTCTAGCAATTCCGTCAATAAAAATTGCAGAATCTTCTAGGTTTTCTACTAATCCGGTCTCCATAGCTTTACTAGTCAACAAGCTATCAAAAATCTTTTCAGCGTTATCATTTCCAACACCATTCCCCCTGGGGTTACCTTTTGACATTCCCAAGCAGGTTTCGTTTGGTTCGTTCAAATGAGTAAAGTAGCCCTTAGCTTGGTTAACATTTCCGGATTTTGTCAAATCTATGATGTACTGAAAAAAAGATTTAATAACTCTCGTTGCATCTACCGACCAGGGATCATTTCGTGTCGAAATAAAAAAAGGGTCGAGAAACAACCAATTATCATGTTCTATATCCACATCAACAAAATCAAGTTCAAACTGGGTTTTGTCTAACTTAAATAATTGGCTAATCTTCATCTTGTTTTAGTAGGTTACTAATCTTCATTTTTAAAGCATTAGCGATTTTTTCGATATTAGCCAGAGTAATATTTTTCTCAGCCCTTTCAATCATTCCAATGTAAGTTCGGTGTACTTTGGCCTTGTTAGCCAACTCCTCCTGTGACAACCCCTGTTTCTCTCTTTCTTGTCTAACACTTTGTCCGAATTTTACTAATATTTGTTTTTTCATTATGCGGATTATTATAACCACTTGCTAACTTTAGTTCTACATACTATAGTTAGCATTATGTCAGTATTTTTTATCATTTTTTCAAAAGCCCGCATTTGGCCCAAAAGAAGTTCGAGCCGATATTTTGGCAGTTTTATTGAAATCCTCACTTTCCATCGGGCGGAAATCGGAGGGGGGCGAGTTCCGCCCGTCATTATAAATTTTGAAAATCTGTTCGAATATTTTCGAATGCACACCGCCAACCAGAAAATGGGGGCGAATTTAGCAAAATTCGCCAGCCAATATTGCCCTGAAATCCGAAATTTTTATCTTTTAAAACTGGGCCAAATGCGGGCTTAAAAAAATGAAATACTTTTTATACGCTAGAAAATCAACCGACAGTGAAGAAAGACAAATAAAAAGTATTGGTGATCAGATTGCTGAGCTAAAAGAATTTGCCACAATTCAAAAAATTGAAATCGTTGCCTCGTTCACCGAGGCAAAAACTGCCAAGAAACCCGGAAGGATTGTTTTTAATCAAATGATTGAGAGAATGGAAAAAGGCGAAGCACAGGGCATTTTGGCTTGGCACCCTGATAGATTGGCCAGAAACTCAATTGATGGCGGGAAAATCATTTATTTATTGGACACGGGAAAAATTCTTGATTTAAAGTTTCCTACTTTTTGGTTTGACTCAACCCCACAAGGCAAGTTTATGTTAAATATTGCCTTTGGTCAGAGTAAATATTATGTTGATAATTTAAGCGAAAATATCCGGCGAGGAATCAGACAAAAACTAAGGAATGGTTTATGGCCGTCTTTTGCTCCGATTGGTTATGTCAATAATCGTAAAACCAAAGGAATTGATATTGATATTCCCAAAGCAAAACTAATCAAAAAGGCATTTGAAATGTACTCGACTGGCGATTGCACCCTCAAAGGTATCGCCGGATTTTTCGCTAAGTCAAACCTTAAAAGTTATCAAGATAAAACTTTATCAGAATCCCGTGTCCAATTTATGTTACAAAACCCAATTTATTACGGACTGATTCGATTTAATGGTGAATTGTATAAAGGAGTTCATGAGCCAATTATTTCTAAGAAACTTTTTGATTTGGTGGCAGAGGTGATGAATAACCGAGGCAAAAAACATCGGCAACGAAAACACGAGTTTATTTTTTCGGGACTAATGAGATGTGGCGGGTGTGGTTGCCTGATAACCGCCGAAACCCAAAAAGGACATAACTATTATCGCTGTACTAAAAAGAAAAGTAATTGTCCCGAAAAATATTTACGAGAGGAGGAATTGATAGACCAAATCAAAACCAAGATTCAAAAAGTTTCTTTGCCGAAAAGTTGGGTAAAAAAGATGTTGGTAGAGTTAGACCAAGAAACCAATCAAGCAAATATCCAATCCCAACCATTGATTCAAAATCTGGTAACTCAAAAATCAGAAATTAACCGAAAACTTGATGACCTGCTAAATTTCCGACTCGATAATTTGATTGATAATCAACAATACCTCACCAAGAAAAATTTATTTATCAATCAACAAACTGGTATCGAGCAGGATTTAAAAGATTTTGAATCAAAAGGAAATAATTGGCTCGAACAAATGAGAGAAATGATTTTATCCGCAAGCCTTGCCAAAATATTAATAAAGAAAAACAATCCTTATGAATTTAGAAGTTTCTTAAAAAATATCGGCTCGAACTTCGTTTTAAAAGATAAAAATTTCGGATTTCAGGGCAATATTGGCTGGCGAATTTTGCTAAATTCGCCCCCATTTTCTGGTTGGCGGAGAGGACAGGAGTCGAACCTGCATGCCATTGCTGGCGCTTGTTTTCAAAACAAGTTCCTTACCATTCGGAGCACCTCTCCAAAATCAATTAAAAATTATTAATTACGAATTACGAAATAAAATTTAATTTTGACTTTACTTAGGAATTATAACAAAAACAGGCTACTTAGACTGAGTAAGTAGTAAAATTTTTGTTACAATATCGATACCGCCCAGATAGCTCAGTTGGTAGAGCAGTCCGAAAGCTTTCGGACAGGTCAAGTATAATTCAGTACCAATATTAACAATTCGCCCAGATAGCTCAGTTGGTAGAGCATCCCCTTGGTAAGGGGAAGGTCAAGGATTCAAGTTCCTTTCTGGGCTCAGTAAAGAATCAAATCCTTGTAAATTACTCATACTCCTACTAAAATAGTGGGAGTATGTTGAAAATAAATAAATTGAGGGTAAAAGTCGGCCAAAAAGAAATACTTAAGGGTATTGACTTAGAGGTCAAAGCAGGAGAAGTAGTGGCGATTATGGGACCAAATGGATCGGGGAAATCAACACTAGCCTTTGCACTATCGGGACATCCTAAGTATCAGTTAACAGTGAACAGTGAACAGTTAACAGATAAAAAAAATAAAAAACGCAACATAATAGAACTTGATGGGGTGGGAATGGATGAAATGAGTCCAGACGAGAGGGCAAATGAGGGATTATTTTTGGCCAACCAATATCCGGTGGCAATAGCCGGACTGACGGTAAATAGTTTTTTGTATCAACTTTATAAAAAAAGAAATCCTAAGATAGGGACAAAATTACTTGAATTTAGAGAATGGATAGAAAAACAGGCAAAACTATTGGAACTAAACCCAGAACTACTTAAAAGAGGTCTAAACGATGGTTTTTCGGGGGGGGAGAAAAAGAAACTAGAAATATTGCAACTTTTAGTATTTAATCCTAAATATATTATTTTGGATGAAATTGATTCGGGTCTGGACGTGGATGCCCTGCAAAAGATAGCGAGGACAGTGGCGGCGGTGGCCAAACAACGAAAAATAGGGGTGTTGGTAATTACTCACTATAATCGTATCCTAAAGTATTTGGCGGCAGATAGGGTGGTAATTATGGCTGAGGGACAAATAGTCAGAGAAGGCGGACCAAAATTAGCTCAAGAGATAGAAGCTGGGGGATATAATAATGACTAGATTTGCAAAGAAGCAGACTGGGCAAGAATGGAAACCGGATGGGGAATACAAATACGGATTCTCAATGCCGGAAAATTATGTGTTTAAGTCAAAAAAGGGACTTAGTCCAGAAGTAGTGTCGATGATATCAGGAATGAAAAAAGAGCCATTACGGATGATGGAACTGCGACTAAAGGCGTACGAGAAGTTTTTGGAACTGAAAATGCCATCATGGGGGGCGGACCTATCCACCATCAATTTTGAGGATATTTTTTATTATATAAAGCCAAGTGCGGGCACAGAAAAAGAATGGAAGGATGTGCCAGCGGATATCAAGACAACTTATGACCGGTTGGGTATACCCGAGGCAGAAAAACAATATTTGGGTGGAGTGAAGGCGCAATATGAATCAGAAGTGATTTACGGGAGTTTATTAAAAAGATTGTCGGATCAAGGAATAATTTTTTGTGGGATGGATGAGGCTCTAGAAAAATATCCAGAATTGGTCTTTGAATATTTTGGAAAACTAATTCCGATGGGGGACAATAAGTTTGCGGCCCTAAATACGGCGGTGTGGTCGGGCGGGTCGTTTATTTATATTCCCAAAGGGGTAAAAGTTGACTTGCCATTGCAGGCTTATTTTCGAATTAACTCGGCCAATATGGGACAATTTGAGCGGACACTGATAATTGTGGATGAGGGGGCGTATGTCCATTACGTAGAGGGTTGCACCGCACCAATCTATACCACCGATTCTCTCCACGCAGCAGTAGTAGAAATTTTTGTGAAGAAAAATGCTCGGTGTCGCTACACTACCATTCAAAACTGGTCGACAAATGTATACAATCTGGTGACCAAAAGAGCTCGGGTGGAAGAAGATGGTATTATGGAATGGATTGATGGTAACTTGGGATCGAAAATTACCATGAAATACCCCTCAGTGGTGTTGGCAGGGGCTCGAGCTCATGGGGAGATATTGTCGGTAGCGGTAGCCGGCAAAGGACAACATCAAGACGCAGGTGGCAAATGTATTCATTTGGCGCCGGATACTACTAGTCGAATTATCAGTAAATCTATTAGCCTTCGTGGTGGTAGAGCCAGTTATCGCGGACTAGTCCAGATGGTGACTGGAGCCAAAAATGCCAGAAGTAAGGTGGTTTGTGATGCGCTGATTTTGGACAAAGATAGTCGCAGTGATACCTATCCGGTGAACAAAATTGATGAGAGTGAGGTGACTCTGGAACATGAGGCAACGGTGAGCAAAATAGGGGAGGAACAATTGTTTTATTTGATGAGTCGGGGATTTGAAGAGCATGAAGCAGAGGCAATGATTGTCAATGGATTTATCGAACCAATTGTCAAGGAATTGCCGATGGAATATAGCCTTGAATTAAATAGATTAATTAATTTACAAATGGAAGGGAGCGTGGGATGAAAATAATTAATTTAAATTATGAAGGCAGGGATTTGAAGAAGACGTTGGTAGTCAAGGCGGGGGAGGTGGTAAACCTGACAACTGTGTCTAACTATATTAAACCACATCAAACAGGGATTGTAGAGGTGAAGGCAGTGGTGATGGCTAATGGTTTTTTGAACTTGAAGGGGATAATCAAGATAGAAAAAGGGGCGGAATTGTGTGAGGGGTTTTTGAGCCAGAAAGTACTATTGGTGGGGAAAAATGCACGGGCAGTGGCGGTGCCGGAATTGGAAATAGAGTGTAATGAGGTGAGGGCATCGCATGCGGCATCGGTAGGCAGAATTGATGAGGAACAGTTGTTTTACCTAATGAGTCGGGGACTGGCGCGACCAGAAGCGGTAAAATTAATTATTAAAGCATTTTTATCGTAATTTTCTCGTAACAAGTTTTTTTCGCTGGGTCAATGTGCGACGCACGTTGAATCATCTCAAAAACTATTACTTCGAAAATTTATAAAAACATGAAAAATTATAAAAATTTATTTCCAATATTTAAAAATAACCCAACGCTGCATTATTTGGATAGTGGGGCGACGGCGCTCAAGCCACAAGTGGTACTGGATAAGATGATGGAATATTACACCAGTTACAGCGCTAATATTCATCGAGGATTGTACCCAATGTCAGAGCGAGCGACGAGGGAATATGAAGAAGTTAGAAATAAAGTGGCCAAATTTATTGGGGCAAAACATGAGGCGGAAATTATTTTTACTAGTGGCACGACTGACAGTATTAATTTGGTGGCCAGAGGGCTGGGTTTGAAAAAAGAAGACGAGGTGGTGGTGGAGATTGAGGCGCATCACTCAAATTTTGTAGTCTGGCAACAGATGGGAAAAATTACGAATTACGAATTATACCCAAATGGGCACAGGCAAATTACGAATAAAACTAGAATATTGGCAATTACCCATGTTTCAAATGTGTTGGGAGTAGTAAATAATATAAAAGAAACAATAAAAAAAGCTAGAGAAATTAATCCGGATATTATAGTAGTAGTGGATGGGGCCCAAGCAATACCACATATACCGGTAAATGTGGCAGATCTAGATTGTGATTTTTATGCCTTTTCGGGGCATAAAATGTATGGACCGACTGGGGTGGGGGTGCTTTACGCAAGGGTCAACAGGCAATCAGAAATGAGTCCGGCAAGATATGGTGGAGGAATGATAAAAGAGGTCTTTGAAGAGAATTCGACTTGGGCCGATGGTCCAGAGAGGTTTGAAGCGGGGACACCGCCGATTGCGCAGGTGATTGGACTAGGGGCGGCGATTGATTTTATAAATAAAATTGGATTTGATGAGATCCAGAGACACGAAGCTGAAGTGACCAAATACTTGTTTGAAAAATTGGCCGAATTAAAATGGATCAAAATAGTTGGGAGCGGATATGATAAAAATAGATTGGGTGTGGTAGCCATTGCTGTAGATAATATTGGAGCACACGATATGGCTGACATTTTGGGGAGAAAATATAATGTGGCGGTTAGAGCTGGGCATCATTGCACCATGCCACTTCATACAAGATTGGGATTGCCTTATGGAACTACTAGGATTAGTCTGGGGATTTATAATGATAAAAGTGATATAGATGAATTAATTAATGGTTTAATTGAGGCATGGACGATCTTTACCAAGAACTAATATTGGATCATTATAAATACCCGAATCATAAGGGTAAAATTTTGGATGGAATAGAGGCCGGTGAGGCCAATATGACCTGTGGAGATAGTCTAAAAATTTTTACCAAAATTGAAAAAGGTGTCATCGTTGATGCCAAATTTGAAGGTGGAGGTTGTGCTATTTCGATGGCGGCAGTGGATATATTGCTCGACACAGTAATTGGTAAAAAATTGAGTGAGGTGAAGAAAATGTCTGGGGCAGAAATTGAAAAAATGATGGGGGTGACACTGACTCCGAGTCGTAAGAAATGCGCTTATTTGGGACTGGAGGTGTTGAAAAAGATTGAGGTTTAGTTCTGACGGGTGATGATAATGGTATAGGCTGCTCGACGACGAGTGACAGGAAGGTCTGCATGGGGAATTAGGACAACCCTAGTTATTTTGTCTTTACTACCGAATAATTCAACTAGTTCAGTGCGTCGGTTTGAGAATGTAGGAAGAGTAGCTTCTTGGGTCAGACTATGAGCATTTGAGAATCTGGTATCATGAACCAACAAATGTGAACTTATGATGACTGTTTCTCCGGTATAAGTTGGGACTCTGATGATATGAATCATGTTGGCGTGAGGATCAGAAAGTACTTTTGGTTCTTTGAAAAGTGGCTTGCCTTTTTTGGTATAGGCCTCGACTGTAGTTTGGGGCATAGTTGCCTGAGTATAACATAGGTGAATTTTGCTAGAATTGATTATGAAGACAAACCTCAATTTGCCCATAAGTGAATTGACTGTGGAAAATTTGGCCGATATCAAGGTGATTTGTTTTGATGGGGATGGGGTGAGTAAAAAGAAGGGGACGGAATTTATTTTTGAAAATGGACAGATGGTACTGGAGAGTTACCCACCGCAAATTGATTTTTTAGAAAAATTACAAGTGTTGAGAAAAAGATTTCATATAACGATTAGTAGCGGTCGATCGATGAGTTATTTGATGAATGCTTATGGAGACAGAGTTGATAGTTTACAGGCAGAGATAGGGATGTTTTTACAGATAGATGTATCAAGTATTACGAATTATGTATTAAGTATAAAACAAAAAGACAAAATTGAAAAAATTAGGCAAGAGTTGGGGAGATTGAGTGATTCGCGAGTTTTGGGTTTTGAACCAAAAGAGTATTTGATAACTTTGCATTGTAAACAGGCGGTGGCAGAGGTTGAGCAGATTGTCAAAAAATATGATCCAGAGAATGAATTGTATTGTTGGTGGAACGAGGAGGCTTACGATATTGGGCTACAGGGAATCAATAAGGCAACTGGGCTACAAAAGTTGGTGGAAAAACTGGGGCTGCAAATGAAGAATGTAATGACGGTGGGCAATGGAATCAATGATGAGAATATGACAGCGGTGGCAGGAATTGATGTCAGTACTGACCCCAAGCACTTAAATGCCGATTTTGTGGCAGTAGGGGAAGAGGTGGGGGGGGAGGTGGTAGTCGATAAAATTATGAGTTTGATAAAGGAGTAATAGTGTCGTTTGTGGATGATAATATGAGAGATTACTTAGAAAAACCAATAGAGAGGCCTAAGGAAATACTTTTTATAAATAATTTTACGGGGAGGAGGCTGGAAGCAGGAGAAGGACTAGGAGATGACTTGCTAATTGCTTTTTTGAAGGGGGAAATAAAGATACGAGAAATTCCCAAATTGATTGAGGTCAATATGAAAACTGGAGCCTGAAGTCAGACTCGGACTGACGACCTGTCCGAAAGCTTTCGGACTGCTCTACCAATTTACATTTCCTTTTTCTTAACAAATAGTTTCTTTTTTACAATTATCATTTCAACCACTTTTTTGCTTTTTAGTTTTTTTAACATATATTCGATGTGTCTAGCCAATTTAATAGTCTCAAATTCCTGACTAAATACAATTTCCCAAGGTCCAGATTCGGAAGTATATTTACATTTACTAGAGTTGTGTTCCGTTAATCTTCGAAATATGTTGTTTGTGCTACCGATATAATATCGATCATTCTTTAATGATTTTAGGATATATACATACCCAGACATGAGCCTGAGATGAGATTTGGACTCATGACCTTCCCTTTACAAGAGGGATGCTCTACCAACTGAGCTACTCAGGCGCTGTGAAATTATAACAAATTTACTATGGTAGAGATGTGATAATATTATATTATCTCTATGTCAAGAAGAAACGATGAATATTGTTGTAAGAACTGTAAAATATTATTTCGCCCCCACTACTCAAGTTTTGGAATATTCTGTTCGTTGAAGTGTCAATATGAATATACGAGAAAACAAAATATTTCATCGTGGCTTGAAGGGAAAGTTTATCCACTGAATACGAATGGAGTATTAAAGCCATTTATTAGAAGATATTTTATTGAAAAAAATAATAACAAATGTAGCCTATGTGGATGGGGGATAATCAATCGATCTACTGGCTTGGTACCATTGGAAATTGATCATATTGATGGGAACCATATGAATAATGCTTTAGAAAATTTGAGAGTGCTATGCCCTAATTGTCACAGTTTGACTACGACATATAAAAATTCAAATAAGGGTAAAGGTAGGAAAAATAGAAATGCTAGGTAGTGTACCAACTACTGAAAATTGTTGTTATAATACGTTTGTGACGACACAAGAAGAATACATACCTGATAATTTGGCCATCTTAAAAGGTTTTTTGGATAAAGGGGGCAAAACTAGTCAATATGTAGGAATGGTAGATGGTGATGTAGTGGTGGAGGGTGTGGATAGTTCTTCGGTAACTTATAACACGATTGCACTAGGTAGTTTGCGGGGGGCAGAGGCAGTAGTGAGCATAATTGATACTGCTGATTTTGTTTCATTACGGCCATAGAATTTTTGAGATAATATAGATTGTGAAAAAGAAAGTTTTGGTACTTACAGATAATATGCCGTGGGGGCATCGGGCGATTGCCAGAGCGATTTACGGATATTTGGGCCAACAGAAAAGTGTTAACGTGGAATATGTGGAGGTGAAGATGCCCTTGTCGGTAGTTAATGAAATATACACCCTGATGTATCGCTATTTGCCTAGTGGCAACCGTTTTTATCACAAATTGATGGAAGTAGAGGCGTTGCGAAAACTGTTTTTTGATGTGCTGGATCAGAGTGGTACCAAATATCTAGAAAAAGTAGTCAAAACTATGAATCCAGAAGTAATTGTCTCATCATATTTTTTTCTGTCACACGGATTGATAGCTCTACGAAAAACTGGTGGGTATAGGTACAAATTGATGACAGTGGTGGCGGATCCATGGACAATTAATCCAATTACTTTTGTACCTGAGGCGGATGTAAATTTTGTCTATGATGAAGTGGGAGTGAAAGAGGGGCTAAAATATAAAATAGAGCGGAAAAGACTAGTTAAAACTGGGTGGTGGGTGAGGGAAGAGATGTACAAAAAACAGTTAACAGTGAACAGTGATCAGTTAACAGTTAAAAGTGAATTGGGCATTGGGGATGAGAGGCCGGTGGTGTTTATTGGTGGGGGAAGCCTAGGGACAAACTCGATATTAAAATTATTACCCTCGCTACTCTTGGTGAAGAAAAAAGTGGCCATTATTTTTAATACAGGAACTGATACCTTATTAAAAAACACGATTGACCAATACAAGATGTTAATCAAGACACTAAAAAGAGATAGTTTAGTACAAATTATCAATTTGGGGTGGATAGACAATATGGCGAAAATTTTATCTATAAGTGATATTGTCATGGGCAAGGCCGGCCCCAATTTTTTATTTGATGTGGTGGCCATTGGTAAACCTTTTGTGGCGATTACCCATATTGGGGGACAAGAGGACGGTAATATCGAAATAATTAAGAAAAAGAAATTGGGCTGGGTAAGGGAAAAGGGAAATTCGGCGGCCAGATTTTTCCTTAAGTTTGTGGAGAACCCAGAGAAATATAAAAATAAATTTAAGACAACAATAGCAGCAGAGGCAAAGAATAATAGAGGGGGGTTGGAGAGGGTGTGGAGTGAAATTGAGAATAATTTTTAATTCACAATTTTTAATTTTTAATCAATTCAAAATGATTAAATTTTAAAATTAGAACATTAAAAATTGATTATAAATTTCAAATTTAAAATTTTAAATTAGTTTGTGAGAAAGTTACCCCACCAAAGGCGTTGCTTCAATAGCGGCTTTTCCACGCTTAAAAACGCGGTGGAGGGTCGGTTTCTAGGGCAAAGCCTTGCTAACACGATACCTTCCATTTTAGAAGTTTAGCTAGAAAAAACACCTTCTTAAAGATCGCCTCTGGTAGGATGGTATAATTATACCAAATTCTAGATATGATAACCATCCCTAAGAAAGTAGAATATAGCATAATATTGATAGCTTTTTTGGCCAAAAATAGGCAAAGTTCAGTGTCTCTGACTAGTGTGGCTGCGAAGCTGAGATTGCCTTATAGATTTTTGGGACAGTTGGCCGGAAAACTAAAAGGAGCGGGGATAGTGACTAGCCGCGAGGGGAAAAGTGGAGGATATGAATTGGTAGAAGGTTGGCAGAAGAAAAATTTGTATGATTTGATGGCAGCTTTGGGAGAAAACAAGCGGATGGTCAAGTGTCTCGGTGATGAAGAGTGCAGTCGAGTGGCCAACTGTGAGCTTAAAAAAATATGGAATAGGGTTGAGGATAGTTTTGTAAGAGAAATGAAACTGATAAGACTAGAAGAAATATAAAACAGTTAACAGTTAACAGTGAACAGTGAACAGTAAAAGTAAATCAAAACAATATATTACAGAAAACACATTGATAGCGGAGGTGGTGGAGAAATATCCGGCAGTAGCGGAGATATTAACTGAGGATTATGGATTTCATTGTGTCAGCTGTTTTGCAGCGGAGATGGAAACAATTGGGATGGGGGCAATGGGGCACGGTATGAGCGAAGCAGAAGTCAAAAAGATGTTGATGGACCTAAATGGAATGATTGAGGCAGGAAAATCAAAGTAACAGATTGAGAATTAAGCCAATGACAGGGGAGATGATTAGGGAGATGATATTGGAACCACCAATGGGGAGGAAGAGGAGGACAGCGAGGAGGATAAATCCATATTGTTCAAAGGCTTTTTGCCATTCATAAGATTGGTTTTCAGGCAGAATATTTAAAAATATTTTGGAACCGTCGAGGGGGGGTATGGGCAAGAGGTTGAAGACAGCTAATACTATATTAGTTTGGATAAAAATGGCGATGAAAGATAAGGGGACAAATCGAATGACAACAGCCAACAAGCAGGCTAAAAGTAAATTGCTAGCGGGGCCAGCGAGAGCAACGAGAATATCTTCTCTTTTGCTGAGATTGTAGGGGTCGACAGGTACCGGCTTGCCCCAACCAAAATGAGCGACGAAGAGCATGAGAGTTCCGAGGGGGTCGAGGTGGGCAAGTGGGTTGAGGGTGACTCGGCCATAGGATCGAGGGGTGGGGTCACCAAAATAATCAGCAGTAAAGGCGTGGGAAAACTCATGGATGGTAATGGCGATAATCAGTCCGACAAAAAAAATTAGGCTATTCAAAAAGGCTAAATCCATGTTATAGTATAACCCATGAGTAACACATGTAGTTTATGCGGCAAAGGTACAGCAATTGGACGCAATCGTTCACACGCTCAAAATCGAACCGCACGGACATTTAAAGCCAATATTCACAAGGTTAGTTTAAGAGTAGGGGAAAATAAAATCGGCGGCAGTTTTTGTAGTAAGTGTCTCAAATCTCTGAAGCGCGAAGTCAAACAAAAAACGGCACAGGTTTAATTGCGCCGTTTTTTATTTTGTCAGAAATTATTTCTTCTTAGCTTTCTTGACGGTTTTTTTCTTAGCTACTTTTTTGACGACTTTCTTAGCTACTTTTTTTGCTTTCTTTTTGACTGCCATAATTATTGATTCCTCCTTTAGTTAATTAAAGAGAATTAACAAACTTTTGTCAAAATTTATTTGTCAATAAGATGGGTGAAATAATAGATAATTAAGTATAAAAAGCACAGAAAATAATTTCAAATTTAAAATTTTAAATTTTAAATTAGGTGGAAAACTGGGGATAAAACATGGAACGATATTTTATTTAGTTAAAGAATAGTGAGAGGAAATTTGAGACCATAAAGTAGGTTTTTTGCCTTCGATAAGGACGTTTTCAAATTCTGTTTTCTGATTATTTTGAGTGACGGAAATGATTTTCATTTTTAACTGATGTCCCGTTTTGTCGTAAACATAGGTCCAAACTCCGGGCCAAGGGTTCAGGGCGCGTAGCTTATTTTTAATATTGTCAAGATTGTCGATAAATCCGTCATTTTTGGTGATTTGACGAGCATAAAATCCACTACCAGTTTGAGGAGTGGGGGTGATTTTACTGGAAATTAGTGAGGGAATTGATTCGATAAATGTTTGGGCACCTATTTGATAGAGATGAAAATACAAAGATTCTTTGGTATCTGTGGGTAATAGTTGTAGAGATTTCTGGGCAAGAATATCGCCTTTATCAAATTGGGGAGACATTTTGATGAGGCTGAGCCCGATGGTAGTTTCACTATTGAGGATAGCCCATTCGATGGGGAAGCGACCGGCATAGGCAGGCAGGAGAGAGGGGTGAAAATTGATAGCCATGTATTTACAATAATTTAGCCATCTATCATTTATCAATTGGCCGAATCCGGCGACAACGATAAAGTCAGGCTTGTCAATGTTGGGGATATTATTGAGATCTTCAAGTGGGAAGATCGGTATATTTTCTGATTCACAATATGTATGAACTGCGGTTTTGGTAATTACACCGTGATTAGCGGGTCGGGGAGGAGTGGTGATGACGGCGACAATTTTGATATTTGAGTTTTGGTGGAGTTTTTCTAAAAACTGAACTGAGTAATTTTGGAAGGAGCCGAAGAAGACAACTGAAATCATGATTGATTATAACTTTTTTGATAAAATAGGGTAGGTATGAAGAAAATTGTGAATTATCCCACTAAGGTGTTGAGGATAAAAACTCCAGAAATAGTCGTGGTTGATCAAGAACTGTTGGGCGATATCGATGATCTCCGAAAAATATTGTCGAATGAGCGAGCACATGCGGCTGGTTTGGCGGCGCCCCAAATAGATGTGGCCAAAAGATTTTTTGGATTGGTAGTGAGTAACAAAAGAGAACTAAAGATATTCGTCAATCCAAAAATTGTCCGAACATTTGGAGAGAAGACGCGACCAGTGATGGTCTACGACAATGGAGAAAAAGAAGATTTTCTGGAGGGGTGTCTGTCATTCCCCAATCTTTTTGGATCGGTCAAAAGATATTTGAAAATAGAGACACAATGGCAAGAAGTTGTAGGAACACGCCAAGGCGTGTTCGTACTAGTAGTAAAAAACAAAATTTTGGAAGGAATAGAAGCGATTGCCTATCAACATGAATTGGATCATTTAGATGGGATATTGTTTATTGACCACATTAAGGAAGAAAAGGGCGATATCTATAGCTGGGAGAAAGATAAAAAAATAAAAATCAACATAGATGAAATAGTCGACTTAGAATAATGAAAGATACGTTATTAAAGGCTGAACTGGCGGCGGGTGAATGTATCATCCGTGCTCGGTCGGGAGAGGATCTGACAAATGAAAAGATGGATATTATTGCCCGTCAATATGACGTGGGTAATAAATTGGGATTGGTGCAAGATATATTTGACTTAGAAGTGATGCGGCGAATCCCAGGGTTACCGAAAGGGAGATATTATTTTGAGGGGTTGAGAAAGAAGCAATAAATATTTTTATAGCTTGGAAGTAATGTGTAATTAATTTTGTAGAGACGCCTCAAGGTAAATAGGGATCAGTGATTGATCAAGTTTAAATATTTTTTGGCATCGGGATTCTGGGGGGCGATTTCAAGGGTTTTATCGAGTAGAGGACGGGCTAGATCGTATTTTTTTTGCTGATAATAAAGTTCACCGAGGGCAAAAGTGGCGTGGTCGTAATTGGATTTGAGACGGATGGCCTCCTGATAATTAATAATGGCTTTGTCGGTATCGGAAATATTTTGGTAAAGTTTGCCTAGAAAATAAAATGAGGAAGCATCGGTGGGTGCCAATTTGGTGGCCTTAGTAATGGCGTCGAGAGCGTAGACATAATACGAAGAATCAATAGTCGATAAATAATAGTATGTATGGGCCCGTTCTTTCCACAAATTTAAATTGAAGGGTGAGAGCTTGGTAGCTAAGCCTAGTGACTCAACAATAGTGGTGAGATGTTGTTTGTCGTGAGTGTTGGCATCATTTTCGGCCAATAACTGGGCATATTTACTGTGATAGAGGGCTTCGTCGGGACGGATGTTGAGGGCAAAGCGGAGAGTAGTGGGGGTGGGGTGGGCATAGGCGATATCGGCGAGAAGATACATAAATAACTTTGATACTAGAAACAAGAAACTAGAAACTAGAATAACAAAATATAAAATGTTTTTTGATTTGGTGATATTGAAATTTGATGGAACAACAATCATCGCTGGAAGAAGAAAAAAATAGAGGGAGGTGACCACTACCGAAAAGCCAAAAAAATTGGTGATTAAAATAGAGAGAAAAGGTATTAAGTAGATAGTATTACGTATTAAGTATAAGATAGAAAAAATTAAAATAAGATATGATAGAAAGCCAAAAGTACCGGTGGTGGCCAGATAATTGAGATACTCGTTGTGGGCTTTGTTGTAATAGAAATTCCATTCAGAGGTCAGATTGTGACTGGCGGGGCGGGTCCAATAATAGGAATAAGCAAAAGTTTCCGGACCGGTGCCAAAATAGGGAAATTGGTGCCATAACTTGACACTGCCTTGCCAAACTATTTTACGGATATCCTCGGACGGAGTGATGTTTAAATTTGTATTAGGTATCAAGTATTTGGTATTAGGTATAAAATGGGACTGGAAATAGTCTTTGATGGGATTGGGAATCACTAGTGATAAAAAAACAAAAGCAAAAAGACAAAAGTAAAAACGAAGAGGTGGTATGAATTTGTTTTTAGAGAGGTAGAGGAGACTTTGGATGCTAAGTGAAATGACTGCTGCAAGGAGGCCAGATTTGGAGCCGGTAAAGAGAAGGCAGAGATAGAGGACGGTGTTAAGTATTAAGTAGTAAGTATTAAGTATCCTTGTGTTTGAAGAGAGAAATTTGTCGAGGGAAAAGGGGAGGAGGATGCAGAGATAAGCGGCCAACCAGTTAGGCTGGCCGAGGGTACTAAAAACACGAGCTTGGACATCTTTGTTCCAGAGATTTTTGTCGATACCAAAATGCTCGAGAATGCCGTAGAGGGCAATAATTAATCCTGACAACAGGCTGTAACGAATAATTTGGGAAGTTAATTTGGTGTCATTATAGATGGTGAGAATTAAATAGAGGATGGTGTAGCAAAAAAGTGAGAGTAGACCGCCATTGAGGCGGGAATAATAGCCATAGAAGGAAGTATGAGGATCAATACTAAAAATATAAGAGATAGTTTGGAAAAATAAAAATATTAGAAGTGGCCACAGAAGTGGGGTAATTTTAATTAGGGGTGATTTGCCGCGTAGATAATTGAAAAGATGGGTAGTCAGTATGGCCAGAGTCATAAAATAGACAAAATACATCTTAGGAATTTCGAATTGCTCGGAATTGACTAGGCTAAAAATGAGCGGGGTGAAGAAGAAAAGAGAGGTATAGAGAAAGTTAATCATAAGTGGTGCTTGAGTTTATTATATAATTTTACTGTGGGATACTGGCAAACGATAATTCAAAAAGGTAGAGGGATGGTGGCTAACTTTTATTGGGATATAGGAGTAGACCTAGGAACAAGTAATACTTTGCTCCTTTTAAACGATCGGGGAATTGTGGTGGATGAACCAACGATGGTGGCCCGCTTGCGTAAAAAAAGGTGGACGGGATTGTCGGCGCCAAAATGGGGAGGTAATAAAATTGTGGCCTATGGATACAAGGCTAAGGAAATGCTGAACCGAGAGCCGCGACAAATAGAAGTGATTGGGCCAATTAAAAATGGTATTATCTCGGACCTAGAGGCTTTGGAGTTGCTGGTGTCTTATTATCTGAAATTAATTTATGAAATACCCAGTACTTACCCAAAAATATTCAAACCAAGAATTATTGTGTCGGTACCAGGGACGACAACAGATGTTCAAAAAAGAGCGGTAAAATCGGTGTTTATAGCTTCGGGAGCGGCAGAAGTGGTGTTGGTGGAAGGGTTGGTGCTGGCGGCTGTGGGAATTGGTCTGCCAACGCGAAAAAACTCAGGAATGATGATTGTCGATGTGGGTGGGGGCAAGACTGAGGTGGGGGTAATTAGCATGGGAGGGGTAGTGGTGGGGAAGGGAATAAAGACTTCGAGTGGTGATTTTGATCTAGCGATTATCAACTATATTCGAATGAAGTATAGTTTGCTAATTGGCCAGACAACTGCCGAGAAGTCCAAAGTGGAACTGGGCAACCTCAATGAGACCAGTAAGGGGCCAAGAGAAATTGTCTTGAGAGGTAGAAGTCTAGAAACTGGTTTACCCAAATCAATTAAGGTGAATGAAAACGAAATTAGAGAGTCGATAATTTTGGAAGTTCAAAAAATAATTAAATTAATAAAAGAAGAGTTGGATGAGACACCGCCAGAATTGATGGATGACATCTTGAAAAGAGGCATAATATTGGTAGGTAATGGTGCGAGGATAAAAGGCTTGGACCGGATGATCGAAAAAGAAACCAAGATAGCTACCCAGCTGGCTGATGATGCCGGATTATGTGTCATCAAAGGTTGTGGTAGATTGATGGAGGACAGGGAATTATTTAGCAGTATTCGACAAATTTCTGGATAATGACTAGAGATGAAAATAATGATTGGCAATATTGGCTGTTGAATTGGGGCTTAGTGGCTACTTTTGGGATTTTGGGGGTGGCAATTGTGAGGGTGTCGGTTATTCGAGGAAGTTTTTATCGGGGACTGGCGTTTGATAACAAAATTGTGGAGACAATATTACCGGCTAGTCGGGGGGAGATAGTGGATAGGAAAGGGAGGCTGGTGGCCAAAAGTATTTATCAGTTTTGGCAAACGGTGGATGGTCAGAAGGAATATCTAAATAGTGGTGATTATGAAGGAGCCAAGTTTGAAGGTAAGGATAGATATTGGGATATAAAAAGACAATATAATTATAAGGAAAGTATGGGTCTGCTGACAGGATATGTGGGGCTAATTAATGAGTCTGAAAAAGGAATGAGTACTTGTAGTGGACTGAAGTTGAGAAATGATGATGTTATTGGTCGCGGAGGCGTGGAAGAATATTTGGACTGTGAACTACGAGGAATTTCAGGGAGAAGATTGGTAGAAATTGATGCTAAGGGAAAATATGTTAGAGAATTAGGACGCGAGGTGCCGGTGGGGGGAAAAAAGATTGAACTAAGTATCGATGCTTATTGGCAGGAGAAAATTTATCAAATGTTGGGGGGGAGAAAGGCGGTGGTGATAATTAGTGAACCAAAAACAGGTAAAATTCTAGTGATGGTATCATCGCCGTCAATTGATGCCAACAATTTTTCCTTTTTACAGGATAACAAAGCGATTAAATCATATTTGGAGGATACTGCCAATTTGCCACTATTAAATAGAGCGATTGGGACAAGGTATCATCCAGGAAGTGTTTATAAATTGGTGATGGCCACGGCGGGGATGGAGACTGGGGTGGTTGATAAAAATACTACTATTGAAGATACAGGAGTTATTAAAGTGGGTGATTATAGTTATAGTAATTGGGCATGGACCAAGGGAGGGGTGACAGATGGAATGGTAAATGTAACGGGCGCACTGCGACGAAGTAATGATATTTATTTTTACAAGTTAGGAGAGCGCCTCGGTGTCGACAATATCCATAATTGGTCTGATAAGTTTGGTTATGGAGACAAAACGGGGGTAGAACTGGCGGGTGAACAGGCGGGGATAAACCCGAGTGACAAGTGGAAACAGGAGAATAAAGGGGAGCGGTGGTATTTGGGGGATACATACCATTTGTCGATTGGACAAGGGTTTTTGGGAGTCACGCCACTGCAAGTAAATCAGAGTACCAATATTATTGCCAATAATGGGGTCAAATGTAGTATGAGTATCTTGAAAAATAGTAAACCGAATTGTCAAAGTATTGGAGCTAAATTGGCCAATATTGAAGTAGTCAAAGAGGGGATGTATGAGGCCTGCCATAGTGGGGGGACGGCGTGGCCATTATTTAATTTCAAGACAAAATTGGCCTGCAAGACAGGGACGGCAGAAGTGGGTGATGGGAGTAAGGATACACATGCATGGCTAACAGCATTTGCACCAGCGGATAATCCAGAAATTTCAATTACAGTGATGGTAGAGCGAGGGGGAGAAGGGTCGGACGTGGCCGCACCAATTGTGGGGGATATATTGAAAGAATGGTTTAATGAACCAAATACACTAGTGCCGAGGTATACCGAGAAAAAGTAAAAACTAGTTTGTAAACCTATAATGTTGTAATTTAAGTGAAATTGGATTAAAATACCTTATATATGGCAAGAAGTCTTCTAGATAGATTCTTAGAGCAAAGTGGGACGGGGATTACTACTGATGTTTATAAACTGTTGGAAAAGGAAGCCTCTTGTGTAGTCAGAGCTTTTGGCTCTGTGGTGGGTGAAGAACCTGATTTTGATATAAAAATAGAGAGGATGAAGCAACAAATTAAATTTCCATCTGCTGCGGATGATCTTAACAATGTTTTAGAATTACCGGCTATATTGGCAAAAGTAGATTCACCCATGGGCAGAAAAATTGGAGGTTATACAACAGAACATAAAAAGCTAGACGCGCGAGGTATACAAGAAGAGTGTCTGAGGGGAAGTGAAGTGGTAATATTCGGTAGTCTTGAGGATAAGAAAGGACAGAAGTATAACCATGTGGTACACGTAAGACCTCTAGATGGTGATGACTTAATCTGTGTGTCCGACTTTGGAATGCGACGTACTATGGTTGGTCAAACAGAGGCAATTGTGTTTCGCAAAAAATAGGTGATTGACAGGGTGTGATAACATGGATGACAATGTCTAAGCGCTTGGCGCAATTTTTAATTTGAAATTTTTAATTTTTAAATATAATGAGTAAAAATTTATTAATCGTGGAGTCGCCGACAAAGGCGAGGACAATTGGAAAATATTTGGGGACGGATTTTGAGGTAATTGCTACTGTTGGTCACTTGCGAGATCTACCAAAATCTAAAATGGGGGTGGACTTAAAACATGATTTTGAAATTGATTATATTACTGATTCGGGGAAAAAGTCGGTAGTATCATCGCTAGTTTCAGCCTCAAAAAAAGCAAAAAATATATATCTGGCGACCGATCCAGACCGAGAGGGTGAAGCGATAGCATTTCATGTGGATTGGCTATTAAGAAATCCACATGAAATGAAACTCAAAACTCAAAACTCAAAACTCAAAACTAACCTAAATATTTCGAGGGTGAGTTTTCATGAAATTACTAAGGCGGCAGTAGAAGAAGCTCTAGAACATGCCCGAGAAATTGATATGGACTTGGTAGATGCCCAGCAGGGGAGGAGAGTGTTGGATCGGGTAGTCGGCTATACATTGTCGCCAGTGCTTTGGAAAAAAGTGCGGCGGGGATTATCGGCGGGGCGGGTGCAGAGCGTAGCTTTGCGGCTGATTGTCGAGCGAGAAAAGGAAATAAATAAATTTACCAAAGAAGGTTATTTTAAAGTCGGTGCAGATCTTGGATTTACAGCAGATTTGTTTAAGGTTGATGGTAAAAGTGCCTATATATCGAACAAAATTAAGTTGTTTGATGGTGAATATAATTATACGAAATCAATCTTCTCCACCAAAGAAGAAGTGGAAACTTTTGTAAAAAGTTTGAGTAAAGAATTTAGGGTGGAAAGTTTAGATGAGCGGGAAACTAGTCGAAGCCCATTGCCACCATATACTACCTCAAAGTTGCAACAAGCCGGTGGTCGACGATTTGGCTGGTCGGGTAAGCAGACGATGACCTTGGCCCAACGACTGTATGAGAGGGGATTGATCACTTATCATAGGACCGATTCGGTAAACTTATCGGATAAAGCGATTGCGGAATTTAGGCAATATATAGAGAGCCAATATGGGACAAATTATGTAGTCGAAAAAGTGAGAACTTTTAAAAATACATCCAAAAATGCTCAAGAGGCACACGAGGCAATTCGCCCGACTAATGTATCAAATATTAGCCCTGAGGGACTAGATGCCAAAGAACAAAAGTTGTATGAAATTGTCTGGCAGAGGGCAGTAGCCACCCAAGCGGCAGTAGCCAAGATGAAAAATACTACAGCTATATTTTCCAATGGAATGGCAGAGTTTAAATCGATTGGCATACAAATGTTGTTCGATGGATTTTTGAAAATTACTGGTGACAAATTTGAGGAAGAAGTTTTGCCGGAGATGAAAGTTGGGGATAAAATAATAAGTAAAAAAATAAATATTGAGGAGTCAAATACTAATCCACCGCCACGATATACTGATGCTAGTCTTGTCCAGTCGCTGGAAAAACAAGGGATAGGTCGTCCATCAACATATGCGTCCATTATTTCTACAATACAGGCCAGACAATATGTGGAAAGAGATGAAGGAAAATATAGACCAACAGCACTCGGGACAGCGGTGATTGAATTTTTGGTCACCAATTTCTTGAATATTGTCTCACTACCTTTTACCGCTGAAATGGAAATGGAACTAGACCTAGTGGCCCTAGGAAAACTAAAATGGAAAAAAATGATGCACGATTTTTGGGATAAATTTGAAGTTGAGGTAAAAAAGGTGGAAGGAACGGCCCAAAGAGTCAAAGTGGCGGTAGAAACTACCGGTGAGAAGTGTCCGGAGTGTAAAGAGGGGGATCTGGTGATTAGACTGGGTAGATTTGGTAAATTTGTGTCGTGTAATCGATTTCCGGAGTGTAAATATACGGCTCAATACAAGGAAATGGCGGGATTTAACTGTCCGACCTGTGGCAAGGAGGGAGTGGTGCGTAAAACCAAGACTGGCCGGAAATTTTTCGGCTGCTCGGATTATCCGAATTGTAAATGGGCTGGCTGGAAAAAACCGTAACTAGCTTTTCTTACCGGTAAACCTGAGAAACTGATCGTCAGTTTCGATGTTATCGTCTTTGGGATTTCTGGTTGTGGTCCCAGTTCGGTCAATTACTGCATTTTCGGCTTTGCGATTGGCTCTACCACCTTGATGGTGAACATCGATAAAGGTGCCAACGCCAAGGCTACCTTGATTACGAAGCTCATTGCCCGTATGACCTGCGTTATCTGACATATCACTGGTAGATTCTCCTCGATAGGTGACTGGTATGCCGCGTCTTTTGGCTTCTGCGTCTGATATGACAGTGGTTACTACTATTTCACCTGTTTTTATCCAAGTCATTGTGTGTAATTAATGTGTATAATTTGGTTATTATATCCTCTAATACTTAATTTGTCTAGAAGTGGGCATAAAGGCCTCGGAGGCAGCATTAGATGGCTTGGCGAGATCGATTCGACCTGTAGGAGTTTCTTTGAAAAAAGAATTTGGGTGATTTTTCTGACATATTTAAAAGTTAATAATTAATATTTTGTCTTATAAAATTGAGCTGTTGTTTCATTTTTGCTTCGGCAACTCTAATCTTCAATTCAGTGGGCCAACCTGAAGTTGTACTAGGGGATTCAATTCTTGGTTCACAACCTTTTCTTTCCATATTTAATTATTAATTAGTAATAATTAAATATAGGCTAAGCTTATAATACTTGTCAAGGGGTCAGTTTTTGGTCGAGTTCTCTTTCTTGTTTTTTGGTGAGTGGATGGACTATTGGTTCTGCTGTATGATCCCAGCCGATGTGGGCCGTTTTAAATTGGATATCTTCTTCACGAGCAGCTAGTCTTTCATCTGCAGTAGTTGTGTCAAGAGAAACACCATCGTGTGCTGACATTTTTTCGGCTAATTGTTGGACAAATTTGTCGTCTTCGTTAACAGCTGGAGTAGTAGGTCCAGTGGGTTTAGCTTTTAGACCAAGATAAATTAAGGCAGCATCAAATTTACTCATTTATTAATTTAATTTATATTAGCTAATTGTCGCAGTCTTTATAGTTTTGTGCAACTAAACTTTAATTGCCCTATGTGGAATCGTCAGTATCTAAATCAGCACGAAAACACTTCTGAAATCCATCTTTTTTCGATTTTCCTTTACATTCATCCAGAGTAGCGGCACATTCTACACAGCCGAGATTGGCCTCTTCCGGAGCTTTAAATATTCTGACTCGACCAAGAATAATATTTTCACGGGTGAGTAATGTGGTGGCGTTTTTGTGTAGCCATTCGGTGACAGGACCATTTTTGTTCATAGTGTAAATATGAAATTATATGAACGAGATTATACACTATTTTCGTTTTCCCCATCTCTCTTGCGAAATACGGATTAGTTTGTCGCGTTGTTGGTTTTTGCAATCGAGGGGCGGCAGGGAAGTGGCATAGAAGGGCTGGGTAGTCTCCGAATCGATACTGAGCTTGCAAATCATTTGATATTTGCCGATTTTAACCAAATCATCAGCAGGAAATTTGGGTCCAAATTCTTTTTGGAGGATAAAAGCATCCTGATTGCCCACGACAAAGGACATCATAGAACCAATGTTGCCAAAAATGGCATCCTGAATAGTCCGATCAAGTTGATTCATGTATTGATTGGCAATAATCAAATTTAGTTTAAATTTGCGGGCTTCGGAGAGGATTTTGATAAAGGCCTCGGTGGCAAAATTTTGAAATTCGTCGACGTAGAGATAAAAATCTGATCTCTGCTCTTGGGACTGAAATACCCGATTCATGGCGGATAATTGAATTTGGGTGATCAACATTGCTCCCAGTAGTGCCGAATTATCTTCGCCCAATTTGCCGGTAGAGAGGTCAGCGATGAGGATTTTTTTGCCATCCATAATTTCCTGAATATTGACCTTCGACTGGGGATGGGCGATAGTGTTCCTAATATTGGTACTACTGATGAATTGACCAACTTTGTTGAGAATTGGGGCGATGGCTTCATTTTGAAATTTGTCATCCATTTTCTCAAATTCGTTGACCCAGAAATTGCGTAAGGTTTGATTTTGGAGTCCAGCAATTACTTTGTGACGATATTCTTTGTGGGTAAGGATTTCAACAATGTGGGTCATGTCTGAGCCGGGGGTGTTGACTAGAGTCAGGACGGCATTACGGAGGATATGCTCGAGACGGGGACCCCAAGAAACATTGCCGTATAATTTTTTGAAAATGGAGATAACTCCCGAGGCTACTAATTCTTTTTGAGATTCATTTTGGGCTTCTAAGACGTTGAGGGGATAGACATATTCGGGGTCGGCGGGGTTGAAGTAACAGCAATCATTGATCCGAGATGACGGAATATAGTCGAGAATGGTCTGGCAGAGGTCTCCGTGAGGATCGATAATAGCCACGCCGCGGCCCTTGCGAATATCATCGATGGCCATGTTGGCAATCAGAGTAGTTTTACCAGTACCCGATTTTCCGATAATGTAGGTATGGCGACGACGGTCTTCGCCCTGCTTGATACCAAAAATAGTATCTTTGTTGCGAAACTCGGCTTTGGCAAAAAAGGTGATGGCTTGCTTTTGTTCGTCGGTGGCGCCATCGGCAATAGGTAGATTTTCGGGAGGGTCGGCATAGAGTTTTTTGCCCCAAGCGATGTTGGGTAGCTTGGTGAGCTGGTTGGGAAAATGCCAGAGGACAGACATTTCTTCGGTGTTGAGGACCTGGGTGTTGACGTTTATTTCTCGGTTAAGGATTGAATTAAGAATTTTTTTCTTAGTAAAAAAACTCGGAGAGATGGCACGGACAAAATTGCCCCTAGGACTGGTATAAATTCCAAACGATGAAGAGACTGAGGAGATGAGGCTAGGATTGTTACTGAGTAAATTAATTTGGGTTAATAGGCCCGGAAATTGAATTTTGGTCTCGAAAACCATTTTGTCAGGATGGGCCTGACGAAAGCCTTTTTCTTTGTCGACCAAAATTCCATTTTGGATAATCGACATAATGCTACCCTGCCAATTGCGGGGGGCGTTGCCAATTATTATTTGGTAGAGGAAAAAATCGGCGGGATTGTTGCTCCTTGAGAGTGGGGCGAGGACAGAAGAGAGGGGATCGGTATCCTTGAAATCTTTGGCGGTTTTGAGGGGATAGGAGTAGGGACGGGCGAGGGCTAATTGAGAAAAGACAAAACCCCCTTGCCCTTCGGGCATTCCCCCTTGAAGAAGGGGGACCAAGTAATCAGCGGGTTCTTTGATGACGGCGTAGGGGTATTGGGCGAGGATTTGGGAACGGAAGAAGTCGGCAGTATCGGTGGGAGTGGCGACTAAAAAGTGGACTTGGGAGTCGTAGAGAGCGATTTCCAGAGAAGCGATAGTTGGCTTTTTACCAATAAGACGGTGCCAAAAAGATTGTCGAGAACTTTGGGTAAAATTTGCCAAAAGTGAAGACATTGACTCGAGGGTAGTTTCATTGTCTTGGGGAAGACGGATTTCCATTAATTTATACACAGAGTCAGCCATAGGATAAGTATACAATTAAAAATTAGGAATTAAGAATTAGGAATTAGAGGAGGTGAGTTTTAATTATAAATCTTTTAAAAAAAAGATGATAGGGATTTATAAAAAAATAATTGAGGATATGATGGGGCTATGAGCAATCAGGCAAATAGATTTAAGGATGCACCAGATAGACATCATCAAAAAGGGGTGAGAAAGTGGAGACGGGAGCTGGAAAAATTTGGAAGTGGAATTATCCCACAGATACCAAAAGAATTATTGGCTGATGTGATGGGGACACGGGCAGAATTGGCAGCATTCGAGTCCCAAGGGGGAGTAAATCATGAGATTATGAGTAGACTAGGGCACTCGATACAAGTGAGACAGGGAACCAGTGCCGAAAATTTATTGGCCCAAAAATACGCTGGAAAAAGTCAAAATATGGGAACTGAAGAAGCTAGTATGCTGGATAAAATGTTGAATGTGTATCAGGTGATCAAAATAAAGTTGCCAAGATAGGGATGCAAATTTGTTATCTAACTCCTACTAAAATTATATGAGTAATATGTGTGTAGATTTTTTGGATAAGTTGTGCTATTCTAGCCCTAATTCGAAACAGCAGTCCGCGACACACCGTTGCGGTATGGAAACTGAGAAGCGGAGGTTGTAGAGAAGGTTCTCTAACAACCTGCAAGTATCGTAAACCCCCATTTTATTTTAATTGTCCGAAAGCGTTCGGACTGCCTCGTAACTTATCTGAGGCACTTTTGAGTGAAATTTAATTAGTCCGCCTAAGGCGGGTTGATTAAATTTCACTCATTGGAAGTGAAAAATAGAAAAAGGAGGCCCTATTGAAGGAAAAATAATTTTTTCCCGTCGTCGTCGAAAAAAAACTATATTGAAAAAAGGATAAGGTAAAAAATCATGCCAACTGTGAATGGTAAGACCATAGTACCAGTGAATGTTCATCCGCAATATATGACGCTCAATGAATTTTTGAAGGCGGGCGTGCCGGCCAATGTTCCTGGGGTTGCAACAACTCCCCCTGGGACGAAGACCCATCTGGCCACTCCGAAGGCTGGAAAGTCAACTGCTGATGTAACCGCCATCCGCCCCCAGCCCACTCAACAAGGTGGATAGAAATGACTCCGATTCCTCAGAAAGGTACTGAGAAACTTGTTGTCGTTTCTCAAAAAGTTCCTGGCAAGAACATTCGACCAAATGAAGGTGTTTCTCTTAATAAGGTCACTCGACAACCGGCTGCAACAACTGTCGTAGTAAAGACGGTTGTTGAAAAACCGAAGGCGTAATCGTGTAAAGAAGTGGCGGACCCGCAAGGGTCTGCCACAACACGAGAAAACAAGAAAAATAAGCCGCCTCGGGCGGACAAAACGATATTTGCAGGTTAATTAAAATAATTACGAATTACTAATTACGAATTACAAAATATGTGTGATGTACCAAGTGAAAAATTTTTGTTCTGGTATCTGCATTGCAACAAGCCCTCGACAAAGAGGGTGATGTTCTCGGCAGGACCAAACAGAATGGCTAGGATAAATGTCTGTGATAGCTGTTTGGAGGCACTGGTAAATAGTAAAAGTATAAAAAGAATTGAAGTGGTGACTAATTATGATGAGCCAATTTTGCGTTCTCCATCATTAATGAAAAAAATATTTGGATAAAATTGTCAATTAGACTAAGAGAGGAGTAAAATAAATTATGGCAGGAGAACAACAAGACAAGGCAAAATTGGTACAAGAAAATATGTTTGGTGCGCCGGTTGAGGTGAGAAAGCCGGAGAAGAAAAAACCACAGCCACAACTAACTCATGAAGAACACTTGAAAAGGCAAGAAGATAAGGGGAACGGTGTAAGTAAGTTGATAGTGTTGCCAACTACAAATAATGCCAAATGAAGATGTGTTGAAGAAAATCAAGCAACAAATCCCACGGGATTATGCTCGGAATCCAAAAAAGTGGACTCCCGAACAATTTGTAGGGCCGGAAATTCAACCTAGTGATGATGATAAAGAAAAAAATAATCGACCGATTATTTCGAGATTGCCCCAAAATGGCAAAGGAAAATATCTAGATGTGGTGATAGATTCGGAGACAAATAAACTGCTTTGAGTCAGGTTGAGGTTGGAATATCTTATATTATTGACAAATGTGTAACAGAGGTGTATAAACGTTCATGTTAATAAATGTAGCAATGCGCTGCAAAGTAGAACATCACAGAGTCCTAAATAACGCCATTTAATTGGCAATATTTGAGGGCTTTTTTAGTAAATTGAGGGTAAAACCTCAAGGCACTTTAAAAATTTGACACTATGGATACACGACTCAAGCACTGAGCCCCCCGATAGCTATCGGGAGATTGGGTGCTTGGGTTGTGTAATTGAAGTAAAATTGTGGTTTTTCAAAAAATAGAAAAGGAGATAGGATCATGGATCTAATTGGAAGTTTAAGAGCAGGATGGGAAGGTGCTTCAAATAGCATCGCTCCGCTCGTGGGTTGGTTTGTGGTACTGGCCATTGTCATGTTCGCTTGGGCCCTGCTTACCACTCACAAAAAGGGTGTACTTTTTACCCTAGGTATCGTGTTCATCGTAGGTCCACTAATCGTCCGGTATGGACCCGGATTATGGACTGACTCAGCCATTGGCGGTGCCGATTCGGTACAGGCCAAGGCATGTAAAAGATATGGCGGACAGTATTGCAATGGCTTGCCGGGCTACGCAATGGTTGAAAGTTCTTCCTCAAGTAATTCTGGAGGTGGAACAACCTATGCGGCGCCAGCAGGAACTGATGTAACAGGAGGTCAGCAAAGTTTGCTGCCGAATGTTACCGTTACAGTACTCTCAGATGCCGGCACAACTTGGTTGAAGGATTTCACTGTCCTTATGGGTGGAAGTCTTCAACCACAAAATGCACCTCCTGCACTCGGGCCGGCTATGTTCCCGATAAAAGGGGTTGTGTCAGGGAAATGTTCGAATTGCGCTACCGCTGGAAAGGACAACGAGAACTGGGATATTGCCATCAATTTTGACGAAAGTTGGGTAACTCCAATTGTATTTTCAGTCAATGGTAATATTGCCCGCAATCTCGGTGTATCTGCGGACCGAAACGGCTTTTCGTTCACAGGAACAGGTAAGTGGGAAACAATCTGCCAAGGTTGTGTTACAACAATAACCACTCAACCCGACCCTATCGTCAAGCAACCCGATCCCAACACCACCTCTCAGTCCGATCCGAACGTGAATGTTCAGCCCGATCCCAACCCTGGGGATAAATTGGTTACGATTAACGACACGTCGGACAACAAGGGTGCTTGGTATTACACCTCTTCAACTGATGGTGCGGGAAACCCGACCTGCGTTGGAATTGATCAAAATCATGACGGAACAATTCCTAATAATACATCAGTTACCTCGGTCCAATTGTTCGTCGGCGCGGCCTGGACCACATATTTAAGAAGCAATGACATGCTGATGGTGAAGTATGGAGACAAAGATGTCTGCGTCTTCGCCGGCACGGCTCAGTAATATTTTTCAACCATGGTGTCAAATCCATGGTCCCAAGCTCCAATGTGTGGTTCCCCCTGAGGGGGAACCACAAACAAGGAAGCAAGGGACCATGGTATTAAAAAATAAATTATTAAGTTATTAAAATTATAAAAATATGCCAAACTGGCTTGATCGATTAATGGAAGATGCAACTACACCCCTCGAGGGAGGTAATAATGGTCAACCAAAACAAGATGGAATAGTAGTGAGAAATATTAAATCGGCAATCGATGGATTGAGAAATGATATTGAACTACCAATTGTTTATCATGTTGGTGAAGGAAAAGATGGTAATCCAGCTTTGTATGATACAAGTGGTGATGGACGTCCTGGAATTATCAGAAGAGCTCTAAGTGATCTAGTAACAGATATTTCCTTGCCTGTTGGATATGCTTTGTCTACCAATGAAAAAGGTGAACAAGTTGTTGTAATGACAGGTGGTAATTCAGGTGAGTCAATTAGTTCGGTCGTTAAAGCGACAATTTTGGCGAATATTGCACCTGATATGGTTGAGGATATGTCAAGAGCGGGGGTAGGATTTTTTAGAGATATGAACAGTCCACTGGAAGCTTTGGGAGTGACGGTGGAAGAAGTAGAAAGACGTCAAGCTAGAAATGAAAAAATTAAGGAGACTGCTGCGGTGGTTGGTAGTTATGTTGCCGGAAAGACTGTGGAAATTGGTAGGGGAGTGAGCAATCAGGTAGGAAAAGGGCTAAAGTACGTATGGAAAAAAGGTGGGGATGTATATGCAAATATGAAAGAAAAACGACAATCAAAAGCTAGAAATGGGGCGACAGTTATTGAGTTAAACGACAAAAACTAATTATGGCATGGAGAGATCAGTTGCAAGCAGATTTGTTTGGAGAAGGATCGGTGATGAATAGATTGCCACGAGTCCAAGATCAGACTGAAACTCGTGTAGTGGAAGTTCCTGATGGATATGATGTTCAGGAATATAAGGGTGGAGTAGCCATTGTACCGGTAAGACCAAAGGAAAACATGGTAGTTGTATTTGCCCAAGCTGTGGAAAAAAGATCGGTAAGTGCACTGTGGGGTGGATTGTTAAATAGATTTTTTGCCAATGGTTTAAATTTGTTGCCGGATGATGATAAAATGCAGAAGGAATTTGATAATGCACCAAAAGGAATTTTGGGGAGTCTTGATGCATTGAGGCCTAGAAATCTGGTGGCGGGGGTAATATGGGGTGGTGAGAAGGAATCACAACAAAGAGCACAGATTGCCAGAAATCGATTGGCATCAGCCATTGATGCAACAATGAACGAATCCCAAATTAGGCTATCTCGGCCAGTGGAAGTAATGAGAGCTGGTGAAGCTGTCTTGGGTAAAAATATTAGTACAGTACATGCGGCGGCTGAAGTGGCACAGTTTAGGTCTGGAGTAAGACAAGATGTTGAACGGGAGATGGCGGCAAATATTGTTTCAACTTTGCAGCCAGTTTTAAGTGAAATATCGATTCGCAAAGAGGTTGAAAATACATTGTCCCAAAGAAAGGCAGAAATAGTATATGAAGTTGGTCAAAGGGCGTTATTGAGAGAAGAAGTAACTAGGTTAAAAGGTATAATTGGTAATCCCACCGTGGCTGTTGCTGAATGTAAAGAAGGGGTTACTTTGGTCAAATCGGGGTTTTTGCAACAGTTGGCCGCGTTTGCATTTGGAGCAAAGGGATTTCAATTAATGGAATCATTGGCCGGTGGACAAGAACTATATATTTCAAAAGATGGCAGAGTCCATATGAGAACTGGAGTCGAAGATGAAGTTGTGGCTTCTAACATAACTGAACTTTTAACACAGACAGATATTGCGCCTCATTTTGAGAATTTAAAAGCTGTAGCCAAAGATAGAAGATTAAAACTGGGGCCAGTTAATGAATGGATATTTAATATTGCGACTAGAAAAGGCAGAGAAAAAATACATGCTCCAGGTACATTAAAAGTACAGCGCTCGGGAGCAAATGAAGAAGATGTAATGGTGGTTACTGACGTAGTAAGTGCTGCGAATGGTATCGGACGGGTAACGGGTAGTGCCCGACGTGGGGGTGAAAGAGTAAAACAATTAACGGCTGCTATTCCGCATATTGATGAAGATGAACAAACTTATTGTCTAGAAGAAATCGCACTAGCTAGAAGGGACATGTCTGTTTTGCCAAGACATTCCGAGGTAGTAAAAGAAGCAATTTCTATTGTAGATAAGCTGGAAAAAAATGATGATGAGATATTACAGTCTGCTGGTTTTTCAAGAATTGATGAAAATAACTTAAAATTATTTGCAAAGTCAACCCCTGTGGATAAACAAAGAATTAGAGATATTATAGCTAGTAAATATAAATCCGAGGAATTGGCAGACAAAGTTATAACAGTATTGAACCGAAGATCTAGCCAATACAATACTTAGAAATTTGTAAATAATTTGCTATTATAGGGTATTTATGATATAATCCTATCGGAGATTGACGGATATTTTTGCATCCGAAGCTAATCTCTAGCTCTTTAACAATAAGACAAAACAAACTTTAGGTAGCCAATTGAGTAACTAATTATGGGTTATTCGACTGGCTACCTAAATAAAGAAAAGGAGGTGCAGCCATGTTTAAGGCCGTGGGCCTAATTTTTAAACCGGCTGCAGCCTGCAGACGGATAAACCCAAACAACCATCAAGGAGGTGGTGATATGAAACGAAATAATTTAATTCTCGTTTTAACCACCATGTTCGTTTTGGTGGCGTCGTGTTTTTCCCCGCTGAGTGTAAATTTGGCGAAGGCAGCAGACTTGATTAGTTGCGATGAGTCAGGAGTTTGTACTGTTCGTCTTGACTACTATGATTGGCCAGATTATGAAAATAATATCGTTTATGGTTTTCAAAATTTGGGCCATGGTCAGAATGAATGGGTGATTCCAGCTGGTGGTGTTTCTCAAAGTTTTGGTGCTAGAATTGGCCAAATGGCAGATAGCGGATACAAGACATTACAAAAAAAAGATATGTCTTGGATGCCTGCGCTGGGAGTTTGTGACGTAGCTTCAATTGTCCACTACGTGGCCGAGATGAATGGCTTACAGTCCACTAGATCAACTGATAATCATGTTCAGCTTCCTGTACTGCCCTATGACGGTCACTATGCTAACTCGATTTTCCAAAATGAGTCAACTGGTAACTATGACCAAGATCTTGAGTTGAAAAATGAGCTGAGTAAAGATGCCGTTATCCGATGGATGATTAATGAACATGTCCTGACGATATGGGTAGAAATTGAGGGAGAGACCAAAGTAATACAAACACCAAGTGTGGAGTCAACTCTGCTTCCAAATGGGGTAGTAATTAAAACCTCGTCGGAAATTCCGACTCAAACTAGTCCTGATCTAAAAAATATCTTAGACCAGACTGGTACAACCAAAGTAATCTTTGCGGTGGCAATGATTTTAGTTTTAATTGCTGCAGTTAAAGTTTGGTCGATGAACCGCAAGGTTTATTTGTTGGAGAAACAACTGGGAAAAAAGACTGTCTATAAGAAGTCTAAAATCTTAGTTGCTTATTGGTGGCTTACTGTTGTTTTAATGATAGTAAGTTTTTGGTTAAAGGACGAAGTACTTTGGATGTTTACTGGTATATCAGTCCAAATTTGGGTCATCCAAAAGCTACGAGACTGGGGAAAGAAATTTATTTTGAACACTGGATTGGAAAAGCACATACCTTGGTTTTTAGATTTGACTAAGGAACTGGTACTAGTCCTAATAGTCGGTTGCTACGTAGCCTACGTAGTGACGTTTGGGATTATGTGGGTGCCGATTGTCTGGGCTAATTCAGGGGAAGATATTCCTGAGATTCCAGTCTGGGCGCAAAATCCTAACCCTGATCCAGTAATTTGGTCTGGTGCACCACTGGCAAAATTACCTGAAGGAGTGGTAATTCCAATAGTATGGGAACCAATTCTGAAGGCGGTAAACGAAGAGGGAGGTACGGCTCGGGAAGCTGCTTTATTGTATGCTGTACAGCGTTCCGAATGTGCTAGAGCAGATTTTAACACTTGCACTTCTTCTGCTGGAGCGCAGGGACCATTCCAATTTATGCCGACAACTTGGCCGGATTATTCTGAGACTAGTTGGAACAAGTGGGATCTACATGATTCTGCTCGGGCGGCATATAGAATGTTCAAGAAACTGCGGTTTTTTGAACAGACGACAAAATCGGATTTTCAAAATAGATTCACTGGCCAAGATGGTGGACTGGTTTGGAACCATGGTACTCCTGGTTCGGCAGCCTATGATGGTTGGGATCAGTCCGGATCGGTTTGGGATCAGTATCAGTCTATACTGGCGCAAGCTGGAGGAGTTGATTTGGCACCACTACCGACAGTAGATATCACTAGTGTAATGGCTGCTGATAACATTCTTTGCTCCGATCCATTGGCATTTTGTGGATTTGCGCTGAATGGCGGTCCGTCGGTGTATGTTATGGGGACTGCGGCGATTGGTGGTAATGATTTTCATTGCAATCTCATTAATGAATGTGGATGGGATTATTGGAAATCAGATCACCGACCGTCATCTGAAGACCAAGTTGATGTACTTTCTATGCTCAATGGAACAGTTTCTAGAATTGGAGTCTATGAAAATGGAACGCCATATCTGGAAATCACCAATAGTTCAGGGCGTAAACAGGCATCATACCACTGTGATAGGAATTACGTCACAGAAGGTGATGTTGTAGTTTGGGGACAGGCCATTTGTTTAATGGGAAACATAGGGGATAGTGATTGGACTCATTTACACTTGGTGTTGATTAATCCTGACGGATCTTCTGTTCGGGATCAAACCCAATTTTGGCCCAAATAATCCTTGTCAGGTGAGCCTAACCTTTATTGTTTTGTCTTATTAGACTCACCTGTTGCAAACATTGAGGGTTCCCCATATGGGGAACCCTCAGCGGAAAAGCAACAGGTGAGTCAAAAATTAAAATAAATATAATTATAAAAATGAAAAGCATTGTATTTGTAAGAAGTGAAGTAGAAAGATCAATTCGGCCAGATATGGAGGCGCGGGGGCGAGTGACCCCAATTTGGAACGGGGCAACAGGGCGAGTTGAGGCGTTGGAAGTAACTAAAGAGGCTACCGCTGGTGAGGTAATGTCGGTATTGAATGAAAATGATGAACGAAAACCAACGACAGCAATCTTGGGAATGGAATTTGATAAAAAAAATCATAAACAACGGTTTTTGATTAGGGAGACTAATTTTGAGGGGATGACGCACCTAATCCCGTGGAGTGAAGAAGTAGACAAATGCGTGGAGATTTTAGCTTTGGACCCAGCGGGAGGTAGTGAAGCAGTTTTGAATATAAAACCAGGGATAACAGATAGAGTATTAATTGAGGCATGTAATGGATTGTTTGGTGGTCAGATTGAAGGAATTTCTCAGGCGAAGGGAATGGATGTAATGCATAATTCAGTAGTCACGGTCAGATTGGACGAGACTCGGCGAGGGATAACAGTCCAGAGATTAAGATAGTAGAGTTTTGTGCTATAATCCTTAGATTAAAAATTTATAAAATTTATATTTAGTTTTGGGTTAATCGTACCCCAAAAGCATAATAAAAACTAAACTATGGCAACTGTAAAAAATAAGACGGTTAACAGAACCGGTAAAAAACTGATTGAAAAAGCATTGGTAGTTAAGGCAAAAAAACAAAGCCCAATTACTGCAGAAAACATCAAAAAGCAAAACGAAAAACTGAAAAAAGATAAGGAAGCATTGGTGGTAAAAGAGAGTGAAGTAGTAGATACGAAGAAAGAAATAGTCAAAGAAGATAAAAAATATGAATTGACAATTGACCTCAAAGATTTACTCAACGCCGGTTGTCACCTCGGTCACAAAGTCAGCAAAACTCATCCAAAATCTCGAGAAAATATTTATACCGCCAAGGATGGAGTCCAAGTTTTTGATTTAATCAAAACTCAAAAAGCACTGGAAAAAGCTTGCAACTATATCTACAACGCTCGACGCAATGGTAAATCAATTGTACTTTTGGGGACCAAGCGACAGGCCAGAGAAGTGGTCAAGAGAGTGGCTCTAGATGCAGGGGTGGCCTACATTACTGATCGCTGGCTGGGTGGCACTATCAGCAATTGGGAACAAATTCGTAAAAATATCAAGAAATTAAATGATATTCGTGATGGACTAGCCAAGAACAAATTTACCGAACTTTCCAAAAAAGAATTGGGTGATATGGCCAAAGAGCAAATCCGTCTTGATAAAATTGTCGGGGGAATCGCCACTCTCGATAAAATGTTTGACATTTTGTTTGTAGTTGATGCTGGTTTTGAAAAGACAGCCCTCAAGGAAACCAAGATGCGCAATATCAAATCGGTGGCGATTGTGGATACTGATTCTGATCCACGTAAAGTCGATTTTGCTATTCCAGCCAATGATGACTCAGTCAAATCAATTAATATAATAGTTGAAGAGATTGGTAAAGCAATCAAAGCAGCAGGAGTTAAATAATCCGCAATTGCGGATTATTTAATTACGAATTAAAAATTACGAATTACGAATTATGGATAATAAAAAAATAATTGAATTAGTCAAAAAAATTAGACAGGCGACTGGTTACTCAATTGGAGAGATCAAAATTGCGGTGGAAAAAGCAGAAGGGGATGAGAAACAGGCGATGGAATTACTCAAGGAATTGGGGATAAAACAAATGGAAAAAAGAGCCGAAAAAGAGGTCCATCAGGGACGGGTGGCTACTTATACCCACACTACCGGTAAGATTGGAGTAATGGTCGAGCTACTGTGTGAGACTGATTTTGTGGCCAAAAACGAAGAGTTCATGGCAGTGACGAGAGATTTGTGTTTGCAAATAGCGGCCATGAATCCAGCTAGTACTGAAGAATTACTAGAGATGGACTTTATTAAGGATCCGTCTCGGAAAATAAAAGATTTGGTGACTGCACTAGTGGGCAAGTTTGGCGAGAATATAAAAGTAGGCAGAATGGCAAGATTTGAAATATAAACTTTAATTGTAGAGACGTGCCATGGCGCGTCTCTACAATTATTTGATAGAATGCATATATGATCAATTTTTCTGATGTCAGTAGTCGAATGACCAAAATTGTCGGTTTGTTTACCGAGGACATTGGCTCGATACGGACTGGCAGGGCTACCCCAGGGCTAATTGAAAATGTGATAGTGACCGTCTATGGGACGACCAAAATGAAATTGATCGAATTGGGGACGATTGGAGTACCGGATGTGCGTAACTTAACTTTTCAGCCGTGGGATAGTGCCCTGATTAGGGAAATTTCCAACGGTATAGCCGCCGCAGGAATCAACATGAATCCGGTGGTAGATGGTAATTTGATTAGATTGGCCTTACCGATGTTGACCCAAGAACAGCGAGAGGATTATATAAAATTGCTGGGTCGCAAATTGGAAGGGGCGAGGGGCATGATTCGCGATGCTCGGGCTGATTTTAGGAAAAAATTGATGGATGCCAAGAATGCCAAGACAGTGTCGGAAGATGAGTTCAAACGCGATGAAACAGAATTACAAAAAGTTACCGATAGCTTTATAGCCAAATTGGAAGAAGTGAGCAAGAAAAAGGAAGTGGAAGTTAGGGGATAAAAAGTTTATTTTCTGAAGATGCGGAAGATATCGCCGGCGGTGATAAGCAGGATTAGGCTAAGGAGGATAATCATACCCATATTGTTGACCATACTTTCAAATTTTTGATTGGCGCGTTTTTTGGTGAGAAGCTCGTAGATAACAAAAATAATCCTACCACCGTCGAGGGCGGGGAAGGGGAGGATATTGACCACGGCGAGGTTGACTGAGACGATACCAAAAAAGTGAATAACTGCTAGGATACCTTGATTTTTCTTAATACTAGTAGTGGCTTCGTACATGCCAATAGGGCCGGCGACATCAGCGGGGATATGACCGGTAACTAGGCTACCAATCATTTGAGTGACCCCACTAAAAATTATTTTGCCCCAATAATAGGCCTCGCGGAATCCGGCACCAATTCCTTTATAAAATTCATACCATTTTATTTTAACCATCTGCGTATTGGAGATGGCAATTCCCATACTGCCTTCACCGGCGGGTGGATTGTCGCGAACTTCAACTACAACATTATGGGCGGGCACGAGATCCGCCCCGACGAGTAATTCAACTGTTTTACCTTTATATTTTCCAACTTCAGCGGTCAACTGCTCGGGTTTGGACACGGGTATACCGGCGACTGCCGAGACCCAATCATTTTCTTTTAATCCAGCTGTTTCGGCGGGAGAATTTTTGACTACAGCAATAATCTTGACTTTATCGGTAGGAGTGGGGATACCTAAAATGGTATAGACAGTCGAGAAAATAACAATAGCTAGAATTACGTTCATGAGGACACCACCGACGACAATCAATCCTTTTTGCCAGGGATTTTTGTACATAAAAGATTGTTTTAGCGGACGGGATGGTACAAGACCATCCCCTACAGGATCTTCGCCTTCGAGCTTACAAAAACCGCCAATAGGCAACCAGTTGAGACTCCAAATAGTTTTACCAATTTTTTTGCCCCAAATCCGTGGAGGGAGACCGAGACCAAATTCTTCAACGTGAACGCCGGTAATGATAGCGGCAAAATAGTGACCAAATTCGTGAACTAAAACTAAAATTGACAAAGCGACGATGAAAATGAGAATGTCCATGGGTTTAATTGTAACAGATAGAAAACGAAATAAAATTTAACAGAATTTAATAATTTAACAGAAATTGAAAAACAAAAAGACTTTATATTTTGGTTAATTCAATCAAAATGGCGGTGTTGGGCTCGAGATAGATCATTTCCCGATAATTATGGGTAGTGGTGATTTTTTTGGTGGTAGATTTGCCCATATATCTGGTAGTTTTCATCTGATAGTTGCCTATTTCGAGGTTTTGAATAGTTAACGGGAAAGTCTCGGCATGAGTGAGGTTTTTATCATAATTTACAATTAATATTTTGATAATATTTTTGTCGAGCGAGGCGAGACTACTAACCCAAGAGCCGTTGCCAGTGGAGGATAATTGAGTGCCGGTGAGCTGGTTGAGAAACTGGAGGGCGTAAAAACGAGGCTTAGGTTTTAGGTCGTGGCTGATAATTCCCCAGCCGGTGGAGACAGCAGATCGAGGGGTGGGGCCGTCGATTGGTTCAAAAGTAAAGATACGATGAATTTTACCTACTAAATTGGTAGACAAGGCAATAAGGTGAATACCAGAGAGGTTATTGTCGTACCAGGCATCGGGCTCGGGATTGGGTCCTACCTCGGTGATGATTCGTTCGATATCAAAATATTGGGGATAATCGGACAAAATTGTGTTGAGGTTTTCAAAATCAGCATTGTAATCTTCGATATCTTTGCTGTATTTGTGCCAGGATATAAAATCGAGTCGAAGCTGGTTAGTCTTGGCGGTAGCAAAAAGAGATTTGATCCAGTTACTGTAGTAGGCAGTAATGGCGGGGCCACCGACTTTAAAGCTGGTGCCGGAGGCACCCTCGACTATGGCTCGAGAAGTATATATATATAGTGTCGAGTAATTGGGGTCGCGGGCGTAATGCCAGCCGCCAAAAAGATCGGGCTCATTCCAGACTTCATAATAGATACCGTCTATTTTTTTATCAATTGAATAATGACGGGCGGTAGCGCGGACTAGGGCGGACCATTGATTCCAGTCACTGGGCGCTTTGGAGTCTGGGGTGTAGGAGATTGAGAGCATAGGACGAGCACCGGTAAGGAGGATACTGTTGACGGCTTCGTCGAGTCGAGAGAAATCATATTTACCATTACCTTGATCGACTTTGAAGTAATCAAAAATATGGTCGATGCGAATTAGCTTGGGGGAGAGGGTGCGAATTTGCCCAATCACTGGCTTGATCATATCGAGGGGCTCTTCACCGCCTTGGGATAAATTTTGCCAGAGAGTCGAGGGGACTGGTCCCTGACGACTTTTGACATCAATGACAATGTCAGCAGGGGTGCCGGCAGCACTTTTGCGCAGGTCGTAGACTTTTTTGACGGCCAATATAACAAAAGGTAACATTACTACTAATAGTATGGTTTTAACTAGGTTCCAGCGGCTTTTCATAATTTAGTATACAAAATATAGAACAAATAATTCTGAATAAAAGCTGATGATATAGTGGCTGAATATAATTGATATATTGACCAGCTAGGGGAAAAGTGGTTAACTTTTTGTATTAGTAGACAAATATTTTAGAATGATAAACAAAATTTTGAAGAAACTGATTGGATTACTGAGTAAACAGGATGGATTAGCCCAAATTCCTCTAATGATTGGACTACTACTAATGGCATTGGCAATACCAGTGGCCACACAACTGTCACAACAAAATCAAGCGAATCAGGGTAAAGCAGCGTCATGTCCTGCCTGTTATGATGGGATGATTTGTAGTGCACAGACTGGATATAAGTGTATTGTTCCCGGTACCAAACCTCCGACAGCCACTCCTACGAAAAAGCTTGCAGCCACAGCAACACCCAAACCAGCCGGTTGTGTGTCTAACGGAACTTGTGCCAAGGCAACCTGTTCAAATCAAACTTGTGTGGATAATTGCGGAAAAACAGTTCAGGGGACAAAAGTATGTACGGCGGCAACTGCCACTCCAAAACAGGTCGCGACAATTATTCCTACCGTAAACCCAACTAAATGTACCGGCAACACTACAGGAAGAATTTGTGATAAAGGGAGTTTGTACACATGTCTTGCTTATAATAATACTCCACAATATTTTTCACCTTGTGTTTCGGGTAAGTGTGCAGCGGATGGTACGAATTGTGCCCCTATGCCCACCTCTACACCAACAATTCCGAAGCCAACAGCGACGCCAATTCCTCAAAAATGTTACTGTTCGACAAACTTATCTTCTGGTAAAGAATGTGGTTGGTTTACAGAAGGACTTTATCCTGTTGGTTGGGTAACTGGAACTGGGTGTGGCGCATTGCCAACTAATACTCCAAAACCGACTGTTGACCCTATGGCTTGTAGTTGGAATAATTCAGCCTCAAGATGTGTCGACGGATTACAACAAGTGTGCGAATGTGTATTGTTTAGTAGCTGCCGTTATAAAAAAACAACTACTGCTTGTGGATCTCCAACACCGACAATATTAATTAATGAATGTAGCGGAGGTGCCACGAAATGTGAGGGTGGTCGAAAAAGTGTTTGTCAAACAAGTACAACGAGTGGCGCTCCATGGTCACATTGGGTTGATGTGGGGACATGTACTCCTACAGCTACACCGACAAAACCAACAAAATGTAATTCGTGGACAAGTGAAGGATTTTGTTCAAATAAAGCACCAGGGGATACGTGTATGAGAGGATCGACGGCTGGATATTGTTCTGGGGTGGCTGGTGGAGCATGTACTTGTTTGCCAGGGACCCCTACATCGACACCAAAGCCACCAGTGGAAGGATGTAGTCCAGCGTGTAAGTCTGGTGAAACCTGTGTTCACTCTGGTATCGCTGATAGAGGAACATATACTTGTGTCTCTTCATGTGTCACAAATGGAGTTTGTTCAAGGGCAACATGTACTGGTCAAACTTGCGTGGATAATTGCGGAAAAACACAGGCTGGAATCAAGGTATGTGTGGTTACCAATACTCCCACAAAAATTCCAACAGCGACGCCGACGAGAGTGACTAGCTGTTATTGTGCAGATAATTGTAATTCTGGCCAATGTTGGAAGTCGAGTGCAGCCGTTCAGCCAGATAATGGAAAACTATGTCCAAATTCGTGCGGTAGAATTGTAGCAACAGCTACTCCCCGGGCAACAGCCACTCCAACTAGGGGATCTGGTGGCAATACAGCTACCAATACTCCGACAATAAAGCCAACGGCGACTCCAGGGGGTAATGGTGGTGGAAATAATAGCTGTAAGGAGTGTCCCAAAGTATTCAATTGTTACCAGAATGGTAATGAATACCAATGGTTTGTGAATGGCTATGCTATGAATGGATTCACCAAAGTGGCCGAGGCAAAGTGTAGTGGTGTGACCAAGCCAACGTTTAAGGGTAAAGGCAAGGGTGATGCCAACTGTGATGGGAGTATCGACGTTACCGATTATTCGCTCTGGCACAAAGAGTTCTTTGATGGCAACAAGGGAGCAGATTCCAGTAAAAATTGGAATGCTGATTTCACTGGACCTAAGGGCAAATGTGACGGAGTAGTAGATGTTTACGACTTCTCTTTGTGGCAAAAATATTTTAGTGAATTATTTTAAAGGATAAAAATATGAATAATAAAAAAATAAACATCTTGTTTTCGATACTGATGATGGCTGCCCTAGTGGGAGGAGTACTACTTGTTAGACAAAATGCTAATACAGAGAGGGGCGCCTATTTTGCGGGTACAAAATTATTGCTACAACCTGAATCTATATTGGGGGGTGTGGGGGAGAAGGCAAATGTTCAATTATTTATGGAGACTGCTAATGGAGCCAAGGTTAGCTCGATTGATACTGTAGTTTGTTATGGTAATGGCTTGTCACTTGATGCCAATAATTTAGAGAGTCAGGTTATTTTAAATACTGCAGTCTTGAAAGATTTGGTGGATGTGAGTCTAAACAATAACTGTGTGCGGATTGTGGCATTGGCAGGGGCAACTATGAAGCCAACAGATCTTAAGTCGGGGATGGTAAAAATTGCTGATATCAAGTTTGATGCTGTGGCGCAAGCAAGTGGTCAAATAACCATAAAACAGGCAAACACTAAGGTGGGTGGCTATAACCCATCGGCTGGGGCAACTGACAATAGTTTGGAAGTAACATCGGTTACTGCAGCCAGCTATACAGTAGGAGAAGAGGTGGTATTACCAACAATCCCGCCAACCTGTCATCAGGCATGTCCGGCGAGTGATGGAATTTTAAAAAGTTGTACTCCACCCGATGGTGATGGCACCAGTAAAGATAGTATTTGTAATACTGCCGGGAGAGTAGAGCCGTGTAACAACATTAATTATTGTTGTCCTGTCAAAGATGGCCAATGGACAACTGATATGACCAAGTGCCCTAGCGTGACTCCAACTACGCCAGTGAGTAGTAGTGATTTGATGCTCTATTTTAGAATGAGGTTTTATGGTGTAGATGAGAATGCAAAATGTGCAACTGCTGATAAAACCCCGTTATCTGTTACTGTTCGTTCTGCAACTGGTGTAAATAAGACTTATTCAAATATTATGGCAAGAATTGTTGGTGGTGGAGTATATGGAGTATATGTTCCTTTAACTGGTTTTGATTTTAAAGATAATATTTCTGTATTTATAAAAAGTCCAAAGAGTTTACAAGTAAAATATGGTAAAGATGGTCAAGACGTATTTTATAACCAAGCTGGAGGTGAATTATCGGGTTTGACCAATAACTTAGACACTACAAAGGGATTTGATTTTACAAAATACCCATTATTGATGGGAGATGTGACGGGATCCAATAATGTTCAGGATGGGGTGGTAGACGGATTGGATTTCTCTTATATCAAATCTGAAGCAGTGAAGAGAACTGAAGTGGCTGATGGTGGATACATGACGGCAGACATGAATGGAAACTGCAAAATGGAATCACAGGATTTGTCAAACATGATGCTGTCGTTGAGTGTTAAGCAAGGACAGTTGTATTAGAAGTTATAAAATATATGAATCAAAATAATTTATTAAAATATCTTGTTCCAGTAATCGCCGTAATTGTGTTGGCGGAAAGTGTACTATTGATTAGTAGAGCTAATGACAAAAAACCAGTGGTGGTTGTACCGGCTGTTGTTGCTCCAGTTGTGACCAGCGAACCAGTGGCAAAGACTGGTGATGAGGATTATCAGATAGTGATATCAAGTGATGTGGCTGATGCCAAAGTCGGAGAAAGTGTTGATGTCAAAGTGTCAATGTTGGGTAAAGTCGAGAAGTCTCTGGATTCGGTAAATGTGTATGTAAAATATGATCCAAATGCGGTCGATGTCAAAACATTGGAATTTGATAAAAAACTGCCAGAGCCAGCATTTAGTAAGGTGAGTACACTGAGAAGTCTTTTGGTTGCCAATTATTTGATCTCGAGTCCAAAAGGGTTGTTGTTACCTGCAAAAGATGAACTAGTTTTGTTGAGTTTCAAGGCAAAAATGCTCAAGTCAGGCACTTCGAGTTTTGAAATAAGTACTGGTAAAGAAATGAAAGAATCTGCTACTATGATTGTAGAGAATGGAACTAGTAAATCGCTGACCTTTTCTGCCAATAAATTAATGATTAATGTAACTGAGTAAAATGAACTTAAAGAAACTAATGGGGTCGATGGTTGCCAGTGGGGTAATTGCCTTGGCTATGCCAATAATGGCCTATGCCACTCCCCATTTTACTCTGACACCAGCAAGCGGTAGTCAAACTGTGGGTCAAAATTTTACTGTGGTAATGGGAGTTGATTCAGATACAGAAAAAGTGGTGGGAATAGATATTAAGGCGAGCTTCGACAGTTCAAAACTGGAAGTAGTTTCGATTGAGAAAGGGGTGATCCCTGATGATGGCTATTTGTTTTCATATACTAGTGGTCAGGCAATTATTCACAATGATACCGGAGTTTTTGAAGTAACCCTAACACCACTTAATCAGAGTGTACTGACAGGCAATGTGGCCAAGCATGAATTACTAAAAGTAACTTTTAAACCAAAAGCGGTGGGGACGGCTACATTTAATTACACTTGTCTCGCAGGATCAGTGGTAGAGACGAATATTATCTCCCAAACGGGAAATGACGTGGTTGATTGTACTGCTAACCAGAGTGGATCATATACTATTGCAGCAGGTACAGGTGGGGATACGACTGCGGTGGCCACGGCTACTCCAGTGCCGGCAACGACTACTGCATTACCTCAGACTGGAGTGATTGAAAATACAGTAATTTTGGTAGTGTTCGGGCTAGTCAGCATACTGTCAGCAGTGTTTTTTGGATTACTATGAAAAGTGGAAAAGTCAGTGTAAAAACAGTGATTGTGATGACAATCTTGGGTTTGGTGGGAGTGTTGAGCTATTTGGGAATGAGCACTATTCAAACATATTTGAGCGGAGCCTCAGCTGGGTCTGAGCCAAAATCAGTCTTGGCCACTCCAGCGGATGATGGTAAAAGTGTGACAATTACCTGGCAGACTGATAAGGCAATTCAAGCGGTAGTGGAATATGGAACAACTCCGGCAAGTTTGTTGTTGCGTAGTTTGGAATCGGATAGCACAGTGAGTCACAAAGTAACTATTAATCCGTTAAAACCGGCCACGAGTTATTACTTTAGAATTAGGGTGGGGGAGGAAGTGTATGATAACAGTGGTATTCCATTTTCCTTTAAAACCAAGCCAGCGACAAATATGCCAGATCCGAGCAAGCCGGCAATTACTGTAGCACCATCCACTATTCCAGTGCCGACAAATGGCAATGGGTGTAGTCGAACGGTGGACTACAACAATGATGGTGTCATCAATTCGATTGATTTTATTAAATGTAGTTCGAAAACTACGCCGATGCCGACATCGTCTGTGCCGACTAGTGCCTGTATGGGGAATGTTGATTACGACAAGAATGGGGTGGTCAATAGCATTGATCGGATAAAGTGTTTACAAAATAAGTAATTCTAGGTAAAATTCCCTCGGAGGTGAGTTGATGCCAATAATTGTCAAAAAAAATAAAGGTGAAACAAAAGATGATGTAATCGGTAAATTCCGTCGATTGTCGATGGAAGAAGACATTGTCGAAGAAGTCCGTAAGCGCAGTGCTTATACTAAGCCTGCCGAAGCTCGATATGCCAAGAAAAAAATTATTTTATGGCGCGAAAAATGTCGTCGTCGTGCTAAAAAAAGAAGATATTAATGAAGGAAAAATTAAAACAAGATAGTATCACGGCTTTAAAAGAACATAATCAGCCTCTGGTGGATGTATTGCGATTCCTGATTTCTCTAATTGATAAAAGAGAATTGCAATTGCCACTGGGGGCGATGACTGAGGCTGAGGAAATGGCGGTAATGCGCAAGGAATTAAAAAACAAAGAGGAATCGAGAGAAATGTTTTTAAAAGGCAACCGGATGGATTTGGTGGAGCAGCTGGATTTTGAAATAAAGACACTTAAATCATATTTGCCATCGGATATGACTCAAGAAGAATTAGACAAAATAGTCGATGAGGCCATAGTTGAGGCGGGTAATAATTTTGGAGGAGTAATGAAAATAGTGGTGGCCAAGGTAGCGGGTAGAGTAGGAGGGGAAAAGATAGCGCCAATAGTAAAAAAGAAACTAGAAACTAGTAACTAGAATGGGAAATAATATATTGTTAAAACATCCGCAGAACTGGGGATTGAATGAAAATAGGGTAGTGGTGTTGACAGAAAAAGTCCTAAAAACAAATAAACTATCAGGCGTGGAGGTGAGTATTGTTTTTGTGGGTCGTAAAAAGGCAAAAGATCTTAATATAAAATATCGAGGAAAATCATATATTCCCCAAGTATTGGGGTTTCCAATGAGTATGGTAGTTGATGCAGATGGGATGACACGTCTCGGTGATATTGTAATATGTAGCCAAAAATTAAAATATGAAGCAAAGTTCCAGAATAAAACTATTAATATAGTTCTGGAAGAATGGCTACAGCATGGTGTGGAAAACTTGTTGATACAGTAGAGAATATTGTAAGCCGAGGTAGCTTTGGCTAGAATGAGTAGATGTCTGTTTTCCAATTAAAATATCGTCCCCTCAAAATCACTGATTTAGATTCGCAGTCGGTAGTAAGAAGCTTAACTAATTTACTAAAATCAAAGGAAATGCCACAAGCATTGTTGTTTTCTGGACCAAAGGGGGCAGGAAAAACTTCGGCGGCGAGAATAGTAGCTCGGGTACTGAATTGTACTAAGCTAAAAGGGATTGAGCCTTGTGGAGCCTGTCCCAGCTGTCAAGAGATAATTAATGGAAGTAGTCTGGACGTAATAGAAATTGATGCTGCTTCAAATCGGGGGATCGAAGAAGCAAGATCGTTGAAGGATAGAGCGTATTTGTCACCCGCTAGATTAAAACGGAAGGTATTTATAATTGATGAAGTGCACATGATGACTCGAGATGCTTTTAACGCTTTGCTGAAATTACTCGAGGAACCACCACAACAAACAGTGTTTATATTGTGCACTACCGACGAGGAGAAGCTACCTGAGACAGTTTTGTCGCGCTTGGTGCGGATTAGATTTGAGAAAGGAGTCGATGAAGAAATGATGGCTTCATTGACCCGAGTAGTGGTCGGTGAGGGAATCAAGGTGAAACTGGAAGTACTTCAAAAAATAGTTCAAAATAGTGACCGGAGTTTTAGAAACTTGCATAAATTATTTAATGAGATATTTATGGAAACAGGGGTAGAGATGAAAGAAGAGCTAGTGAGCAACTTTTTTGAAAAAAGACTGGGTGAATATAGTGAGAGCGAGTTTGAAAATGATGTGATTCAAAATAAACTAAAAGAAATCATGGAAAAATTGGAAAAAATGGCCAAAGTAGGAGTGGATTTCAAGAGTTTTCGAGAGAGGCTGATTGTTTATTTTCAGCAGAGGTTGTTGGGAACTTTGGGAATAGGAGAGCAAACGGGAGGAGAGTTGAAATTAAATAGATTAGAAAAATTATTACAACTGTTGATTAGTGCTGGAAAAATGGAAACAGAATCGTTTATTCCCCAACTACCACTGGAATTAGTAATAGTGGAATTCATAGGAGAGGAGGGGCAAACACCAGCGGCTATTGAAAAAAAACCAAGTGAAGAAATAAAAGTTAGTAAAAATAATGTAAAGGTTGGCTTTGGGGTGGATAAAGTAGCAGAGGATTGGGTGAAAGTATTGGGGGCAGTCAAGCCGTTTAATCATTCAGTGGAAGCATTTTTGCGGGCAGTCAGACCGGTGAAACTGGTAGGGAATAATTTGGTATGTGAAGTTTTTTATCCGTTTCACAAGGATAAATTAGAAGAACAAAAAAATAGAGAAATAGTCGAGCATGGATTGAGAGAGGTGTTTAACGTAGGGTTAGTCTTTGAATGTGTTTTGGCCAAAAGTAAACAAGAGCCCATCGTGGTTCATAATGATACGCCGGTAGAGACGGTGACTCCAGTTAATAATTCGTCTGGCGACGAAATGTATGATGTTGCCAAACAAATATTTGGCTAAATATGGGCAGACTTTTTGCAGTCCCAGAAAATTGGAATGCAAAAAGTCGGCCGACTACACATAAATTATCAAAAATTGAACTGGGTGATGATGTAGCTTTTTTAAAAGAATTGATGATTGGCTCACCAAATACAACCCATCATGAACCTGAAAAAAGTGAGCTAAAAAGGAGAGGAATACCTGACTATATTGACCAAGCCGGTATTCCCATGACCCATGATTTGCATGTTATCTTCCATGAAGAGAGAGCCAAGTTATTTGGCAAGACTGGAGATAAAGATGCTGCTAGGGGACAAATATCAAATATGGATGAAGCAGAAGTGGATAATTATGATAGATTGTCGATAATGCCAGAAGTGAGGGCAAAGGTCCGAGAGGTTATAAAGTCTAGAAGAATAAAATTTGGACTGTAATGATAGAATGGGCTATGTGTAGTGAATGTAAGATAATAACTCCAAGTATTGAAAAAGTAGTTGGTGAATTTCAAGTAGCATTGGAGCAAAATAAACCCTGTCATACTCGTGAAAAAATGGATGTTTTATTTAGTGACTTGGATTTACTTGATGATATGTCACTCAGACGATTAGCAGAAGAAACGGAGAAACAAATAGGCGTAAAAGTTAGATTTATTAATGGTAAAATTGATAGTTAATATATAATAAATTTATGTTTGATAAAGCAAAAATGGCCATGCAGGTCTTTAAAATGAAAAGAGCCATCGAGGGGCAAACTTATGAGTTCGAGGAAGCGGGAATAAAAATTGTAGTCAAAGGATTTATGGCGATGAGCGAGCCAGAAGTTAAAATATTATCGGTAAATGGTGTAGAAAATGATATATTGGTCAAGACAATTAATAAAGGGCTCAAAAAGGCGACTGAAGCATCGATGAAAAAAATGCAGGAAATGAGTAAAGATCTCGAGGGATCGATGTAATATATGGCTAGCTTACCTCGGGCAATTACGGATTTGGTTGGGGTTTTTGAACGGATGCCCGGCATTGGTCCTAAAAGTGCCAGTAGATTGGCCTTTTATTTACTAAATACACCCACCTCGTTTGTGGAAGAGATTAGTAGTAGTCTCTTGCGATTAAAAAAAGAAATCAAAATTTGTCTGAAGTGTTTTGGTGTTGGCGATAACGATATTTGTGGAATTTGTAGTGATACTCGAAGAAATACCAAAATAATTTGTGTGGTTGAGCGAGCGATTGATGTGATGGCACTAGAGAATGTGGGGAATTACACGGGGGTGTATCATGTCCTTAATGGGGTGATAAACCCGCTGAATCATGTCGGTCCAGAAGATCTCAAAGTTGAAGAATTGATGGATAGATTAAGAGAAATAGAGGATGAGGTGGAGATCATCCTCGCCACAAATTTAACAATGGAGGGAGAGGCTACGGCTCTATATATTAGAAAAAAAATTGAAGATATGAAGAAGGGCAATATACGTATTTCCAGAATTGGCAGTGGTTTGCCGATTGGCTCGGATATGGAGTATGTCGATATGGCGACATTGAGTCGGGCAATGGAGGGGAGAACTTTTACATAATTACAAATTAATAATTACGAATTACGAATGACAAATGACGGAATTTTGAAAAAAGTGTTGAAAAATTTGGGAGAGATAGTGGTGGAGTCGGGTAAAGAGGGAATAAAGGAAGCTGGCAAAATGACAGAAACAATTGTCACTGGCAAGCAACTTTTGGGTGATATAAAGACATATAGTCCACAGGAAATGGCTCAAAGACAGGCAGAAGATGAGAGAAAAAGACAGCAAGAGATGGCAGATCTCAGATCTCAGATCTCAGGAAGGAACGTCGAAGAGGAGATAAAGCAGGTGGAAAAAGAGAGAGAACAAACAGAAGATCAAAAAGAGAAGGAGTTTTTGGAAAAGGTGAGGCAGCAACGGGAGGCTGAAGCGGCAGAGAGAAATTCTCTATCAGGAGAGGTCTCGGCGAATCCAGCTAAGCGTAAAAAGAAACGGGGAGGGGCGTTTGCGAAGGGGAAGAAGAAGACCCAACAGCCAGACCCATCTCAACTATCGCAAACTGCTGAGATAGCGGGTAAAATGGAGTAGTTGACATGACATGTACATAGATGTACACTGGTATTATGACTAAAACGATGACAGCAACGCAGTTACGCAGTAACATCTTTGATGTATTAACTGCGACAAAAGTAAATAAACAAATAACCCAAATAATGCTTCATGGTGAAGTGGTGGCGGAAATAAGGCCGAAAAAAGTTGTTAAAAAAGATAAGACTAGTTTTGCGGATTTCATAAAGAGCTTACCAAGAGTAAAAGGACTAACACAAAAAAAAGCCGAAAAAATCTACCATGATGGAATAATGAAAAAATATGGCAAATATCTACCTTGATGTAAACATATTAGTAGATATTTTTGGTGAGAGGAAACATTCATTTGAGGTGATGATAGGGGATAACTGTACAGTTGTTTCTGCTTTGTCAGTTCACATTTTGTCTTATATCCTAAAGATGAAGATTCCAGATGAGATGTTAAATAAAATAGTAAATAGGTTTAAAGTTGTTGATTTAGACAAAAATGTGGTAGAGAAATCGTTGTTAGGTCCTACGGATGACTTTGAAGATAATGTCCAATTGTATTCGGGCTTAGAAGGGGAGTGTGATTATTTTTTGACTATGGACAAGAAATTATTAAGAATGAAATATTTTGGAAAAATGAAAATTTGTGATAAATTGGATTAATTTATGCAGAAAATATATTTTTATAATACAGCAACTCGGAAAAAAGAAGAGTTTGAGCCAATAATTGAGGGGAAGGTGGGGATATATTCCTGCGGCCCAACAGTATATTGGGATCAGCATATAGGTAATATGTATGCTTATCTATTTGCTGATGTCATGGTGCGAACACTGAGGTATTTTGGCTATAAGGTAAATATGGTGATGAATTTGACTGATGTAGGGGCTCTGACTTCAGATGCTGATACCGGTGAGGATAAAATGGAAAAAGGAGCCAAGCGTGAAGGTATTTCGGTCTGGGAAGTAGCCAAAAAATATGAGAAACAATTTTTCGAAAGTGAAGAATTGTTGAATATTAATAGACCAGACGTAGTTTGTGCAGCTACTGCTCATATTAAGGAACAAATTGAATTAGTTCAAAAGATAGAAAAAAATGGATTTACTTATTTAACGTCCGATGGTGTGTATTTTGATACTAGCAAATTTGCAGACTATGCTAAATTTGCCAATTTAAAATTGGATGAAATAATTGATACCAATAGAGATGAGATAAATAGAGAAAAGAAGAATCTGAGTGACTTTGCTCTATGGAAATTCTCATATTTAAATGGAAGATCCTTTGACTCCGCTCAGGATGACGTCGCTACAAGACGTCAGATGGAGTGGGAGAGTCCGTGGGGAATTGGTTTTCCGGGGTGGCATATCGAATGTACGGCGATGTCGGTAAAATATTTGGGAGAAAAATTTGATATTCATACCGGTGGAATAGACCACATTCCAGTCCATCATACAAATGAAATTGCCCAAGGATACGGAGCATTTGGTGCTCAAACTGCAAACTTTTGGATACATAATGCTTGGGTAATGGGTAAAGGTGGGACAAAAATGTCGAAGTCGTTGGGTAATGTTTTTACTGCCCAAGAATTGGTGGTAATGGGTGTTGATCCACTAAGCTATCGCTATTTATTTTTGACTACTCATTATAGAAAAGGAATGGAGTTTTCACTGGAGAACCTAAAAACCGTCAACTTGGCTTATCAAAAACTAAAATCGTTGGTAAGTAGCTGGGAGGGTGGAGGAGCAGTAAATGAAGACTATTCACAAATATTTTCTGACAAAATTGCTGATGATTTGGCGATGCCGGAGGTAATTGCCTTAGTTTGGAAATTGGTGAAGGATGAAAATGTAACGGATATTGACAAAAAGGCAACACTGCTGGATTTTGATAAGGTTTTGGGGCTGAGACTGGGGGAAAAGAGAATTGAGAATAAGATCCCTGAGGAAGTGATAGCGCTGGCAAACTTGAGACTCGAGGCCAAGAAAAATAAAAATTATGCCGAGGCAGATGGGATAAGAGGGGAGATAGAAAAGAAGGGGTATACCGTGCTAGACAAAGCTGATGGCTTTGAATTAAGAAAATTGACTTTATAGATAGTATCCTATATAATATATATTATAATAATTAACCAAAATAAATGGCTGAAAAACATCCAAATTTGTGGGAAAGGTTAAAAACAAATGTTAAAAGTGGCTGGGAGAGATTTATGGCACATACCAGTGCAGGTCGCATTGCTGAAGAGACAATTGCCGAGGTTCATGGAGTGGGAGGGATGATAGTTGAAAAAGCGAAGGAAAAATTTCAAGATGCTAAAGAATTTATTTCGGATGCTTATCACGAAGGTTCAAATAAAAATGTTTTTGAGAGAATTGGTAATGTTTTCAAAAGAGGTTATGAAGTAATGAGTGAAAAATTCAAGACACTTAAAGAAAATGTCGGTGGAGCGGTAGAAGAATTGAAAGAAAGATATCGTGGACTAGGGATTATAAATGGATCTACCGCAATGGTTGAGGACGCTACTGCGGCTGTGGGTGTAGCTGTAAATTTTTTGAGACACAATGTCGAACAAATCAAACTGGGCAACGTTATTGATAGGGCAAATGATTTAGCAGATAAAGGTGTTGAACAAAATCGACCTAGACTAGAAGTGATGACGGAGACAATTGAACATATGAGTGTCAGGAGCGAGTATTTTATTGAAAAAGCTAGGGAACTAAACAACAGACTTAACAATATGGCTGAGTCGCGGGAGAAGTTGAAAATTGCCAAGGGAGCACACAGCTTGACTTTTGGAACTGCGACAGCATAAGATTACTTATGAATGTCAAAGAAGCGAGGGAAATAATAAAGGGAATGGAGTTGTCGGAGGAGGCAGTAGCCAAAATTGATGAGATATTGGCAGAGTTTGGGGAAGGTGATGTGGCAGAAGAGGCAATTGATCAGATTCTCAAAATCGTGGATATAGAAATGGATGCCACTAAATTGGCGGCAGATATTTATCAGGCAGGAGCGGATATGGCTGATGAATTTCTAAAAACCGTGGATGATGAGGCTGGCAAAATTGCTGACGAAATCGATGATAAAATCAAGCAGAAGAGTGATATAATCTAAAAAATATGACAGTTAAGGAAGCTAGAGAAATAATTGCCGGAATGGAGGTAAGTGCGGATACCATGTTGGCAGCCGATAAACTGCTAGAAAGTTATGCTGATAATGATGAATTGCCGGATGAAGTTATTAATGAAGTTCTCAAAATTGTCGATAAAGACTTTGATCCGGCAAAATTGGTGGAAGAAGAGATTGTAAATTAAATGAGGCTGTGTTAAGCTAGATAGTTTTATGAAAGGAAAAATCAACAAATATCAAATGGTTCTTGTTTTTGCTCCAAAAACTGAATCCAAAACAACTGAGGGAGTTATCGCCAAGGTGAGTGCCTTTTTGGATAGTGTCAAAGCGGAAATCTCCAAAAAAGACAATTTGGGGACCAAGGAATTGGTCTATCCAATTCAAAAACACCGTAAGGGAGACTTTTGGGAATTGACTATAGAATCAGAAAAGCCGGTTAAAGTAACTGACATAAATATCTTTTTGAACCGAGAAGTGAGTGTCATTCGTTATTTGATATTAAAAAATTAATAATTTAGGAAGAATATGCCAAGTAGATGTCTTAATCGTGTACTATTAATAGGTAATTTAACCCGTGATCCTGAATTACGTTATACCCCAGCCGGAATGGCTGTAGCTAGCTTCGGATTGGCGACTAATCGGGTTTGGGTAACTAAACAGGGTGAGAAAAAAGAGGATGCCCAATTTCATCGAATAGTCGCTTGGAATAAATTGGCTGAACTGTGTTCCCAACTATTATCCAAGGGCCGGCGAATTTACGTAGAGGGTAGAATCCAGTATCGCGAAATAACTGATTCGACGGGAATGAAGAAACAAGTCTCAGAAATAGTGATTGATGATATGATAATTTTGGATAACAAAGGTGTGCCGATGGGTGGAGGGGATCGTGGTCCACAGATGCATTCAGAATCAGTTATGCCAGTTGCCGAAGAAGTCGAAATTACACCCAATGGAGAAATTGAAGATATAGTTATTCCCGACGAGATAGGGGAAATACCAGTTGATGATAAATCATGAAACAAAAAAAACCACCCATAAAACCACGATCTCGTGAATGTGCCTTTTGTAAGGCCAAAGTTGAGCCGGTGTGGAGCGATACTGAGAGATTGAAGGAATATTTGTCAGCTAGGTCAAAGATATTGACTTCAAAGTTTACCGGAGTTTGTGTTAAGCATCAAAAAAGATTGGCGGTGGCAGTCAAAAGGGCTCGCCATTTGGCGTTGCTGCCCTTTACTACACAGGAATAAGACTGAGTAGTTTTGGTATACTGGTATTGTGAAAAAAATAAAAGCCAATTGGGTATTATCTTTACCATTTGGGTCAAAAATGAAAGTCAAAGAAGGGGATACGGTTGTCTATGGGCAGGAGTTGTTTGAATATGTAGTTGAAGAAGAGGTGGTGTTTGGTTTGGGTCAGCAGATGCGAGGAATTGACCAAAATACTGTTAATAGAATTAACGAGGAAAATAACAATAAAAACATTGAGCTGGGAGATACTTTGTTTGAAAAAAGCGGTTGGTGGGGTCGAAAAATAGTTGCTCCTGCAAAAGGATCCTTCAATGGAATTGATCAATGGCAGAACTTGCACTTGGTGGTAGGTAGCAAAACTCGCAAGGTCAATAGCCCGACTGAGGCAGTGGTAGGGAAAATTGGGGAGGATAAAATGATACTGGAATTTATTGCCGAAGAATACTTGGGGATTGGCCTAAATGATAATAAGGGTTGGGTGAACAAGGGAATAAAAGATCTGAAAAAAATAGCAGATTTAAATTTTTTGGGTGAAGACAAGCTGGTTTTGATGGGAGATTTGGATCAATCGGTACTCATGAAAGCTGATGTAGTCGGAGTTGGGGGAATTGTAGTGTTGGACAATGACAATTTGGACAAAAATGTTAGAATTAATTTCAAGATACCAATTATCAAGGTGAATCTAGACACTTTTGAGCGACTCCAAGCCCTAGATGGCAGCGAAGTGAGATCACTAATTGATGGAAGCAGCGGTAGATTGTTGTTAATGGTTACCCCATAGCGTGTTCATAAAAAATATCAGAAATATAGTTTTGGTACTGGCTTTGATAGCCAGTTTTTCTCTAATTAGTTTTCGATTGGGTGAAAAAAGGGCAGAGGTGCCGACGAATGGACTAAATTTATCGATGATGTGGAAAGTGAAGGACAGGCTGCAAAAAGAATTTTTAGATAAAGATAAAATAAAAGATAACGATTTGGTGCAGGGAGCAATTGCGGGCATGGTGCAATCTCTCGGAGATCCGTACACAGTATATTTGCCTCCAAAAGATAATAAAAATGCCAATGAAGATTTGGCGGGTGTATTTGGCGGTGTGGGTATTAGTTTGGGATTCAAAGACAAAAACTTGGCGGTGATGTCGCCGCTACCCAAGACTCCAGCCGATAAGGCAGGGATTTTAGCAGGGGACTTGATTTTAAAAATAATTGATAAAAATAAAAATATTGATAAAGATACGGCCAATTTACCTTTAGACGAAGCGGTAAACTTGATTAGAGGAAAGGTTGGGACTGAAGTGACACTGAAAATTTTTAGGACTGGTTTTGTGGAACCAAAAGATTTTATTTTAATCCGAGATAATATTGTGGTGCCGAGTTTGGAACTTGAATTTAAGGAATCAGGTGGCAAGACAGTGGCTTGGATCAAGCTCTACAAATTCACTGATCAGTTGTACAAGGATTGGAATGAGGTGGTGTCTAAAATACTAGCCCAAAAAAACAAAGGTAATTTTGGCGGGATAGTTCTCGATGTCCGTAATAACCCTGGTGGCTTTTTACAGGCATCGGTAATGGTGGCCTCAGATTTCATCAAGGAGGGAGTAGTCGTATCACAGGAGACTTCAGACGGTAGAAAAGAAGACTATACTGTGGACAAATCATTGGGACGTCTAGTAGATGACAAGTTGGTGGTGTTGGTAAATGGAGGATCGGCCTCGGCATCGGAAATATTGGCAGGTGCACTCAAAGACTATAAACGAGGAAAACTGGTGGGTGAGAAAACATTTGGTAAAGGGACAGTCCAACAGCCAGAAGATTTCGCCGATGGATCAGGGATACACGTTACTATTGCGCGATGGTTGTTGCCCAATGGTAAAAATATTCACAAAGTGGGAGTAGATCCCGATGTGGAGGTAAAATATGAGGTAAATAAAGATACTAAATTGTCTGATAATCAGTTGGATAAGGCTATAGAAGAACTACTGAAATAAATATATGGAAGTAAAAACACTAAAAACAATCTTTATAGGAATGGTTTTAGGAGCAATGCTGATGGGAGCTGGGGGAGTAGTGACATACAAACTATTGGGTAAAATTGAAAATAAATTAAATGTGGTGAGTGGGGGGTCAAAAGAGATTGTGGATGAGGAATCAGTGGTAACGAAGGTAGTAGAAAAAGCTACCCCCAGCGTGGTGACAGTAACTATTTCTAAAACAAACGTAATTAGTGGAAACATGTTCCCTGGCTGGGACATTTTTGGGGATTTTTTTGGTGGTAATCAAATAAATCCAGAAGAACAAAAGATAGAACAGGATATTGGTACAGGATTTATTATTAGTAGTGATGGATTAATTGTGACCAATAAACACGTGGTAGCCGATTCGACTGCCAAATATAAAGTGGTAATCGGTAAGGATCAGGTAGTAGAAGTAAAGAATATATACAGAGATCCGATGAACGATCTGGCAATATTAAAAGTAGATGTTAATAGTCTGCCTACCGTAAAGTTGGGCAACTCGGATGAATTGAAGGTGGGCCAGACGGTAATTGCTATTGGAACGGCATTAGGAGAATTTAGGTCGACGGTAACTAAAGGAGTTATTTCCGGTCTAGGTAGAGGGATTACCGCAGGCAGTCCAATTGAAGGATCGGAGAGACTGGATAATGTTATTCAAACTGATGCAGCTATTAATCCCGGAAATTCTGGTGGTCCTCTGTTTAATTCAAGTGGAGAGGTGATAGGGGTGAATGTGGCAGTATCACAAAATGGTCAAGGAATAGGCTTTGCCTTGCCCATAAATTTGGTTAAAGAATCAATTGATAATTTCAAAACAACTGGCGAATTTGATAGACCGTTTTTTGGAGTAGGTTATAAGATGATTAGTAAACAATCGGCAATTTTAAATGAAGTGCCGGTGGGTGCTTATGTGCAGAGTGTGGTGGAGAAGAGTCCAGCTGAGAAAGCTGGAGTGAAGGTAGGGGATATCATTATAGAAGTTGATAGCAATAAGTTAAGTGATGAAAAGGCTAAACCATTGGCAAGTTATATCAGTAATAAAAAAATAGGCGATACTGTAAAAATAAAGATGTTTAGAGAAGGTAAAGAATTAGAAATTAGTGCGAAGTTGGAGAAAAAACAGTAGAAGGCGGTTCCGCGGGAGTGTCGAGGGCAGTGAGTTCGAGAAGCATGTCAAAGATATCGCCATCAAGACAATTTTTGAGATTGAATTCCTTGTTGATACGGTGATCTTTGATCTGATTACGGGCATAATTATAAGTACGAATCTTGTCGGCGCGCATAGCTAGTCCAATTTTGTCGCGGGTGGATCCATTGGCAGCTAGTCTTTTGTCCTCTTCTATTTGCCATAATTTGGCCCGCAATAAATCCCAAGCAATTAATTTATTTTGTTCTTGAGATCTTTCTTGACGAACTGAAAAAGTTAGTCCACTGGGTTTGTGGAGGAGACGGACGGCAGTACTGACCTTATTGACATTTTGGCCGCCGTTACCACCAGCACGGGAGGCAGTCATTTCAACATCGTCTGGGTTGATGACAATATCATGTGAGGTGATTTGAGGAAGAACAACAATGGCAGCAGTAGATGTTTGGATACGTCCCTTTTTCTCGGTAATAGGAACTCGTTGAACACGATGGGTGCCTGTTTCCCATTTGAGTTGATCAAAGGCACCTGTACCGGTGATTTTAATGATGTTGCTGTCAACTTGGTTAACTTTCCAGCCGACTCTAGTGGCATAACGGGAATACATGTGCATCAAATCTTCCATCCACAGGGCGGATTCATCACCTCCAGGTCCGGGACGGAATTCGAGCAGGGCGATGTTGGGATTAATAGTTGGCATAACAGTATCAAGTATTACGTATCACGTATTAAGTATAAATCAAAAAAGTTTAGTTTTTTGTTTCGTCTTTTTTGGCTTTTTTGTCAGCAACTTTGGCAGCCTTAGCTGTTTTGTAGGTTGCTCCACGGGTGACTTTTTCTTTGAACTTATCAATTCTTCCCTTAATGTCCACAAACTTTTGCTGACCAGTGAAGAAAGGGTGACACTTGCTACAAACTTCAACTTCTATCTCATCGAGAGTAGAGCCAGTGGTAAATTTGTTGCCGCAGGCACAACTAACTTGACATTTGTCGTTATATTTTGGATGAATGGCTTGTTTCATAGGGATTATTTTAACATAAACTCGGCAATTTCGCCTTGTTTGATTGTGTTTTGCTCGCCTGTGGCCATGTTTTTGAGAGTTACCAGCTGCTTGGCGGCTTCGTCTGGTCCAATAACGGCGACAAATGGGATATTTTTATCGTTGGCGTATTTAAACTGTTTGCCTAACTTATCGGGGGCTGGGTAGAGGAGAGTATTAATATTTTGACTACGTAATTGTTGGGATAGTGAGAGTTGCTGTTTGTCTTGGCCAAAATTGGCAACCATAACCTTGGTTTTGGTTTTTAAAAGATTGGGTAATAGATTTAATTCGATAATACAATCAACTATGCGGTCGAGGCCGACGGTAGTACCAACAGCAGGGATATCGGGTCCTCCTAAAGTTTTAATTAAATTGTCGTAGCGGCCGCCGCCAGTAATGCTGCCGATTTTTGGTTCTTCGACATAGGTTTCAAAAATTGTACCAGTGTAGTAATCAAGGCCACGGACCATGGTCGGGTCAAAGCAATAGTTGTCAGAGGAGACACCGTAGTCGTCTAAATAGGTAAAAACTTGTTCTAAATATTGATCTGGTTTGATACTTTTAATTTGTTCGAAAATAGAGTTGATTTGGAGGGTATTTAGGCCTTTGGAATTGAGCTCTTTTGTTACTCCATCTTCACCTATTTTTTGGAATTTATCAAGTGATTGCAATATAGAGTTTTTGTCGCTATCGATTGAGGCATTGACCAATATTTGATTTAAAATATTTCGACTATTAAGACGGATGCTGTATTTTTTAAAATTGAGTTTTTGTAAAATTTTGTCGATGACGGCAACTATCTCAGCGTCAGCGATGGGGGAGGAGATTCCAAAAATATCTATATCACACTGGAGTACTTCGCGGTAACGGCCTTTTTGAGGTTTTTCAGCACGATAAACTGGTTGGATTTGATAGCGCTTGAAGGGTTTGGGTAGATTTGGATTTAGGGCGAGGACCTTGGCCGTAGGGACGGTGAGATCGTAACGTAGGCCAATGGCACGATCACCAGCATCGGTGAAGGCATAGACTAATTTGTCGGCTTCGGCACCATATTTGCCCATGAGAGTCGAGGCGTATTCGAGGGCGGGGGTTTCGAGTGGTTCAAAGCCAAAGGATTCGAAAACCTCAATAAATAGATTTTTGACATAGTTGCGAACGGCCATAGTCTCAGGTAAAAAATCCCGAAAGCCTTTGAGTGTTTGAACTTTTTGTTGATTCATAGTTGATTTTAACATTGATAATTAATTTATAAGTAGGCACACGCCATGGCGTGTGCCTACTAGTAGTAGATCTAGTGACCACCAGGGTTTCCTGATCCTGGGACATATGCTGTCTGTCTGTATACTTTTCTTTCAACAATTGGCATTAACTCCAACGGGGCACCATACGGTTTGCCGTCTTTGTCGGGAACCCATTGGATATCAACTTGACCAGGGCCACAGCGTGGATAGATTGGACCTAGAGATTTGACGACAGGTGTTCCGTCTAAATAGGTGTATCCCACAATATAGTCGATGGAGTATGTGGGTACTTCTCGTTTAGTTTTTTTTGACATAATATAATTAACTTAATAATTTGGGAAATAAAAAATCCCCCAGTTGCGGGGGATTTGAGATTCAATAAAATAATTTTTTAGGTCAAACAACCTGCCTGCCGGCAGGCAGGCACCCCGCATTGCGGTTGGTGACCACGGTATGATCTGGATGTAGAGGAAATAAACTATCGACAAAATCTTTATCGGGAAGACCAGAGACATTGAGGTTGTAGTAGGTATATAGTTGCTCCGCGGATAAGCTGTAGGCGCCACGATATTCGGGGGGTTCAAAGACCTCGCCGGTAGTTTTGCAATATACATCTTGTTGGGCTGTAGTCTCTAATAGACAGCAATTTTTGGGACATTTGATGTATGTTGCTCCTGGTTTTTGAATTCTTTCTTCTGACATATTTTTTTTAAATTCTAGGGGTGACTGACGGGACTCGGACCCGCAACCTCATCCTTCACAGGGACGCGCTCTAACCAATTGAGCTACAATCACCAAATAAAAAGCCCCGCATCTTTTGGCGGGAGCTTGTTTTTGAATACAGCAATTACCGCCAATTACTTGGTGGTATGGTGAAAGTTTCCGATCACAAGTACTGTATTCATTGAGAGTATTGTAACAAGAAAATGAGGGTTGTCAAATTACTTTTTAGTGGGAGTGGGGGAGGGTTGATAGTCAAGATCGGTTATTCGCAGGGCAATGTAGGTATTGATGGTTTTAGGATCGGGGCGGAGTACTACAATTATTTTGTGACCAGATTTGATCTCGTTTTGATTAATTTTGTGGTTGTTGGCTGACATAAATTCACTCTTACTATCGAGGCGAATTTGAAAAAGAGTGTTCTTGTTGTGGTTGGGGATGAGAGTGAGAATGGAACTAGTTTTGGAAATATCTACTATTTTGCCAATAGTTACTGTTTTATTTATGAGTGAAGAGGTGAGATTGGTAACAACTAGGCGTTTACCAACAAAACTATTGTCCTCGCTATTTTCAATTCCAAGAGCAAGTATATCTTGACCTACTTTTAATTTGTTGATGGAGGTTTTGTTGCGATTAATGTCGATTATGGTTAGGGTAGGGTCTAATTTAATTATCTTAACTTGGCCTTTGTATTCGATAGTAATTTCACTATCACTAATGGTAACTATTTTGCCGACAATGGCTTTTTTGATAGATGTGGGTGAAGTTATTTGTTGGAGCTTTTCTTTGACTTTTTGTTGAACTGCTTGCCTAATTTTTTGGATATCTTCGGAAATGGTGTTAGTTGGTGAAGGACTAGGTAAGAGACTGGGTAATGGAGCAGGAGTGATGGTGGCGAGAGTGAGGGCAATGAGTGTAGAGATCATATTATATTTTGGCAGTAGAATAGGTAACTTGGATGGTTGCTGAAGTCTGATTATCGGAGGGATCAAAGGCGTCAATTTGGATATTATTGAGACCAGAATCAAGCTCGAGTTCTTGAGAGAACCAACCTTTTTCATCGGTTCTGATTTGATAACTTTTTTGACTGGAGTTGATAAAAACTAAACTGCTCGGTACGGTTTGGCCTTTGAGCTCTATTAATGAATTGGAGACAATAGTCTCATCGAGAGGGTTGGTGACAGTGAGTGAAGTAGACGTGGTGGTGAGCTCTGTAGTCGGGGAGACTTTGATAGTAGGTGAGGGCGAACTAGGGGAAAGGGTGACAATTTCTGCTGGCGTGGGAATGGCGGTGGCGATTATGGGTTTTTTATTTTTTTTGGTGTTGGAGACATAGCTGCCGGTAATACCAAAACCGAGCAGGGCGCCGAGGGCTATGGCTAGGAAGATTTCTTTGATCATGGGTAATTGATAGATAATAACACGAAAAACGATTCTAAATGTTAAAATTGGCTATGGAAATAAAATTAATCAACAAAAACGGATTACAATTGGTGGGTAAAAAAGAAACAGTTTTGATTAACCCTGATGAGGAAATGATGAAGAAATCGAATGCTAGAATTGTGATTTTTAATCAAAAAAAAGAAACTGGCCTATTAACTATTGAGAATAGAATTTTGATTGTAGGTCCGGGTGAATACGAAGTAGGTGGGGTGGAGATTATGGGGACGGGCGATGGTAATGGGGGGACGGTTTATACAATTGTGGTGGATGGGGTGACTGTGGCTGTCATGGGTCAAATAAAGGAAGAGCTGAGCGATAAAAAGTTGGATAAAATTGGAAGTGCGGATGTGTTGATGGCCGATATTAGCCAAAACGACATTTCTAAAGATAAAATGATATTAAAATTAGCCAAAGGTATGGGAGTTAACTATTTGCTGCCGATTGGAAGTGCTAGGGGTGAAAAAGAATTAACCGATTTTCTAGATGCAAGTGACAGTGAGGGTCTGGAGGCGGTAGCGAGCTTGAAGACAGATAAGGACAGTCTACCCGAAGGTCTAGAAGTTGTCTTACTACATGAATGAAAATACCTTAAAAATGCCACCTCATTCTGATGAGGCGGAGACAAGTGTCTTGGGATCAATCCTGATTGACAATGACGCTATTTTGGCGGTATCGGAATTTTTGAGGCCGGAACATTTTTATGATCCGAATAAAGCGAAGGTATATGAGTCGATGCTGAATTTATATGAGGGCCGATCACCAATAGATATTGTGACTGTGTCGGAGAAACTGCGGGAATTAAAAAGTCTAAAGAAAGTCGGGGGGAAGACATATCTGAGTAGGCTAGCTAATGAGGTACCGACCAGCGCTAACGTGGAAAGTTATGGAAAAATTATAAAATCATTATCGGCTAAGAGAGAATTAATCTCGGCAGCGGGGCGAATTTCGGAGAGATCGTTTGATGAAGGAGTATCCTCACCCGAGCTATTGGATTATGCTGAGCAAGAAATATTTTCACTAACCCAAAAACATTTAAAATCGGTGCCAATATCTTTAAAAGAAGTGTTGACAGCTAGTTTTGACCGGTTGGACGAGTTGCAAAAGATGGGAACGGGAATGAGAGGTATCCCCACTGGTTTTCACCAACTGGACTCGATGTTGGCAGGAATGCAGGATTCAAACTTGCTTATTTTGGCAGCTCGACCAGGGGTAGGTAAGACTGCTTTTCAATTAAATGTGGCCCGTTATATATCTGTGGAAAAGAAATTGCCGACCTGCATTTTTTCGTTGGAAATGAGTAAGGAAGAGTTGGTGGACAGATTGTTGGTGAGACAGGGGTTAATTGATGCATGGAAGCTGAAGACAGGCCAACTGTCGGACGATGATTTTACATCTTTGTCGGAAGCAATGGGTGTTTTGGCGGAGGCGCCGCTATATATTGATGATACTCCAGGACTGACAGTGACTGAGCTCCGGACAAAGGCGAGAAGATTGCAGGTGGACAAGGGAATTAAATTTATAATTGTGGATTATTTACAATTGATGCATGGAATGTCGCGGGACAATCGGGTACAGGAGGTGTCGGAAATTTCACAGGGTTTGAAAAATTTGGCGAGAGAATTGAAGCTACCAATTTTGGCCTTGGCCCAGCTCAATAGGCAAATGGAAAGCCGAGGGGGGAAGCCGAGATTGTCGGATCTGCGAGAATCGGGGAGTATTGAGCAGGACGCCGACGTGGTGATGTTTTTACATCGAGAAGATGAAGAAGTGAGGGAACTGGTGACTTGTTCGATTGAGAAGCATAGAAATGGTCCTACAGGCCAGTTCAACTTGTATTTCAATGGCAAGCAAGTAAGCTACTTTGATGTGGAGAAGAAGGGGTGAAATAATATATGAAAAAATATTTTTACTATATACCAGGGACTTTTATGACAATTTCCGTGTTGATCGCTGTTTTTTTTGTTGCAGGTTCAATATCACCAACAGTGGTAATACAAACTACTAAATACTTACAGGTAATTTTACCGTATTGGTTGTGGTTTAGAAACATATTTATACTGATGTTTGTGGCCTTAATTGTAATTAATTTTAGTTTTAAGAAAAAGAGTTTTATTTTTAGTTTTAAAGATTTGTTTGGAGGAATTTTGTTAGTATTATTTTCTTATGCGATTGCAGGGTTAATCCATGATTTAATTTTGCTCCTGATAATAATTTTTCAAAAATTGAGAGGTTGGCTTTTTTGATGTGGAGAAGAAGGGGTGATATAATATAGGATATGAAGACTGTCGGCGAAGTACTAGAGAGACAGGTGTCGTGGACAAAAAAACACCTAGAGATACGATCACAGGGGTCAGATCCACTTGGTTTTGAAGAGCAGATTGAGGTTATAACAGGTCTAGGTATGTTTGGATTGCGAGTAATGGGGGTTCACCCTTGCTCAAATTTTGAGCCGAACGATGATCGAGGGGGTGAATTGAAAGTTGATGAGGATCATGAACTGACAAAAGTGGTGGCCCCAGTAGTACGAAAACAGAGAGCTTTAAATGATCTAACTAAGGCAATGACGGGGGGAAAACATGATGGTTCAGCTCACAGGACGAGATGGATAGATATGGCAAATGAAGCCTATTTTGTGGGAGAATCGTTGCTTGAAAAAATGGAAGAGAAGAAGGTAGTATAATTGGATTATATGGGTAATGTTTTCTTATTATTAGACAGAGTGGAATTAAAACCTTTTACAGACGAGGAAAAATTGGAAATGGGAATAAAAACAGAAGAAAGGCTTAACTTGACATTGTTGAGTATCGACAGAGATAAGAACAGATTTTGCACTCTACCAATAGGAAGAAAAATAGAAACAGGTGTAGATTTGATATTAAGAGCTGTGGGTATATATGAAAAATAGAGTGTGCCGAATGAGGGAATCGAACCCCCATGACATTGCTGCCACACGATTTTGAGTCGTGCGCGTCTACCAATTCCGCCAATTCGGCTAAATTAACTCTGCTATTATCTCACGACCGATGCCGGATTTTAAGTACTTCTCAAAATATCTTGCCTCCGACCTATTTCTGCAAATTTGAACAAAAACTATTCGAGGGCACTTATTTTTTGTTGATTGACATTGACCAAGTAGGTGTTGTTTGAATCGTCTGTCGAGATTTGAAGTTATTCCTTTATAGTACGAATCATCGTTACATTTAAGTAGGTAAACATAGTATTCGTTATCCATGTGCGCGCCTGCCTGTCGGCAGACAGGTCTACCAATTCCGCCAATTCGGCTAAAGCTGGTCTAGTATAACAAATATATAGTGTAAAATAGCTTATGGTTTTGGGAATGATAAAAATTTTGGGGATAGTTATTTTTCTCTATTTGATTTGGCGAAACTTGAATGAAGACTATCAAGATAATTTACTTATTTCCTACGGATGGAGTAGTGTTTTGGTATTGCTGGTCGGGGGAAGTATTTTGACTAATTTTAATTTTGCTGGTTGGTGGCAATTTTGGAGAGTCCAAAATACTAACCTTGGAGGAGGAATCGGACTAGCGTTCTTGTGGACGTGGTGGTGTTGTGTTAGATATGGTTGGAAACTATGGTCTTTTTTAGAAGACGTACTACCTATTTATTATTTGTTTGTCTGTTTTATTTGGGTAAGTGAAAAAGTTGGTCAGACATTTGGATGGAAAAATATATTGGTGCTACTGATATTGGTGGGGGGTTATCTGTTGTCTAATTTGATGAGAGACAAATACAGGTCATTTGTGTGGTATAAAAGTGGCAAGAAAGGCTTTGTCTTTTTCTTTGTCAACATTTGGCTATGTTTGGCATTGGCGACAATGGCATTTTTTGGCGATAGCAACTGGTTGGCGGCGGGGTTTTACATAATCATGAGTTTGATTTTTGGAGTGGGATTGGGTATCCTAGGAGATGTCTATGGTGCAAAAAAATAAACAAGTAACAGTAAGTTTCCCAAAAAGTTTACTAGTCCCTATTCAGAAGTTTTTGGAGTCTGAGGTGATTAGGTGGAAGAAGACAGAGAAAAATATGAAGAAAAATGATCCATTTTCCGATAACAACCGATTGGCGCAAAATTCAGTAGAAGAGGATGTGGACGAACAGGTGGGTCATTTTGAAACCGAGGTCAAAGTAAGTTTTATCAAAAAACAATTGGTGCAATTGCGCAAAGCTCTAACTATGATCAAGTTCGGCAAATATGGAATTTGCGAGAAGTGTGGCAAGATGATTGATACAGATCGTTTGGCCGTCAAACCAGAGGTAACTGTGTGTATAAAATGCGCGCAAGAACAGGAATAAAATGATTGTTAAAAATTATGGTATAAGTTTTGGCCAGAGTTTTCCGGCGATAGTCTGGGTGAGTTGTCTGTTGTGGGGGTTGATAGTTTATGGTGCAGTTACCAACAAGAAAATGTCATTGTGGCTGGTGGTGGTGGGGGGTGGCCTTAATTTGGCAGAAAGGATATTGAGAGGATATGTCACCGACTATTGGAGGATTCCATTTACCCCCTTGTATAATAATATTAATGATTGGTTGATATTTATTGGTTGTGGATGGTATATATGGGAAAAATTGATAAAGAAGTAGTTACTGTTTGGTATGAAGATAAACATTTACTAATAGTGGATAAGCCGGCTGGCATGGTGACTACTCGGGAAAGGTCAACTGACGAAAGAAACATATATTTGGAAGACTGGATGAAGTTGTATTTTCCCAATGACTTGCCTCGAGAGGGGATAGTCCACCGTTTGGATAAGGGAACATCGGGAGTGGTAATTATTGCTAGGGATGGAGAAACACTCGGGTTACTAAAATCGTTAATAAAGAATAGAAAGGTTGTTAAAAAATATTTGGCTTTAGTGGGAGGTGACTTGCCAAAAGTAGGGGATATAAAAATGCCTATTAAGAGGTCAAAATACTCTTTTGGAAAATTTAGAGTTGACGAGTCAGGTAAAGAGGCTATTACCGAGTTTGAGAGAATAAAAAAACTCAAAATTGGCGGCAAGATATTTTCACTGGTTTTGGTAAATCTAAAGACAGGACGGACACATCAAATTAGAGTGCATTTTAGCTATCTTGGCTGGCCCTTGGTAGGAGATACCCTATATAAGGGTGGAGTAGTCGCTGGATTATCACACCAATTTTTACATGCTACTAGCATTAAACTTGCCCATCCTATAACCAATAAGATAATTGAGGTGAATTCTATATTACCGGGGGACCTGCAGCAAATTATAGATAATTATGAAAGTTAAACTAGGGATATTTATTGTTTTTGGGATACTGGTAACAGCCTCCATCTGGCTAATTATGGGGAAGACTACCAGCAGTGATTTTAGGATTGCTTATATAAATTCCAAAGGTGTCCAAATTGAGTCAATCTCAGTCCAGCGGAGGATGATCAATAAACTGATTATTCCCGAAACTGTAGAAATGTGGATACCAGGGGGTTTGGGATGGTATGAGTCTGGTAAATTGGCAAAGTTGTTGAAGCAGGAAAAGCAAGAGAAAAGAATCGGTGACATATTGTGGAAAAATTTGGGATATGATGCAAATATAGTGGTGTTTGACGAAAAAAAAAGTTTTAGAGACTGGATAAATATGCTAAAATTGTGGGGAGGAAGCAATTTTCTCAAGTATATATTGATGGAAAGTAATCTGCTGACTAAGCAGGAGGTGGTCAAAGGCCAGCTGACGATGATAGGTGATTTTTTGGCAGAAATTATGTCTCGTGATTTTGCCGACAGTCAGGTAATGGAAGAGGCGGCCATAGTGTCGGTATACAATACTGGTAACTCAAAAGGATTGGCGTCGTTGGTGGCGAGAAACTTGGAATGGTCGGGGTTGACCATAAATAGTGTCAGGAATGAGGCGCCGGAGATGAGTTTTGATCGGTGTTTGGTGATCTATGGTGAAAACTCAAGGGTACTAGAGGCTCAGAAAATGATAGCTAAGTATTTTGGTGAATGTAATCTAATCAAAAAGTCGATACTAAATAGTCAGGAAGTAGAGTTTTATGTGAATGATAAGTATGCAGAAATGATAAACTACAACAGTTACTGATTAGTTAACAGTGATCAGTGAACAGTTAACAGTTAACTGAACGATGTCAGGACACTCAAAATGGGCAAATATCAAAAATAGAAAGGGGGCACAGGATAAAAAACGAAGTGTGGCGTTTACTAAAATATCAAAAAATATATTAATGACTCTGAGGACTGGGGGTAATGTTAAGGCGGTAGTCGAAAAGGCGAAAGAGGCTAATATGCCAAAGGAAAATATTGATAGGTTGATTGAAAGGTTTGAGTCGAGAAAAGCCAATGTAGTGAACTATCTGTTTGAAGGTTATGGACCAAGTGGAGTTCCAGTGATGGTGGAAGTTGAGTCAGACAATAAAAACAGAATTTTGGGTGAAGTAAGGCTAATTTTCAAAAATTATGGTGGTAACTTAGGGGAAGAAGGTAGCGTTGGTTTTTTATTCAATCGGGTAGGGGAGGTGGAGGTAAGTGAACTGAAGGAGGAAGACGAACTAACTTTGATTGATGCTGGGGCAACAGAGTTTGAAGATAAGATAATTTATACTGTAGTAAATAATTTAAAAAAGCTGACAGATAAAATTGGTGAAATGGGAGGGGAGGTGATTGAAAGTAAGATAGTCATGAAGCCTCTTAGTCCGGTGGTGTTGACGGAAGAAAAACAATTGAATGAGATCATGGAGATGGTCGAAGAGTTGGAAGAAAACGAAGATGTTATAGCGGTCTTCGCCGGATTTGATTTCCATGAATAAACGATTAAAATATCTTATCTCCTCACTGGTGTGTGCAGTCGGATTTGGACTATTTATATCTTTACCCTATGAATCGAGATATTTTGGGTTGATGGCGGGGGTGGTATTGGTGGTGTTTTGTATTTGGTTTGGTTTGGGAATATTATTCTCGGGCAACTTTTTTGTAAGAATGATGTCTATTTTGCAACCGGCCCTGTTTTTCATGGGATTTGGAATGTTTGGATCGCTGCTGGCAAATAGTGTGTGGCTAGTGGTATTGATGTCTGTCCTTTTTGGTGGAGTAATGTATGCTACCTTTTTGGTGGAAAATGTATTTTTGGTAGCCATTGGTTTTAAAACAGTGCCGCTGTATCGGGCTGCATATACGGTGTCCCTAATAATGATATTACTATCAGCTTTTTTTGCCTTTGATACCATGTTTTCATTTAGGGCAGCCTATTATTTAAATACCTTAGCGGCCTTTGTCATTGCTGGATTGTTGTTTTTATATCATTATTGGTCGGTAGTGATTGAATTGTCAGATGATGGCAAGAACATAAGTATGTGGTCCTACGTCTTAATTCCGGCGCTAATTATGGGAGAAATGACTATGGTGTTATCATTTTGGCCGGCAGGAATCTTCAAAGGATCGGTATATTTGGTGTCGGCCATTTATGTGATCTGTGGCTTACTTCAGGCAGATATTAGAAACAGACTTTTTGGTAAGACAGTAGCCATGTTTATTTGGATTAGTGTTGCTATCTTGGCAGCTATATTAATAATTACTAGGTGGAACTAACAAACAGGGGAGGAGAGGGTATATTTTCACGGACTATCCTATAATTTTCACGAATTAAATCCTATAATATTATAGGGTAGGTGATATAGAATGATATAGTCTGTGTGGATAAGTGTTGGCAAGGGTGAATGTATCTGCTAGGCGGCAGTGACTGAGAGAAGAGTAGGCATAAATAATGAGTGTATTAATTATTTAGGAAATATAGTTTAATCTACCTTTAATGTGGGAGGGGTAGGAGAAATCGAGAGTACTCTCCTAGTGTGTAGGGCTTAAATATTACATGTCGCACAATGTATCTTTTGCGACATAACTTAAAATTGAGGCTGGGGGAGAGGCCTTGTACAAATAATTATAAATTACGAATTTCAAATTATTAATTGCCCGAGTTTTTTTGATGATTATATATAGTTAATTAAAATGACCAAAATCCTCTATTGGCTGCAGCCCTAGTTTTTGTTTTGCCTAGGTATAAATGCCACTTTTTGACTCCCCCCTTTAAAAAAAGCGGTAAAATAGGCATAAAGTATATGTGACCTCACTAGAGGCTCTAAAACGCATGTTCATAGCTAAGGGGTGCTAAGATAGATTATGAATAACGTTTTGGAGACAGAGACGACTAGGTTCTTGGAATATCTAGAGGTAGAGAGAAATTGTTCACGACTGACGATTCGTAATTATCGCCACTACCTGCAGGTACTCCAGACATATTTGGTGGAGGTACAAAAAATCGGTCAACCGGTGGTTAGTGATTTGGATACAGAGAATATTCGAAAATTTAGATTATATTTGAGTCGATCTAAGGGAATAACTGGTGAGATGAAATCGGTAACGCAGGGCTATTATGTAATAGCTATTCGTTCTTTTTTGAAGTGGTGTGTTAAAAATGATATCGAGTGTCTGGCACCGGAAAAACTGGAGGTGCCTAAAAACAAGGATCATTCGCTGAAATTTCTAGATAGTGAACAAATGAAGAGATTGCTGAATCAACCGTTGTCATCGAGCAAAAATGGAATGCGTGATAGAGCTATTTTAGAGTTATTGTTTTCGACTGGACTGCGAGTATCTGAACTAGTCGGATTGAATCGAGAACAAGTAAACTTGGAAACTCGGGAATTTGGAGTTATTGGTAAGGGGGGTAAATCGAGAATAGTTTTTGTGTCTAAATCGGCAGTGGTATATGTCGCAAAATATTTGAGGTCGAGAATGGATAAATTGAATCCCCTATTTATTCGTACCGGCGGAAAAAAGGAAATTACTGATGGGGAAAATAAATTGAGATTGTCGGTGAGATCAATACAGAGGTTGGTGAGACATTATGTGCGTGCGGCCAAACTGCCAGTGGCAGCCACTCCTCATACTTTGAGGCATTCGATGGCCACGGATATGCTCCGAGCTGGGGCTGACTTGAGATCGATCCAAGAATTATTGGGACATAAAAACATTGCCACTACTCAAATATATACCCATGTGACCAACGCTCGGCTACGCGAGGTTCACGATAAGTTTCATCAAGGCAATAAATAAAAATAGTTGACTGTAAACAGTAAACAGTAAACAGTTAACTGTAAACTAATACATGCGTAGCTGTTACATCCTATAGTTGATGTGTTTGGGCGTAGAATGGGAAAAATCATATTTTGACGACTCCCCTATCGTTGCTTAGGTAAAATTTCCCGTAATTTAGGACTAAAGTAAAATTATGAACCTAGTTAGCAAAGATATGGTAAGTTTGCTAAAAGTGACTGTCTCATAAGATTTATCCTATAGTTTGGGTTATATCCCCTACCCAGTGTTATCCTATATTTATTTGACTGCCACCGGTTCAACTTCTGGGACGGAATTGATGATGGTCATAGCGTTGACTTTGTCGTCGGTGGACTTGAATCTCATTAAGATTACGCCTTTGGTATTGCGGCTCAGAGTGGGTATGTTTTTGAGAGGTAGGTTGATAGTGACGGCCTTTTTGGAAACTATGATAACCTGAACAGCTGTTTCAGAAACAACTTGGGCGGCGGCAATTTGACCAGTTTTAGCAGACAGATTGGCAACTTTGACACCGATACCGCCGCGTTTTTGGAGTGGGTAGAGATAGACATTGCTCCGCTTACCAAGACCATTCTCGGTAATAACCATTAGATGGCGGAAGAAATCACTATTCTTTTCTTTAGTGGTAGCAGTGAGAGTCTCAGGAACGATATCCATACCCACCAAATAATCACCTTCTTTTAGGGAGATTCCTCGTACTCCCTGTGTATGTCGACCCATAGGTCGAGCATCGGCTTCGTTGAAGCGGATACATTTACCATGTTTGGTGACTAAGAAAACTTGGTCGTTACCACTGGTAAGTTTGGCCCAAATCAATTCATCTTTAGTATCGAGTTTGATGGAGGTGAGTCCACTTTGGCGAATATTTTGAAATTTGTCAAGAGAGCTTTTTTTGATGGTACCGTGTTTGGTGGCCAGCAAAATATATTTGGCGTCACTTCCCTTACTAAGAGGGAGGACAGTTTGAACTACTTCTCCTTGAATAATATTAATTAAATTGACTACAGCTTGGCCTTTGGACTGACGGGAAGTCTCGGGAACATCCCAAACCTTAGTCTTGAAAACTCGACCCTTGTTGGTAAAAAATAATAGTTCGTCATGAGTATTGACGAAGAGCATATTTTCGACTTCGTCCTCAGATTTGGTGGACATACCGGAAATACCTACCCCTCCGCGATTTTGGATGCGATAGGTTTCTTTGGCGACGCGTTTGATGTAGCCAGTTTTGGTGATAGTCACGAGGGTAGGTTCGTTGGGGATCAAATCTTCTTCACTAAAATCCTCAAGACCACGGGCGTAGATTTTGGTGCGACGAGGATCAGTGTATTTGTCCATAATTTCGGTATTTTCGGTACGGAGAACGCCAATCATTGATTCGGGGACAGTAATAATATCAGTGAGGTTTTTGATAGTTTTCTGAACTTCATTAAATTCATCTTCAATTTTTTGACGTTCCAGAGCGGCCAGACGGCGCAATTGCATTTCCAAAATAGCGTTGGCCTGAAGATCAGTAAACTTGAATTTAGACATGAGGTTCTCGCGGGCTTCTTCGGTATTTTTGCTGGCTCGAATGGTTTTGATAATTTCTTCAATGGCATCGAGGGCGATTTTGAGTCCTTCAAGAATATGAGAACGCATGAAAGCGGTTTTGAGGTCGAAGAGACTGCGACGACGAATTATTTGTTCACGATGGCGGAGGAATAATAAAAGCATTTGGCGTAAATTCAGCGTCTGAGGCACGCCATTGACTAGTGCCAACATGTTGGCAGAATATGAGGACTGGAGTGCAGTATATTTGAAGAGTTTGTTGAGGATGGACTTGGGCTTGCCATTCTTTTTGATTTCGACAACGACACGAATTCCATGGCGATCAGATTCATCGCGTAGATCAGAGATACCAATAATTTTTTTATCGCGAACTAGATCGGCTATTTTGATGACAAAATCAGATTTGTTGACCTGATAAGGGAGTTCAGTGATGACAATTCTGATTTTACCGGATTTGGTTTCTTCGATATTGGTCTTGCCGCGAATACTAAATTTACCGCGGCCAGTATTGTACATTTCAATAATGCCGGTTTTACCAAATATTTCTCCGGCAGTGGGAAAATCTGGTCCTTGAACAAATTTAGTGAGTTCTTCGATGGTGGTAGCTGTTTCAAAATTAAAAACAATTTTTTCTAATTCGTAAACTGGAGCCAAAACTAAATCAACAGTAGTGGCTGGTTTTGAGGACAAAGGTTTGATTTCGAGAGGGAGCTCAGTTTTTTCGAGATGACAATTGCCTAAAATGTGTTCGATGGCAGAACACAGCTCTTTCAAATTGTGGGGAGGGATACGGGTAGCCATACCGACAGCAATACCATCGGCTCCATTGAGGAGGAGGCAAGGAATACGTGAAGGTAAAACAGTCGGCTCCTTGATAGTCGCATCAAAATTGTCCATCATTAGAACAGTATCTTTCTCGATGTCTTGAATCATTTCGACAGTAATCTTGCCCATTTTGACTTCGGTGTAACGCATGGCGGCGGGAGGATCGCCATCAATACTTCCAAAATTTCCTTGACCATTGACGAGCATGTAACGCAGCGAAAAGTTTTGGGCCATACGAACTAGTGCCATATAGACGGACATATCACCATGTGGATGGTATTTACCCAGAACTTCACCAACAACTTTGGCAGATTTGGAAAATCGTCCGCCAGGAGTCAGCCCCATTTGATCCATGGCGTAGATAATACGCCGGTGGACTGGTTTTAATCCGTCTCTGACATCAGGTAGGGCACGTTGGACGATGACTGACATGGCGTAGTCCAGATAAGACTTCTCCATTTCAGGGACGATGTCGACGTTGAGAATTTCACCAGCATTGTTGACGAGCAGAGCGTCATCTTTGACCATGGTGTTTTTGGTGGTATCTTGTGGCATATTAATTTAATTTCCAAAAAACAAACTAACAAGTTCCAAACAATTTCCAAATCCAAAATTACAAATTTCAAACTTAGATCTGGAAATTGGATTTTGTTTCATGTGATTTGTGTGGAAATTGTATTTTTGGAATTTGTATATTTATATATCTAATGTTGCCAAATGAGCGTGGGTGGTAATGAATTTTTTGCGAGGAGGGACTTCTTCGGACATGAGGATTCGAAAAACCTCATCGGCATGAGCGGCATCAGCGATGTTGACTCGTTTTAGTAAACGAGATTCTGGATTCATAGTAGTATCCCAAAGCTGTTGGGGATTCATTTCTCCTAAACCCTTGTAGCGCTGAATATCGTAACCCTTGCTAGTGTCAATTTTCTTTAAATAATTTTCTTTGTCCTCTTCGGTATAGACATATTTGATATCTTTGCCATGTTTGATGCGGAAAAGAGGTGGCATAGCCATATAGACATAGCCTCCTTCGATAATCCCCGGAAGGTGGCGGAAAATAAATGTCAAAAGTAGGGTGGCAATGTGGGCGCCATCAACGTCGGCATCTGACATGAGAATAATCCGATGGTAGCGCAAGCGAGATAAATCAAATGTCTCGCCAATACCACAACCAAGGCCGATAATGAGATCTTTTAATTTATCAGAACCGACAATCTTGTCGATACGCATGCCCTCAGTATTGAGGGCTTTACCCCAGAGTGGCAAGATCGCCTGAAATTTACGGTCCCTCCCCTGTTTGGCTGAGCCACCGGCAGAATCTCCCTCGACTATATATATTTCACATTCTTCGGGTTTTTTGCTCTGACAATCGGCCAATTTTCCCGGTAGTCCGAGGGAATCAAAAGCACCTTTGCGCATAATAGCGTCTTTGGCGGCACGAGCGGCCTTGCGAATTTGGATGGCTAAAATAGATTTGCCGACAATGGCCTTGGCGACTTCAGGATGCTCTTCAAAATACATGTCTAATTCTTCACGAACAATTTTTTGAACAATTGGTTGGACTTCGGAATTGCCCAATTTGCCCTTGGTTTGACCTTCAAATTGGAGGTCTTTACTGCCCATCCTAAGGGAAATAATAGCTGTCAAACCTTCGCGAACATCGTCGCTGGTTATGGCATCGTCCTTGCCTTTGAGCATTTCTTTACGATCAGCATAATCCTTGATGCATTTGGTTAGAGCAATTTTGAATCCGGTTAAATGAGTACCGCCTTCGTGGGTGTTGATAATGTTGACAAAAGAAGGGGTATTTTCGGCGAAGGTGTCGTTGTATTGAATGGCGACCTCGACATCGACACCCTCGGCTTCACGGTGAAGATAAATTGGCTCGTGAACAACGGTTTTACTTTTGTTGATTTCACGCAGAAGGGACAAGATGCCACCCTCAAAATAAAAATGTTTTTGGATAGAGTGGCGTTGATCGTAAAAATGAAAATAAATTTTACTGGTAAGATAAGCCCTATCCTTAATTGAGTGAATGATGGTTTTGGTCTCAAATTCGATTGTTTCTTTGAATATTTCGGTGTCTGGGTAAAAAGTGGTAGTGGTACCGGAGGTGTTTTGGGGAATTAATTCATTAAGGAAGGGAACTTTGGTAGAGTCGATGGTGGTAAGTTTTGACTTGGTCTTGCCACGAGAAAACTCCATAAAATAGGTCTTCTTATCACGGCGGACCTCGACTTGATAAAGGGAGGAGAGGGCGTTGACGCAAGCAGCACCAACCCCGTGTAAACCACCAGAGACTTTGTAGGCAGCACCTTCAAATTTACCACCGGAGTGGAGAGTAGTCATAATAACTTCAAGGGCAGGTTTGTTGTATTTAGGCATCATGTCCACGGGGATACCGCGGCCATCATCGGCGACGGTGACAGAATTGTCAGGATGGACGACAATCCAAATGTTTTTGGCAAAACCGGCGAGGGCTTCGTCGATTGAATTGTCAACAATTTCGGTTAGACAGTGGTGCAGTCCCCTAATATCGGTACTGCCGATATACATGGCGGGACGCTTGCGCACAGGCTCGAGACCTTCGAGGACGACAATTTGTTCACTAGTATATTTTTGATTATCAGCCATAAAAATCCTCTATTTATTGAGATAAATTTATTGTAACAGTATTAAATAGGTTTACAATAGGCAAAAGATGTGGAAAGATAGGGTAAAAATATATATAGTTTTGGTCTATTTTAGCTGGCTGATGGCACTATAAGTTATGACCGATGTTGCCACCAAAACATTGAGAGACTTGTTGATACCAAACATAGGAATTTCGACAATTTGATCACATAATTTTTTGGATGAATCCCCTACCCCATTTGATTCTGAGCCGGCGACAATGGCTAGAGGAAATTTGTATTTGGCTTTGGTATAGAGAACACTATTTTTATCCTGTTCACAGGCAATTAGATGATAACCATCTTTTTTGAGCTGCTTTAAACAATCTTCGGTTTTTTGGAAGTTTTCCCAGGGAATCCATTTCCATGTCCCGATACTGGCGCGATGGATTTTGAGATTGGGCGGGGTGACGACCGGACCACACAAATAAATTTTGGTTGCTCCAAGCGCGTCGGCCAGCCGGAAAAATGAGCCAACATTGTAGGTGTCGAGAACATTATCGAGAACTAGGACAATGGGATTGCGTTTTATTTTCTGCCGATTAATTTTGGCTATAGTCTGGTTACTACTACGTAGCTGATGAGAATTAAGTTGTTTCATGTACTGATGGTGTGATATTGGGTTTTCCCCGAATTAAACTAGTATCAAATGGTGTGATAAAGTTAGATTCTTGACCGCAATTACTGCATAATGCAACTCTTTCTGTGACAGGTTTAAGTGGATCAAATAAAAAAGTGGAGGATACTTGACATTCAGAACATATAAAGGTCACCTCTTTAGCATCATTGGACATGTATTATTATAACAAATATAATGTATAAATTTGGAATATTAGACCAAAGTTGGATGAATCTGGGGGGATATTTTAACATTAATTTATGTTGTAATATGGATGTGTGGATAGATTTGCAGAAAGGTATCGTGTCAATAGTGTCAGAAAAATTGGTTGGGATTATTCAAATCCTGGATATTATTTTGTAACGATTTGTACAGTCAATCATTATTGTTGTCTTGGAAAAATTGATAATGATAAAATGGTTTTGTCAACCAGAGGAATCGTGGTAATAGAGGAATTACACAAAACATTTGAAATTCGGAAAAATTTAAAATTGGAAGCTTGGGTGGTAATGCCAAATCATGTTCATATGTTATTCGGCGTTGGGGATCATCTAGTAGAGACGCGTTGCAACGCGTCTCTACAGGGAGATTCCAAACAGTCAACAGTTATTAGTAACTATCGGAACCACCCAGGCTTTTTTGACAAGATTAATATCAAATCAAATTCAGAAGTTGCTAAGACAATAAGATCGTTTAAGGGGGCAGTAAAGAGAAGATTGAAACATCAAAACATCTTTTTTGGCTGGCAGGAAAGATATTACGATGAGATTGTAACAGATGACAAGAGACTCAAAATAATTAAATACTATATTAATAATAATCCTAAAAACTGGAAACAAGATAAGCTGTGTAAATAATAGTCAAAACTTAGTAACCACAACCACCGGTGGAGGGAGTGGTGCCGGTAATTTCGGGTAAAATTGTGGCACACTCACGGGCTTCACGGGTCATTGATTTACAAATAATCTCTTTGAGAATATTGGGAGTACGATAGGAATTAGTGCCAGTTTCGGGGATTATATTAATATTGTTAACTATTATAAAAGGTGTACTGGTAATATTATATTTGGCAGAGGTGGCTATTTCACTTTCGACGAGGGTAAAGGCATTTTGGTTAAAACACTCGGTAATTTTATAGGTGTCTAGACCAGCTTGCCTGCCCTGCTCTTCCCAGCAGTTGTCGGCGTTATTGACGCGACAATTTTTATTGACTAAATTGACAAAAGTCCACCATGGTTTTTTGTCGTCACCAACCTGTTTCCAAGCACAAAGCTCACGAATATTTTGATTGGTTTCTTGGCGTCCATAAAGTGAGGTGTAATAGATGTTTTCTTGTGACTTTAGATAGTTATTTTGAACCAAGCAATTCTTATTTTGGGGTTGGGTGGTGGTACAATATTCGGAAAGATTGGTAATTTTTTTAAAGATATAATGGGGAACAAAATCTGCCCTGGCAGAAAGTAAGCTGTAAACGGATTGTAATATATCTTCAACCTGATTAGCAGAGGGGCAAAAACTAGTTATAAAAAATTGGAGTTCTGGTCGAGTTGAACGGACGGTAAGGTAGTTGTGGGTGGTGTCTTTTGATTTTGATGATTGTCTGAGACTGAGCCAGTAACCGCCAATAAATGATAATCCTAACAAGAGAAGAGATAAGAAAAGTATCCGAGAACGGTTCATTTAACCTTCGACAATGCTAATAGCATTTACCGGACAAGAAGTACATGCCATTTCGGTTTTGTCGTTAACTGGAGGAGCGGTTGTTTTGACTATGGCTTTGTAGGAAACATTATCCATCTCAAATGTATCTGGATCAATTAATGGACAGGTATTACAACCGATACATTTGTCTGGATCAACTATAGCCTTTTTGGTCATGATGGATATTATAACAGATCTATGCCTTTGGAGTTTTGACGTCTAAACTCACCAGATTTAATAATAGCGCTGAGTACCAAATAAATTCTGTTTTCTGCATCGTCTCGAGTGAGATTATGGAGATCGTTGGGAAAATAGTGAAATATTTCATTACGTCCATGTTTCCAAGCATCCCAGAGTAATTCGGCAATCTCTTCTCCTTTGTCATCTAACTCAGCTAATTTTTGAAAAACGGAAAATCTTTTGTAGCGGAGTGAGGGGTTGAGGGTTTTACCAACGCGGAAACGATCACTATCGTAACTATATTGGTCAATAATTTTCAGTTCCAAAAAAAAATCTTTGAGATAGCCTTCATAGGCTTTGGAAATGGGGGCAACCAAAAATGAATAATCACTGATATGGTCAAAGTTTTTGAGTCGATTGAGAACAATTTCAACGTCGGTCAACAGCTCGTCTTGGTTTTTGTTGAGATATTTTTTTGCTTCCAAAAAAACACTGGTAGTCAGTTGGCTCATGTGACAGATCGAAGAAGTAGTATGAAAAATAAAAGGTTAAGAACCATAAAAACAGCGATATATTTACCTAGATAATTTGCCGGAAGCTGTCTTTCTTCTCGGGCGAAGAGCCAATCTTGTAGTTGGAGTGGACTAAAACGGTAATCATGATATTCGTGAATTAAGAGATGAGAATTGATGGCGAGTAGAAAAGCCATCCCAAAAATATTGTCGCTACTGGTAAACACAAAAAAAGAAATGAGGGAGACAACTACCTGGAAAAAAAAGTGGTGAAATATAAGGCTGGTGTGTTGGTATTGAGTTGATTGGATAAGTTTTACGACAGAACGAAAATCATATTTAAATATGGCTAGGCGAGCCAACCGACTTTCTTCGGTATGGGGATTGGTATAGAGCCAGTAAATGAGGTGATCGAGATCGAGAAAATAGGCACCGGTAGTGAGTCCGAGGAAGAGAAATAGATATTGATAGTAAGGTACTTTGAAGAAGAACCAATAAAGTGCAGTTAAAAAATAAATAGCAAAAAGTGGCAACACGAATTTTTTGGTTTCACTGGTCACATATTAATATTAGCAGAAAAGATTTTGGTGTTATAATCGGGAATGATATCAGGAAAAATATTGAACTCGATTGAATTAGGTAAAAATTATGACCCTGTCAATTTGTGGATAGCTATTGAAAAAGGATTGGGAAAGAGGATTAGTTGTGAGGATGCTGAAGAAATAACTTTGAGTTTGAGAAAGGAGAAGGTACTGGTGGTTTCAGAACCAGATTTCAAGTTTCACCGTGTAGTTAGGTTGCCATAATTATTCGTATCGGAGGGCTTCGATGGGGGAAAGTTTGCTGGCTTTGCGGGCAGGGGCAACTCCAAAAATAATTCCAACCATGGCCGAGACGCCAAAAGCAATTAGCACAGAACTCAGAGTGACTCTGGCTGGGAAAAAATTGTTGATTCCGAGAGATCCCAGCCACCCTAAACCAATACCTATAAAACCCCCTAAACAAGATAAAATAATGGCTTCGATTAAGAATTGAATTAGTATGGCCCGAGGATAGGCACCAATTGCCTTACGCAAACCGATTTCCCTAGTTCTCTCGGATACTGTGACCAGCATAATGTTCATAATACCGATGCCGCCGACAATCAGAGATATGGCGGCGATGCCAGCCAAACCAACAGTGAGAGTACCTATAATGGAGTTAATACTCGACAACAATTGGCTGCTGTCAAAAACAGTAAAGGAGTCCTTGTCATATTTTTTGAGCATGAGTTTGTTGATGTCGATTTTTGTTTGGGCGACTTCATTTTTGTCCTGAGTTTTGATGAGAATTTGGTTGACCTTTTGATCACCGTTGAAGTCGAAGACATTGCCAATTGGAGTGAAAACATATTGATCTACGTCTGGCCCTCCAAAACTCGCTCCCTTCTTATCGAGCACACCGATAACCTTCATATTTTTGCTCTTGATAATTATTTTTTTACCGAGAGCACTACTGCTCGGAAACAAGTCATTGGCTAGGGTATAGCCTAATATAACTACATCGGCTTTTTTGTCTTCCTCTTCTCTGCTGAACCAGCGACCATTACCAGCTGATGGCAAATAATTGGCACTGACACCATATTGATAGCTAGATCCAACTACTGAGACATCACTTTTGGTGGTCTTGCTCGACTTGACCTCGGCAGAGGAAACAGATACAGGAACAATAGTTGTTCCCCTAACAGATCTTTTGAGTGAAGAAATATCAGTAAGACTAAAACTAGTAGAAATAAATCGACCAGCTCCCCCACCCTGTCCACTGAATCCTCCCTTGTCGTTGAAGAGTTTGCCAGGAGCTATAAAAACTGTGTTGGCTCCCAAACTTTCGAATTGTTGGCTAATATAAATTTTGAGACCGTTACCGATCGAAGTAAGTAATATAACTGAAGTAACGCCGATGATAATTCCCAGTGAGGTGAGAATAGTTCGGCCCTTGTTTTTGAGAATAGAACGGAGACTGCTTTTGAAAAGGACACTAAGCGGAGGTTTGAGTCTAAACATTTTGAGTGGTAACTTTACCGTCTTTAATAATAATAATTCTATTGGCTTGTCGAGCTAGGTCCATATCATGGGTAACTAAAACAATGGTTCTGCCCTCAGACTCATTCAAATGATGAAATAAGTCCATGACATCTTTGCCGGACTTTGAATCGAGATTGCCGGTGGGCTCGTCGGCCAAAATTATTTTGGGATCATTAATTAGGGCTCTAGCAATAGCCACTCTTTGCTGTTGGCCACCTGACAGCTGGGCGGGGGTGTTTTTTAATTTCGATTCGAGACCAACCTTAGTCAACATTTTGACACCGAGCTGATCGTGTTGGGATTTGGGAATATCCGAATAAATTAAGGGTAGTTGAACATTTTCGAGGGCAGAGGTTTTGGCTAATAAATTGAACTGTTGGAAGACAAAACCGAGAGTAACATTGCGGATCTGAGCCATTTGGGTTTCATTGAGGCGAGAGATATTTCTATCTTCGAGAAGGACATCGCCTGAAGTTGGGTTGTCGAGTAAGCCAATAATATGCATCAGAGTTGACTTGCCTGATCCAGATGGCCCAGTAATCGAGACAAACTCACCCTCATGGATTTGAAGGGAGACACCATCGAGGGCATTGAAGATAGTGTTGCCAGAGGTATAGGTCTTGACCACGTTACGTAATTCTAAAACCACATTTGTTGGTTTATTTTTGGATGACAGCAACTTGGTCATTTTGATTTAGTCCTTCTATAACTTGAGTGGAGATGTCGTTTTCGATAGCTGTTTTAATATTTTGGCGGACTAGTTCGTTGCCTTTTTTGAGATAAACAAATCTCTGGCCATTATCGTCACCGACGGCGTCTGTAGGAATAGTCAGAGCTGAGTTGGCAGAAGAGAGAACAATATTGGTATCACCATCCATGCCTATACGATAATTTAGATCTTGATTATTACCGAGAGGTAGGTCGAATCTAATTTCATAGAGGGTGGATGTTTGACCAGCGATAGGAGTGAAGGAAATGAAATTAATATGGGAATTGATTTCTTTGTCGGGAAAACTATCGAGGGTGAGAGTGACAGGCTGGCCTATTTTGACTCGGGTAACTGCTTCTTGATCGATGTCGGAGCGGAAATATAAATGGCTGGGATTGATGACAGTAATGGTGGCAGAGGCTGGAGTAATATTGGAACCGGCAAATGGTTGATCCATACTAGTAACTACACCATCGATGGGGCTAACTACAGTGGCTTCCTTGATGGCCATGTCGGTTAGTTCGTAATTAATAACCGAGTTATCAAGAGAATATTGGGTACGATCGAGAATTCTCTGGATGGTGTCGGTGACGAGAAAATTTTCTTTGGTTTTTTTATAAGTTTCTTGGGTATCGTTGAATTGAGATAGTTGAGTGCGATAATTGTTGAACTGGGTAGCTAAATTTTTGCGAAGTTCGGACTTGTCGATACTGGCGAGAGCTTGACCGCGACGAACATGATCCCCCACCTTGACACCTACCCAAACTAATTTACCGGAGTTTTGAAAACGAACCGAGGCGATTTGGTCGGTGGAAATGGAGCCGGCTAAGACTAGGGTTTCAGTAATGGTGTCTATTTTAGGGGTGTAAAGGGTGTCTTTTTTGGAGTTGTATTTTTGGGTAGTAGTTGAGGCAGCTTTAGTCTGGGGTAAAATGAGGGCAACTCCCAGAACTATAGCGATAATAATAAGAAGATTTTTGAGTTTGGACATCGATGACTATTATACCTTATAATTGACTTTTTTTGAGTTCCTTGAGCTTCCACATAAATAATTTGCCCTTGGATTTGACAGCTCCAGGGTTGTGGTCTTTGACAAAATAAAGGGCGGTTTCGAGCGTGGGGCGAGGGGTGTTTTTGGCCAGACGAATATAGAGTGAACGGTTTTTCCAATCATCTAATTCTTCGGCAAGTTGAAGTCCAAAGGCTTGAAATTCATTTTTGACATATTTTTTGCGCTTCAATATCTTGTCGGTTAATTTAAAGAGAGTGTCGGATATAGGTGTCGGAGGAGATGAACGCATAATGGCTATTCTACTCCAAAAGTAGGTCACTATATTAATAGGGAAGAATATTCTTATGTTTTGGCGGTAATCTGACGATAACTGTAAAATTGAATAGTTAGAAAGATTGTGGACTTAAAGGGAATTGAACCCTTAATGCGTCAATGCGAATGACGTGTTATACCGTTTAACTATAAGCCCATTTGGAAAATATCCAATAACCAATTTTCAATTTCCAAGCAAGCTCCAAATTCAAAATAACAAATCTCAAATAAAAATTAGATATTGGTAATTTCTAATAGTATTTTATCAATAGTTTGGTCAATTATCATTTTTTCATTGGCAGTAAACTTTTGGAGAACATAATCCTCAACAGCAATATGCTCTGGCGGTTTGCCAATGCCGATTCGAATGCGATTGAAAGCTTGGGTACCTAGATGGGCGATTACCGACTCGACTCCATGATGGCCGGCGGGTCCCCTGTCGAATTGCATCCGGTACTCCCCTGCTGGTAAGTCGAGATCGTCGTGGACTAAATAAAAGTTATTTAAATCAATTTTATAAAAATGAACAAACTGTTGAGCGGATAAACCAGATTCGTTCATAAAACTATTATTGGTTTCTAGTTTGGTGTGGGGTAGTTCAAGAGATTTGAGCTTGGCAATAAATTGATGGCCAACATTGTGGCGAGTTTTTTCGTACTGCTTGCCTGGGTTACCGAGACCAAAAAAATATTTCATATTAGAGAGTATAATATAGTTATGAAGTTAAAAGAAATTCCAGTACTGGTAGCAATAAAAAAATTTACAGATGAAGTTAAGAATAAAGCTGAGTCAAAATTTGTGCGCGGACTTGGAATTTCAAAAATAGGGAAAGGAATATATTATTTTAATCGACCAGGAAGATCTTTGCTGGAAACTGCTGATGTTTTGAGGCTAGATGAAAAGAAAGAGGAAAAAGATGGTAAAAGAGTTGATTTGAAATAGATTGATGTATAAAGATAGCCTAAGGATAGCATGTATTTATTTTGATATAGTAGTTAGCAGTTATGTAAGGAGAGTGCTAAATTCAGATTCGGTGATAATAGGTATGTTTAGTTTGATGGCTGATAGGTATTTATCGGAATTAGATTTTTCATTACAAATTAAATAGTTGGTGTTGCTGGTAACTGCGGACAAAAATTTGCCGCCGTTAGCTTCGATTAATTCAATTAATTTTTGTCTTGGTTGAGATAAAGTGCCAGTGATGGAAAATGTTTTATTTTGTAGGAACGCATCATGATGCGTTCGTACGAGGGAAACATTTTGTAAAATTGATTCAATCCAATCATGGCGTAAATTAATTCCGTCAATGATTTTTTGAGCAAGGGTCTTTTGAAAGCCTTTGATTTTGATTAATTCGTCTATATTTAAATTTAATAATTTATCGGGAGTGTTATAACCTTCGGTTATCAATTGTTGAATACGAGCACCAGAAAAATTGGGAATAATGGCGCTATCAAACACCTGTTTTAGGGTTAATTCTTTTTTATTTTTGATTTGGGTAATAATATTTTTGGCTGATTTGTCACCTAGATTATCGAGAGGAGCAATATCCTCAATCTTTAGTTTGTAAAAATCACCTGGGGTTATTATTTTTTTGGCACGATAAAGTTTTTCGATAGTTTTGTCCGATAATCCTAATATGTCTAGAGTGTGGCAAAATAAATTGAGTGAGCCAATAATTTGGTATAGGCAATTTATTGTATTGGGACAGCGTAATAATTTTGATTCTTTGATTAAGAGTGTGTTACACGACGGACAGTGAGATGGAATATTGATATGGCCCTCAGTAACTTTGGTAATGACTTTTTCGATATGGGGGATGACATCACCACGGCGAGTGACCTCGATAATATCGCCAATATTTATATTTTTTTTGATAATCAAATCGTGATTGGCCAGTGAGGCAAAAGTGATGATGGCACCGGATAATTCGATGGGTTCAATTTGAGCCACCGGAGTAATGGCACCCATGGGACCTGTCTGCCACTCGATATTTAATATAGTGGAGGTGTTAGTTGAGGCGGGAAATTTGTAGGCGACTTGATGTTTGGGGCGATTATTTTTTTGACCAAGGCTTTGGGCTAACCTATTGTCGTTAATTTTTATTACTAAACCATCAATTTCGAATGAATAATCAATTCTTTTTTTTGTCAAAAAATCTTGATAAATTTTTTCGATTTGGTCAAATGATTCACATAAGGTTGTTTCGACTGTGGTGAAACCAAAATTTTTTAGTAGATTTATTTCATCTAAAATTGTTGATAAATTTGGAAAGATGTCGACGGCGTAAAGTGAACAATATTCACAGTATTTGGAATCGAGCCGTTGGGAGATACCGGAGGCGGCGTTACGGGGATTGGAATATTCGGGTGGCAACTTTTTAAAATCAACTTTTGTCACCATGATTTCACAACGGACAGAGCCGGTAAAATCTTTTGGATTATTTACATAATTTTTAAATTTGACGACATTTTGAGTAATCACATCCCCTATCAATCCATCCCCTCGGGTAATGGCGTCGACTAGTTTGCCGTTTTTGTAAACTAGTTCGACGGATATACCGTCACATTTGGGTTGAATAACAAAACCAGTTATTTTTACTTTTTTTAATTCAAAATAGTGAATTAAATCAGTAACATTGGTAACTTTGTTTTGTGATCCCATGGGCATGACGTGAGTTTTTTTGTCAAAACCAGTGTCGAAGTTAGTGTGGCCAACTTTGGTAAATATTCGATGATCGGGTAATTTTTCATGTAATATCTTTTCAAGTGTATCGTAGGTGTGATCATCCATGATGGGACGGCCAGTAGTGTAGTAGGCCTTTTTGGCTGCGATTAAAACCTCACCAATTTCTTCAGCAGAAAGATTCTGTAATTTAGGAGAAGAGAGGGTGAGCATGAGATATTATAGCTTAATTAACTGGTCTCAATCCTCCCCTAACCCCTCCTTTGACAAGGAGGGGAAAAAGGCAGAATATTTGTTGTGGGAAATATTGTTGATGATGCGATTCACAGTGAAAGAGGGGTTGTTAGATATTGGCCAGAACTGAAAAATGTAGCAAGAGTAAATAGAAAAAATCCAACAAAAGCAGAAGAAACGTTATGGAATGTTGCATTAAAAGATAAGCAAACAGGTTATTTGTTTTTAAGACAAAAACCTCTGTATAGATTTGTTGCTGATTTTTATTGTTCGGAACTGAGTTTGGTGATTGAGGTTGATGGAGATTCTCATGATAATAAAAAAGGTACAGATAGATTAAGGGATCAGTGGCTAAAATGCATTGGAATTAATACAATTAGATTTACAAATGATGAGGTCTTGAATAATATGAAATTAGTTAAGGATAAGCTAACTCCCATCCTTGTCAAAGGAGGGGTTGGGGGTGGATTGAAAAGGTAGAAAGTGTTTGGGGTAGCGTCGACGTATTGATTTATCACATTATAGGGTGTAATATATGCGTATATTATGGCCAAACTTAATAAAAAAACACCGGAAGATATATTGGGAATAAATGCAGGTGCAAATGAAGAAGAAATAAAGGTAGCTTATCGGAGATTGGCAATGAAGTATCACCCTGATCATAATAAGGCTCCTGACGCCGAAGAAAAGTTTAAGGAATTGGGTGGGGCACTAGCAACTTTAAAAAAAAGAACAAATCTGAAAAGTCTATTAGATTTTGATTTGAATGATTTTGAACTTAATTTATCTCAACCAGATGATGTAATAACTGTTGCTAGAGTCGGAAATGTTATGATAGTTGAAAAGAGATATCATTTAGAGAAGAAAAAACCAAGACTGGGAAGTGGTTAAGCTAGACATTTGTCAGACAGTAATAGGCGCCCTTGGTGCTCCCCCGTTTTTCACAGACCTTATCATCAATTAGTTTTTTGAGGTCGCGCCAGATGGTGTCGTCACTAATCATCGGCAGGAGCGATTTGGCATCGGGCATGCGCAGGCCGCCGAATTGCTGCATATATTCCACTAATTTTATTTGACGTTCGGAGAGATGGACTTGTTTGCCGCCGAGTTTTTGTTTGAATTTGATATCGCGGGAGAGTGATTGGACTTTTTCCTTGACACGGGTAAATTCGATACTCAAAGCCTCCGTAAAAAAGGCAATCCAATTGGTCAGATCACGGTGAAAAATATCTGAGGCGAGGACATGGGTAGATTGGATAGTATTGTAATAATCTTCGGCGTTGCGATCGAAATATTCTTCGAGCGAAAATAATCGGCGGATGTCATATCCCTCAACATAGAGCGGAATCATAGCAAAAGCACGGGAAACACGACCATTGCCTTCGATGAATGGATGGATGGCGACGAGAATGTATTGGGTGATTGCCGAGCGAATACTGGGATGGATTTCGCGGGAGGAGGGATCATTAAGCCATTCCAACAAATCGGTCATCAGATAGGGTACTTCGATGGCTGGCGGTGGTCGGTGGGCAATTTCACCAGTGCGAGTATTTTTGAGAACTACTTGTTGGTGGCGGTATTTGCCCAAATCGGTATCGGGGATAATTTTGGTAGTAGTTAGTTCGTGAATTTTTTTGACAATAGTGGCGCTGTAATAAAATGGTCGTGGCTCATGTGAGTCAAAATTGGGAATAGATTTTTCCTCAGGTAAAGGCATGTTTTTGAGATACATTTCGCCCAACTCTTCCATATAAGCAACGACATTACGATAGTTGATAACTTCTAGGATACTTCTTTGGGCGCCGGTGATGTCCTGACCTTCGATTAACTTGGCGACTTCTTGAAAGGTAAGGTCATTACCCTCGATTCTGGTACCATAATGAACAGTGCGGATGATGGCGTCTTGTTGAAATTGTTTTTCGTAGGCAGGAATAAGGGGGGCTTCGTCGATAATGGCTTTGGCACCCTCGAGAGAGGCGATGTTGCGTAAAATGTGGTTATTGATTGAAAAGATCGGTGAAAACATCTTGACCAATTATAACACTTTTTCTAAAAATCAATGAGGGAAAAATGCGGTGATAAGATAGAAACGGGAAACGAGATTCTAGAAACTAGAATAAGACTAGGATAACATTAGAAAATCTAGGGCGGTTTTGGGATCGACGTTGGCCTTGATTAGGGCAATAGATTTGATAATTTTCTTGATAGTTTGAGAGTTTTTGAGGGATGGGTTTTTGGTTAGTTCTTGCTGAAACAAGTGGAGTTGGTTTTCCAAATAAGAAATGGTGGATAACTTATCAGAGGCCAACGAATCAGATAAGGTTAATTGTGTCGAGGGATCTGAGGGAATTGCTAGTATTTTTTCGGGGTCGAGATGGGGCGAATCACAGTGGAGGATATGGCAACGGGAAATTATAGTGGCTAGGAGTGAGTGAGGTCGAGATGTGGTGAGAATAAAGTAATTATGGGGACCTGGTTCTTCAAGATTTTTTAAAAGAGCATTTTGGGCCTCTTTTTGGAGATTGTCGGAATTGGTGATTAAAACAACTTTGTTATCATGGGCGAGAGGTTTTTGAGACAAAAACTTATTGATTTCTCGAATGGAGGCAATGGTGTATTCGCCAACAGCAAAAATGTCGGGATTATTTTCGATTTTTTGATGACCGAGAGTAGACAATATTTTACTTATTTCGGAATGGTTTCCGTTGATTACTAGTGTAGAAGGGAATAACTTCATGTATATTTATTATAGTGGATAAAAAGAATTATAAAAACCTACGAGAGGTATTGTTGGAGCGAGGCTTGATTGACGAGGCCAAGTCAAGTGAAATAAATTTGCGTCAACTGAAAACTGGCGAGACAGAAGAAGAAATAGTTAAGGCAATGAGATTGCTAACAGATGATAAGTTAACACAGGCCAAGGCAGATCTATTGCAAGTGGAGTTTGTGGATTTGGGCTCGATTGGATTTTCGCCAGAAGCATTAGCTTTGGTGCCTGAGAGCGTGGCCAAAAAATACAAGGTAGTCCCCTACTCGATGGATGCCAAGGAGGGTATTTTGAAGGTAACTATGGTCAATCCTCTGGATTTGGAGACGGTAGAGTTTTTGGAAAAGAAGACAAATTATCAGGTAATTACAGCAATTTCAACTGAAAAGGATATTAATGATTTTATCTCAGAAAAATATATTCGGGAGAAGGGAATTACCTCGGAAGTGACCAAAGCCCTAGATGAACGGAAAAAAGATGAATCGGCGGTGGAGGAGACAGCTAAAAAGGTCTCGGCTGAAGCGCCGGTGGCCAAAATTGTGACTACCATTTTGGAGTTTGCCGTCAAATCACGGGCATCCGATGTCCATATAGAGCCACAGGAAGATAGCGTGCGGATTCGATATCGTATTGATGGTATCTTGCAGGAAAAATATTTGTTGCCACGCAATGTTCATGATGCGGTGGTGAGTCGTATCAAAATTTTATCCAATTTAAAAATTGATGAAAAAAGAGTGCCGCAGGATGGACGTTTCTTTTTTTCAGCCGATGGAAACGATGTTGACTTGCGGGTATCGACACTGCCGACAACCTATGGAGAAAAAGTGGTAATGCGGTTACTTAAGAAATCTCAAAAAGTACCGACTTTGCCGGAGCTGGGATTACGAGGCTTGGCCCTAAAAAATTTACAAGAGGCGATCGAGAGGCCACATGGAATAATTATTGTCTGTGGCCCGACTGGATCGGGTAAAACAACTACTTTGTATTCGGTGCTGGATAAAGTGGCCACACCAAAAGTAAATGTGGTGACTATTGAAGACCCAGTGGAATACCAAATGAAAGGAGTAAATCAGGTTCAGGTGAATGTCCAAGCGGGATTGACTTTTGCCTCGGCTCTGCGGTCTTTTTTGCGTCAAGATCCAAATGTGATTATGGTGGGAGAAATTCGGGATACTGAGACGGCGGAGCTGGCCATTAACGCGTCACTGACAGGTCACTTGGTGTTTTCGACACTCCACACCAACGATGCCTCGGGTGTGCCTCCACGAATGTTGGACATGGGAGTGGAGCCTTTTTTATTGGTGTCATCCTTAACTTGTGTGGTAGGTCAGCGGGTACTGCGTAAAGTGTGCAAGGATTGTGTGTCCGAGGAGCCAATGCGACCGGAAATTGAAACAGAAATGAGAGAGACTCTCGGGCCGATTTATGACATGATCAAACAAAAATGGGAAAAGGAGGGAAAAAAAGTGGTCCTACCCAAAATTGTGGGGTGTGATAAATGTAATCATACCGGATACTTGGGGAGAATAGCTATTTATGAGGTCATGCCGATGACCGAAAAAATGGCTAAATTGGTAGTGGAAAAAGCGGCGGCCTCAGATATTCAAAAACTGGCGATGGAAAATGGGATGTTGTCGATGAAACAAGATGGTTTTGTCAAAGTATTGGAGGGTGTGACGACAATAGAAGAGGTGCTGAGAGTGGCACAATACTAAAAACAATTAACAATTAAAAATTACGAATTACGAATTAAAATGAACACAAAGATAAAACAAATACTTGAACTGGCGGTGGCCAATGGGGCGTCGGATGTGCATTTGTCTGTATCAACTTTGCCCAAACTCAGGGTAAATGGTGAATTAGTTGATGTGACTAATTTTGATATTAGCCAGCCGGAAGCTGTCTCTGAGATGATTTTGTCAATATTGACCGATGAACAAAAACAAATTTTTTCAAAAGAAAAAGAACTAGATTTGTCAGTAAATATCGAGGAGGCGCGGTTTAGAGTTAACATTTATCTGCAACGGGGCGAGGTACGTTGCGCACTACGGGTGGTACCGACCAACATCCCCACTTTTAATGATCTAAATTTGCCGGATATTTTTTCGGAAATTGTTGATTACAAACAAGGTTTTGTATTGGTAACTGGACCGACCGGACATGGGAAATCGACAACGGTCGCCTCGGCACTGAATAGAATTAATGCCGAACACAAATCACATATCGTGACGATCGAGGATCCAATTGAATATATTTTAAAACCCATCAAATCGGTGATTTCTCAGCGTGAATTGGGTAATGATACCCTTGGTTTTGGAGTGGCTCTAAAATCGGTTCTACGTCAAGATCCTAATGTAGTCTTTGTGGGAGAAATGCGTGATTTGGAAACTATTTCTTCGGCTTTGACGATTGCGGAAACTGGGCACTTGGTTTTTTCGACACTGCACACCAATTCGGCGGCACAAACTATTGACAGAATTGTCGATGTTTTTCCCGAAGGATCCAAAGAACAAATTAGGGTTCAGTTAGCCAGTGTGATTACAGCAGTAATTTCTCAGCGGTTGATACCATCTATTGCTGGCGGGCGGGTACCGGCTTTTGAAATTATGATGGCGACATCAGCCGTCAAAAATTCGATTCGGGAAGGGAAATCTTTTATGATTGACAATATTATTCAGACTAGCTCTGATTTGGGGATGGTGGGATTAGAGACTTCACTTTCACGTCTGGTTCATCAAGGAATAATCACTGAAGAAGTGGCCATGAGTTATTCACTCCGGCCCAGTGAATTGCAAAGTAGCTTGCGCAGCTATAAAAAGTTATGAGCAAATTTGTATTTAAGGCTAAGGATTGGAGTGGCAAGACAGTCAGGGGCACCCTCGACTTGCAGTCTAAAATGCAGGTGATTGAATCGATCAAGAGTAATGGTTTGGTGCCGCTAGAAGTAGAGGAAGAAAAAGAAAGTGTGATCAGGGAAGTGTACAAAAAAATTGCCTATCGGGTTAAATTTAAAGATATTGCTTCGATGACCCGTCAATTATCGACCATGATGACGGCTGGATTACCCCTGACTGATGCCTTGCAACTCTTGAAAAATCAATTGGAACAGAATCCGCCAATGCTAGAAATAATGGATTACTGTCTGAATCAGGTGCGAGGGGGTCAACCTCTGGGGAAGTCCATGGCCAAATATGAAAATGAATTTGGTGAAGCTTATATTGCCTCGATTAGTGCTGGAGAAGAAGCGGGGGTACTGGAGGAAATCTTAGCTAAACTGGCTACCAGTATGGAAAACCAAAATGAATTTAATGGCAAGGTCAAGGGAGCGATGATATATCCGGTAATTGTGATTATAGGGATGATTATTGTGGCATTTATAATGATGATATTTGTAGTACCAAAATTAATGGGACTATACGCTGATTTTGGGTCAAAGATGCCTGCCTCGACTCAAGCTCTAATGGACATGTCCAATTTTGTGGCCAAATGGTGGTTTATATTCCCTTTTTTGGTGGTGGGTTGGATCATGGGGATGAAGGTAGCTTCAAAAAATTCTGACATGATGCTCAAAATAGATACCTATAAATTGAAAATCCCAATTATGGGTGAACTAAATAAGAAAACCATGTTGGCCAATACTCTGCGAACATTATCAATGTTACTGGGAGCAGGTATTGGTCTAGTCGAGGCCGTGCGAATTGTCTCTAAAGTGGCGGGTAATGAAGTGTACTTTCGGGCTTATATTAAAATTGCCGAGAGGGTGCAAAAGGGGTTCCCGATTTCCAATTCGTTTGAAGAAACGGGGGTATTTCCCATAATCGTGGAACAGATGGTGTCGACTGGTGAGGCGACAGGTAAACTGGATGAGGTATTGCTGCGGGCCTCGGATTATTTTGCCACCGAGGCTGAACAATCGGTCAAGGCCCTGACCTCGGCCATTGAGCCAATAATTATGATTGTGCTCGGTCTGGGTGTGGCATTCTTGGTTGTAGCAGTCATCATGCCAATCTATAACTTGACAAGCCAATTTTAGTGGTAAATAATGAATTAAGAATTAATATTATTTTATAAAAATAAATGAAAAGAACTATAGCTCAAAAAGCTTTTACGCTGGTAGAACTATTAATCGTTATTGCGCTGATCGCCATCCTCTCAGTGGCTGTCTTGGCGACCATCAACCCTATTGAGCAAGCCAATAAAGCCAAGGATTCGACTGTCCAAAATGATGCGGCTGAGGTGATGAATGCTTATGAGCGCTATTATGTGAATGGTTCAGCCTATCCATGGATGCAATTTACCGAGACAACACCAATAACTGTGGATGATTCCGTTATCTATCGTTCAGATCGGGTTGGATTCGGAATTTGTTATGGTCCGACAACTACTTCTTCATCCATAGAGGGCGGTTGTAATACTAGTGGGGCAGATTTGGGTAAGCTGATTGAAAATGATGAATTGAAGACATCTTTTGCAGGTAAGGGAGAGTTCCAGGTACCAGGCGATAGCTATGAAAATTCTTTGTACTTAGTCAAGTCTACTGGTTCGGGTGGATCGGTGTATGTATGTTATATACCAAAAGCTAAATCAAATAGACAGTTGGTAGACAAACTTTATTGTCTTTATAATTCAGATAGTGCGTGGGGAGCAACAGGAACCAAGGAGTTAGTCAAGGTGGGTGATGCGAGTGGTGGTCGGACTTGTGCGGCACTGGCGGTTACTGCTGCTGGTTGGTCGACTCCATTGTTGGATGGGACTACCGGAATGTTTAGATGTGTACCGGAGTAATCGAAAAATGTAACTTAAATCCCTCCGAAAGCTTTCGGAGGGATTTTTTATTGGTAGAATGATTTGTGACTGCATTTATATATATTGTTTTGTTTTTGATCGGAATTTGTTGTGGCAGTTTTGTGAATATGATGGTCTATCGGACAGAGGTTAAATATAAATTAAGAAAAAATTTAACAGAATTTAAAAATTTAAAAAATAAAGATAGGAGTTTTTGTGACTTTTGTGGCAGGCAGTTGCGATGGTATGAAAACATCCCGATTGTTTCTTGGATTATGCTGGGAGGCAAAAGTAAATGTTGTCACCAAAAATTATCGGGATATTATCCTGTAGTAGAGTTAACAACAGGAATATTATTTGTGATGTTTGGTACCAATTATGTTGGATTGGTGATGATTACTTTGTTGGTTTTTTCGGCGGTATTTGATCTAAAACACATGATTTTACCGGATTTTTCAACTTATCTTTTGATAGCGATATCATTGATATTGGGATGGCAAAATTTGATAAGTGGAATTGGAGCGTTTTTGTTTTTATTAATTTTACACATTGGTACCAGAGGTAAAGGCATGGGGATGGGTGATGTTAAATATGCCTTGTTTATGGGATTAATTCTTGGTTGGCCGAGAATTATTGTGGCCTTTTATGTGGCTTTTATTAGTGGGGCGATAGTTGGATTGGGGCTAATGTTTTTCAAAAAATATAAAAAAAATACTAAAATTGCCTTTGGGCCGTTTTTGATCGCGGGGACAATGGTTGCTTATATTTATGGGGAGAAAATATTATATTATGTATATAGATGGTTTTAAAGAGTGGTTTTACATTAATTGAGTTTTTGATTGTATTAACATTGATTATTATTATGGCATTGATGGGTCTGATGGCTCTAAATCCAGGAGCACTAATAAATCGAGCCCAAGATTCACAAAGAAAAAAAGATTTGGCCCGAATAAAAGTGGCGTTTGAGGAATACTTTAATGACAGGGAATGTTTCCCTGATCAGACAATGATCGATAGTTTGACTTGCAGAGGTAATGGTTTTGCTCCCTGGCTGCCAAATTGGCCCTGTGATCCAAAAGGTGGTGCCTACAAAATTTATACAGGTGCTAGTTGTCCCAAGACTTATATCCTCCTAACCGATTTATTGTATAAAAAAGATGCCCATATTCCCATAGGTTGGTACGATCAGGGGTCAAATTATCACTTTGGAGATGGGTCCCTAACTAGTAATGACGTGAACTATGGAGTTTCGAGTAGTAATATTAATTGGTATGACGAGGTGTTGCCTGATCCGGTGAGTTGTAATACCGTATTTGGAGACTGTTATGATGTTTACAGTGATGGTTGCCAGTCACTGAGCCGTGATGCCGATCACTTGAATGCCTATGTAGATAATAATTGTAAGGCTGGTTGTCAGGTTAGCTGTTGCAATAATGGCCGAATTTGTAATTAATTAAAAAAACAGTATGATTAATAATATGAGGAGGGGCTTTACTTTAATTGAGTTGTTAGTGGTGATTACGATTATTTCGATATTGACTATTGTGACGGTGTCCCAGTTTTCTACCGCCAAGAAAAAGGCCAATGATGTGGCCCGCAAGGGGGATCTAAACGGTGTTTCCAAGGCACTACAGATGTATTTCACTGATTATGGATTTTTCCCAGTTAAAGAGGCAATTGATTTGACTACCGGTGGGACGTTTGTCGACGCTTCCAACCCACCATATGTCTATATGAAAAAAATGCCAGTGGAAAACTATTTGACGGCTTATCCGTATTGCTACAAGGTAGACACGGCTATAAATCCCAAAAAATACGGATTATTTGCCCAGCTGGAAAATACCTCAGATCATGAATGTAGTGGAAGTTATAGTTGCGGAGGGCGGACTTATTGTTATGGAGTGGTTAGTCCCAATACTAGTTTGGAGGAAGTGAGTGGATACTAAAGAGACAGGCTTTACTCTAGTGGAGCTATTGGTAGCAATTGCCATTATGGCCAGTATGATGGCGATACTATTACCCAATTTTATGGGGGCGCGGGAGAGGGCTCGTGATGCCCAGAAAATTCAGGATATGTCGGCGATGAAAACTGCCCTGCGTCTCTATTACAATGACAACCAATCATATCCGGCTACTATTGGAGTAGGAATGACAGGTTATATGAGTAACATTGTTAGTCTAGGTTATACCTATGCCCAAACTGATAATGGTGATGGATTTGTCCTCTGTTCTGTACTGGAAGCGGGAGTGGGCAATGATGATACTGATTCGCAGAACAAATGCGGATTTGGGGGTGGTCTTTGTGGGGTGGGGGTAGGTTTTACCGCTGACAAGGTGTATGCGGTATGTGCAAAATAGTTTAATAAAATTTAAAAATTTAACAGAATTTAATAAATAAAATGAAAAGAAAAGAATTTGGGTTTACACTATTTGAACTATTGGTGAGTATTTCAATTATTGCCATACTGACAGCAATAGCAATTGTGTCATTTGGCTCGGCCCAGAAAAAGGCACGGGATGCCAAGAGAATGCAGGATCTAAGCTTGGTGCAAAAAGCGGCCGAGCAATACTATATGCTGAGTAGCTCTTCATATCCAGTAAACTTGAGTAGTGCGTGGTCGGTAGGGACACAGACAATTTTGGAGGCGGTGCCGCTGGACCCTCGGGGAGCGGGTTACACTTTTTCGACCATAATTTCGGGCACTGATTATTGCATTTGTAGCATTATTGAAGGGACAACAGGTGCCAATACAGTCAATGCCGATTGTAATTTTGCTACATTGGGGACTAAACAATATTATTGTGTTAAAAATCAACAATAGTTAGAAAAAATTTAAGAATTTAACAGAATTTAAAAATGGTAACAAAAAGAGAAACGGGATTTACATTAATAGAACTAATAGTAGTAATTACAATTATTGCCGTGCTGACGGCGGTAACGATGGTTAGTTTTGGGGGGACCAACAAACGGGCGAGGGATAGTCGACGGATGTCAGATTTACAGAAAATGGCAGTAGCCCTAGAATTAGCTCGACAGGTAGGGGGGACGTACCCAGCCTCGGCTGATACTCTGGTGCCGAGCTATCTCCAAGCTTTACCAACCGATCCAAAGACATATGATTATTTGTATTCTTCGACTAACTATACTTATACGATTAGTGCTTATATGGAGGATTTGGGATCGACCAATATATCCCCCGCAGGTAGTTGTGGCACGGTAACTTGTAATTATCGGATAACCAATCCTTAAATAGTTTACAATGATAGTATGAAGCGGGGTTTTACTTTGATTGAATTGATGGTGGTGATTAGTATTAGTATGCTGTTGATTACTGGTGTCTCGGTGGCAGTGACTCGATTTAGCTCGGGAGAAAATTTGAATGCGGCCATGACTGAGCTAGTGACGATGTTTGATTTGGCCAGATCTACCGCAGTTTCCAACCAGACTACCACAGGTTTTGTGGATTTGGATTATGTGGCAGTGACCCTAACGACTGATGGATGGGTATCAATTATGCCGGTAAATAATTCGACAGGAGTGGGAAACAGTTTTAGTTCAAAATATGTCGGTGGGAGTGGAATCATTTTTACCAGTTTAAATTTTGGCGATTTATTGTTTGCTGCGGGTAATGGAAAACTGCTGGGCAAGGATCCCCTACCCTCTTATAGTAGCTATCCCCTTAGCTCAGCTGCGGCCGTGGGAGTGACTATAACGTCTGCAAACGTTGGTAATACTCGTCAAGTAATTATTAATTCATTTGGGGCGGTGACGGAATCGATATTATGAAAAAACAAATGGGGCAAAGTTTAATTGAAGTGGTTTTCTCGATAGGACTGATTGCGGTAGTGGTATCAGGGGTGGTGTTTTTGTTGGTCCAATCATTGGGAGCCAAGAGCAAGAGTTATGAACGGAAAAAGGCGGTAGAATTGTCGCAAAATGTGATTGAGGGGATGGTGGAATCCAAGTCGGCGGACGCCACTTCATTTTGGAATCTAAACTCAATTTATTGGCTGGACATGGGCCAAAACCATGTGAGCGGAGACTACAATTATCGAGTGACTCCATCACAGGTGAGCGGACTAGGATGTAGTCCAACAGTGGTGGAATGTATCAATGCGACGGTAACTGTCGGTTGGGGTAGTAATCAAACTATGAGTAGTTCTAATAGATTTTTTTCCAAAAAATGAAAAGAGGGTTTACTTTGATTGAAATGTTGGTGGTGGTAGGAGTATTGGCCATAATTATGATTACGGTAACGAGTATATTGGCCAATTCATTTAAGGCTAAAAATAGGGTAGCTGTGGCCGATTTGGTAGAGCAAAACGGTGCCCTAGTGACTCGTGAGATTCGAAACAACATTATGATGACTGCTGGTATTGGGGTGAGTTGTGTGGTTGATGGAGTGAGTGCGGGGAGCACTTTGGCGCTGACCAATATAGATGACGGACAAGTGACCAATTTGGTGTGTTATGAAAATTCAAAAATTGCCTCAGAATCGGCTAATGGCAACTTTGATTTGACTACCAATTCAGTCAAAGTGACGGGGTGTGATAATTTTGCCAGATGCGATTTGTATCCTGATACGGCGGATCGGGTGGCGAAGGTAAACTTGCTTTTCAATTTGTCATCAGGAGATACAGCCGTCTCCCCTGTGGCAGGAAACAGCAAGACTTTTAACTCGAGTGTGGTGGTGAGGAACTAGCTTTGAATAAAAGATATGTGTAAATAGTGATAGAATAATTTATGGTAGTTTTGGTCAATTTGATTATTGTTAATTTACCTGTTTTCAGTTATAATCTGATTAATAACATCCCCCGCGACCAGCAATGCTCGCGGGTGTTTTTTTGAAAAAATATGACGAGTGAACGCGTATTAGTGATAATTGATGGGAGCAATTTTTTCCATAAATTAATTGATTTGAAGTTTCCACAAAAAGGATTGATGAATTTTCGTTATGATTTGTTTATCAAAGATCTAGTGGCCGACAAAAAACTAACAGAAGTTAGGTATCATGTGGGAGCAGTAAGAACAGAGGTGGGCAATACAAAAAGTTTTCGATTATTCAAAGAACAGAGAAAATTAACAGGAAACCTAAATAAACAAAATATTAAAGTTGTATTTGGATATTTACTAAAAAATGATGGTGTTTACCATGAAAAAGGTGTTGATGTAAACATGTCGGTTGATATGTTGGTGGGAGCATATGAAGAAACTTATGATACCTTAGTCTTAATTTCTTCGGATACCGATTTAATACCGGCAATAAAAAAAGTAAAAGATCTTGGTAAAAAAGTTGAATATTTTGGATTTTCCCATAAACCGAGTTTTGCTTTGATGAGATTTGCTAGTGAATCAAAACTGTGGGGTGTAAAGGAATTAGAGAAATATTTAAGTTAGTACTTTCACCTCTGGTGAGGAACTAGGAGAACTATGAGATATCTAGAGGTGATTTTAGATAGTTTGGAGGATAGATTTAGATTGAAATAGATTAAAGTAGATACACATCTGTTATATACATATATTATAGGATTGATTATTGGGGTGAAGAGGAGTAAAATGATACTATATGCGAAATCTAAATAGAAGAGATTTTTTAAAGTTGGCTGGGTTAGCTACTGCTGCTGCGGTACTTACGGAATGTGCACCGATAGTGGCTCAACCGGTAAACATTACTCGTAAAAATGCCGACTTGCTGGGTGCCTATGCCGATGCTGCAAAAAAGAATTTGGATGTGATAAAAAATTTTTGTGCAAAAAAATACCCTAATTATGTCGAAGGTTCTGAAAGGATGATGCAGGCACAAGTTGACGATGAAACTATTGCTTATGGTTTTTGTCAAGTGTCTGATGGTGATGGCAAGTCTCATTATGAAGTGGCTAATTATCAGGTGGGAAGCGACTATTATCCAATCGGTGAGACACTGATTGTAGGTGAAGAAGCAGGTAAAACAGTTTATGGTTACCGGACTATTGATCGAGCTACAGGAAATCTGGTTCAGGTACCTATCTGGGAATTTGATGAACTTGGCCAGGCTATAGTTTTTTCACATGACAAGAGTGTAGTACTTGGTAGCGGTGAGGCAAACACTTGGAGGAGTGAAATGGAGGACATGGTGCAATATTCAGCTGGCCCGTTAATACCCCAAAATCGGGAGACACCAACTCAACCGGCACAACAGGAAACCACAAAAACACCAACAAAATTAGTCATCTCCCCCGAGATGTACGCCGAGACAGGGATACCAGTGGATTCAAAAATTGTGGGAAGTATCGTCTATGATAATCAAGGGAGAATATTGGGTAATTTTGATACCGAAGGGAAGCTCCATAATCGATTTGAAAACAATTTGTTTGACAAATTTACTGGACTCAAGTCTTATGAAGTAGCTGATGTCCTCAAACAAGCGATGTGGATACATAGTCCAATTGAAGAACATGAGTTATGGAAAGATGATATGAAGAGAATCGACGCTGAGTTTCAAAAATATCTAGAGAGGGTTGGTAAAGAAAATATCGGACCAAGATTTAATGGAGATGGAGATAGGGGAAATGGATATTACAGACTAGCTACATCAGATGTCCAGCCGGTGGCGATAACTACTTTTGAGTACAATGGGACGTCAGTGCCGGTCTATCTTTTCCCGGCAGAAAATAAAGATGGACTACATCTATTAAGAGCGGCCCAAGATTTGAAAACATTTCCTTTAAATAATAGAGGAATAATATATGACATGATGAATGGATCTGTATCAATTACAGTAATGTGTGATCAGACTAGCGTGGATGCGGCAAAAAAAAGAAATCCTGAGGCTGATTATACTATATCTCAGGCAATTATTGATAGTCAGCCAGGATATTACATTGAATGGGACAAGCTTGATGAGTATATGGTGATATTGTTGGGAGTGGCTGGTAAGTAAAAAAATCATGTTAGAATAATTTGTGAGTAGAAATATTTTGATAATTATTGTTGTTTTGGGATTGATAGTAATAGGGTTTTTTAGATTTGTTAAAAAAAATGTCATCTTAGAAAAAGCAGGGAGGACTACCGAGACTAACGTGGTAGAGAGAAATGGGGTGAAGACCCAGACAAGTAGTGTGGCTGGAGTAGTGGTTAGTTGGGATGCTGCTGCCGATATACTAGAAATGACTGTCAATGGACAGGATAAAAAGTTTCAAATTGATAATGAGACTCAACTGATTATCCCTAAGCAAAATACCCGTGGCGAAGGACTGCGCATAGTCCCCAGTAGTGATAAAAATGCCTACAATACGGCATTTTGTCAGGGGGACATGGTCAATCTGGCCATTGATCCACAAACAAGTAAAGTATTGATGGCGATAAGTAACGGCTATCGGGTGTGTGGGTTCAAAGAGTAGTGCAAATATCGGGGCATTGTGGTTTAATTAATTGTGCCAATTAAAAAATATTGGATATTATTTGCTTTTGTAATCGGGATATTTTGCTGGCATGGAGCGTCTAAAAATGTGCTGGCTGGGTGTGTCAATACTGGATCATGTACCTGTTGGAATTCATTGATCGATTGTACATGCGCTACTAAGTCAACTTATGCTTCCTGTGGAGGTGCCTCGGCTGGATCATGTCCAGGGAGTAGTGTGAGGTCAAAGTCATGTGCTTCATCTTGGAGTGGCTGTACCCCAGGGTCGACTAGTGCTTGTGGGGCAACGTGTAGTAGCTCTGGTTCTTGGGGTGCTTGTCCAAAGGCAACTTCGACTCCCAAGCCACCGACGAGTACTCCGGTACCAGTCTGTGCCTCGGGATCGTGGTGTTTGAAGACATCAATTGGGACTTGCGCTTCTGAGGGATATCCATCTGGTTCGGGGAATTGTAGTAATGGGCATTGTTGTGGCAACGCGGCACTGACAGCGACACCGGTTCCCCCAACACCTACAGCGACTCCGACTCCTGTTTGTGGAGAGTGGGGACAAGCAGCCTGTGGTGGTGTGACTTGTGCCACGGGAATTGCGAGAGCACCAAATGGGACTTGTTCGTGTGAAAAAATAGATGCTGGTAATGTCTGTAATCATGGGTCGAGTTATTGTGATCAGACATGCAATCAAGCGGGTGGTGCCAATGATGGCACTGCCCATGTAAAATGTTACAGTAGTATTAATTGTGTTGACGGTGGAAACTATTGCAACGAAGTATTGAGGCTAAATAATACAATTGTTTGTCCGGTTGATGGAGCTGCACCAACGTCTGCTGTTTGTCATCCATTGACTTGCGAGAGTGCGCCGAGTGCGTATTGTCCTGGGTTTGATCCGAGCATTGCTTGTGGGGGGGTAGGTAATTGTGATAATTGTGGTGGTCCAAGCTGTGGGTCGTGTCCAGGGAGTGGGGCTGGAACACCAGTACCAACATCGGGTAGTGGCTGTACCCCTGATTGCTCGGTGGCTAGCTCGCCCTGTGTGGCCAATACTTGCGGTACCCAGACATGCAACAGTAACTGTCCGGGGGTATCGTGTTATGGCACCATGACTGGCACTGATCCGATAGCCCCGACACTGGCGTCTCCGACCAACAATCAAGTGGTGACATCGATTAATCTCCAATGGAATGCTCTGAGTGGTGTCCAGTGGGGAGCCTGTCCACTTCAACAAAAATATGACCTATGTTATGGTAGAAATTCGCTAGACCCTTGTGATGTAGCTAGCGATGGGGTCTATGTGACAGGGACAACCGATATAAATCATGTAGTGTCGGCACTGGCTTCGGGGATATGGTATTGGAAAGTGGGGGCCAATAACGGCAATGGCAACATTATATGGTCGACTGTTTGGGCTTTTAGCCTGAATCAAGGTCCAGTAGTTGATTCAATGGTCTATAAAAATAGTGTGGGGACAGTGGTGGCGATGGATACAGGTAACAAAAATCAAATTTGTAAAAGTGGTTTTGCCAATGATGCCTCCCCTCGCCTAGTCACTTTTTATTTTACTCTGAGTGATGCCGATGGCAGTAATGATATCAAAACGGCCCAAATGCGTTGGAATGGGACAATTACCAATTTGGTAATTGGGACTACTTCGGCGGCAGTGTCGGTGGGGGCGAGTGCTGTGGTGGATTATACTGGCGTTGGTGATAACAACCTCTATGTTATTGAAACAAGATTAACTGATACCACGTCAGACACTGGTTGGGTGGCCTCGCCATATACTTGGAAGGTGTGGAGTTGTAATGTCTCTGTATTGGGAAATATGTATGATGCTGCCGATTCGGCACTGGGAGCTCAGTGTCCCTCGGGGGCTGGTTATAATACTCCGGCTGGTTCCAATATGAATTTTAATTATGCTGATTTTACCCCGACGGTGGGGACGGCAGTTCGAATTGATGCTACAACTGATTCTGCCTATGGTTCGGATAATGTTATATGGGGCAAGACATATACCGCTTCTCCAAATGCAGATATTACTGGGAGTGTAGCTAGCGTACGCTGGATAGATTTGGGGGTGGGGACAACCAGTTGTGGCCCTCAACTAGCATTGACAGAGAGTGTGATTGATCCTTATACATCAAGTTCGGCGGTACTACTAGTTGATTTTGCTTCGACAGGGGCCCAGAGTCGCTGGTATCAGGTAGTTGGTGGTGGAATTGAGGTACGGGGAAATCTCTCAAATGCTATACCTTCGACTTGTGTTTATAGTCCGAGTTGTGTTCCAGCAATGTCGATTACCAATAATGGATTAATTACCGCGAATTCTATTACCAATGGTGGATGTGCCCTCGGCCAAACTGGTTGTGATTATGGCAGTCCTAATAATTGGTACAAAGAATTGGATACATTGTCCTCTTTGGACAAATATAGTTATCAATATTTTTATGATAAATATTTTTTGAGCTACGGGTACGGAGTAACTATGCCGGCTAATTCTACTATGTCCAATGTTTTGGCGGTGGGTGGAACGGGAGTTGTCTTTGTGAATGGTGATTTGGATATAGATGTAAATAACACTGTAAATTTGGGAAATTCATTAATAATTATTTCTAAGGGGACAATTAATTTTTCAGATTTAGTGACTCAATCGGCGGGGATTTTTGTGGCAGATGGTGGAATTAGTACCAGTGGAGCAGCAGCTACTGCTCTGACTATCAGTGGGTCACTATATTCATCGAGTACTTATGGCAACATTGCCTTCTCTCGGGACTTTACTGATCCGCTTGATAACAATTCAGCACCGTCAGTGGTGATAAATTATCGACCGGATTTATGGTTTAATTTACCTGGTAGTTTTCTAAAAGTTTTATCAGGATGGAGACAAAATTAATTAATAATTATGAATTACGAATTACGAATTAATAAAAACAAAGGACAGGTGGCACTAATAGTCTTGTTGATTTCGGCGGTGGTGATGACAGTCGGATTGTCGGTGTCGAGAAAGACGGTTGTTGACACCAAAATAGATACCAATGAGGAGCAATTAAAACAAGCGTTTAATGCCGCCGAGTCGGGAATTGAATATTATCTAGGCACTGGCGAGACCAAATTTGTGGCCATGGACAGTCTGAGTCGGGCCAATGTCAAAGTCACAAATATTGGCCAGGGAACGACCATAAATTATAACCAATTAACACTAGTAAATAATACATTGCAGTATTGGTTGGTGGGTCACCTAGCTGATGGCGGTCTTGATTATGCCACATATTATACGGGGACTAATTTATCGGTATGTGTTAATAGTGGATTTGGCGGAGCACTGAAGGTGGACTATTTTTATCGGGATGCTGGGTCAAATTTTATAGTGGCTCATCAGGGATTCAATACCAGTGCCGGCTATGTCTCTGGTTTTAGTGATACCGGTCCGGTGGCTGGCTCGGGAAACTGTATAACTGGCTATAGAGAAATAGCATTGACGACACCTCTAGGGGGAGGAATTGTACCCCTATTGTTATCGATTAAACCAATTGGGAGTGGAGCGAGGATGTATTTGTATGGTGATGGTGGGTCGGCTTTCCCGGTACAGGGAATAGTTATTAGCTCGACGGGAATGGCGGGAGATAGTGCAGCGGCCACAGGGGCGAGTCGTAAAATTAATGTGACCAAGCTCTATCAGTTGCCGGCCTTTGCTATGGAAGCGATTACTACATATGGAAATGTGTTGAGTAACTAGGAAATAATGTTTATACTGAAGTATGAGTAATACAATTGGATTGGATATCGGCATCGGGAGCATCAAGCTGGTATCTATCTCCAACAGTACTTCGGGAATGGTACTAGATTCGATTGGGGAGACCAAGACACCCCAAGTCGATTGGACCAAAAACGATCCTTCGGGCAAGGCCATGACAGAGGTGGCAAACGCCATCAAATTGTTGTTGGGTGATCTAAAGATAAAACCAACTCAAGTAGTGACAAGTTTGCCCGAAGATGAGGTAGTTTCCCGATTGATTCGCCTGCCACCACTCAAAGAGAGTGAGGTGCGGGATGCTCTAAAATTTGAAGCTGAGACTTTTGTCCCTTACCCTCTGGACCAAGTATCGATTGATTATGAGGTGTTGGAGACAGATGAATCAGGGCGATTGACAGTCTTTGCGATTGCGGCTCGCAACGAATTGATTGCCTCGTATGTAAAATTATTTAAAATATTGGGTATCGATTTGGCGGCACTCGAATCCCCCGCTGTGGCTATGCGACGAGCTGTGGTCGAATCGGTGTCGGCTACGGCAGGAATGCTTTTGGTTGACATGGGCGAAAAATATTCCGACATTGTCTGTATTAATGCTAGTAAAGTTTATTTCACTCGGGCGATGTCTGTAGGTGGTGAATCGTTGACTCGAGCGATTTCGATAAACTTGGGTTTGGATATGGCCTCGGCCGAGGAATACAAAAAAGCCTACGGACTAAAGGAAATGGAATTGGAGGGCAAGATAAAAAATGCGATTACGCCAGTATTTACCAGTATGGCCGAGGAGATTCGCCGAGCCTTGGCCTCTTTTAGAGATGAACAAAATAAGCCAGCCGATTTGTTGGTGTTGAGTGGTGGTGGTGCCAATTTACCCGGATTGGCGGAGGAATTGACAAAAATACTGGGTATCGAAGTACAAGTAATTCAACCATTTGTCAAAATGAATACTACTAAAATAGTCTTACCTCTGGATTTGACGACTGAGGGTTGTCGATTTAGTTTGGCTGTTGGACTGGCCTTAAGGGGGTTGGTATGACCAGTGTCATGAATTTGAATTTAATTCCCTCAAAGGCCAAGTTTCAGGCGACTAGAATTAAACTGCAAAGAAAAGTGGGCTTGGCGACGATTGTTTTGTTAATATTATGGATTGCTATTGGGGGAGTATTATTTTTGTTGACGGGGATAATGAATGTATCGGTTAAAAGAGCCAGTGCCAACAAAAAACAAGTTCAGGAAAGTTATAATTCACTGCAGAGTGATATTGTCACTAGTCAAAAACTAAAATATAAGGCGAAAATGGTAGGTGGAGTACTGAGTACTCGATTTGAATATGGTAGTTCCTTTGAGACAATCCAAAGCTTGTTTCCTTCAACAATTAACCTGACAAGCTATGATTTACGGGATGGAGGGGTGTTTGAAGTCAAGGGAGTGACGACAACTAGAGAAAATGTGGATTTGTTGGAGAAAACTATCGAGGATATTAACGGAGGTCAGAGTGAAAAATTGACTTCTGCCAAACTAACTGGTCTACGACTCCAAAACAACGAATGGAATTTTACAATGGAGGTAACCTTAAAATGAATTTAAAACTGGATATTCCTGATAAAATTTTTGGAATTGATTCGGCCAATGTAATAATTTTTGTGCCCATGCTAATCATCATATTAATGATTATTGTCAGTACTAATTTGGTGTTTGTGCCAAAGTTTGAGGAGATTAGGAGTATCCAAAAAAGTTTGACAGAACTGAAGCGACAAACCCAGATAATTGTGGACAAAACACGGTATATTCAATCAATTGATCCGACTGAATTGCAACAAAATGAAGAATCTTTATCGAGCGCGATAATGCCCCAAAAAAACTCTTATCTGTTGGTAAATGTAATTCGAAAAGTAATTACCCGTTATGATTTTCAAATCGATAGCTTTTTGATAAATCCAGGGGTTATCGATAATAATGCTCAACCGGTAGCGTCGAGTAAAGGAGTGTCACGAATTCCGATTAAAGTCGTGATTACCGGACCAAAGGATAGATATCTGGAGCTAATCAAAGCGATGGAGAGAACTTTACCAATTCTGTCTATTTCTACATTTAAAATGAGTAATACAGGGAGTTTGGCTAAGCTTGATTTGGAAATCTCCGCCTTTTATATCGATGATGCTATCGCTCTGGATATTAATAAATTAACTTTGGCAGAATTAACACTCAAAAAAGAAGAAATGGATGTGATATCAGGTCTGGGTAGCTATGTTATTGCTGAAAAAGGCGATGGCAGCACTAGTGAAAAACCGATTTTTGTGGAATATCAAAAGAGAGACCCATTTAACCCTTGATTTCGAGTGAGTAGCGGATATCAGGATAGGCCAAGTTGAGGATGGTGCGAATGGACTTGATAACTTTGCCTTCTTTACCAATCAGTTGGCCAATAATTTCGGCAGCAGCGGTAACTTCAAAGATGGTTACCCCGTCTGTCTCTTGTGTGTCGATAACAATTGAAGAGGAGTCGGTGACGACGCTTTTTAGCAAGTAATCGAGGGTGTCTTGAATATTGGCCATAATTATGCTTGGGCTGCTGGCTCTGTAACAGTTTCAGCGACAGTTTCGGCTGGGGTGACCTCTTCGGTTTTGACTGGTTTGACTTTGACTTTTTTGGGATATTTACTAGGATTGACTAGTTTGTCGACACCGAGGGTTAATTGGGCTCCCTTGACGGTCCATGATTTGAGTTTTTCCATGTCCACTTGGAGAGTTTTGGTTTGGGGAGTGTAAAAGCCGATGTCGTCGACAAATTTACCATTAAATTTGGTGCGTGATTCGGCAATGACAATCCGAAAAGTTCGTTGATGTTTTTTACCCTTGGGGTATAGTTTTATCTTAAGCATAGGAGAGATTATACCAAATTAATTTACAATTTTTAATTTTTAATTTTTAATCAATTTTTAATGATTTAATTCTTTAATGTAATTATCCATTTGTCAAAACTTTGGTGGCGGCGATGGCGGCGGATTCTTCGGCTTTTTGTTTGGAATTACCCTTACCTTCGGCAATTAGATCAGTGCCAATATAGGCGGCGACCTCAAATATTTTTTTGTGATCAGGACCTGTTTCGGTAATAGTGACATAGTGTGGGGTAACTCCCCTCTTCGATTGAGCAATTTCTTGGAAGGTGCTTTTGGGATCTTTGAAAACTTTTTGTTGGGAAACTTCTTTGATTTGATTATCGAGAAGTGAATTTAGCAATTTGTCGATAGCGGGGTAACCCTGATCGAGATAGAGACTACCAATAACACTTTCGAGGGCATCAGCCAAAATTGATTGGTTTTGACGACCACCATGGCTTTCTTCGCCGCGGCTCAATTGAATATATTCTCCTAAGCTGATGGTATCGGCCACTTTGGCCAAACTTTGGGTGCAAACAATCAAGGAGCGGAGGTTGGTAAGATCGCCTTCGGGTAAACTAGGAAATAAATGATAGAGTTTTTCGGTAGTCCACAGTTCGAGCACCGCGTCGCCTAAAAATTCTAATCTTTCGTTGGAGACTAGGCCAAGGGAACGGTTTTCGTTAAGATATGACCGGTGAATTAGGGCAAGTTCCAATAATTCGGGTTTTTTGTATTTGGTACCGAGTAGTTTTTGTAAGTTAGTTAGTGATGGAGTCATTAGTTTTGAGAATACCGCCGAGACAGCCGTTAATAAATGATGAACTGGTGTCGGTGCCAAATTCTTTGGCCAACTCAATCGATTCATCGACAACAACTTTTGGCGGAGTTTTTTGGGAAAATGTTAATTCCCAGATTGCACAACGGAGGATAGCTAAGTCGACTTGATTTATTTTGTCGATGGGCCATTTGGGGGCGTAAGTACTAATTTGGGAATCAATTTCTGACAGATGACTAATTATGTCAGTCGAGTCTGGGGTTGATGGCTCACTGTTACCCATGTTGTAGGCAAATAGTGACTGCATGTTTTTTATTCGACGGAGATGTCTGGGGTCTTGATGGCTTTTCACTTTTGTTTAATTTTGTTTGCAATTTGGACATTGGAATCCAGCCAATTTTGGCTGACCACAATGTTTGCAGGTGATGGGTTTTTGGATGGTGGGGCCGGTGTGAGTGGCGCGACGACGGCCTTGTCGACGACTACTGGGCCAATGTTTGGGTACTGCTGTCATGGAGCTATTATAACAAACTAATTACGAATTACGAATTACTAATTACTAATTACTTAAACTGGTTATTTTTTCACCGTTGGAGGTTAATTTATTTAAATCAAACTTTTCTTTGATTAAATCCTTGATTATTTTGGTGGCCAATTCGATCGATTGGGTATTGAGGGGGAAATGTCCGTGCTGAATGGTAGAAAATAATTTACCTTGACCGCGGGTCTGGAGATCAAACTCGGCCAATTGTCGGCCCTCGTAATGGCTGGCGAGATAAGTTAATCGACTATTGTCCCTTGGTGAAAATAAATAACAATAGCCTAATTCGACTCCTCTACCAACTCGTCCTCGCAATTGGTGAAGTGAGGCCAATCCAAAACGATCGGCTGATTGAATTATAATTACACCGGCATTGGGATAATCGATGCCCACTTCGATTATAGGGGTAGTAACCAATATATTAATTTTATTTGAGGCAAAGTCATTAAATATTTTTTGGCGCTGGGCTAACTTAATCTGGGAATGAATAAGCCCTAGTTTAAGGTGGGGCAATAATAATTTTAAGTTTCCAAACTCGCTGGTGACTGATTTAACGGTGGTAAGGGTGTCGGAGTCTTCGATAAAGGGACAGACAATAAATGCTTGTTGATGGGTTTTTTGAATATGTTGGTCAAGCCACTGGTAACAACTATTTTGTTTTGGAGGAGGGACCACAAATGTTTTGACTGGGTGCCAGCGGTCTAAATGGTCCAAATAAGAAATATCGAGGTGGCCGTAAATCGATAGGGCTAGAGTACGGGGAATGGGGGTAGCTGTCAGGGAAATGGTGTGGGGTGGGTGGGGAAGGGAACTCAAAAAGTTTCTCTGGTTAACCCCAAATTTGTGTTGCTCGTCGATAATTAACAACGAGATTTGTTTGATGAACTTTGTATCTTTATAAAAGGCGGTGTGAGTGGAGATAATAATGGCGTTTCTAGGTATTTTTTTTGTTTTTTTATCGAGAAATATAATGGGAGTATGGGGGAGAATATTGGAGAAAAATTCAAAATGCTGTTTGGCCAATACTTGGGTGGGAGCAATAATCAAGGAGATCTGGTGGTTGATACTGGCCATATGGGCGGCCAATAGGGCAATAATGGTTTTACCACTACCGACATCGCCAGAAATCAACCGATGACAAGGAACGGATAACAGGAGATCGTTTTGGATTTCTTGCCATGATAATTTTTGTGATTGGCTCAGTTCGTAGGGTAGAAAATTAATTGGTGTAACTTTGGACATTTTTTTGGCAACTCTTTTTTGATTAAGAATATTTTTTTGAATATTGGAGGTAGCCAATAGTTGGAGGGCTTGGTCCAGAGAAAGACGCAACTGAGCAGTGGAAATGTTTTTTTGACTAGTTGGAAAATGAATTTCGGTCAAAGTATCCAGTAAGTTACCCAGCCGATATTTTGTAATAATTGATAAAGGTAGGGGGTCAGTGATGTTTTTGAAAATTTGAGAGTGATTCTGGTGAAAAATTTTTTCAATCTGGGATGACCTTAGTCCAGGGGCTTGATGGTAAAGAGGGATAATTCTGCCAGTTTTTTGACCCAACATTGGGGCAATAATAGTTGGCCTGTGTTTGTATAGACTAACAATACCAGCGACATTGACTATTTCGTCAACTTTAATAATTTTGGCAAGATAGGGAGAGTTAAACCAAATTAAATCAAGAGTGCCGGTACTATCCTTGATAGTGGCTTTTTGAATATTTTTGTGACTGCGGGTATATACGTTTTGGAAATTGAGAACAATACCACTATAAGTAGCTGGAGAAATTTGATCATAATCGGCAATTTTTAAGGTGTGGGAAAAATCGAGATAGCGATAAGGATAATAGTCAAGCAAATTTTCAACCAGATCGATGCCGATCTGGCGAAAGGCAGTAGCAGTTTTGGGGCCAATTCCAACAAGACTATTAATATCAGTCATCTTTTCTATGTTATCATTTAGCTATGAGGATATTGGGTAAAAAGATAAACCGTAAGGGGGTTACCAAATTTGTATTAATAGTGGCGATGTTGGCCCTGTTACTAGGAGGAATTACACCATTTTTGAGTCTACTCATAAAATGAGAAATCGTAAAGTAGCTTTTTGGCTAAAAAAAATTGGTTGGGGAGAAAAATGGTTTTGGTACAGGTTTTTTGCCGTATTGTTGGGGATATTTTTGGTCGGTTATGCCCTCATTTTAATTTCTTTTGTATGGTACTCCAAGGATTTACCGACCCCCAACAAGGTGGTTCGGCGTGATGGTTTTTCCACCCAGATATATGATCGTAATGGAGAGCTGATCTACGATGTTTACAAGGATGCTAAACGGGTGCCAGTAGTCTGGGAGGATGTCCCCGACGCACTCAAAAACGCGACAGTGGCAGTTGAGGACAAAGATTTTTACAAACATCAGGGGTTTGATCCACTGGCACCACTGCGGATTGTCAAAAATGTGTTTTATTTTCATAAGTTAACTGGCGGGTCAACTCTAACTCAACAATTAGTCAAAAATGTACTCCTTAATTCTGATGTGAGTGTTACCCGAAAGGTCAAGGAATTTATATTGGCTGTCCAGATCGAGGCAAAGTATAAGAAAAGTGAAATATTATTAATGTATCTGAACGAGGCACCATATGGTGGCGCTGACTGGGGAGTGGGACCGGCCGCCAAACAGTATTTTAATAAAGAGGTCAAAGACTTGAATCTAACAGAATCGGCCATATTGGCGGGGTTACCCCAACGTCCAAATGCTTACTCCCCTTTTTCGGCAACCCCAACCCTTTATATTGATAGAACGGGCCATGTTTTGGCGAGAATGAAAGAGGATGGTTATATTGATGCCGAGACAGAAAAGAAGACAATGGAGGAAGTAAAAAGTTACAAGTTTCATGATAATAAAACCCAAATACAAGCCCAGCACTTTGTCTTTTGGATCAAAGATTTATTGACCAGAACTTATGGGGCAGATGTGGTCGATGGTAGTGGTCTGAAAGTAACCACTACACTGGATCTAAAAATTCAAAATCAGGTGCAAACAATTGTAGCGGAAGAAATTGACAAGGCCGAAAAACTGGGAATTAGTAATGGTGCGGCAGTGGTGTTGGATCCAACTAACGGTCAAGTCTTGGCAATGGTGGGTTCGCGGGGATATTTTAGCGACAAAACAGACGGCAAATTTAATGTAGTCACTCAGGGTTTGAGACAGCCAGGGTCGGCGATTAAACCAGTGACATATTTGACTGCTATTAGGAAAGGCTATTCGGCGGCCTCGATGGTAATGGACACTCCGGTGACTTTTGCTTCGACAGTGGTGGGACAAAAAGATTATAGCCCGCAAAATTATAATGGTAAGTTTAATGGTCCGATGAGCTTGGCCCAAGCTCTAGGTAATTCAATAAATACGGTAGCAGTGAAAACGTTGGCTAACGTCGGACTGTCCAATATGTTGAGGCAAGCCTACGACATGGGAATGACGACGCTCGAACCAACAACGGAAAATCTGAAAAAATATGGCTTGGCAGTCACTTTGGGAGGTGCGGAAGTAAAGATGATTGATTTGGCCTCGGCCTATGGAGCTTTTGCCAATGGTGGGCTAAAGGTCGAGCCAGTGGGGATACTCAAAGTAGTTGGTCGTGATGGACGTATTTTGGAAGAATTCAAACAAGTCGAAGGAAAAAAAGTGATGAGTCCTCAGGAAGCATTTATTATTTCCAATATCTTGTCTGATAACAATAATCGGATACTTACCTTTGGGGCCGTCAACGGATTGCAGGTATCTGGTTATCAAGTGGCAGTAAAAACGGGAACTACTAATGACAAAAAAGATAATTGGACAATTGGCTGGACGCCAAATTTATTAGCGACAGTTTGGGTGGGGAATAATAACAATACCCCAATGCTCAAAGTGGCTTCGGGTGTGTCTGGTGCCAGTCCGATCTGGAAAAGGATCATGCTAGCTACATTGCCCACACGACCAAAGCAAGATTTCCCTATCCCATCGTCGATTGTTCAAGTTGAAGTGGATAAAATTTCCGGATATGCAGCTCATGATGGATTTCCTGCAACTTCGATGTATTTTATCGATGGAACCCAACCTAATATAAATGATCCAATCCATTTGAAATTAAAAGTCTGTAAAGGTAATCCGCCAGCTGGCGGAGGTATTGCACCACCTGAAGATGTAGCCAACAACAATTTTGATGAGAAAGAATATATTAGGCTCAAAGAAGATGATCCTATTTCTAAAGATGGGGTCAATCGATGGCAACAGGGAATAGATGGCTGGATTGCCCAGCAGCCAAATAAAGATATGTACAGCCCGCCAAGCGATTATTGTCGCAACGATGGCACTGTTTCGGCTAGTTTTGATAGCCCGAGTGACAGATCGACGGTGGGAGGGACTTTTAATGTCAAAATAAGTACCAATTCCCTCAAAAAAATAACTCAAGTAAAACTGCTGGTAAATGATGTCGAAAAAAAGTCATGGACCGAGAGACCATTTGAGGGTGATATTGGTCTAAGTGATGGCACTTATAGTCTCAAGGCGGTAGTCAGCGATGTTGATGGAGCGAGTTACAGTAAGGAAATTAAGATTGGGGTGAATAAACCTTGGGATTGGGCACCTAGCCCAACACCGACAAATACGCCTGTTCCGACAATTACTCCCCTGCCGATTGTAACAGTGTTACCTAGTTCGAATTAGATTGATATAGAAATATTATCTAAAAATAGGAAGTATCTGTTTAGATATTGTTGTTAGCACTCATTTGTTTGGAGTGCTAGAGACGAAACTAGGGTTTGGAAGTTGACTCTGACTTGGTGACAGCAACTTTTGTTTCAACATTTCTGGGCTGGAAAAGATGGATGTTGCTGGTTACTATTTTTGCAACATCGGCCAGATTTTGACGTTGTTTTTTGGATAATTCTTGAGCTAACCGACGTTGCTCTATCCACTTGTCTATTTGTGATGACATATTTTTTTGTTTAAATAATTAACAAAGATACAAAAAGCCCCTCCGTTGCCGGAGGGGCTAAATTGACTTGGGGACTGTTTACGTCAATATTCCTCCGGCTAGCGGGTGAATAAGTTTATAAATAGAAATAAGACGTAAAGAGGTCATTGGGTCAAATATACAAATAATCGGGGAAAATGTAAAGTAGGTGTTGTCGTGATAAAATATGCCCATGATAGAAATGGATCAACTAAAAAAAGAATTTGTACAAATAGTAAAAACGTCTAATCCTGCTGATCTAGACATGCGTAAACTGGCTTGGGAAATAGTAATTGCCACAAATGGATTTAGGGGTGGAGAGATGAATAGTGACACCCAAATGACATTAAGAAGTGTGGGCATTGAGCGGTTGCCGGTTGAGCACAATAGACTATATAGGACAACAGAAGTAATCAGAGCACCATTGGCGGCAGGAGCAATGTTGGATTTGGTCGAGGACGGACTAAGTAGAGATCCCAGTGCTAAAAAGTTTGGAGAAGTGATGTTCACCGACTTATTGAGATCAAAATAATCCTATAAGAATTTGGTTATTTCCAAACATTGTGCTAGTGATATAATGCGACTAATATGATAGAAAAATTATTTATAAATTTTTTCTGCTTTACATTTATTAGGTAATTTTGCCCCGCTATGCGGGGCTTTTTTTTATGACAAAAGCAATAAAAGAAAGACCAACTTCTACTGATCACTCGGAGGTTGAGGTAAGCAGAGTTTTGGCGGCTTTTGCTAATCAACAGGAGGATAGAGAGTTTCTGGCAGAGAAACTATTGAAAGAGTTGTTGGCCGAAGGTTCGGAAAATAATTTGGAGCTGATGGCTGGTATGAACGATAGTTTTGTTCAAATGTCAGGAGCTAGGAGGTTTACAAGTAATTATTTGGGCCATATGTTGACTGAGGTACCTATTCCGGCACTGGTAGCAAATTTGCTGTCGACAGAATTAGGTTCAAACACAGTAGCGCCTGAGGTGAGTATGGTAGAAACACGTTTGGAACATCAATCGATGGGACATATCTTAGATATTATTGGTTATGATAAGGAAAAAGCTAGTGGTACATTTTGTTCTGGTGGGACTATGGCCAATTTCACTGCTCTTGCAGTTGCTCGAAAAGAAATGGAAGCCAAGTATGAACAAGCTGGAACAAGATTTCCTGATGAAGTTTGGGTGCTAACTACTGATATGGCCCATTACTCTATTCCGAAGGCAGTGGATTTATTGGGTGGACCAAATCACAATATAAAAATACAAACATTAAAAACATGTGGTTTAAAGATGTCGCTAGATGATCTTAGAAACAAAATTCGTGAGGCGGAATCAAAGGGAATTCCTGTAATGGCGATTATCGGAATCATGGGAGAAACGGAAACTGGGCTGGTTGATGACGGGGTTGAGATAAATAGAATTGCTTGTGAAAATGAAATCTTTACGATTGGAGATGCTGCCTATGGTGCACCGTATAGACTATCTAGGGTTGGTGATAAATTTGATGGCTTGCCAGAATATGATGCGGTTGTATTTGATGTCCACAAAAACTTGTATGGTCCATATAATGGAAGTAGTGGGGCCGTCTGCTTCAAAGATGCGAGGAAACATGCAGGATTAGCCAAAGGGGTGAAAGCTAATTATATTGGGATAAATATGGCTGATAAATCCGAAGAATTTGAAAAAGATAGGCCTAGGATCGCAAAATCTTTAATTGAAGGGACGGCTGGATTAGGCTCTAAAAGAATTGAAGGATCGGGAGGGGCTGGAGGAATATTGGTAGTCAAAGCGATGATGGATACTTTGGGAAGGGAAGGACTCCAAACTAGTTTTGATATGGCACTTGATAGAATAAATCATCTTCATGCAAGGCTGAAGGAGTCAACATATTTACGTCCATTTCATGACCCAGAACTAAATTTATTATGTTTTACCCTGAGGGATGATGTTTTGGCTAAATTAAACTTAGACGGACACAGTGAAGCATTTCACTGCTTCATTACAAAAACAAGGCATGTTTTAGATAATGATTTTCAGAATCCAGGTGGTTATTATTTTTCCGAAACTGATTTACTTGATGAAACAGATACTAAGGAGAGAAAATTGTGGACATGGAGAGCCTGTATTATGAATCCATGGACAACTGACGGTATATTGGACGACGCTGTGGATAATTTGGAAAAACTAATTTTTGATGCCATCGAAGCGCGGACGGGTTGACAGATGCAATTACTAGTATATAATTGATTAGTGTTACAAGTAATGAAGGGTGTCCAATTCTTCTTTTTTATGCCTTCCTTAGGGGGGCCTAACTTGTAATCTCATTATAGATTTAAATTAGGAACCTCCCGAAAGGGAGGTTTTTTGTTGTATGACTACAAAAAATGAAACAAAAAAAGATAATCTTCTACCGTGGATTAAAGACGGGAGTTATAAACTGGTAGAATATCAAAAAAAAATAGAGACAACGATGATAGAAATAAGAAAAAGGAGTGTACCGCAAAGAACAGACATCTAGTGCCGAAAGTTGGACTCGAACCAACATCCCAGGTTTTTCAGACCAGTGCCGTGACCATCTTGGCTATTTCGGCTTGACATGATGATATCACATTAGAAATGGTTAAAATATTTAAATGCAAAAATAGTTTTGGCAAACTTTTCTGAGCCTGAGTTTGATTTGATCGACAGTTCTTTTTTGAGAAATTCTGATGCTTTTACCTCGGGTGTATTTAAGAGAATTGAATATGTTTCTATTTCACAAAAATAGCGAAAGTGGAGTGGTTTGTATGATATCGGGATATATTTTGACCATGTTAAAATACCACTGATTGTCTGAAGATGGTGTACAAATTCTTGGGTAGGTGTGAGTTCTGATAGGTGTAATATTTTGTGATAATTTTGTTTGACAACATGTTGGGCGTCAAATAATTCCATAAAGTGACTATAGTGATAGGTCTTCTCAACATATTTAAAGGCAAACTGAAGATCTCTGGAGGTACAAAATAAAGTGGAGGTAAGATACTTGAATACTTTTTTATATTCAATTGAAAATGTTTTTCGGTGTGTGAAAATTATTGACATGGGAATAAAAATTGTTTCTAAGGAGGGTGATTTTTTTAGTGATTCAATTTGGGTATGTTGGTTTTTAAAAATATGAGGAATCGGGTTGTATAAAGAACGTTTACCGGTGACAATGGCCTCTAGTGGGTTTAGGTATGTCTGCATCAGATTGATTGACTTATAAAGTAGTTGATTCAGTTTTTGGAGATCGTCGATTTTCTCAAATTCTGGAATCAATTTTTTCGATAAGCTAAAAAATTTTTTGATTCGGTAATATTGCAATTTGATTGTTTTTAGTCTATTTTTTGGTGAAAATATTGTTGATATATATTGTATATATTCTTTATCAAGTTTCTTTCTGATGTTGGCGATTTGTTGCTTGTCTTTTAGCAAAAAAAAAGGTGGCATGTAAGAGTTGTACCATTCATGACCATTGGCATATACGTTGGCGGTAATGGATGGGTCTGGATTGGAAAAATTTCCATAAATGTTCCAGGGATTTAAGCGGGGGTTAATCATGAGTTATTAATAGTTGTCGATAATTGTCAGCTGTGTTGGAGAGTTGATAGTCTATAACTTTTGTCTTATATTTATCAGGTATAGTCAATTTTTGTTGATCCCAGAAGAATTTTGGCTCAGTCCAAGAAATAATGCCTTTTTTATTTAGTTTAGTAAAAAGCGTGTCAAGTGATTTATGAAATATTGAGTTGGCTGGGGTTTTTTGTGAACGACTAATAGTGGATATAATTTTGTGGATATAGATTAGGTCAAATTTTGAATCTAGATTGGCCAGTTCTGAGGTGGAAGTGAGATGGTAAAACGTAGGAATTGAATTTTTTTGTATTTTTTTTAGTTGGGTATAGTATGAATTTTCTGCTAGATAGGTATGGCTGTTATCTAGTCCACAGGGGATATATTTGATATTTTTTGAATAAATTGGAAGGGCCTTGTCGGTAATAGATTTTAATAGAATTAAATTGTCTTCATCTGGGTCGGCTACTTGAAGATGGGCAGATATCTCTGAAAGTAGAAATATTTCTATCCCCGTTTCTGGACCTATGTCTAATGTAGTGGAATATTTTTTTGAGGGGAGGTTGTGGATTGAAATAATCTTTGATTCAATGCCTCCATGAAAATTGGTGTCGGAAAGACGGGTGATCAAGTTCTCTGGCCTGATCCCCCACTTGTCAAAGTAATTAGTGACGATTGACGGATAACTAATTAATGTTTTATGGAGTAGTTGAAGTGATTTATGGATCATATCTGGTGACAGTTCCTTTTGTTGTATCAAAGTAAATTTCATCGTTATTATGGAATTTGGCTGTGGCTAGGCCGGTGGCAATAATGGCATGTATGGACAACTCACGACAAACAATGGCGATATGAGAAGTGGCTCCGCCTTGATCGGTGATAAGACATTTTACTTTTTTGAGAATTACAATGAAATCGGGTGTGGCATTTTGGACCACGAGGACCTCATTACCCTTGACTTTGGCAAAATCCTGATGTGAACTAATGATTAAAACTCGGCCACTCCCTTTTGAGTTGCCAATACCAATTCCTTTTAGTCTAGTCAGTGTCATTTGTCAAAAATTTTTTCAGATTGTTAGTAAATTCCATGAGGGAAGATAGGCTAGTCCATTCATCATGGTGGTGAATTAGTCCACCAATTGGTTTGGAAACAATTACCGGAATGTTTTTGGCAGAGAAGTATCGACCATCTGAAGCTATGTTTTCATTAATATAAACCTGTTTGCCATTTGAAATTAACTTGGCCCACCTGCTAATATATTTATTGTTTTTGTCTATATGAAAAGCCTCACCATTAATAATTGTTTTAACTTGACAATTGGGGCAGGCATTGGCTATTTTTTTTACTACAATATCAGTGTTGGTAGTGGGGAGATAGCGGATGTCGAGATACATAAAAGCTGAATCCGGAACTTGATTAGTTTGAGTGCCACCTTGTATTTTACCTATATTTAGGGTGTTTTTCCAAACAGATTTTGACGGATAAGGATATATTTTTCGTAAATTGACAATAGCCTGAGCTAATTTTTCAATTGCAGATTCCCCTTCCCAAAGTCTGGCAGCGTGGGCGGGAATACCAGTGGAACTAATTTGTAAATGCAACACACCCTTGGCGTTTTCAACTATTTTGTTATTCTCTCCACCATCGGGTACCATAACGACAGAGGCACTATATCCAATTTGATTAACCAAGTAGTTGACACCGTTATAGCCACCAAGCTCTTCGTCTGAAGTCAACATAAGGGCAATGGACGGTAGCTTCTTTGTAGCAGTATAGATATCTTTTAAAATACAAATGTAGGAGGCAATCGAGAATTTCATGTCGGACACTCCCCTGCCATTTAGTTTGTCTTGTTGAAGGTGGAGCTTAAAAAGTTTTTGATCTGCAGGTACTACATCAATATGAGCATTTAGAATATATTCCGTGTTTAGGGATTTTTTTGTACTCCAGACACGTGATTCTACCCCATTTTGGATATATATTTTTTTGGCGAAGGGATAAAAAGATAACTGGCTATCTATATAGTCAAAGCATTTGGTAATATTTTCTGGCTGGTCGTTGGTTGTTTGGAAGCTGACAAGCTTGGTTAATATTTTCAACAATTCGTTTTTCATTGTCTAATTATATACTTACGGAATTCTTTTGATGATGTCTCGAATTTGACGTTCTGCTTCAGGGGCAACTTTGATTTCGTCGACACACTGGTTAAAGCTATTGGCCGTTTTTCTCCAACCTACTTGATAGGTTATAGGTTCACACCTTTTGTTTTGATTTAAGCGAACCATAGTTGGAGACATATCTGCGTCTCGTAAATGTCGTTGTGATTTAATATCACCAATATCAATATATGCGGTGATGGTTTGTAGTCCAATTTTTTCACCTGTTTCGACCATCTTCTTTAGTCCGACGTTTGGTTTGGTCAAAACAAATGCTGATGCATCCGGCGTGACTACTACCATAGATGTTTGGTGTTCTGAGAGGATAACGATGTCGGGGTTTGAAGTCCTTTGAACGGTGCTTGGTGACAGGTTTCTAATCCCTCTCTCAATTTTTTCCTTAACTTCTCTAGCACTAGGTATTTCTTTATTTACAATACTTACATCTTTGGGTGGAGGAGAAAATGAATCTTCCATGTTTGCCGCTAGAGTTTTTAATAAATTATGACCCCATCTTTTTAGTCCACCAGTCAATTCTTGAGGGTCTTTTGTTAGTAATGTTTCGTTTACCATAGTTTCCCGAGCTGGGCCAACTTCTTGTCCTTGACTATCTAAATGGTTATAAACTAGATGTTTGCCTTTTTCGAGAGACATGGCATGCATACCAGCGCTTAGACCAGCTTGCTGCATGGCGGGTTCTCTGGTTCTAGCATCTAGCCATGGGACGATACCTGCTGCAGTGGCCTTATCGGCTAGGTGTTTGGTCATGGTGCTAGCGAGACCATTGCCTCGCTCAGTTGGTGAGACTACAACCCTTTTGATTTCTTGTTGGTACTCACCAGTTTCACCTAGGACTGCGGTTCCGACAACTTTGCCCTTTCTTTCAGCAATTACTCTATATGAGGTTGGACTTTCAATGGATTCTTTGACTGATTGTTCACGATATACAGATTCAAATGGATAGCCTGGCATACCATTTTTAACTAGTTCAACTAGTTCGGGTGCATCACTTGGTTCGGCTGGTCTAATTTTATATTCTCGGCAATTATGTGACATAAACTTGGTAATTTTCTTATTTGCTGGTAATGATACATACTCGATACTTAGGTGTCAAGCAGAAGAACTACCTAAACAAATCGATTTTAGTTGTTTGCAACAAATCGTTTTGTTTAGCGGATATCTGATCCAGTTTTTTTTGTAATTTTTTATCCAAAATATAGTTAGTGCTGGGAATGTGATTCTTGATTCTCCAGATATTACCTAAAAATATGCCTGAGTGGTATAAACCAGAGGCTCTGATGATTCCTTTCCCTATCAAGAGTGTAGTGAGAATTTTGTTTATTTCATATACTGGACCCACCCTAGTTCGGGCACAACCAAGTCGAATTTTATCGGAATAACTTATGACGCCGGCTAGGTATTTTGAATTTGCCTCTGTTAATATTCCGTTTTTGACCTGAGCAAGTTGTAAATCGCTACCGTGTGGACCAACTAATTCTAATTTCTCCGTCTGCTTGAAGGTCTTTAAACGTTTATAGTCTAAGCCAATTCCCACTCCAAGTATTTGGTTTGAAAACAGCCCTTGGTCATCTGACTGGTTCTGATCATTTAACCATGAAAAGTTGTAGAGTAGCGAAGAGAGCAAGTCGACTGGGTTAGTAACCATTAAAATACTGCCCGTAAATCCAACCTTACGAGTAACACGACTGAGATCCCAAATAATCTTTGAGTGGGGAAGAAGTTTCTTAACTCTTTCTTCAACTTGGGGACTAGAGGTTACGGATACGTCTTCTCTAAAACACAGAATTACGATATCACTACTGTTAAAAAAGTCCTCGACTTTTGTATGAGCAATAATTACTAGTTTTTGGTTGGCACTTTTTAAATCTAAAACGAAAGAAGCTAGTTTAATTTGATCGCGGGTAAATAGATGTAATTCACTTAAATTTGATTGGGTAAGAAGTAGGCTTGATATATCTTGGCCAATTGTACCTAACCCAAAAATTCCAACTTTTTTTGGTATTGACAAAGACATAATATACTTTATGCTTTTGAGCCATTTCACTGGGTTTTTTCTGTTTCCTAGGCTAATATGTTTCAGAAACAATTGTTTAAACAGTGGTCTTTTTGTTAAGGGCAAAACTGACTTGTGTGATAGTGGTTGTAGTTGTTCTATATAAAAATGTCTAAATACCTTTTTGGACATTCTGCTGATATCAAGTTCATCTTTTGAGTTTAAAGCGAATATATAATCAATGGGTGTTGGTAAGTAGTGGTTACTATTTGATTGGTAATTAATATCACTGGCCATCAATTTATTTTTTTCAGAGGTAACTGCAACAAAATCATTTGCTAGAGGCTCAAAACCTATTTGGTTAAGTAAAGTAGCTAGTGTTGATTTGCCAGATTGGCTCGGACCGGTCAAGAGAATACCAATATTATTTTTTTTTAATAAACACGCATGGAGAGGTAAAAATTCTGGAGGAAGTTTGGTGGCAATTTGCAAGCGAAAAAGTTTTTTTTGTAATGCTGAGATGTCTTTGCCGATTGTCTTGAATATGAATTTTTTCGATAACCCTGAGATAGTAAAAGTAACTTTTGCCATTTAGCTGGTGGAATTATACTCTATCAATGATGAAATCGGTCAATAACTTATATTATGTAAATTATTTTAATTCGTAAAATATTGTCGAGATATTATCTGCTATTTCAACTTTGATAATTGTAATGGGTCCAATCTCTTTCATGTCACGGGCAGGGTAATTTTTGGGGACATTCAGGCGCTCAAAATTGTACTCATCAGTGACAATCTCAGGAGAATTGTAGATGGAGAAGCCTAGTTTGCGGAAAACTTCGTTGAGTTGACGCTCAGTTATTGTTAAAGGATGTAAATGTCCGATTTTTTTTATTGAAGCTACTGATATATTTTTTTTGATTGATTTTATTTCGTGACCAAGGGAAGAATTTTTTGTTTCGATTAATTCTTCAACTGATTTTTTTAATTCATTTAACTCTATACCAAAAAGTTTATGGTCTGGGGCAGACTTTATTTTGGAAAATTCGGCATTAATTAGACCAGTTCTACCTAGATATTTTATACGAATATTTTCCAAATCAGCTGCCGTTGAACATTTTTCTATTTCTTTTTTTATTTCTTCTAGTTGCATAAAACAAAAGCTCTCCGATAGCTATCGGAGAGCTTAAAAATTTAAGTGAATCCCCGTACCCTATTTTATAAAGGCGACGATGGATTTGAAAGTATCAGGATATTGGATAGCAATCTCGGTGAGCATTTTACGATTGAGATCAACTTTTTTGGTTTTCATTAAATTAATGAAAGTGGAGTAGCGGACTTCAAATGGCTTGAGAGCAGCGTTGAGACGGACAATCCACAATCGACGCATATCACGACGGCGAATACGTCGACCTTCGTAGGCGTAATTGCCAGAATGCATGACTGCTTGGTGAGCTACCTTGTATCTCTTGTGACGAGTCATCCAAAAACCCTTGGCTGCCTCTAGGACTTTTTTGTGATGTTGGTGACGGACTATTCCAGTTTTAACGCGCATATATTAGTTTATAAAGTTATAAAGTTTAAAGTTTGTAAAGCTATCTAAATCCTAGCATTCGCTTAACTTTTAATGCAAAACGACCCAAGACATGGTGCTTGCCCTTTAAGCGACGGAGTTGTTTTTTGCTCTTGGTGCGACGAAGATGACGATGGAATGAAGATTCGCGTAAAACTACACCATTTTTGGTGACTTCAAATCGGCTACTAACTGATTTGCGGATACGATAGCGTTTGCTTGGTTTTTTCATATATTTATTGTTTTTTTTTGGTGGGGGTTAGCATGAATTGCAACCTCTTGCCCATTAGTTTGGCTTCCCCTTCGGGTGAACCATAATCGAGAAGATCTTTTTTGTATCTTTCGATTAAATCATAGCCAAACTCTTTTCGTTGAATCTGGCGACCTTGGAATTTTATATTAAGACGGACTTTATTTCCAGTAGTCAAAAATTTGATGGATTTTTTGATTCCGGTATCGTAATCGTTGTCACTAATAAAAGGTGTCATTTGAATCTCTTTCATTTGGCCACCTTGAATCCCCTTTTTCTCGGCTTTCATCTTTTTGGCTTCTTGATATTTGAACTTGGTGAACTCAATGAGTTTGACAACTGGTGGTTTGGCCATGGGGGCGACTTCGACTAGGTCGAGGCCGGTTTCGGCAGCCATTTTGCGAGCCTCGGAAATAGACAGTACGCCAATTTGTTTGGCTTCTTCGTCGATCAGGCGGACTTCAGTTGCCTGAATATACTGATTAATACGATAAAACTTTTTGTTTTGATTTTGATTTCGATAAGTAGCCATGAATTAGTTATTTTATCAGATTAAGAGACTTTGTGTTAATTAAATCCTTAATTTGGGATAAAAATTGATCAACTTTGACAGCGCCGAGGTCTTGGCCGTCGCGTTGACGGACAGCCACAGAGTCAGAGTCGGCTTCGCGGCCACCAATAACCAGCATAAAGGGAATCTTTTGCATCTGGGCATCGCGAATTTTGGCCTGCATTTTTTCGGAGCGATCGTCAATTTCTACCCTAATGTTGCTTGCTCTTAATTCTGCTTCGACAGTCCGTGCATACCCATGCTGGGCATCGGTAATAGGAATAATTTTAGCTTGGACTGGGGATAGCCAAACTGGAAATGCACCAGCGAAATGTTCAATCATGATCATCATAAAACGCTCGGGTGAGCCAACGATAGCTCGGTGGAGCATGATAGGACGCTGCTTGGTGCCATCGGCAGCGGTGTATTCTAGACCAAATCTTTCGGGCATGACATAATCGATTTGAACTGTAGATAATTGCCATTCTCGACCAAGAGCATCGGTGGCGATTAAGTCCATTTTGGGAGCATAGAAAGCGGCTTCACCTGGGCCATCAAAATATTCAATATGATTGCGCTTCATAATATCGACAGCCCATTTTTCTACCTTATCCCAAATTTTTGGGTCACCTAAATATTTTTCAGGATGAGAGGGATCGCGGGTGGACAGGCGATATTTATACTTGAGTCCAAAAGTCCCCATAATTTCTTTGGTCATTTGTAGAGCCATATCAATTTCGGCGTCGACTTGATCTTCACGACAAAAAATATGACAGTCGTCTTGGGAAAAGGCACGGACTCGAGCTAGGCCATTTAATTCCCCAGGTTTTTCATCTCGATATAGCATGGCAAAATCGGCAAAGCGAAGTGGTAAATCACGATAGCTATGGGCCTCTGAGGCATATATTTGGGTATGCTGGGGACAATTCATTGGCTTGAGAAAAAATTCTTCATCGGAATAGTTGCTGACCACTCTAAACATGCTGTCTTTGTATTTGTCATAGTGACCAGAGACTTGAAACAGCTTAGCCTTGGCTATTTGAGGTGTCCAAACTTGAGTATAACCTTGTTTTTTTTGGGTTTCTTCGACGTAATTATTGACAGCTAGCCTGATCAGAGCCCCTTTGGGAGTATAAAGTGGCAATCCACTACCAATTAATTCAGAAAAAGTGAATAGACCTAGTTCTTTACCCAATTTTCGATGGTCTCTTTTGTGGGCTTCTTCGAGATTGGTGACGAATTTGGCCAACTCTTCTTTATTCTCAAAGGCGGTGCCGTAGATACGGGTGAGCATTTTGTTTTTTTCATCGCCGTGCCAATAGGCACCGGCGATAGAGAGTAGTTTAAAGGCCTTGACTTTGGCGGTGTAATTGACATGAGGGCCGGCACAAAGATCGACAAATTCGTCGCCGGTTTTATAAATCGAAATAACTTCATCGCGGTCCTTAATTGACTCGAGCCATTCCATTTTATAAGGATTATTGACAAACATTTTTTTGGCTTCTTCTAGACTAATTTCGGACCTAACTATAGGTAAATTTTCTTTGACTATTTTAGTCATTTCGGCTTCAATTGCCGGAAAATCTGTTTCAGAAATTTTGAAATCGCCAAGTGGTTCGAAATCAAAATAAAAACCATCATCGGTGGCTGGCCCCATGGCCATAAAAAACTTGTCGGCGCCAAAAACTCGCTGCATGGCCTCCGTCAGGATATGCTCGGCGCTATGGCGGATTTTGTAGAGATTGTCGTCATTGTGTTGTAAGGCGTCATTTTGTGACATATAGGAATATTATAGAATAAATAAGAAGAAATCGGATGGCCCAGTTAGTGGATACAAAAACTACCCACGAATGGGCTAGGTAGTGGTGAAACTAAAGTTTGCACCACCGATAGTACGAGTTACTGTTCCAATGGGAGTTTCCCCATCTAGTATTGTTGCTATTTCAGCTTGGTGTACTTCTGTGTGAGATAAGTAAGTGTTTAGTAGTTGACTTCGTCTATAAATTCCACCAATACCGTATTGAATTTCGGTGCCGGTTATTAGTTCTCCTGACACTACCTCTCCACATTCGAATTGTAACGATAAGTTTCTTTTAGGCATATTTTGTGAATCTGACAGGGCTTCCGTCACAGGTGGATAAACTTCCCTCTGACCTGTCCGAAAGCTTTCGGACCGCTCTAGCAATTCTAGATTAGGTTCAGTGAGGGTAATGATACTGTTCTTGAACTTTTTAATTTTGCTTTTAGTAACCTAGAAAAAGTGGAAGAGTTTAATATCAGCCTGTCTGATTATATCAGTGGTGGCTATAAAGAGCTAGAAAATCAGTTTGCACCAGTGGTGTTATAATCGGGGAGTTAGTAGATTAATCAATAAACAAATGTATCAAAGTAATGATTTGTACGAACTTATCGATAAATTAAACTTATATGAAATCAAAACAACTTTAAGTGGTACTGGTGGCGGAATGTCCAGTGGTGATGGTTTGAAGACAGGTCAAGTTTTTGGCGTAGGTGGCGTAGTTGTTGACCTAAAAGAAGAAGGCATAATCAATAACATAAAGTTTCTTGAACTAGGTAACAGCTATATACCAACTATGTTTGGGTAAAGGTAATGGCTCATTAGTGAGTCGTTTTGCATTGTTTGAAGCTAAATGAGGTATGGTGGATGGTTGGGGTAGTAAAAACTAGTTAGACCACTTCCCTCTTCCTAAAATCTATGTGGCGGGTGCCGTCGGGGTACCGTAGGGGTTTGACTGAAAACGGAACTTGGTCCAAAAACTTATCCTATATCATTTTTATCCATTTTATATAACGGTCAAACAAGTTTAAAAACCACAATGAGGTGATATCATAAGTCTGATGAATGGTTTCTCTTCCGTGGTTGCAAAAATTAAGCCGAGTGTTGTTTTGGTACTGATAGTTGATGAAAGTAATAGAACTAAAAGTAAGGGTAGTGGTTTTGTTTTTCATAGGCCAGGAATTATTGTTACTTGTAATCATGTTGTGTCAAATACTGGCGGGGGTGCGGCGTTGGTTAAGTTTTCTGATGAACAGGATCCAAAACCAGCGAAGATTTTATTGAGAGATGAAGAGCACGATCTTGCATTATTGCAGGTTACAGATGATTCCCACATGCCACTCATGCAGGCTAGTGCAGAAAATATTTCTGAAGGGATGACTGTTATTTATTCTGGTTTTCCACTTGATTTATTTTCCTTAACCACTCATCAGGGTATATTAGCTGCAATAATTAAGGATGCTGCTGGAATTACAAACTACTTAGTAGACGGTACAGTTAATGGCGGAAATAGTGGTTGCCCCCTAATGAATTCAGATGGTAATGTCATTGGTGTGATCAATGCAAAGAGGCGTGAACAATCTAATTTGTTGACCATGGTTGAAAGAATGCCAAATGGGGCATCTTCTGTTTGGGGAGTTGACACAATTTCAATATATAGAGCTATCATAGATAATCTACAATTGGGGATAGGCTATGCTGTTCCATGTGCATATATTCCCTCACATTCGGAGCCTGAGATAAAAGTTGAAGCCCTTATCAGAAAGGAAAACATATAATATGAAATATATTTTTAAATCAAATGGAATTTATTTAGGTTTTATACAAGGAGACTATTTGTTTTCTAGAGATGGTGAATATTTGGGATGGATAGAAGGGAATTTGGTTTGGGACAGATCTGGAGATTATAGGGGTTATTTGGACGGAGACTACATTTTAAGGGCATTATATTCAGTTAAGCCTGTGCCAAGGGTTCCAAAAGTTACCCCAATCTCTCCCCCTTTACCTGTTCCCCCTGTAAACAAAATTCCAACAATTTTATCTGTTGGTGTAACAGATGCTTTCTGATGCATGAGTAATTGGTCTAAATATTGAATGTGGTTTGCCGTTGAGTTTTTTAGCCAGGCCTATTTTATGGAGATCATGAAATGTTATAGGACTTTATGATATAATACTATATGGTAAGTACCAAGGTTTTTATTGAAAATTTAGGGAAGGGATCAATTCTTCAAAGGGCAACCGAAAAAGCTTGTGTGCCAAAGGCATTAGGTACTGCGGTGGGAGTTCAACCAGATACTGACTCTATTGTTGAAAGGTATGGGGATATGTTAAAGGGGGCTGCTAACTTGATGTCAACACGAAAAACACTTTTGGAGAGAGGTATGGCGGTAAGTGAGATAAAAAGTTTAGAAGGTGAGTTTCCAGAACTAGACACCGAGATCGGAAAAATACATCAGTATATTGGTAGGATGAGAAAAACTGATACGGATTTTGGCATGGGCTTAAGAGATCACAAGTTTATTTTTGAAGATTGTACAATTGCGGAAATAGATAAAACGATTGATGCGGGGGGCAGGTATTTAGCCCTTTGTACAGTTGAGGATGAAGCTGGTCAGACAAATTTACACTTGACGTGTGTTGGTAAAAAAAATGGAGAGTTGACTCTACTTTCCGACGTGACTCCTGACGGGAGCAATCCCCCCTTTGATTTAAGTGCAGTTGATGGTTCAATTATGGGATGGAGGGTAACGCCAAATACATCTGGATTAAAAAGACGTGGAGATAAAGGGAAAGGGAAATAGAAGATAATAATTTTGGGTCGCAGAATTAGAGACCGATTTGTGTGTTTTCTCTAATAGGATTCGCTAGGCGAATGAAAATATTGCCACTGCAATTGAGGATATTTCGCGTGGTGATATTAGTATGGGAAATTATATTTATGTTAGACCTATGGGTTTTGGTGATGTGATGGAGATGGTCTGTTGTGGGTACTGAGACGACTTTTAGCTTTCGCTGGCGAATCTTTGATTTAGGTGAGTAGGAGTTTTATACTGATTTAGTGAATAATGAAAATAATACTATAGGGGAAAAACAGGGAGCAATGACAGTGGTGGAGTTGGCTCAGGAAATTGGTGAGATAATGAACGCTAGGTTAGAAAAAATTGACCCAAACAGTTTTAGGTATGTGATTTATGCCCGTAAGTCGACAGACGAGAAAGATAATCAGGTGGAGTCGCTACCAGCTCAAGTAGAGGAATGTTTGGAAATAGTAAAAGATAGGGATTTGAAGCTAATTTCAGGGAAGGAAGACGAGAGAATAATTCAGGAATCAGAGTCGGCTAAAGAATCGGGTATTAGACCGTTATTTTCGAAAATGCTTGAAGATATTAAGGCGGGTAGATTGACGGTATTATATCTTGGCACCCTGACAGGCTAAGTCGGAACTTGAAGGAGGCGGGGGAAATTATTGATTTGTTGGATCGGGGAATCATTAAAGATTTACAATTCAAAACAGTTAAGTTTGAGAACAATCCTTCAGGCAAAACTTTGTTGGGGATGTTGTTTGTAATGGCTAAACAATATACTGACCATCTTTCAGAATCGGTTATAAGAGGCATTAATAATGCTCTTAAAAAAGGGAAACAGTTGAATCGAACGAAACATGGTTACTATAAGGATGCGAATGGATTTTTGAGGCCAGATGATAAATATTGGGCATATATTAAACAGGCATGGTTTATGAGATTGGACAAAACAGGAGAGAAAGAAATTGCCGAATATTTGAATAGTAAAAAATATAAAATGGCCGTTGGTACTGGTGGAGGTAAACATCAGTTGTGTGTCTTTGATAAACAGATGGTGTCAAGGATGTTAAAGAATCCAATTTATGAGGGAGTCTTAAGTTATGGAGAAAACATCCCAAGGGTTTGTATCTTGGGTGATTTTTATGATTTTCGACCAATGGTTACACCTGACCAATTTTTACAAGTAAATGGTGGTAAGGTCGGGGGTGCATTTGTGGCGAGAAGAGGCGGGACTGTAAAGGCGGACTTGCTTAGGCAGAGAGTTGTTTGTGGGTACTGTGGAGAGGAAATGTCGACAGGGATTTCCCATCATACAAAACAAAAAGTAAATCGATTTTATTTCCGTTGCGAAACAGAGGGTTGCATTTTTCACAATAAGTCAGTTCGGGCAAAAGTAGTGGTGAATTTTGCTACTGATTTGTTAAAGAGGGCTACAATAAAAGTCGAGGAGGGATATGAGGAATACAAAAAGGAATTTAAGGTGGCATCTGAGGAAAAAATTAAAGAATTGGATAGTATGAGACGATCGCTTTCGGCTGAGGAAAGTCAAAAAGAGAAACAGGCATTGACAATTAGGCAGTACATTTTGCGGTACGAGAAACAGCGTGATAAAAGGAGATTGGTTGAAAGTTATGAAGGTGATTTGACTAAAATGGAAGATAGGCTGGCAGAAGTCAAAGGTGAATTAAAAAGAGTTCGGTATGAATTAGAGATATCAAAACGGATTCCAAAGACCTTTGATGAATTTCTTGAACTAGTAAAGATTATCCCACAGGAAGTGGAAAAAGCTAAGGCACTGAGACAGCTAGATTTTATACTAAGAAAAGTGTTCTTGAACTTTACTATTAAAGATAAGAAAGTTACCAACTATACGCTAAATCCGATATTCACAAAGGTGTATAAACTACCCGATGTATTCTCTAGTGAGTCTAAGAGGACTTGAACCTCTGACCTTCTCAATGTCAATGAGACGCTCTAGCCAACTGAGCTATAGACTCGTAGATGGGATTATAGCAAAAATAGGTAAAATAAAAATCTTTAGTTGGAGTTTAGTGAACTATATCTTTGAGTTAGAGGTAGAATTAGATTTGTTTCAATGATTTGGTCTAATAATTCAAACTCAGTAATGTTGTCTTGGGTTAAATTTTGTTGGTTATCATCAAAAACGATATTGATTTCTCGTCTGATATTCATTACACGGTTTAATATCATCAGGCTTTTTTCAGATGTATTTAATTCATTCATATTTTGATAGCTCAGTTACTATGAACGGCGTTCAGTACCTCTTCTAAGGGTTTAATTATTTTATCCTCTATTTTTTGCTCGGCGGCATCTATCTTGTCTTTTTGTCCCTCGGTGAGTGGTATACCTTCTAACTTTTTCATTACTACTTTTCTTTGGTTGAATGCTAGGTTTACTTCTGATAGCATTTTTTCGATGGGATCAAATCTTATATTCATATTATTTAGCCTACAGATCGGGCAACGGATGATTCGTCGGAAAACATAAAGGCGTCGCCACCCTTTTTCTTATTTTTGGCGGTATTCCAAAAATAGTTTCTCTTCTTCTTCTTGGCGGCAAAAGATTGGACCCAGAGACTGGTCTCGGAAATGCTTTGTTTTACCCCGAGAATAAAATTGCGGACACGAACAAAAAAATTAACCTGATATTCGGAGACATCGACTATTTCACTGACCACAACATTTTGGACATCTTTTCCGAGATTGTCGGTGGTATCGGCCAAACCCTTTATGGCTTCGCGGAGTTCGATTAGTGATTTTTCCAGCTCTTTTTGTCGCTGGTCGAAGAGAACGGTTTGTTCTTGTTGTAAATGGTTTATTCCTGAAAATATCTCATGAGTGTTACCTGAGCTTTTATTGAATTCAATAGTCTGACCAAGACCCAAAATACCGCGTAAAGTTAGCTTGTGAGGACTGGGGATAGTAGACGGTTGATTCTCAGCAATGGATTCATTACTGAAATTGTTGCTCTTGTGGAGTTTTTTGGGATCTTTTTTGTTCCCGACAACACCTGCCATGGCGGATTATACCATGTGGGTTAGTTTAGAGATTCTTCAAAAATTGGAAGACTTTTTGCTGGGTGAGGAGGTAGTAGACTAAATTGAGATTTTTGGCCATATCTTTGTTTTTGGAGATAATATCATCAACTTCTGCCTGAGAGACATCAATCTTGTTGGTTTTGGCTATATTGTCGATAGCCAGATTGGTAATCCATTCTTGGTGAATTTGAGTCTCCAAATCTTTTTTGTACTGGTCTAAAGTAGTATTTTTTGATTTTAGATAGGCTTGGACAGTCAGTCCTGCTTGTTCGGTCTGATCAACTAGCTGTGATAATTTATTTTCGACGTCGTTTTTGACCAGTATCTCAGGTAAATCAACGGTTGATGATTTTAGTAGACAGCTGATTGTCTGATTAAGCCGATCATTATCGTCTTTGGCTGCCTTATTTATTTTTTTGATTTCGTCTTGATATTTATCACTTAGCTTGATCTCAGGGAGCTCACATCCGGTAACTTCAATTTGCCATTCTTTGTCGAGAGTCAGTGGTGGGTTGACAATTTTCAGTTGGGGTTGGATGATGGGGTGGAGGTGATTTGTTTTGATAATTTCCCCATACATTGTCGTAATTAATCCGGTCAAAGTTTCCTCTATTAAGACGTGATCATGGAGACGATCTTTGACCATATCCAGTGGTGCCTTGCCTTTGCGGAATCCTTTGATATCCATATTTGATTGGGCAGAGGTGAGAACTTTTTGGTATTGTTTGTCAATAGTAGGCACAGTGAATGTGGCCTTAATAACGAAAGTTTTGTCGGGATTGGGGGTAAAGACGGGGGTATTGGTTGTCATAGTGTTGCCTATGATATCATGAACTAATAAATAAGATGCAAGATTTAATTAGAGATATAAGTAGATTTGTTTTTATTGGAGTTTTGACAACACTATTGTTGGTAGTAGCTTTGGTGGAGATTTTGCTATTAAATAATAATAGTGCAGGAAACAAACCATCTAAATTGGCTAAGGCTGGGTCAAATGTTGTTCTAGCTTCCAGTGTTGATGCAGCTGACAGCTCTGTTTTGGGAGTGTCAGAAAGGGTGGTGACGGATGATGCCAGACCCCTTTTGATTAAAAGATATTTAGAGAAATACAAGTCCCCTCTAGCACCATATTCGGAACTAATTTTTGACTTGTCTAAAACATATAATTTTGAATATTATTGGATAGTGGCAATTGCCCAGCAAGAGTCGAATTTATGTAAGAAAATTCCCGAGAATTCTCACAATTGCTGGGGTTATGGTATCAATAGCGCAGGGACACTCAAATTTGAGAGCTATGATATAGCCTTGAGAACGTATGCAGAATATTTGAAGAGGCAGTACTTTGACAAGGGATTGAATACACCAGAATTGATCATGAAAAAGTATTGCCCCCATTCAAATGGTTCGTGGGCATACGGAGTTCGCCAGTTCATCGAAGAAATAGAAAATGGTAAGTTTTAGTTACGTACCTTGACATGTCTTATATAATTTGTTATAGTTGCGGCTAGATCCCGGGGTGGCTCCTCTAAAAAGCATGCTCTGGGATTTTTTTTGTAATTTTTTGGTCTTAATCTCCCCCTCCCCCCTCTTTAACACGAGGGGGTAAGACTGCAATTAGTTTATTTTTAACATCATTTATATTGTAGATTATCTCGTTATTTGTAAATCTGATTGTGTCTATACCTATTTGTTTAAGAAATTGGTCACGAAGTTTGTCTGTGCATTTTTTGTTGTTGTGTGAACTGCCATCTATTTCTATAGCGAGTTTTAATTCAGCACAATAGAAATCAGTAATGAATCTATAAATTGGCTTTTGTCTGAGAAACAGGTAGCCGGTTTGTCTTTTCCGTAAAACTTCTTGCCAAATTTTATCCTCTGCCGCTGTGGGGTTGTTCCTGTTTTTTCTGGACATGTGTGTCAATTGCTCAAGATATCCTACACACATTCTTTTGCTATTGACCGCTTCGGGGACAACAAGTTTCATGTTTAATTATTAATCATAAAGTCTCCCCTGTTAAGGGGAGATTTAGAGGGATTAAATATATGACTAGGGAAAATTTTGCCACAAAATACAATCCGCCTTTGGCGGATGATTGGTGTATAAGTGAATATGTCATTAAAGTACTTACAACCTTTACGAACAGGCGTTGAAGTGGTAGATTATGGATTATATGAATCTGTATGAAAAAAAGAGAAAAGTATTGGACAACAACTTGAGAAAATTGATAGAAAATGTTGCCCAAGAGGAGGGAATATCAGCCGTACTAGATAGAAGAGTAATTAGTCGTAGAAATACTACAATTTTATTGGAAGATGGCAGTGAGATGCTAAGAAGGAGACAAGTAGCCTTAGAATCAGTTAGAGCCAAAATTGGAGTCAGAATCGAACTGGCCAATAGATTGGCTAAAGAAGTCAAGTGAACTGGTTGCGATGAATCTAGAATTGGTTTACAATACGGATTATGGGAATGATATCAACAGCACAACTAAAAAAGGGAATTTATATAATATTTCACGAAGAGCCACATATGGTGGTAGACATTACTTTTGTGTCCCCTGGTAAGGGATCAGCTTTTTATAAAACTAAACTAAAGTCACTATATTCGGGTAGAGTGGTGGAATATACCTATAAATCTGGAGAAAAAATTGACGAAGTATTGGTAGAGACACATGAGGCCGAGTATTCGTATTTTGATGGAGAAAATTATGTGTTTATCGAGCCACGAACATTTGAACAATATATGGTACCAGCGGTAATCATTGGTGATGACAAAGAATATTTAAAAGAGGGAATTTTGTATAGAATTAAGTTTTACGAAGAAAAACCGGTGGGGTTAACTTTGCCAAAAAGTATTGTTTTGAAAGTGGTGGAATCAGAAAATTCGATTAAGGGCGATACGGCCACTAGCGCCATGAAGAATGCTACGCTAGAGACGGGGGCCAAAGTACTAGTTCCTCTGTTTATCAAAGTGGGAGAAGAAATCTCGGTGAGCACTGAGACAGGTGCATATTTGTCGAGAAAAAATTAAAGCCCTATTTCAGTGTCGATTTGGGGTGGAATGAAGTTTATGTTAGTGTTGATATGATTGTCGATTTGAGTAAATTTATCTTGCAGCTCTGGGGGGATGTTGTTGACCTCCGTGTTTTCTGTAGGCAGGGGTATAGTAGTAATTATTGGCGTGGGAGTATTTCTGATGGGCGTGGGAGATATTTTCCTAAAAAAAGTGGTGACTAGGCTAATAAGTAACAAAACAAAAACAATGGCTCCTAAAATTATTATTATTCTAATTTTGGGGTCACTGGGAATTTTGAGCGGTTTTTTGGAGGTGGTCTCTACTGGTGTGTTTTCCAAGGGATTGGTCCCACTAATATCTTGGTTTTGGTAGGCGTCGTTCATGGTAGATAAAACTTGGTAACAGTTAATTTTAGGTCGGCTGATATTTCCCGGAGATAATTATTGCTTTTACTAAGTTCAGACAAGGCGTCTGGATAAAAATTGGAAAAACGGGATTGGCTCTGGCTTTTCTTAGTAAAATTTTGGGCATTAGTAAAACTTGTGCTAACTAGATCCGATTTTACGGTCAAACTACTGATCCATTGCTGGCTCTCTGGCTTTATTTGGGGATTGTTTTTGATATCGTTGGCCAGAGATTGGATTTGATTTAGGGTCAACTGACGGAGATTAATTTCGTGCTGGACAAGAGCAGAGTAAATTACTTGTTGGATGCTGATATATTTATCTTTGAAATCATTTATCCACTTGGTGAGGTCGCTATCGTTATTAATTGAAGGTACTACGGTTAGTTGTTCGTTGAACCAATCTTCCCATTTGGAGAGGTCAATTTGATTTCTTTCGGTTTGAGTGTTGTCGGCACTTTTGTATTCATCAAGCATGACGCGCAGAGCAAGTAAATAAGCTTTGTAGGTGCGATTACGACTATTGATGGCAGTAACGGCGGCGTTGAATTTGTCTTTTTGAGTGGTAATGCTACCGTATTTGGTATAGACGCGTTTTTTGTCTACATAGACAAGATAGTCCTTTTGATATTGGTCATATTGGAAGAGATAGTCCTTTTGATATTGGTCAAATAGTCGAGGTGTGGGTGTCGCCTCTTGGGCAAAAGTATTTGCCGAGAAAGTGATAAATATGGCTAATAACAGCAAGAACATAAAATAGTGTAGCAAAAAAAGTGCCGCAGAGAGGACTTGAACCTCCACACCTTGCGGTATACGCTCCTAAAGCGTACGTGTATACCAATTTCACCACTGCGGCAATGAAATTACCTAGTGGGTCGTGTGAGACTCGAACTCACGACCAATCGCTTAAGAGGCGATTGCTCTACCGACTGAGCTAACGACCCAAATTGTTAATTACTGATTATAATTTACAAATCAACAAAAAACACCTAACAATTCGTAATTCGTAATTTTTAATTTGTAATTAATATGTACGCCCAGGGGGAATCGGACCCTCATCACCAGTTCCGAAGACTGGTACTCTATCCATTGAGCTATAGGCGCTAATCAGTTTACAGTCTACAGTTGTCAGTTAACAGAGATTTTTTCTGTAAACTGTAATCTGTCAACTGTTTAGTATCCTCGATTGGGATCGAACCAATGACCTCTTCCTTAGAAGGGAAGCGCTCTATCCAACTGAGCTACGAGGACAAATCAACTGTATTTTATCAGTAATAAGTATAATTTGGTTTAAATAAACCAGCTTTGGAAATATTGAACTAACCTTTGCAGCGGTGTCAACTTAGGACTATAGATAGTGCCTTCTCCATTCAAGGGAGTGATTTCTAGAGGAGGTAATCCCTGCCAACTGATAAATGTTTTTTCCTTGTAATCGGGTATATTTTTTATTTTTAATTTATAAGAGAATTTTTCAATTTGGTTGGGATAAACAAAATTATTGGTAGTACAAATTTGATCAATGGTGACATTGGGGGTGGAGTCAGGGGGCAAGCAAAAATTAGTCTCTCCCCAAATTGATTGGCCAGTATTTTTTATTGATATTTCGCCCAAGTATTCTGAGTCGGTTAAAATGATAAATGGCAAGCGATTGCTAGTGATTTCATAAGAGGTAATTTGAGAAGGAGTATTTTTTTGTTTGGGATTATTAACGACTGATTGATAAGCTGGCAATAGATTTTCATTTTTATCAACCCAAGAAAAGTGGTCAAATGGTTCGAAGGGATAGTTGAAAATAAATGGGGTAACCGCCACAACTCGGGGGTCTTTTTGCCATGTAGCTAGAGATTTGATTAACAGATTGGCCGATGTTTGGGCGAGAAAGTATTGGTTATTTTTGGTCTCGCCCTCGCGATGAGGCCAGCCGGTTTCGGTAATGTAAACTGGAAAAGTTTTTTTTACCCCAAGCTTTTTTAGAAGTCCTAATTCCCAGTTATAATCACGGGGACTGTTTTGCGGATAATAGTGGTTGCCCAGAGCATCGAGATTGTCAAAATATTCGGGACGATAAGTGTAAATTTCTTTAAAGAAGTCCGTAGCTGATTTAAATTCACTGTTTTTATTTGGTGCGGCAAGGTCTAGAGCACCACTAATTACCACAAAATTTGAATTTAGACTTTTTAATTTTTGATAGGTATAGATAGAAATGTCGGTAAATGACTTAACATCGACTCCCCCACTCCATTCGGAACCGTGATTGGTTTCGTTAAATAATATTATATGTTGCTCTTGGGTGGGCCAATTGAGTGAATTGAGAAAAGAGGCCAAATTATCGATATCGGAAGTTTCTGGCTTTTTCCAATAATTATTTTCCATGATAGTGGCCAATCTGATTATAGGTATAATATGGAATTTACGGCAATTATTCATAAACTCCTGCCAATTTTGGCGATTGAGCTGGTCGAGTCGGATAACAATGGTGGCATAGCCCCAGTCGCCGTTACTCGAATTAATTATTTTGGCCGCAGAATAGATATCGTTGGTTTGAGTTAAGTGGAGACCAAAAATATTGCGTTCAGATGCTAAAATAGGACTGTAGTTTAGGAAAAAAGTAATTATTAGTATTAGAACCAACATGTTCTCTATTTTATCAGATGATTCCAGAAGAAATTAATAAAAAAATTGAGGCAGTGGAGAAAGAGCTGCGGGATACTCCTTATGACAAGAGTAGCCAATTTCATCATGGGGTATTGAAGGCAAAACTATCACGGCTTAAGGACATGTTGGATGCCAAATTAACTGGAGGTGGCGGGGGTGTGGGCTATGCCATCAAACATTCGGGTGACGCTTCGGTGGTGTTGGTGGGACTGCCATCAGTGGGTAAATCGACGCTACTCAATGCAGTGACCAATGCTGAATCAAAGGTGGGAAATTATGACTTTACTACTCTGGGGGTAATCCCAGGGATGATGGAATACAAAGGTATAAACATCCAAATGTTGGATTTACCTGGGATTATTGAGGGGGCGGCGACAGGCAAAGGTTTTGGTCGCAAGGTGTTGTCGGTGGTCCGAGCATCAGATATGGTGATACTAATGGCTGATATTGATAGAATTGCATGGATAGATAAAATAAAAAAAGAAATGGAACAGGCAGGGGTGCGGCCAAATCAACAGCCACCAAAAATAATTATAAATCGAGTCAGTAAAGGTGGCCTACGGATATTGGATCCGTTTAGTATTTTACCGATGGAACAATTAGAGCAAATAGCCTCAGAGATGGGATTTGAAAGTGCCCTAATTCAATTGGGTGAAAAGGTAGAGACAATTGACCGATTTATAGATGGGTTGAGTAAATCAAGAACCTATATTCCTCTGTTGGAGATTGTGACCAAAATTGATACCAAGCCAAATTTGAGGAAGGAAAAGGTGGAAAATAGACTTTACATGAGTGCTGATAAAAATATGGGAATTGATGAATTTAAGGAAGCAGTGTGGAGAAAATTAGGATTGGTTAGGGTTTATTTAAAGAGGGAACGAACGAGTGAACCAGATAGAAAAGAACCGTTGATAATGCACCGAGGTCAGACGTTAAAAGATGTACTCAATAAATTATCGACACAGATGAGTGAGGATGTGGCGCGGGCTTTTGTCTGGGGTCAGGGTGCCCGATTTGCGGGTCAAGAAGTGTCTTTTAAATATGAGGTGTTTGATGAGATGGAAGTGTGGTTTGGAAGATGATTAGGGGAAGATGGAGACGACTTTAACTTTTTTTGGGTCTCTGGTGTGGAAGGTCATTTGGTAAATATCTAGGGGTGTACCGGAGGCTTCACGCCTGACTAGTTCGTCGTCAACAATGACCTGAGCGCTGATAGTAAACGGATCTCTTCCGATATGTAAAATTTGGCCTTGGCCGAATCTAAATGTTCTGGCTGTGGGAATATCTATTTTTTTGATAGTGACGGCGGGAATGGGATGGGTGTTCTCGAGGCTGGCATAGTGGAGTGAAGCGATATGGACTTTCATATATTTGTTGGTGTTAGTTGACGGAGTAGTTTTGACCTTTCTAAAATGACGGTTTTAGGGATTTTAGCACTTTTGAGGAACAATTCTCGAGCAGGTGTGTCGGGGCGGGGAGAATAGCGGAAAACATGAATTTTAGAAAAACCTAAAGATTGGCATAAATTATAAGTTTCTTGAAAGTCGGAGTCAGTTTCGGTGGGGAAGCCGACGATGATGTCGGTCCCGAATTTCAATCCCCCCTCGGTCCCCCCTTTAACAAGGGGGGAAGTTAGTAATTTAAAGGTATTGAGTATTTTTTCTTTATGATATGGGCGGTGCATTAATTTTAAGATTTTATTTGATCCTGATTGAAGAGGAATGTGGAGAAAGTCAGTTAACCGTGAACGGTTTACAGTTAACAGATCAATGAATTTATCGTTGATACAAAGCAGTGGGACTGAACCAAATGAAATTAATTTTATTTTGGTTTGGGTGAGCAGTGCTTCTACCAAATCGGCGAGGCTGGGGAGATATTGAGCCAGATTGACACCAGTGATAATAACTTCGGTATAGCCGTTTTCTACGACGGTATTAACTGTTTTCACAGCATCTGAGATAGACAGAGAGTTGAGGGTGGTGCGACGGGTGGGGACGATACAAAAAGTACAATTGACACTACAGCCGGATTGTACTTTGAGCATATAACGATGGGTGCGAGAAAATTTGTCGCTGATTTGGGGAGTGTAGACGGATTGGATTTTGTCCTTGTCGACATTTTTGAGGATGGTAACGTTTTTGAGGTCTTTTAATTTTTCTAGGTTAGCACAACCAGTGGCAATTATTTTAATGTTTGGGTTGTCTTTTAATATTTTTTTTATATTATAAATTGATTCGTATTCACCTTTCTTGGTTATGGCGCAGGTGTTGACAATAATAGTGTCGGGATTTTGATCGTCAAAAGTATAACCTTGATCAATTAGTTGTTGGGATAATTGATTGGTTTCGGCGGCATTGACGCGACAGCCAAAATTTATGGCATTAAATTTTTTCATAAATTGGTTGTAGCTTCTCCATGAGAATAGAATAAAAACGTAGATTGTGAATAGTGGCGAGGCGGCCCGCTGTCATATCGCCGATTTGAAATAGGTGGCGAAGATAAGAACGATCGTAACGAGTGCAAAGTAGACAATCACAGGCGGTACTGACAGGATTGCGGTCATGATAATGAATTTCCTTGTCGGGGACAAAATATTTATAAAATTTATCGGTAGACAAGTCGATGTCATCAATTGTTTTGGCATCATAAACATAGAGTCGTTTGTGGCGGGCATCACGAGTGGGTAGGACACAGTCAAAGACATTCCAGCCCATTTTGACCATGTGGACTATTTCATGTGGTTTGCCTACTCCTAGACCATAGAGCAAATAATCATCGGGGACATTTTCGCCAATAACTCGGGGTATTTCAAAATTAAATTCGCCATCGTCGGTCATGGGCCAACCGCCATAGCCCAGTCCATCAAAGCCAATTTCGACCAATCTTTGGGTACATTCTCGACGTAATTCTAAGTTGTGACCACCCTGAACAACCCCGAGTAAGTAGGGTCGAGATTCAGGTGATATTTTGCGATCAGAGCAATTTTTGTCAAATATTTTTTTACAAACTCGCGCCCAAGTAACGGTTCGTTCGACAGTTTCTCGTTGCTTGGCCTCGTTGGCCTGAAGATCGGTAAAATCGTCAAGCACTACTACCATATCAGTTTTGAGAAGCATTTGAAAATCGATACTCATTTTGGGGGTAAAAAGAATTTTCTTGCTGGTTCCGGGGATTTTAAAGTTGACTCCTTTGTCAGAAACTGGGTTTTTGGTGCCATCGTGGGTTTTGGCAAGTGACATAACTTGGAAGCCACCGGAATCGGAGATAACTCCCCCACTCCATGACATAAAGTTGCGGACACCTTTGTGTTCTTTTATAACCGATCCTCCGGGGAAATTGTTGAGATGAAAAGTATTGACTAGTATTCCTTGAGTTTTGGTGGACTCAATATCGGCACTGTCGAGGGTTTTGAGAACGGCTCGGGTAGCGTCGGGGAAAAATACTGGCAGTGGTATATGAAGTCCGGTGGTGGTTTTAAAGAATTGGGGTTTGCTCATTGGTTGTTGGGAAATTGTTCTTTTGATTATATAATACATTCTACAATTAGCCGCCATGGTGAAATTGGTATACACGCAAGACTTAAAATCTTGTGCTCTCAACAAGCGTGGGGGTTCGATCCCCTCTGGCGGCACAATTCGTGTAAAATACACGAGCAACGGGGATTGGCGCAATTGGCTAGCGCGCACGGTTTGGGACCGTGAGGTTGCTGGTTCGAATCCAGTATCCCCGACTTCGCTCTCTACGAGCTTTGTCGAGGCGTAGCCCGACTATGTCTTATGAACTTAGTCTAGGCATAGCCCGACTTAGATTGCACCTTAATTTATTTTGCGAAACGTAAAATTTGCTTTGCAAATTAACGTTTCTGCAACGTAAAATTATGAAGTAATTTGTACGTTGCGGGATTAGTTAATCGGTATAACTTCAGTTTTCCAAACTGATATGGGGGGTTCGACTCCCCCATCCCGCTCCAGATGAGATAAAGAGAGTGGTATAAAATAAATAATGGCGAAGATAAATAAAGAGTGGCACCAGAAGAACAAGATGCCTAAAAAGGCAAGTTTGAACGAGAGAATTCAGTGGCATACGGATCACAACCGAGAGTGTAGTTGTCGGCCGATTCCGCCTAAGATTCAGTTAGAAATGATAAAAAGGAAACCAAAAGTAATAGTTGGCGTGTTGGTAAGAAATAAAAACAAGTTCTTGTTAGTTAGGGAAACATTAGAAGGAGGCAAGGATTATTGGATAATACCAGGAGGTAAGGTTGAATTTGGAGAAACTCTGGAGATTGCGGCTAAAAGAGAGATATTGGAAGAAACTGGAATTGTGGCTAAGGAACTAAGTTTCTTAGTCTTCAGAGAGGCAATTGCACCAAAATATAATTATCATGGAGTGATTTTCTTTTTTGAAACTATATCTGAAACAACTGAAACTAGAGATGATGTTGAGAGTAAAGTAATTGAGGCAAAATGGTTTACTCGTGAAGAGGTTTTAAAATTGCCATTAGTGTTTAGCGCTAAAGAACTGTTTGAGGATGTTATTAAATAGTTGTAAAGATAAAAACTGAATTTGTTTCGTGAGATAATACCTTGATTTGCCGTTGTGGTGAAATTGGTATACACGTACGTCTCAGAAGCGTATGCCGCAAGGCGTGGAGGTTCAAGTCCTCTCAACGGCACTCGACAGCGAACAGTTAACTGTTGATAGAATACAGTAGAACAAAAATATTTTTATTTTGTATAATACAAATACTTCTTAAGCCGAAATAGCCAAGATGGTCACGGCACTGGTCTGAAAAACCTGGGATGTTGGTTCGAGTCCAACTTTCGGCACTAAACAGTTAACGGATGGCAGTTAACAGTATACAGAGGAAAATGCAGAATTTTGAAAAGTTAAAAGTGTGGGAAGAGTCCGTAAGGTTAGTAGAGTTTTCATATCTTTTACATACTTTGTTGCCTAGTTTTGAAGTGCATGGTCTAGGTGATCAGATCAGGAGAGCGTCAACATCGGTGGCAATTAATATTGCTGAAGGTAGTGCTTCTGACAGCAGAAGAGATTTCATTAAGTTTTTGGGCATATCGAGAAAGTCACTGGTTGAGGTGGTCGCAATATGTAAAATTATTAATAAATTGTATCCGAAACTTGATGTAAATCCGGTATTAACACAGGCTGATTTAACTGGTAAAATACTCTACGGTTTGATAAGGTCGCTAAAAACTGTAAACGGTTAACTGAAATCTGTTAACTGAATTGCGAGAGTAGCTCAATTGGTTGAGCATCTCCTTGCCAAGGAGAAGGCTGCGGGTTCGAGTCCCGTCTCTCGCTCAGAATGTTTACTGTATACGTACTTAAAAGTCGGGTAAACAATCGACTATATGTAGGCCAGACAAACGATATTGAAAGAAGAATGTCGGAACATAATTCTGGTAAATCCAAATATACTTCACTAACTTTTCCATTTGATTTAATTTATGGTGAAAATATGCCAACGAGAATAGATGCCTTAAGAAGAGAAAAGTCTTTAAAGTCTGGTAAGGGTCGTGAGTGGTTAAAAGTTAAATTGGTTGAGCAGTCGCCTTAGGCGACAGGCTGCCAACGGGTTCGAGTCCCGTCTCTCGCTCAGATGATTAAGGGTGTAACAAATGCCGTAGAGATGAAGGTATCAAGCTTGTGTGATGCAATTTTGGATGTGTGTTTGGGGGATTTTTCTGTGAGAGTAGGAGTTATGGATGTTAAAAGTGGTGAGGCATATGTATTGCGGGCTACAGGTTTGAGAAGAGAGAAAATTGATTATCCTGAACACGTTGAGGCAGGACAGGTGGTAATAGTCAGAGAACATAAAGATTGGTAAAATACAGCAGCATGGCTGCTTAGCTGTCCGAAAGCATTCGGACTGGGGATAAACCCCACAGTTGGCAACTTCACACTTTGGCTGCTTAGCTCAGTTGGTAGAGCATCCCGTTTACATCGGGGTGGTCGGGGGTTCGAGTCCCTCAGCGGCCACTATGATAGAAAATTCAAAAATTATCTATAATTGTATCGGAAAATTTTCCTTGAGAGATTATTTATATAGTCTAGGTTATACAAATGTCGGCGATCCGTTACCACTTGTAAAAAGATTTGAAAAAACAGACCTTGCTCAAATGGAGAGAGGTAAAGGTGTCATCTCTGGCCAACTTAGCGAAGGTGACTTGGTGGTGATAAGTAGAGAGAGAAAGGATGTATAATATAGAGCTCTTTTAACAATCTGCCGACGTGGTGAAATTGGTATACACGTACGCTTGAGGTGCGTATGCCGCAAGGTGTGGAGGTTCAAGTCCTCTCGTCGGCACCTTTACCCTGTCGTCTAATGGTAGGACAACAGCCTTTGGAGCTGTTTATTGTGGTTCGAATCCATGCAGGGTAACTTAAGAAAAATTTTAAAATAAGTCCTTAGGACAGGTTATATTTGGTTTTAAAATTTATTTCTTAGTTTGTTGTTGACTTTATAACATTATAAGATATAATTACTGATAATATGACAGATTTTATTCCACCATGGGAGAGATACAAGGAAGTTACTAAATTAGTCCGCCAAGGAGATATTGGTGCTGCATTAAACAGACAAGAATTAGAATGGTTAGATAATGATCTAAAATCTTGGGTAGCTACTGCTTCTAAGCCAGACTTTGATGGTCCTGTCGTAAGATTCTTAGATGGTGTTGCCGGTACTACGCCAGATGAATCTTCAGTGGAAGCGAGAATATATCAAAGATGGTCTGCTTATCCTCAGATTGGTGCAATGTTGTTTGCGACCGGAATTCCACGAGAAGCGATCATAGGTAAAATAAAAACGCTAATGCAGGAACCGGAAGAATAATTTTCCTTTTTAATTACACACCGATAAATTGGTTTTAGTTCGAAAATCGTTCCACTGAGCTAACAAGTTTGATAATATTGGGTATGTGGTTGAAATATCGGGGGTATATTTTTTTTGTTTTGAGTATTTTTTTGGCTATTTTAGTATCCAAACATAGCTTGGTTTTGAGATATTTTAATTATGAGACATATCCTCTGCCCAACCTTGATGAATACAACTATATTTGGCAGGCAATAAGTCTCAAAAAGACTGGTCTGCCAATGGCTTGGTCGCTAAACTCGGGGGAATATGGCAATAAATTGTTTGGATCAATTCGAGGGGAAGTGGGAGGATTCTCGATAGATAATGTTGACTTAAATAAATTTTTACAAGACAGAAAACCATTGACAGGGGTAGTAGAGCTCGATTACTTAAAAGGTAAGGAGCAAATATTGATGGTGGCTCCATTTTTTGATCATCCGCCAATTGGGGGAATGATATATGAATGGGGCATGCCTGATAATGTTGAGACAGTGGAGGCAGTGAGACCGGCTGATTTTAGAAAATCAGCCATAGTTATGGCAGTTATTACTGGTGGCTTATTGTATATACTATTATTAATGTTATACGGGAATCCTTGGGTTCCCTTAATAGCACTGATTGTCTACTCAACCGTGCCTACCTATATCTTGGCCACGAGAACGGCTTATTTGGAAAACGCGGTATCGCCACTGATATTGATGAGTTTGATTTTTGTGTATTTGTCGATTGAGGGATATGAAAAGAGAAAAAGTATGGCTTACGAAACTGCCACACTAATAGTGGCGGGAATAATTGGGGGAATGGCAGTGTTGACCAAAGAGCCGGCAATCGGTTTTTTGGGTGGATTGGTAATATTGATGGGAGTGTATAAACTCCCTTACAAAAACATCTTTATATTTTTGACGGCGGTGGCCGTACCTATTCTGATTTATATCAGTTGGGGTTTGTGGCTGCAAAAAGATTTGTTTGTGGCTATTTTTGCTACCAACAGTCATCGAGGTTATTTTGGAGCTATTAAAATGGTGACCCAATTGGAAGCTCTCAAACTGAAGAATTTTCCGGTTGATGGATGGTGGATATGGGGATGGATTTCTTTTTTTATTATTTCTTTAAGAATAAGGGTAAAGAAAGTGCTGTTTATTACCTTGCCACTGGCAGCTCATTTATTGACAATATTGTTGGTTCCTAGTCCAAACTATCCATGGTATTTGATGTCGTCAATCCCCTTTTTGGCTGCGTGTAGTGGAATATTTATCTGGGAAATTATGCAAAAACCGAACTGGGCAAAAGGGATCGCTTTTTTCCTAGTTCCTTTTTCGAGCTCTTATTACTGGGGAAGAGAGGCTCTAAATTTGGTACCGAGCATTGGCCATTATCGAAATATATTTTTTGTGTTTATAGTGATTTTGGGGATGAGACTGAGGTGGCCGAAAGTAGGGCTAGTAAGATATATCTGGTGGTTGTTTTTTGGATATCTAATTTATCGGATATTTATATACAATGAAGTAGCTTTTCCTTACTTAATGGCACATTGGGGGAGCTTGCCAGTGCCGAGTTTGCCAAATTATTAATATGTATTTTGTATATATTCTAAGAACAGATAAAAATACCCTATATACCGGCCAAACTAGTGACGTGGAAAAGAGGATATTAAAACATCAATCAGGCAAAGGGTCCAAGTATGTGAGAGCCTTTAAATCTTTTGAATTGATTTATGTGGAAAAAGTAGCTACTTTGTCGTTGGCGTTAAGGAGGGAGTGGGAGATAAAGCAACTGCCGAGGGTGAAGAAACTGGAGTTGGTAGGACTAGTGGCTGAGACTCGAGTCGGGTGAGCACTGTCCAATCGATACTCTGGTAGGAAATATATCCGGCGTAAGATAACAGCAAGAAGAGGATAGATAATAAGATGATACCGATGGGAGTGAGTGATTTTTCGTTCATAATTATTTTATCCTAGATATATTATAAGAGATGGGAAATTCTAAAAATATAACTGGTGATTCTTCAAGCAAAAACTTCTGAAAGTCATAATAAATTTGCTTTCGTTCACTTTGATTAGAAATTAGTCTACCCTCTTCTAGTAGTTTATCAATACGGGAATTATCGAGGTGGGTAATATTGGTATTAATCTGAGTGGAATGCCAAAAGGTGTATTGATCGGGATCACGAGACACTGTACCGTAGGTCAAAATGGCCTCATAATCGGTGAGGGAAGGCTTTTGACTCTCGATATTGATGTGGGTATCGATACTGAGGTTTTCCTGCCAACTTTTTTTGATACTTTCGGCAATGGGTAATAGTTGGCGGTCGGTAATAATTAAATTAATTTGGGAGGGGTGTTCTTTGTCCAACAACTCTTTGGCGCGAGTGGGATTATAGTTGTATGGTTTTATTTGGGGATTATAGGCCCATGAGGTTGGTGATATGGGTCCTAGACAGCGATTGTTGGTACTAGTTTTGGGGGTGGCATAGGCCAACGACTGTCGCAGGGATTTGCTGCTAATTTTTTCAGTATTGAAAAAAATAGCTAGATATTTTTTAGTGGAGACATCGGGATTTATTTTGATGTTTGGCCACGAAGAAATGTCTTGATTGAGCGATGTGGTGATAATTTGGCTAACTTCACCTAATTTGAAGGCGTTGATCAAGTCGTCACTATTTTGATAAAAATGATAAAAGATTTGATCGTGGCTATTGGTAACAGACACTAGGGAAATGGTTTTGAGATAACCGTCCTGATAGGTGGTGTCGGCGACCTGATATTTGCCAAGGCCAATTAGCCCCTGATTATAAAAAAGAGGTTGGCTGAGAAAAGATAATAAGGGAGAAAAGGGGGTGGGCAGAGATATGGTCATGGTAGTGGCCGATTTATTGGTTATTTGGGCTCCGGCAATGTTTAAATTTAGATCTGATGTTTGGAACTTGCGGCCATTGTGCCAATAAATGTCATTTTTGAAAAAAATGGTGTAATTTTGATTATTTTCATCAACCTCAATTTTGTCGACTATGGGTGATATCTGAGCTTTGTCATTTTCGGAGAGGGTGGTAATACCATAACTGATTTGGTTGGAGACTATTTCAGGAAGATTGGAAATAGTATAGAGACCCTCGAGGCCAATATTATTTTTTTGAAAGGTGAGGTTGTTAAATAACTGGATTAAGTAAAGACGGTTGGTGTAAATTAGTGAGCCGGAGATTATTCCGAGGATGATAACTAGAGAATATGTCTTGAGATAGTAGAGAAAATATTCAATAAAAAAACGAAGTTTTTTTGACAAGTTGGAGCAATTAAATTGTAGTTTGGATAATTGATGAAATTAGAAATAATACTAGAATGGCAATTGTGGCGAAATAGACGGCTCGCTCCCAACCTCTTTTTTGAAAAGTATTGGAAGACATAATGTTGGAGCGTGATTCATTATCGTCACCTGATTGGAGAAAAATTAATCCGGTCAAAACCACGGAAATAATTATTTGGACGACAATCAAAGTTGTTTTCATTTTTTATCCTTTTTAGATTTTATAATTGATTTAAATATATATAACAAAAAACTGTTAGAAGTGGAATTCACCAAGTGAGCCCAGAAGCCAATTAAATTGATGGCAGGTAGATTTAGACCGTAAATATTTTGAGGTAGAGTGTGGATATTGGTGATGACAAAATCAGAAAGAAAAAACGCCGCCATGTAGAATCCGACGGTGTTGATGACTACCCGAAAAAGTCCGAGGGTGAGGAGGTTTATGGGAAACAAGATAATTTTAATAATTGGTTTAATTAACAATTCAAAAATGGTGAGAATAAAGGCTACTTTGATGATGGAAATAGCGGAGTTATGAAAGTCTAGGTTACCCCAAATCTGGTTTTGGGCGACTAGGGCAAAGGAAATTAATAGGGTAAGTTTGAATATTTTTCTCATTTTGAATGATGATGGGTTGTGAGTATTATACCGCCAACACACAGGCCAAAGATAGTGACACCGACTAGAATGCTCAAGTAGAGATAGTGATAGCGATTTAAAATAAGTAGAACGTAGGATTGCTGATGATTATTAACCGTAAACTGGTAATTTGAATATCGGGGGAGTAATTGGGTCAAAATGGGAATTTTGGGCAAATTGATTGAATGAATGGAAAGTGGGGGTAAAACATCGAGAGTGGTACTCCACTGTTTGTCGTGGGTTTGGATTATTTGATTATTCAGAGCGAATAAATTGGGATTGGTAATAATCAGCTGATTATTATCAACTTTAATTTTTAGTGGTTGTTCGGGAATAATTAAGGGAGATTTGGCAAAATCAACATAAACTGTTTTTTGCGAGGAATCACGTTTGTATGATCCTGGAGGTGGCGGGGACTGGCTGTTGAGTCCATGGATAACAAAGGTGATGTGGTTGAGATCAAGATCATTAAAATAGTCAATGCCATTGGTGGTTTTCTCCCAGGTAGGGTCGATCTGGATCCAGTTTTTGTGGGGCTGGTCATAGAATTCTGGCCAAGCATGGAGAATATCGGTACCAATATTGGTGGGCTTGATTTTGGAGTTGTTACTATAGGCATAACCTTCGATTTCGCGAGCCGGAATGCCTACTGATCTGGCAAGGGTGACAAACAAGTCGGTAAACTCGGTGCAAAGTGAGTTTGTAGGGGAGCTAAGGGCCGCAGTTGCTCCCTTGCGGCTAGCGTTATTAATTTGATTATAATCATAGCTCAGGGTAGATATTGTATAGTCGTAGATTGACTTGGGGGTGGATAGACTGTGCTTGATGATAGTGATTTCGGGTGAATTGGTGTCCCAGTATTTGTCGGCAGAGAGGTAAGTTGAGGGGTCAATATTTATTGGCTTTTTGAGGGATGCATGAATTTTGGCTTGACCGGTAACGGTGATGCCCAACTCCTGTTGTGGGCTAAGATAGTACTGAGCCAACCAATTACCATCGCCGTCCTGTCTAATATTTTGAGGTAATGGGTCAAAATTTTGGTAAGTAATAGTTTGAATATTGGTATCAGGAGGGATGGGTATTTCCAAGTTTTGAGATACTGATTGGGAATTTTTGAGAAAATATAATAATTTGAAATCAAAAATTTGGTTGTTGCCAAAAACAAACAACTGTTTGGAGGATGATGATATTGGTGCCAGCTGGATACTTTGACGATTGTTGACTAGATGTGAGCTTTGAATGGGTATTGCTGCCGAGGATAGTTCTCCAAAACTGGTAGGCACACTAAGGGAAACGACCAGCTGGGAGTCGGTAATTTGGTTTTCAAACTGAGGGAGGAGAATTTCCCAAGTTTTACCTTTTTGTTGGGCAAAGCCAACGATGGTATACAACAAAAAGAATTGATTTGTCTGATCTTTGCCAATAGTGGGTGAATCAAAATGGAGATTGATGGTGGTCTTGTCCGACTCTGGAATGACAGATTTGATGATATTGCCATGTTTATCGTGGCCAGTAATATTTTGAATGTTTGAGTTGTGAATGATCAACTGATATTCCTTGGAATAGACTTGGGAAATTTTGTTGGTTAAATTTATTTCTTGAGTGACTTTGGCATTGCCTACTTCGTCAACGGAGTACTCAATTTTTTGGAGGACATCAAACTCACTGTTGGCTAGGGATAACTGGGGCTGGATAAATATTAATAGTAGTAGTGTTAATAAAAACATGTCTTATAAATATAACATCGTTTTTGACTTATTGACTTCGGGTATTATTCGTATAAGATAAGTTATGGCCCAAACTCTATACAGAAGACAAAAACAGATACTCGATTTTATTAGTGAAAATATCAACAAGTATTCTTGCGCTCCGACTTTGACGGAAATTGCTTCTCATTTGGGGCTGTCTTCTCTGGCGACGGTACATGAACATTTAGCGGTATTGGAGAAGAAAGGATTAATTAGACGGTATCGGGGGGCAGTTAGAGGGATTGAGGTAATTGAAAATGAAAATCATGACGATAGCTCAAATATGATTGAATTGCCAGTTTTAGGGTTCATTGCTTGTGGGGCGCCTCTGGAGCCATATACTGACCCCAATGCGACGTTGGCGGTGGCTGCAGGGACTATCAAGTCAGCATATAAATCTTATGTGTTGCAGGCTAAGGGAGATTCGATGATTGATGATGGAATACTTAATGGGGATTATTTGGTGATAAAGGAACAAAAAGAAGCCAACAATGGAGATATTGTGGTGGCGGTGCTCAAAAACGGTTTTGCGACTCTGAAGAGATATTACAAAGAACTAGGGCGGATTCGGCTGCAGCCAGCCAACTCGACTATGTCGCCAATGTATGTACGGGAAGTAGAGATAAGAGGCAAAGTGGTGCAAGTAATTAGACAGTTTGTATAGGATAAATTTTAAATTAAAAATTATGTTGTATATAATTTCGACACCAATAGGAAACCTGAAGGACATTACTTTGAGGGCGATTGAGACGCTGGAACAGATTGATATCTTGCTGTGTGAAGATACTCGCAAGACAGGATTTTTGCTGCAAAGTTTAAAGATTGCCAATAAACCAAAACTAATGTCATTTTATGATGAAGTTGAAGCTCAGAAAATTCCAGAAGTAATAAATATGTTGAAGGAGGGATTGGAAGTGGGATTGGTGACTGATGCTGGGACTCCCCTGATCTCTGATCCAGGCTGGTTACTAGTCAAAAAATGCCAAGAGTTGGGGTTAAAATATACTGCAATTGGGGGAATGTCGGCGGTTATTAACGCTGCGGTGTTGTCGGGATTGCCAATCCAGCGGTTTTGTTTTTTGGGTTTTTTACCTAAAAAAGAAAATGATAAGAAAAAATTGATAGAAAAATATAAAAGTTTTGAGGGAGTTAAAATGTTTTTTGAGGCAGGTAATAGAACTGAAGAATCGGTGAAAATAATTAAGGAAATTGAGGGGTCAAAATGTGAAGTGAGAGTAGTGAGGGAGATGACCAAAATGTTTGAGTCAGTGGAAAGTGAGTTTGGAGGTGATTCGCGGGGTGAGGTGGTAATTGTCTATCACTAAAATTATTTTTCCATTCTTTTTTTCTCTGCCCAAGAAATGATCTCACGGGTGCGGTCGATAGCATCGGGTGAAACTGAAATTGAGGTCACACCCCACTTGACTAGTTTTTCCACTAATTCAGGGTGATTGCTAGGGGCTTGGCCACAAATAGAGGCGAGGACACCTCGTTTTTTGGCCTTAGTAATGGCTCTTTTGAGACTCCACAGTACTGCAGGATCCATTTCGTTGAAGTCCTTGGCGACTTCACCATTGTCGCGGTCGAGCCCGAGTGTAAGCATGGTCAGGTCATTGCTACCGATACTGATACCATCGATGCCCACATCAATAAATTTATCGAGGAGAATTACATTACTAGGTATCTCGACCATCATAAACAATTTGAATGTAGGAGAACGAAGTAAGCCATGATCAGAAATCAGTTTTTTGACTAAAAATAATTCATGAGGGGTGCGGACAAAGGGAATCATCAGCCAAAGGTTTTTGAGATTGAGACGGTTGCGGACCATTTTGATGGCCTCCAGCTCCATACTAAAAACATCAGGACTGTTGATGTATCGAGTGGCACCACGAAAGCCGAGTAAGGGATTGGGTTCTTCTGGTTCGTAGAGCTTACCCCATTTTAAAAACCGATATTCGTTGGTTTTAAAATCAGTGGCTCGGTAGACAACTGGCCGAGGCGAAAAACTCTTGCAAAATTTGGCTATATTCATGGCCAATTTTTCAATATATTCTTTTTGACGACCGTCAGCAATCATTTTTTTAGGGTGGATGCCGATATTGGCAATCATAAATTCCGCTCGGAGAAGCCCAACTCCATCAACGTGACGTTTACTAATTGTAGCTGCCAGTTCCGGTTCGCCTAGGTTGACATAGACCTTGGTGGCAGTACGAAGCGCTACGGCGCGGTGGGGAGATGGCGCGATGGGTGCTATATTGTTGGTAAGATCACCAAACCAAATTTCGCCAGTAGTTCCATTGATAGTGACAATATCTCCGTCGTGAAAAAACTTGGTGGCAGTTTTAGTGCCAACAACACAAGGGACTCCCAATTCGCGACTAACGATAGCGGCATGAGATGTTTGGCCACCCTTGTCGGTAATGATGCCATTAACTTTTTTCATGGCAGGGACAAAGTCAGGGGAGGTCATGGAGGTGACCATGATATGACCCTTTTGAACTTTGTTGATTTCTTTGGGTGACTTAATAATCATCACTACACCGGTGGCATTGCCGGGGCTGGCTGATTCACCGGTCAGGTCTGGTTTGGAGGTGATGGTAGTTTGGGAGTTGAGGGTTTTTTGGTTTGAAGCGACAGTGGTGATTGGTCGAGTTTGGACGATGAATAATTCATTTTTGAAAATGGCAAATTCGATATCTTGGGGTTTGCCATAATGGTTGTGCAACTTTTGGCCAACTTTGGCGATTTTGACAGCAAACTCGTCGCTGATCTTGATCTTGTTTTGTTTTGATTTGGGGACAGGGACTTCGCTAGTTTCGTTTTGAGATTTGACTAACATGACATCTTGGCTAACATGATTTTTGGAAACAATACCCCAATTACTTTTATCGAGAATAATTTGGTCAGGAGTGACTTGACCTTGAACTATGTACTCCCCTAGTCCCCAAACTGTTTCAATAATAATTTGATTTTTGTTGTTACTGACGGGATTGACAGTAAACATAATTCCCGAGATTTCTGACTGAATTTGTTTTTGAATTGGCACAGCGACCCCCACTTGGAAATGGTCGTATTTTTTCTTGACTCGATAAAAAATGGAACGAGGGGTAAAAAGAGAGGCCCAACAATCACGGACACGGTTGACGACATTGGCTTCACCAACTACATTGAGAAAAGTTTCCTGTTGGCCGGCAAACGAAGCATCAGCTGAATCCTCGGCGGTAGCGGAGGAGCGGACGGCAACGGAAGCGTTACTTAGGCCAATAAACCCAGATAACTTTTTGTAATTGGACATGATTTCAAAAGCAAGGGCATCTGGCAGGGGACTTTTTTTAATAAGAGTTTTTATTTTTTTGGAGGCAGACAATAATTGATCTGGCTCATCGACATTGGTAGTTTTGAGAATATCACTAATTTGAGATTTGAGATTGTTGTCTTTGATAAATTGAAAATAGGCAGAGGAAGTGACGACAAAGCCATTGGGGACAGGAATACCGAGATTGTACATTTCGCCCAAATTGGCACCTTTGCCACCGACAATGTTGACATCTTCGAAGTGAATATCCTTAAACCAGAGAGTATTTGAACTTTTCATTAATTAAATGTAGCACTTTTTAGGAGTTTGACCAACCACGATTTGGCTGACTGCGTAACTCCTCAGTTTCGTCAGGTCGGTTTGCATCATCCTGGAGCCGATGGGTAGTCCCCACCTCCCCTGTTGAGGCTTCGGCCAACAGCGAATCAGTAATAGCTACAAAACGGTGGATAATATTGGGGCGGATGGTGTATCCCATTCCTACCACCATTTCTTCTGTTTTTAATTGTGTTTCGCTTTGCCCCCAAATGATTTGGGTTTGACCTGAAATAAGGGTCAGGGTTTCTAGTTTTAGGTCATGATATTGAAGTGATAATTTTTTACCGGCATTTATTTTTAATAGTTTAAATGTGTAGGGTAAATCTGTTTCCGAAAGAATTGTCTCTGATCCCCAAGGTTTGGTGATGATAGTGTTGGCCATATAAATCTATATTATCAAATATATATTAGCAGAGTATGATGTTGATTGCTAATTGATGTATCAAAGTGTATTTTACCTATATTTAGGTATACTTTGTATATCAATCTATTTCAACAATGGAATCAGGACGCGTTCTAGGGCAATTTCACGCGGAAGGGATAATTGGCCTGTTTTGAACTGGAACTCGAGTTCGATTAATTGTAAATAGGTTTTGACCAAAATAATTTGGGGATATATAGAGTGAGTTTGAATTTGTTTGCGAAAATTTTGCTTTAAAAGATATAAAAAAAGATCAAATAGTTCCTGAGCGCAGACTTGATGATAAAGACCCATAAATTTGGCCAAATTGTGGGGTTTGAGAGAACTGAGACAAGGGAAAATATGGTTGTCGGACTTGAAGCGATTGGTAATGGCTTTGGGCAGTATTTTTAATTGGGCAGCGGTGAGCATTTTGTCCTGCCAGAGGAGGATATCGACTGATGATTTTTCTAGTAATTTAATCAACTTGACTTGATTGGCTTTGGGAATGGAGAAAAAATTATCGATGGCGATTATTTTACTGTCAGCAAAAAGTGATCCGCCTTCGAGAAAATTATTTATTTCATTTAGGTTGATATTTTTGGAATCAGTGTGGAAGACTGAAGATAGAGGAACCTTGGTGAGTTGGTCAAGATAGGTTTGGCGACTGAGGGCTAGGTCATCGCCGTGGAAAATAGTGATCATATGGTAAAATATTATCCGATATACTGGCTCCATCGTCTAGTGGCCTAGGACACCTGGCTTTCATCCAGGTAATCGGGGGTTCGACTCCCCCTGGAGTCACATTTCATTGTACAATGGGTGATGATCTCAGATGTTTTGATTGAAAAGGGTGAATATAATATCAAGATGGGTAGAAAGTGGGAAGATCAAATTGGCCTTATTGTTCGAGCAACAGCTGACCCAAAAACCCCAGTTGAGGCCTTAAGAAATGAGCTGTCGTGTGCAACGGCTGAATTTAGATCAGTAGAGCATTTTGCCATTGGAGCAGTTCTTAGAGGTGTGGGTAAATTGTGCCAGATAATTAGTTAGTTGTACCCTTTGGCTTGGAGATGGAATGATTTGGCATAGAGGCCGTTGTTTTTCAGTAATTCCTCGTGGCTCCCCTGCTCAACAATTTGGCCCTTGTCGATAACAATAATTCTCTTGGCATTGCGGACGGTGGAGAAACGATGGGAAACAATCAATAAAGTCTTTTGATGAATATTTTTATAAAGTTGGTTGAAGATTTTGTATTCGGAAACTGCGTCGATGCTGGCCGTGGGTTCATCCAAAATGATCACAGGGCTATTTCTATAGAAAATCCTAGCAATAGCGATTTTCTGCATCTGTCCCCAAGAGGGTTCCTCTCCTCCGTAGCGTTGGCTCATGGGGGTGTCGAGACCTAGTGGATATTTTTTGATAAATGAGGCATCGGCCTGGCTGAGTGCCTGAAAAATTTTACTGTCAGCAATTTTGTGAGTATCACCGAGGGTGATGTTTTCGCGGAGATTGAGATTGTAATAATGGTTGAATTCCTGCGATAGATAGGACAAATTTTTGTACCAATTATCGAGATTAATTTCTTTTAGGTTGAGACCGTTGATTAAGATATCCCCTGAGGTTGGGTCGTAAAATCGACAGATCAATTTGATAAGAGTACTTTTGCCAGCACCGTTTGGTCCGACTATGGCGATTTCTTCTTGAGGATTGATAACTAAGTTAAGATTTTTATAAACGTATCTTTTTGAGCTGGGGTATTTAAAACTGACATTTTTAAATTCTATTTTGGGTGAAGAATGATGAGTCATTAGACTGTCTCCGCTGGCGATAATGTTTTTTAGATTGACTATTTTTCGGAAATTACCGATATGGTAACTGTTTTCGGTAATACTGACCGAACTGTAAACAAGTCCCCGAAAAAAATCAGAGGTTTGCTGGATGGTTTGAAAATAGAAGGTAAATAAACCAATGGTAAGGAGACTTTGGTTGGCATCGGTTAACAAGACAAACAAACAAATGGCATTGACGGTAATTGACAAAACAATGATGCCAATTTCACTGGGACTCTGCCGGACACGAAGATTGACCCTACCATTGGTAAAAAAGTCAAAACTCTGTTTGAATTTGTCAAATAAAAAAGAAACGGCGTTGTTGATTCGGAGTTCGGAGATAAAGTTTTTGGTGCGCAACTGATAGTTTAAATCCCACATTAATTTATTTTTGTCACTATTGTCTTCGCGTAATTTCCAATCCTGCTGGACCCAATACCTCTCAATTAAATATTGGGGTATCTGGGATACAAAAATCAGTAACCAGAGGTAGGGATAGCGGGGAAAAATAATTATAGAAACAGTCGTTAGACTAATAATATTGGCAAAAACATTGCTGACGTCCTGGACTGTTTGGCGCATACGCCAACCAAACTCTTCATCGACTTTGGATATTAAATTGCCTATCTCTTTGCTCTCGAGGTGTTGATAATCCAGTTGGGAAACTTTACCAATGAAAAGGGTGCGCAGTTGACCCTGAAGCCGAGTATCCAAAATTCTGGTTAGTTGGTTTTGGCAAAAGGAAAAAATTGTGGTTAAAACTAAGAAAATAATAAATAGGCTGAAGATACGGAGGAGGTCGTTTTGCTGGTGATAGACGAGGGTGTCGAGAAGTTGAGAAAAGAGTTTGTTGCGGACAAAGGGAGTGGAGGCGGTGAGTAGCTGGAAAATGGCAATGGCACTAAAAATAAAAGGGTTATATCGGAAAATTAGTCTGAGGGTCCAGAATGTATTCTTAAAGATGTTTTTGAGGGACTTTTGATCGTTCACGGTAGATTAATATTAAACCAATTATGATAAATATTAATGATATAACTTGGCCGACTTTGATATTTTGGATGACCCATGTTTCAGTCCGCCAGAATTCGGTCAGAAAACGGATAAGGCCATAACCAATTAGATAAAGCGCGGTGGCGCTATAGCGCTTTTGCGCCTTGGTGATAATAATAAATAAAAGCAAGTCACCAATCGCTTCGGGCCACCAGATAGGGTTTTCGCCGTTGGTCCAGTTACCGAGACGGCCAATGGCTTGGCAAAGAGGAAGAATGGAAGTAATAGTATTAAGTATTATGTAGAAAGTATTAGGTATAAAACGAACATAAAATAAAATAAAAATAATAGCTCCTATAATGCCGCCAAAGATGCCGAGGCCGCCGTGCCATGTTTGAGGAATTAGGATTAAGTTGTAGGAGTAAAATGACCATTGGTCGATAACGTGATAGGCGCGGGCGCCGACAATGGCACTGATAATTGTGCCAACCTCAAATAAAGTTAGCCGATTTTTGGGGATAATGTTTTGGTGTTTTTCAAAAAAGTTGAGGCCGATAATGATAGCAATACCGATAATGAGGCCGTAGAGATGCATATATGATATTATACGGGCATATGGCGACAATGCTTGAAAATGGTGAAAGAGCGATTTTGATACTCGAGTCAGTTGATCCTTGCGTAGTGGCAATCGATGGACAGTGGTTGTCAGTTGACAAACACAGTAGCCAAATAGGACATAGGGTTGGATTGAGGATGACAAATCACCCTCGCATTTATGGAGTTAATAACCACATTAGTATGTATTGTGATGAGTCAAACCCTTGTCATATATATGAACGGGGAAAGCATAGTCTACAAAGGACTGGCTGGGTCGCTTTTCACAGTGATGTAGATGATTTAAAGAAATAATTGATTGGAATTTATTTTTGAACGTGAGATAATACAAAGAATTTGGGTCCTTAGCTCAGTGGTAGAGCAGCTGCCTTTTAAGCAGTTGGTCGCGAGTCCGATCCTCGCAGGGCCCACAGTTAAAATATTACGTCATTGCGAACGAAGGAATGAGTGTGGCAATCTTTAGAAACGGGAGGTGTGGATAAGTATTAAGATTAGGTAAATTTCAACTGATACAGCAAAGATTGCTTCGTCACTACGTTCCTCGCAATGACGAAAAATTTAGACGGTTTTACGGGTCTTGGGGTCGCGGAGGTAATAGAGCTTGCTACGGCGGATTTTGGATTTGGCGGAACGCATTTTTTTGATGCTGTCGATCCAGGGGGAATTGATTGGAAATATTCTCTCGACTTTGACGCTATCGGTGGCAGATTTTTGGACAATGATACTTTTGGTGTCTCCCCTACCCTGAATGGCCAGTAAAATTCCATCGAAAGCTTGAATTCTTTCTTTGTCTTTTTCTTTGATTTTATAGTTGACCTTAATGGTATCGCCAACGGTGTAGGTTTGATCTTGGAGTGTGAATGATAGAGACATAAATTAGTTATAAAGTTATAAAGTTGAAAGTTTATAAAGTAAAACAGACAAAAGCTTTGATATTCTATCCTAAGTAACTTGTTTTATCAATATACTGTCGATTTTGTCTTGTAACGCTGAATTGTAGTTCACCCCATAAGGGATGACAATGTTTTTGCCGTTGCTGAGGATTATTTGACCACGGTGACCATTGGGATTTTGTTTTAATAACTGGTTGAGGTTCATGAGTTGAGTTTGAGAGGTGCCCTTGGGAACATTGATGACAAAGTCAAAGGTTTTGGTATTTTCGGGTAGAGTGGCGCTAATTATATCTATTAAAATTGCTGGCTGATCATCTTTAAACGATAGCTTGCCTTCAAAATATAAGGGATGATTTTCTAAGGCCACAGACTGATATTGCTCGAAGGCTTTGGGGAAGATAACGGCGTCAACTGTGCCAGAGCTATCCTCGAGGGTGACAAAGGCCATTTGGGCATTATTTTTCTTAGTGCGGATTAATTTTGTTCGATTAATTATAGCTACAAATTTGGCACTATAATTGGCTGGTTTTTGAATGATATCGGAAATTTTGGATAGTGAGGCGTTTTGAAAGGGTAGGAGCATGGTGCTAATGGGATTTTCGGTGACATAAATTCCCAGTAATAATTTTTCTTGAACTAGTTTTTCTCGCTCGGGCATAGGCTCGACTAGGGGTAATTTGTCTTCCATGTGAACTGGTCCGGTCTCTGATTTTTCAAATAAATCAAACTGGCCACTATTGGTTTTTTTGGCCTTTTTATCGGCACTACTGCGAATATCGTCAATGGCGGCCATAATGGCATTGCGTTCACCAAAAGCATCAAAGGCGCCAACTTTGATGAGGCTCTCGAGGACACGCTTGTTGACCTTTTGGCCACTGACTCGGTGACAAAAGTCGGTAAAACTGGCAAATGAACCATTTTGGGTACGCTCATCGATGATGTTTTCAATGGCGGCATCGCCGACATTTTTGATGGCATCAAAACCAATGCGGATAGCCATTTTTTCGAGTGAACGGTCGTTGGCAACTATTTCAAACCCTTTGGAGCTTTGATTAATATCGGGTGCAGAGACGATAATACCTAATTTACGGCACTCCTCAATACCTTGCCCGACCTTTTCAATGTCATCTGCCTCGGCGGATAAGAGGGCACACATATATTCGACGGGGAAATTGGCCTTCATATAGGCAGTGCGGTAAGCTAGCATACCGTAGGAAGCAGCGTGGGCCTTGTTGAAACCATAAGAAGTAAAAGGCTCGATGTAGCCCATGATTTCGGCGGCTTTTTCGGGAGTCTGGCCATTGGCAATACAACCATTAATGAATTTTTCTTTTTGAATGGCCATCTCTTCGGGAATTTTCTTGCCTATGGCTTTGCGGAATTTATCGACTTCGACCCAATTGTAGCCAGCTAACTCAATAGCGGTATACAAACAGTCATCCTGATAGACCAATAGTCCATAGGATTTTTTGAGGTATTTTTCCATTTTGGGGTCAAAGTAAGTGATTTTGCTAGGATCGTTTTTGCGGGCGATGTACTCAGGGATCATCGCCATGGGACCAGGGCGATAGAGGGCGACCATGGCCATAATATCGTCAACTCGGCTGGGTTTGAGCTCTTTGAGCCATTTGGTCATACCACCACCGGACAATTGAAAAGTACCCATGGTATCACCGCGCGAGAGCATGTCAAAAGTTTTTTTGTCCTCAAGAGAAATTTTACGTAAATTTATGTCAATATTTTTGGTTTTACGGACGTTGACAATGGCTTGTCCCAGAAAAGACAAGTTGCGGATCCCGAGGATGTCAAATTTGATGAGGCCAACATCTTCACAGGCATGCATTTCATATTGGGTAATAATCTTGTCACCGCCGGTCTCGGTTTGGGTGGGGGAAAATTCATTGATAGTACTGGGAGAAATGACGATAGCACAGGCGTGAACGGAGATGTGGCGGGCACAGCCTTCAATTTGGCGGGCAGTGTCGAGAATTTTGCGGGCATCAGCATCGGTGTCGTAGAGATTTTTGAGGTCGGCAGTAGTATCGAGGGCCTTGTTGATACTCATGGGAAATCCTTGCGAGCCTAGAGGGATGAGTTTACTAATTCTATCGCCGATGGCATACTCGTAGCCCAAAACTCGAGCGGTGTCGCGGACTGCTCCTCTGGCCATCATTCGGCCGAAAGTACATATTTGAGCAATGGCATCTTTGCCGTATTGTTCGATAATATGATAAAGCATCCCCTGCCGTTTGTCGTCGGCTATATCCAAATCAATATCAGGAGGTGAGGGGCGGTCTTTGTTTAAAAATCTTTCAAAGGGTAATTGATAAACGAGGGGGTCGACGGTGACAATTCCCAGAACAAAAGAAACGAGCGAACCACCGGCACTGCCTCGGGTATTGGTAGGAGTATCATTTTCTTCACACCAAGCGATAAAGTCGCGCATAATTAAAAAGTAAGCCGCGTAACCCTTACTACAAATTACCTCGAGTTCGTAATCAAGTCTTTCCTTAACTTCGGGTAAAATTGTGCCATAATGCTGCTGGGCGCTGTCGTAGACCATTTTGGTGAGGGTGTCGTTGGCAGTCGCCCCTTTTGGTAATTTAAAAATAGGAAAATACCATTTACCAATTTCGATAGAAAGGTCGCATTTGTCGGCTATTTTTTGGGTATTCTCGAGGGCTTCGGGGATATCGGCGAAAGTATCGGCCATTTCTTGCGGTGTTTTGATGTAATAATCGGGACAGTTGGCCATAGACAAACGATTGTGAGAATTGACTGTAGTTTGGGTATTGATCATGACTAGGACATCTTGGGCAAAGGAATCTTCTTTTTTGAGATAATGAGAGTCGTTGGTGGCCACAAGTGGAATACCCAATTCTCGGCTAATTTTGATTAGACCATTGTTGGCAATTTCATTCTCTTTGAGATTAGGGTGGCGCTGGATTTCTAGATAATAATCTTCTCCAAATAATTCTAAAAATTCAGCAGCGCGAGCCTTGGCTTTTTCATAATCGCCAGAGATAATCAGGGCGGGAATTTCACCCTGAGGACAGCTACTAAGACAGATAAGTCCCTCGTGATATTTTTGGAGTAATTCCCAATCAATTCTGGGCTTGTAATAGAAACCTTCAAGGTGCGCAAGGCTAACAAGTTCCATTAAATTACGATAGCCAGTTTGGTTTTTGGCTAACAAAATTAGATGATGATTTTTGCGATTAGCGGCATTTTTCTCATGACGGGATTGAAGACAGGTATAGACTTCGCAGCCAATTATGGCCTTGATTTCGGCTTTTTGACAGGCTTTGTAGAATTCGATGGCCCCATACATACTGCCATGGTCAGTGATAGCCACGGCATTCATGCCCATTTCTTTGACGGTATTGACTAGTTTTTTGATTTTGATGAGGCCATCGAGGAGAGAGTATTCGGTATGAACATGAAGATGAACAAAAGACATGAACTAAGTATAAAGTTAAAAGTTGAAAGTCGAAAGTCTAATAAACTACATCAGTCCCTCAAGTGCGGAGATTCTATCCGCAATGGGTGGATGAGTGGAGAACATCGAGGCCATTTTATTACCTTTGAATGGATTATTGATATAAAGTGAAGCGGTGGCAGTCGAGGCCGACTGAAAAGGGGTATGATCGGCATCCAATTTATTGAGTGCACTAATTAGGCCAGAGGGCTGACGGGTCAGCATGGCCGATGAGGCATCAGCAAAAAATTCGCGGCGGCGGCTAATGGCCAATTGTATTAATTGGGCAATTATTGGGGCAAAAATTATTAAGATGATACCAACTATCATCAAGATACCATTGTTCTTGCGATCATCATCAGAAAAATATCTGGCACGAAAGGCGATGTTGGTGAGGATCGAGAGGGTACCAATTAATATACTGACCATGGTCATTAGCCGAGTATCGTAGTTTTTGATATGGGATAGCTCGTGGCCAATAACTCCCTCGAGTTCGGTCCGATTTAGTTTTTCCAATAGTCCGGTGGTGGCACAAACGGTGGCGTGCTCTGGGTCGCGGCCAGTGGCAAAGGCATTCATGGCGGCTGACTCGATGACATAAATTTTGGGGACGGGAATTTTGGCGGCCAGACTCAGATTTTCGGTAACAGTGTAGAAGTCAAAGAATTCCTTGCGAGTAGCAGTCTTAGCTCCATTAAGTGAGAGAGCAATTTGGTCTCCCCAATAAAAGCTAATACCGGTGGAGAGGAGCGAATAGCCAATGGCTAGAGGGAGCAAACCCTCGATGTTAAAACTATAGCTAATGGCATAGGCAGCAAAGGTAATAAAGCCTATAAATAGGCTAATGATGACAATAGATCGACGCTTGTTATTGGTAATTTGTTCGTAGATGTTGATCATAAACATAAGCTCCAATAAACAAATCTACAATTTCCAAACAAGTTTCAAAAACCAAATTGCAAATTACAAAGTATTTGGAATTTGTTATTTGTTGATTGTTATTTGCTTGGATCTTGTAAATTTGGAAATTGTAATTTAGTTTAACTTTACTGTTGGATTAATGGTGTCAGAAGCGGAAACTTCGAGAAACTCTCCAGAGATAGGGGTGTCGAGACCCTTGACCACCGAGAATCCCATCATCGGGGCGATCCACATACCAGGGATAGTGGTGACCTTGATATTGAAATCAGCAGAGAGGTCGATGAGAGTGCGGCGAGCATACATAATTTTGTCGGAAGTGTCGCGGAGTTCATTCATCAAATCGGCAACGAGGTTGCTAGATTTAATTTCAGGATTGGACTCCATAATGACACTGATGGAACCCATGGCTTTGGTGATCATGTCTTGGGCTTTGTCGATATCTGAGTTGGAATTATTTTTGACGGCAGCTTCAATAGTTTTGCGGGCTGAGGTTAGATCTTCAAAAATGCCTTTTTCCTGTTTCATAAATCCCTTGACTGATTCGACGAGATTGGGAATTAGGTCAACTTGGCGCTTTAATTGATTACCAATTTCTTGGATTGAGGCACCAATTTGAACTTTGGAGGTTTTGAGGCCATTGTAAAAAGAGATTAAATAAATGACGAGAACGACAATAATTCCGATAGTGATATACATTATTTTCAAAAATATTTAACCTTTAATTATACCACTTTTGAGAGGTCTAATAAAAAAAATGAGTTCGCGTACTAAAAGTATCAACTGAAGAAAACTATGTACTTAAAAAAGCTGTTTTTGGGTAATTTGGTGTGATGTTGGAATTTGTTTGAAGCAAGTTAGTAATGGTTGTTTACTCAACTCCCCATGCCTTGTTTCTAAGACTTTTTAATTCAGCATCAGAATTGGTATCATAGTCAATAAATTCCAAGCTTTCTAATAGATGAAGGCGAGCGCTTTCCTTTAGAGTTAGTCGCGGAAATACAAAACTTGCATCCTCCATAAGGCAAGAAACTCGTTCTAGACTCTGTGAAGTTCTGACAAGGTGTGTGTGAGTGATTTCAGTTGCGCCTCTTCTTTGTGGCTCCTTTGCTTTAAGAAGGTATTCTTTGCTACTCGCCAAGAGTCCACTGAATAACCAGTTGGCGGCTGATACTACATCGTCTTTTCCTGTTTGACTCATAGCTTGTATTATACACTAATGTACCGTATTTTCCAGTAAACTATTATTTCTTGTCTTACGGAGAGTGTGGGAAGAGATCTAAACTTTTTTATTATCGCATATTTGACATTTTTACCTAAATTTGCAACAATATTCATAATTATGACTATGGAAAACCACCCAAAGCCCAACCTATTAAAGCTAGTAGTATCAGAATCAGAAAGACTTGGTCAATATTGGATTACCCCCGATGGAAGTAATGTTAGCGTAGTTGTTGCAGCTAAAGGCGGTCAATTACCAGCGGACTCTATTTTTATTGCGTCAGGGCAAGAATATGAAGATTTTAAGCAAGCACTTGAACAGACCAATGGAGATTGGAATCAAGCCAGAAAAATGTTTTACGGGGTAAGTGAACAAAATGAACCGGCGCCTATTGCAGATTGGCTAGTAAAAAAGTAAATTAATTTTGTCACCTAAAATATTGTTAGGCATCTCAATTAAAATCCCTAGGTTAGGAAAATTTTGCTCGCGGGTTATATGGGATTTGGTTCGATAGGCTCACCACAAGCTTCTCATCCCAAACGGACATAATAAAAAATCCCCTGAAAGTTGGGGATTTTGTATTATGCGGACTATATGGGAAGAAGGTGGAACTTATCTAAATAAACTTAGATGTTATCAAAACAAGCTGTCACCTATCTAAAAAGTATTTTACAAAATTTGATTTTCTCTGGCAAGTTTATTGAGTTTTTGTCTGAGAGTTCCAAGAACTAGGTGGTCAAATTTACGATCTTCACCAACTAGACTAGTCAATCTTTCATGCCATCTAGTATCACTCTCGATTACAATCATTTCAGGAAGGGGTGGAATCTGTGGGGCTGGTTGGTCTGTTTGGTCAAATGGTCTATCCATCCAACTCTTTTCTGCTGTTCTGTAAGCTTCTTCAACTTTATGAACCTGTAGATTTAATTGCATTAATTCTTCGACGTTTAGCCCACTTAGCGCTGTATCTACTTTTTTGGTAGCTTCGGCAATTAATCTTTCGCTTTCATTTGGTTGTACATTTAATTTCTTCATATTTAATTAAATTCTAAACTAATTGTTTTAGTTTAGCACAAATGTTCCAAATTGCAATATTATAGGTGAGTATTTAGCTTCAGAATGCGTTTGTTGGCAGTATGGTACAAAGTTGGAACTTATTTGCTTAACTCAGAATTAAACATTAACCCAGATTCAAGATTTAAGGATTTTTCTCTTGTCTAACAACAAATGTTCGCGAAAAATCCTGGTTATGTCCAATTTGAGCTGGTTCAATTACTAAACCATAACGATCTGTCAGCATTTTTTTTGCAGCTCCTACTTTTCTATAAATCTCATCATACCATTCACCTCTGACTTGTATTTCCACCCCAAAACTTTTATCGGTTGTTGGTTGTTTGTCTTGCCATTTAGCAACTTTTCCATCTTCTCCAACCTCTCCTCGTAGAACTTTAGCTAAGGCTGGTACAAAAGGTTGGCCTACTTTTCTAAGGTCATCTATCACTCTCTGTTCAAATAGTTTTCTATCATAACCATTACCTTGTGGAACTGTTACCCAGAAACCAAAATTTTGATCGACTGCCATGGTTAATTATAACATTACCTATAATATGTTTCAATGAAAATAGAAGATGCAATATATACGTATTTACCGTTTAAAAATATTTTTGCGGAGTTTGTGGGAAGAGATTAGAACTTATTTGCGACTAAATATAACTTTTGAGCCTAGTTCTTCTATTTGTTTATAAAATTAAGTTTAATACCTTTGTCATCAAGTTTTACTCTAATTGCACCACCCTTTACAAGTATTCCTTCACTGTTGGCTTGTACCGAAAGACTATCCATAGTAACACCCAAACTATCAGCCACAGCTGGTGCTATATTTCCTGGAAAGATAAGAAATGGCTCTCCGTCTGGTAAATTTGCAGTTCGTTGTAAACCCTCTACAATAGTTGGGTCAACACCAGTAAAAAAGACATCAGCTCTTTTAGTTTTTAAAGTTGCTGCTTCTTGCACTCCACCGACAAAATGAAAAACGATTTTTTCTCGAGGTTGTTCACCTATTATTACTTCAGATGGTTTAATTACACCCATTTCCTATTATATCAAAACATTAAATAGATGGAAAGATGGAGTGTATTTATATTTATAAAATGTTGGCGGGTCCTATGGGATTCGAACCCACGATCTTCCGCGTGACAGGCGGATGTGCTAGACCGCTGCACCAAGGACCCAACGAAAGGCTCAGGGCGATGGCCCATGAGTTGCGGTACGGATAATATATCAAAAACGAGGGTAATTATCTAGGAATTAGATTAATGGAATCCGTTTATCTGCTTTTCCAAAAACATATTGACCAATTTTTTGAATAAATTTTTGTTGTTTAGGTACTGATCAAAGACAATGTGATCGATACCAGCGTTTTGAGCGAATATTGAATCAACTTCTGAATCTCCAAAATAGATAAATTCTTTTGGATCAATTCCTGACCTGTGGATTAAATCCAACAAACAATGAGGGTTGGGTTTTTTGTATCCAGCATCAATACAGGAGATAATTTCATCAAAGTATCCGTGGATATTGTTTGCCTCAATGACTTGCTCCATTAACTTCTTTTTACGATTGGTACAGATATAGAGTTTCTTGCCACTGGATTTTAAGAATTCGAGCATTTCAACAACACCTTCGAATATTTGTAGTCGATGGATGTTTTGTTGTTGAATAAGGTAGTCTTGTTTTAATAATTCTGGCATGTCCGCGTTTAGGCCGATTTCCCTAGCAATATGTTTGTATAAATCATCAATTGTCAAACCTTTCAGGTTGTCATGAAGCTGACAAACCATATCAAAACTAATTTTTGGATCTACGGCGGTAATGACTCGGGCCATAGTTTCGCCACAAAATTGACGTGAGTCAACTAAGGTATCGTCTAAATCAAAGACAAAAGCGTTTTTGAAATTAGCCGGCTTACTAGTATTGTGAGTACTGTTTTCAATATCTTCAAAAAATGAGGTTACGGGTAAGTTTAAGACTTTGGCGACCCTTACTAGCTGAGAAATAGATATTTGAGAAACACCCAATTCGTACCTACTTATCATTATCTCAGTACAATCAAGATGAGCAGCAAGTTCCTTTTGAGTGATACCGGACTTGAGTCGTAGTTGTTTAATTTTTTTACCGATGTTGTTATCCACAACCGTGGATTATACATGAGAGTACTAGTAGTGTCAATACTATCTATATGTTTGGTAGTATCTTGGCCAATTGACGGAGATAGCTGACCATGACGGCAGGAGCCATAAGGCTAACGCAGTCAATACCATTGTCGTCTTTGACCACCCATGGCTTGGTCTTAGTAGCTATCTCTCCTGATTCACTTTTTTCATAATAAAATTCGGGAGTCATTTCGTAGGTGTCAAAGTTTTCGTCGACTTTTTCTAAAGGAATTGGGTTACGTAAAAATATTTTTTGAATACCATGGATGTCTTGAGCCATTTCCATTAATGATCCGTCGAGGTCTAAACGATCTTTAATGGGGGCAATCCCCTGCTCATCACCTTCTTTTCTGACCATTCTGCCACCATCGCAGCCAGCTTTGTCACAAATAAGATAATATTCTTTACTGGTTTCATCAAATCCAATCTTACTTGAAGGTAAGAGGGTCAGGTTTCGAGAAGTTTGACACTTAGGACAGATAAAACGATTTTTGATGCGGGCATCAATGACTGTCTCGGGAATGTCTATTAATACCATGAAATCAGGATCGTCTCTAAAGTTGATAATGGAGCGGAGGTAGAGTGAGTAGGAGACTTGGTCGACATTTCTAGGGAACCCGTCGATTATGAGCGCTTTACGGGGAAGTTTTTCAATTTCCCGAGTGACTAGACTGAGGATAAATTCGGTGGGTAATAGTTTACCTTGAGTTTTGTTGACAAAGATGTCGATTGCTTCGTCAATAGATATATACCCTCGATAATTATTTTCGAGATATTTTTTTAGATCTGCCATACCTTGGGGATTTTTGATTTCCTCAAATACAGCTCTAGTGATATCACCAACAGAAATTTGGCCAATATGATCATCGCCAAAAATTTCTTTGAGCATTCCAGAATAAGTACCCTTGCCTGAACCCTTCTTACCCAACATAATGGCGACAAAGGTACGATTTTCTAGATACGTTTTTATTTTTTCTATTTCTGGGCCGGCTTTTAAACGAAAATATGTTTGTCTTTGGCCTGGGTCAGAGATATTGAAGTCTTGGTCGACACCGGCGACTTTATTTGATTGAACGGGAAAATTTAGTTTACTCATGGCGGTTATTTATTAAATTGATAAATATCGATATAATGCAACTGTGGACAGAATATATAAATCACTAGCAGATAAGAATCGGAGAGCGATTCTGATTATGTTAAAGGATAAAGAGATGACTGTCAACCAAATGCTGGCAAACTTGGAAATCGGACAGGCAACACTATCGTCTCACTTGAGTGTTTTGAAAAAATCGGGACTGGTCAAAAGTAGAGTGGAGGGGAAATTGAGAATATATTGTCGCTGCGGTAATGTCTTATATGATTTGTTAAAAGATATCGATAAAATGATGACAAAAAATGTTCAAACTGAGATTAGTGAGATAATTTTACGGAGAATAACTGTTTAGAGAGATTGACTATAGGACAGGGAGAGGTTATTTTATGACATGCAACAAAAATCAGTTTTTTCAAATATTTTTAAATCATCAGAAGAAGTCGTGAGTATGTTTTTAGGACTGGTGATAGTTTTGGTGGTAGTGGGGATGGTAGTAAATTATTTTAATAAAAAAAGAGGCACTGTAGAACTGACCGGAACTAGTGATAAAAGTGTTGAAGTAGTAAATTCAGCCAGTTCAAATTATAAAGTGGTCAAGGGCGATAATTTGTGGAAAATCGCCGTAGCTAGATATGGAGATGGCTATCAATGGTCAAAAATTGCAGCCGAAAATAAGTTGGAGAACCCTAGTGTTTTGATAGTGGGATCAGAATTGAAATTGCCGGAAATTAAAAAACTTGAGGCAAAAGTAGAGACGGAAAAGAAAGCAGAATTGAAAGAATATAAAGTAGTTAGAGGTGACAGCTTGTGGAAAATCGCTGTAAAAAATATGGGTGATGGCTATGCTTGGACCAAGATTTGGAAACTAAATAAGACAAAATTACGAGACCCGAGCAAACTAGAGATAGGGATGATATTGATGCTAGAATAGTAGTAATTCGTACGTTGCGGGATTAGTTCACCGGTAGAATGTATCCTTCCCAAGGATGAGAAGTGGGTCCGATTCCCATATCCCGCTCCCGTATATATTTTAGCCGAAGTAGCTCAGTTGGTAGAGCGCCGCTTTCGTAAAGCGTGGGTCGGGAGTCCGACTCTCCCCTTCGGCTCATTAATGTTAAAATATAAGAATTATGGCGGAATTTAGAAGGTCGAGAATTGAAAAAAAGAGTGAAGATGAGATTACCAAAAAAACAGTTTTTTTGGGATTAACCACGATTGTGGTGTTTGTATTATTACTAGTATTTGGATTACCTCTACTGATCAAATTCTCCATTGTTTTAGGAAATTTGAAGAAGAACACGGATCAGGGTAACCGGATATTGCCCCCAACTGCTCCGAGAATTTTAGTATCGTATGAGGCGACTAATAGTGCCCCGATTGCCATTGGGGGTATTGCTGAGCGGAATGTAGTCGTCGAATTATTGAAAAATGATGTATCGGTAGGTAGAGTAAACACCAACGACAACGGTGAGTTTGTGTTTTCTGATGTGCCATTAGATCAGGGTGAAAGTGTGTTTTCAGCGGTGGCTATTAGCGAGAAGGGTGGAAGTGGCGATGCCTCTAAAGAAATTAAAATCATATTTGATAACAAGGCTCCAGAAATTGCCATGCTCAATCCGGTGGAGGAGACACTAAAAGTGAGTTCGGCAGATTTTGATGTAATCGGTCAAGGGGAAAGTGGAGTAAGCGTGATTGTCAATGGACGGATGGCGATGGTGGATGATCTCGGGAAATTTAAAATTAAGCTACAACTGAATCCTGGGAAGAATGATGTAGAAATAATTGTGAAGGATATGGCAGGTAATGAATCGAAGAAGAAAATTGTGTTGACTTACGATATATAAACTAGATAAGAATTAAAAAGATGAGGGTAAAAGGGTAGAGTAACGAATTGGCAAAGAGTGAGTGAATAAAAATGGCCACTAACATAGTTTTTGTCTCTAGACTTGATACTAGAAATAACTGCCAGAAGCCGGTTAAAAATAAGGTTAGGCCAATCAAACCGGTAGTAACTAATAGGGTGAGTAGACTCGAATCAAAGCCGGAGTTGCTGTGTGAAGAATAATTTTGCTGGATATTGGGTAAATTATTGTATCCAAAACCAATTAGAGGGGAACGGCAAAAGAGTTTTAAAGCCTCGGTAGTATTTACTAGCTTGGCGCTAATTGAGGATGTCCTCTCTAGCTTGGTGCCCTCTCCTGCCGGTCGGGGGAGGGCAATTATGGTTAAGCCAATTAATATTAGACTACCAAAAAAAATGATGGATTTTTTGGTAACTAGACTGACAAATAGTCCGCAAATAATTAGACTGAGAAAAGTGGAGCGGCTATAGGTGAAAGCGAGAGCTAAAAAGGTAACTAGAAACAGGAAACTAGAAACTAGAGTGATTTTCTTTTTAAAAAAAAGATGGATGAAGAACAATAGATAGATGAGGGCAGTGAAGGTGGGGTCAAAATAGGTGCTCAGGAGACGATTGAGATGGTCGTCCCAGCCAATAGCCTTAAAATAGGTAAAATCAGGCCAAATGAAATATTGGATTAGTCCAAAGATGATATTGGCAATGATGATAGTAAAAAAAAGTTTTTTTATATTTTGGGGAATAATTGGGGGAAATATAAATAAAGATAGGATCCCCGTCAGACGAAGGAGATAGGTGGCAGAAATCAGCCATGGGAGGGGGTGGATAAGATAGTTCAATAAAAGAGATATCCACGAGAATATGACAAAATAGAATAAATATTTATTTTTGGGAGTGTGATGGAAATATAAATTGGTCAGGGCAAAACTAAGTAGAAATATGTCAATTACGGGAAAGGAGAGTGAACCGATATTTAGGCGCCAGAGTTGGCCAAAAAAGAAGGCAAGGGAAAGACCGACTAAGACTAGGGATTGTATAAACACCATAATTTGGCGCGAACTAAAAATGAATGAAAGCTCATGCCCAGAGCCATAATAATGCCAGCGGTGGAATCCAAAAATCCGAGTTTAAAAATATAATCGCTAATAAATTTACCAAAAGGGTAAAAGATTATTTGCCAAATACTGGATTTTACTTTATTTTTGTACAACTCTCTTGATCTAATTTCAGAATAGAAGTTGATTTTTTCGAAAAAAGTTTTGAGAGTTTTGTGGGAGAAGTGATTGATTTCGTGGTTGACGAGAAGTGTTGGACGAGAGCTGACCCAGAGCTCGTGGACTAGACCGGAGAAGTAGCCGTGTTGCTTGTCGAATAGTCGGAGAAAGTATTGATGGGCATTTTCGCCATGATGGAGAGTACTCCCTAAAAAGATGTCAGCTCTTTTGAAGGCGAAATTAATATATTGACTAGTGTCGATATGATTGATGTATTCGATTAATTCAATTGATGGATACTCGTCAGCATCGAGCCAAAGGATGAGATTGTTGGTACATTTGCCGACCGCAAATTGGCGCTGGGAGGAGAAGTCGTTGTCGAGGTGGCGAACAAAAGTTTTGACCTTTAGCTTTTTGGTGGCCAGCTTTTTGACTATTTTGAGAGTGTTGTCGGTGGAATTGTCGTCGACGACAATTAGTTCATTTAGATTTTTTAGTTTTCCAATCCAACTCCCCCACTTCTTTACATTTTCCGATTCGTTTTTGGTGATGAGGATGAGGGAGAGATTATTCATTGGGGGTACTTGTTGCTTTATGGTATATTTTTAACAAAATTTCTTCAATACTGAATATTATATATAGTAAGTCAGAATATGGTCTCTTTAGGTTCTTGCTGAAAAATATCTTTCTGGATTTATACCAGTGCTTGAGTACAGTTCCATATTTACTATCGTTACTTTTTCCCCCATAGTGAGATATTTTGCTTGATGGGTCAAACATAACAAGTTTACCTGCGTTATTTATATTTTGGCCAAACTGTATATCTTCAAGATACAGAAAATAGTCTTCGTCGAACAAATTCAACTTATTGTTGATTTTTCTACGAAATAACATGAATGCACCACATATAGAGTTCACAGCGATTGGACTTTGACTTATATGACTGTTTTCTATCCAGAAGTTTTTCGAAAATATGTTTTTGGGAAATACCTTCTTGAGGTTCGTAAATTCAAAAATACCTGTTAAAAAACTTGGTTTGCTGTTAGCAGTGTAGCTTCTCAAATTTGTATTTGGATCAATTATTTTGCCTCCAATTGCACCGATATTGTTTCTTTGTTTTATTCTGTTAAAAATATTGACAATTGAGTTGTCTGTTAAAAAGCAGTCTGGATTCAATAATAAAATATATTCTGACTTAGCAACATGTATGGCTTGGTTAACAGCTTTGCTGAATCCTAAGTTTTTATTATTTAAAATTAATTTTAAATTACTATGATTCTTCAGTCTATTTAGATTTCTTTGTAACATGGAATTGTTGTCGACAACTATTATGCAATCGATTAGATTTTTAATATATGAAAGCGATCTAATGAGTTTAAACAAATATTTTTCTGAGTTGTAGTTCACAGTAATTACTGTGAATTTAGTTGTTGACACTTTCATCTTGTTTGACTATCTTTATGGTAAGTGGAAAAAAACATTGTTCGTTTATTTCTTTCTTTTTGTTTTGTTTGTCTAGGTATTTTATCATTGCGGTCTACAACTGTTGTGTTTGCAGAGGAGTGTTTTTCTGATCATTTCGTAGATATCGGTAGTTTGTCGACAAGTTGGACATGTAGTAGTGATTGTTCGTTAAATTGGACTATCAATGACGGAATATTATCAAGTAGAGTATCAAGGCAAGAGTTGAGATCAATATATCCGATTATTGGTAAATTAAGTGACTTCGAATTAGCCGCAGATATTACTGGAGTAAACGGAGTTGACCAACAGATTATCTTTAGAGTTTCGGATGATATGAATTCATACTATATGGTAGGTTTTAGATATCCGGAACCACTATGGCCGCAAGATCCAGCAAATGATATAGTTTTGTATAAATTTGTAGATGGAAGATTTCATCTGCTGTATGATGCATTTCCATCTGCATATTCAAATCTATACCAATTGATACATGGTACGACTGTTCGGGTTAGAATCACTATGTCGGGAAGTCGAATAAGGGTTTTTTACGGTACTTGGCCTGTTATTGATTATACAGATTCTGGTGTTGTCTTTTATCCAGTGCTAACTGAAGGGTATATTGGTTTACAAGCATGGGGTGGTGACTATTTTAACGATACGGTTGCAAATTTTGATAATGTAAGTATTTCCACTAATCTTTGTCCGCTAGTTGTCACCCCCTCTCCCACTTTCACCCCTACCCCAACAAATACACCCGTCCCAACTGAGACTCCGATTCCGACAAATACTCCATTGCCGACAAGTACGCCAACGCCAACTAGTACACCGACTCCAACTAGTACCCCTACCCCCACAAATACTCCGACTCCATTGCCACGAAAAAAGGTAATAATAATTCCGGGGACTGGGGCGAGTTGGAATTCTGAAGCATTGGTATACAACCGTGTCGTGTCGGATGATAGCTGGCGGATGACTCCATTTGTTCATAATTATGATTCACTGATCAACTCCCTGATTTTGAACGGCTATCAAAAAGACGTTGATTATTTTGTGTGGAACTATGACTGGCGGCGGCCAATAGCGGAAATTGTGGATAAGTTTGATAATTATTTTGACGGTAAAACAGGTAATAATGATAAAGTAGTTATAGTGGGTCATAGTTTGGGTGGAGTGGTAGCTCGGGTTTGGTTGCAAGACCATGTTGGAGATCCAAGGGTCTGGCAAGTAATTGGTGCTGGGAGTCCGCAATACGGGTCGATGGATCCATATTCTCTGTGGAATAGCGGTAAGGTGGCTGGTGAGGACAATCTAGCGACTACTGCCCTAAATATATTGTTACAATTGCAAAAGGACAAGTATCCGACAAAAGTGGAGGTAGTCCACAATTTCATACCGATGTTGGGAAATCTGATACCTATCTACGACTTTGCAAAAAAGAATGGAAGTGTATTACATTTTGAGAATTTATCGTATCTAAATAATTATCTGCAGAGTAAAGATAACGATGTGGCAGATATATTTCCCCAATACCAAAGCCTGATAGGGTCGGGGTTTGATACTCCGGCATGGGTCAACTTGAAAAATAGAAGTATGCTAGACAAAATGTTGAATAGATGGCCTGACGGAAGTCTGGTGAGCTATACTCAAAACAACGGTGATGGGACGGTATTGGAGTCAAAACAAGGTTTTGAGGGTGACGGTAATACTGTTCTGGGATCACTCCACGGGAATCTAATTGACAGTGGTTTGGGCGATATTATGAGGGTGATTGGTCTATCTCAGACCGCGGCTCATATAAGTGAAGAACTAGTGGGCCAGAAAATATTTTTTATTGGCTCTCCGGCCTATTTAAAAGTTAAGTGTCCCAACCTGACTGAAGTAAGAAGTGATGAGAGTGGATTTCTGATAATGAATAATTATAGTAATAATTGTGTTAGCTCTATTGTCGGCACTGAAAATGGCACTTATCATCTAGCTTCTGGAATAATGGGAAACAGTGAGAGTTGGGATTATGTAGAGGGTGAGGCTAAGAAGGATAAAACTATAACTCTCTCTTTCTTGGAGACAATAAGACGAGATTTATCCAAATTGAGGGCAATATATAAGAATGACAAGGATCTAAAAAATGCGGCAGATAAACTAAATCATCGGGAATATATTGAGGCTCTAAAAAAGATAATTCAGTTTAGAAATAAAAATAGGGAAACGACAATTAGTAGTAGAATTATTGACAATTACCCAAAAATATTGGATATGAGACATCACTTTGAAATTGACTGGCATCGTTTTGAAAATCACAAATCAAATAGTAAATTAAGTTTAATCGAGGCGTTGAATTGGGAAAAGTCTGAGGAGATGTTGAAACGGGCCAAAATGTATTGGAAAATAAATGATATTCGCAGTGCCTCGGCGCAGATGGTGGTAGCCAAGTTGTTACTTGATTAGTGTATAATCTCGAATGTATGGCTGCTTGGCTCACGGTCGTTTAGCTCAGTTGGTTAGAGCGCATCGTTCACATCGATGAGGTCGTAGGTCCGAGTCCTACAACGACCACCATTCACACCTGCCTGCCGGCAGGCAGGTTGGAAAGGTCAGTCCCGCCACAGGCGGACAGGGGTCCGATCCCACTAGCAGCCACCCTTCGCTAAAGCTATGGGTGGCAAGGCCACATTCATGATGTTAAACTGAGAAATATGAAAATTAATTATAAATCGGAAAAGGGGTTCTCGATTGGGAATTTTATACTAGAATTTGTCCAATCAATTGTTTTGGCGCTGTCTGTTTTTGTATTATTGTATTTGTTCGTAGCCCAACCAAATCAAGTAAAAGGTAACTCAATGTTGCCCAACTTTGTAGATGGTGAATATCTCTTGACTGACAAGCTGAGTTATCAGATGGGCGAACCGGTACGGGGTGATGTGGTGGTATTCAAAGCGCCACCGAGTGAACCTTGCGCCGCTGATGAATGTGAATATATAAAAAGAATTATTGGCATCCCTGGGGACAGGGTCATGGTTAAAAACGGTCAAGTATATTTGAATGGTGAAAAACTAAATCAAAGTTTTTTGCCCTCAGATTTTGTGTCTGATGCGGGGTCATTTAATGAGGAAGGCGTGGAAAAAACTGTGCCGGAGGGAAAGTATCTCTGTTTTGGGGATAACCGTTCTCATTCACGAGATGGTCGTGAATTTGGCCCAATTGAAAAAAAATTGATTGTTGGTAAAGCTTTTTTTGTTTATTGGCCAGTGTCGAGTGTGGGATTAGTCCCTAAAGTTAGGTATTAGTTGGGGTTTCTTTGGCTAGCTCCTGGTGACAGACTTCTTTATAGAGGCTGCGTAAGTTTTCAAACCGTTTTTCAATTGGCCCACGAAATTGAAAAGTAACTCGAGTCAAGATATTTGTTTGAGTAATTTTAACTTTGGTGGTCTGATCAGGAAATTTAGTTTCCAGATCGGTGGAAATATTGTCTAGCCGAGATTTGAGGAACTGGGGTATATTTTCTTTGGTGATAGGGACAATCCCCTCCTCGATTTTTTGGCGCATTCTTCTGGCTATCTCTTCGGCTCGACGGACAGAGGCTTTTTCCTTGAGAACTATTTTGTAGGCCTCGATAATCAACCTGACATCACCAATGCTGGATAAGGCCCGAGCATGACCCTCGGAGATTAGACCGGAGAGTAAACCATCTTTGAGAGCATCAGGTAGAGTGAGTAACTTGAGGACATTGATAACATAGGGGACACTTTTGCTAATTTTTCGGGCAATACCAGTGTGGTCTAAATTAAATTCCTCCTTGAGACGCAAAAATGATTTGGCTTTTTCAATCGGGTTGAGGTCTTTGCGTTGGACATTTTCAACGATAGCCATCTCTAACATTTGTTGAGGACTGGTCTTTTTGATAATAGCAGGGACATAGGGTAATTTGAGTATCCTAGCTGCCCGCCAGCGACGTTCACCGGCGATTATCTGATAACCGGCGGGTGTTTGGGCAATGATGAGTGGCTCGAGGATGCCGTGTTCACGAATTGATTCAACTAACTCAGAAACAGATTCATTATTGATGATGCCCCGAGGCTGGAGAGGGTTGGGTTCTAATTGATTAGTAGGTATTTGTGACACATCTTTCATAGTAAATTAGAATACTATGAAAACAGTTGTGAAAAAAGATAACATTCTATATCAAGATAATTACATTGATTAAAATACATTATTTATAAGCAAATAATTAATAGAGTAATCGGTAATTGAGGTGTATACTGAGTTACAATGACAAAAGTGAGGTTGGCCGAAAGGACAAAACCTAATTCTACTGTTGCTGATTTAATGCATTGTCATGATATGGCAACTTATGGAAGTCAGGTTGGAGCAGCTTTTATTTTGCCGAGAGGTGTGAATTCGGAAGAAGTTCTAGTTGAACAAATAAAGGGTAATGGTTTTGTAATTATTCGCGAAGATAACGGAAGAAAATTATCATTAAGTCCCCATACGCCTATTGTAGTGTTATATGGTCATTTGCCTAGTGAGAAAAATATCGGTGATAGAAGAATGTTTGGTGATGATTCTAAGAGAGTAAGATTGGGAGATGCCCTTTTAGCTTGATAAATCTATTAACGTAGAGACGAAATTTTTGACAACGAGTATTTTTATTGGTAACATAGGACATGATTAAGTTATATAGAAAAATGTTGGTGGAAAATGTTCCCGCCGGTAGAGAGGTAGAAATGGGTGATGGTAAAAATCCTATCCGTGGAGTTTTAACCGAGGGTCTAATTGATAGGCATGATGATGCAGGATCCTTTAGACTTAGGACCTTGGAAGTTTCCTTTGGCTATGTGGATGATCCAGAAAGAAAAGGACAAATATTTGTTTCCGAAGGTATTGAGGTCAGAGTTCCGGTGACATTGAAGGATGTGGGGGATATCTTAAAAACTTTAGTAATAAAGTAATTTTAGAAAACCTTAGCCTTTGACGACGGAGATGAATTTTTTGCCTAAGCGAGAGAAAAATTTGACAATACCCGGACGCATGGCGTAGATAGTATAGTCTTTGCCGGTTTTGGTACCATCGGATCCATGAAAAGAGGAACCAACTTGACGGACAATGATCTGGCCAACAGTGACTTTTTGATCACCAAATTTTTTGACTCCCCGTCTTTGCCCAGGACGATTGGATTTTTGATTGGTTTTTCCTTGTGATTTGGTATGTGCCATAGATTAGTTTGTAAAGTTTATAAAGTTGAAAGTTATAAAGCTATAGGTTGATCTTGGTAATTTTAATATCGGTCAGCTGGGGACGGAAGCCCATGGAGCGGCGATAACGAGATTTTGATTTGAATTTGAAGACGTCAACTTTTTCACCTTTGTAGTTTTCGGCGACCTGATATTCGACGGTAGCACCAGTGACGAAAGGAGTACCGACCTTGACTTGATCGTCATTGACGGTCAAGAGGACTTCTTCGATTTTATTTTTTTTATCTTTTTCGAGATTTTGGTTATCGACGGTGATAACTTGGTCTTCTTTGACCAGATATTGAGTGCCACTAATGGCAATTACGGCGTATTTCATACTTTTTGATTATAGCATAGGATTATTTATTTACATTCACTTATTGTGGGTTATATTATGGGTATGAACGAAACAATAGTAGCAATAGAAAATACTAGAATATCTATAAAAGAAGGTAGGCCATTAGGAAGACTACCATTAAAAAGCGCAAGCAAAGCAGAGGTTGCAGCCCAAAAAATTTTGAAGAGTTGGGGCATAGAGAGTGTTGAAGACAAGGGGAGTGATGGTGTGGATGTTAAATTGAATCCGAGAGTTGCTAAGTTAGATTCAATTGAGACAAGTTTTGATGTGGCAAATTTTGGAGATGGTATTTATAGTATGTATAGGTATACATCAATAGTATATGAAACAAAAAAAGGATTAAGGGTGGCTGTTAATCCAGTTCGACTAGTTAGGAATAGATAATCCCTAGTGAAAACATTAGGGCCATGAGGGAGGAGCCGCCAACGGAAATAAATGGTAGGGGGATGCCGGTGACTGGTAAAATACCTAAATTCATACCAATGTTGATAAAGACAGTAAACCAAATTTGAAAAACTATACCTAGTGTAAATAATTTTAGCTGAGGATTGGATTGGAGACTGTAACCTCGAGTAATGAGAGTTTTGATAAGTAAGATATAGGAGCCAAGAATAAAAATGATGCCAATTAATCCGAGCTCTTCGGCGGTGGAAGCAAACATGAAATCAGTGTGTTTTTCGGGTAAAAATAATAGTTGCCCCTGCGTCCCCTTTTTATACCCTTTGCCCCAAATGCCACCCGAGCCAATGGCTATTTTGGATTGGATGACATTGTAGCCCTTGCCCAAAGGATCGGAATTGGGACTGAGAAAGTGGGTAATTCTCTCTTTTTGATAATCATGAAAGGCATAAGTCCAAACTAAGGGTGAGAGAGTAATGGCAATTAGACCAAGTATCACTACTTGTTTGAAAAACCGACTGTTGTATAAAATTAGAGGGGCAGTGAGCAGTAAAATTGTTAGTCCACTACCCAAATCTGGCTGGGCAAGGGTAATAGCAAAGGGCAATAATATCAGCAAGGGAAATTTGGTATTAACTAAAAATAACATCAGCCATGGTTTGACAAATTCTGAGGGCTGGATGGAGACGAAGCCAAGTTCTATCCAGCGTCGCGAGCCACGAGTAATATTGTTTAAAAGGATAGGTAACAATAATAGTAGGCAGGAAATAATAAAAACAACTGTTTTGGATGAGGCAATTTGGCGAGGGTTTATTTGACGGCCGATAAAAAAAAGACATAGGCCAATAGCCCAAGAAAACAACTGTTTACCAACCAGAGTTGGCGCTAGGGAGCTAATCATGAGCATGTTTAGGGAAAAGAGAATTCCTAAACTGATAAACAATGGCAACCAATTATTTTTCGACATGGAGTGTGTCGCTGATTTCTATCGAAGTTCCTAGAGTTTTGGTCAATATTTCAGATTCAAAAACTCTGGGCCATGAGGGAGCAAAGATTTTGATTTTATCATCAACTTTTAGGCCCAGCTCTTTGCGCAGTACCTGAATTGACCGGACAAAATCGCGGTATTCACCTTCAGCGATTAGGTCGGGAGTTAATTGGGTATCGAGTGTCAACTCTGTTCCGATTACCACTTTTTTGACATTGGTCTCTTCTTGGATGATGTCTAATAAGTTTTGATCCAACTGGTCGGTAATAGTGGCACTGGCTAATGGTTGACGAACTTTTAACGCTGCTTTTTGACGTAGGGCGTGAATGTCTTGACAGGCGCGTCTAACGACAGACATTTGTGTTTCTAAATCTGTATTGATTAATTCAGAATCAGATTCTGGCCACGGTTGTAAATGAATCGAAGTTGATGATTGGCCAATAGTACAACCTAGTAAATTTTGATAAATTAATTCCGAAAGATAGGGTGTAAATGGTGCTGTTACCCTAGCAAGTTGATCAAAACAATGATGTAAAATGGCAAAATTATCTTTGCGGTCACGACTGCGACGAATATACCAGGTAGATAGATCGTTGACAAATTCTTCGACAGCTTGGGTGACTTTTGAAGTATGGAATTTTTCGACGGATACAGTAACTGACTTGATGGTTGAATTGAGTCGTGATAACAGCCATTTATCCAATATGTTTTGTGTAGTAATTTCAGTATTGTCTGGTGACCAATTTTCCATGTTGGCATGCTGAGTGAAGAAGCGATATGAGTTCCAAATTATTAAAAAATGTTCACGTTTGACCTTGTCGGCAATATTGTAGCCAAAATTGACATTGGTGTGGGGTTTTTGCTGACAATAGAGCCAACGCATGGCATCGGCGCCCATTTTGGCCACTGCTTCATCATAGGGAATACCATTTTTTTTAGTTTTGCTCATCCGCTCACCTTTTTCATCACGGACTTCGGCATGGGCGACGACATTTTTGTAGGGAAAAGTTTGCTCAAAAGTAACACTGAAAAAGAGCATGGAATAAAACCAAAGACGGACCTGTTCGATCATTTCGAGGACTAAATCGGCAGGGAACCATTTTTGCCAGTATTTTTTGTCTTCAATATATTTGAGAGTGGAGAAAGGAACAACGCCAGCATCCAGCCAACAGTCACCAACATCGGGTATCCGATTAACTTCATGATTGCACTGGGGACATTTGATTTTAATACTATCTATCCACGGGCGGTGAAGTGAGGGTAATTCATCGACAAGCTCAGGGGAGATAGCTAATGATTTTAATTCTTCTTTGCTACCGACAACGGTCAACTCACCACAACTACATTCGTAAAATGGCAGGGCCAGTCCATAAAAACGTTTACGACTAATCATCCAATCTTCCATAGAATCAAGCCAGTTTTGCATCCGGCGACCAACATATTTGGGATGCCAATTAACTTTGGCGGCAGCCTCTTTCATTTGGGGACGAATTTCGTCAGAGCTGATATACCAACTATCTTCGAGTCTAAATAAACACTTGGTGCCACAGCGCCAACAATGAGGATAACGGTGGTTGATGGATTCTGTTTTGAACAATGATCCGGTAGATGTTAAATAATCAAAGACCTGGTTGGCAACATGATGGGCGTATTTGCCTGATAATTCGCCATAACCATCTAAAAAGTGGCCTGTCTCATCGAGTGGGGCGATCATTTCGCTACCGAGTTTTTTGCCTAATTCAAAATCTTCTTGACCACAGCCTGGGGCAATGTGGACGACGCCGGTGCCCTCAATTGGATCGACCATCTCCCAGTTGGTGACATAATGATGAATATTTTTTTGGGCAGGAATATCGTAGAGAGACTCATATTCTTGATTTAAGAGAATATTGGCATCAACTGGTTCGTAATCAGCAAGACCTAACTTATCAGCCGAAAGCTTGGCCAAATACAAAAATTCATTTTCATGTTTGGCTCTGACATATTCAAATTTAGTATTGATGGCGAGGAGGACATTGGCCGAGAGTGTCCATGGAGTGGTAGTCCAGGCGAGGACATATTCGTTTGTTTTGTCTTTTAATTTAAACTTTAAATAAACAGAGGTGTCGGTGATGTCTTTGTAGCCATCAGCCTCTTCGTGTTGGGATAATCCAGTTTCACAGCGAGGGCACCAGGTAGTGGCACTCTTTTTTTTGGTGAGCCAGCCTTTTTGGTGGACTGTTTTGAGAAAGTGCCAAATATATAGATTATTATTTTCGGAATTGGTGTAATAGGAGTTGTCCCAATCCATAAACATCCCTAGTCTCTTGGATTGATCGGTTTGGAGATGACTAAATTTATCAACACGGGCGAGACAGGATTGGGTGAATTTGTCGAGGCCAAAATTGGTAATGTCCTTTTTGGAATTGAAGCCATTTTCTTTTTCGACCTCGACTTCGACCCAGAGTCCCTGACAGTCGAAACCGTTTTGAAATCTTTGGGCGAATCCTTGGGCATTTTTGAATCTTTGGAAGGCGTCTTTGAGAGTGCGACCGCGGGCATGGTGGACCCCCATACTACCGTTGGCAGTAATTGGGCCATCGATAAAAGAAAAGGTTTTGGTGGAATTGTCGTTTTTGTGGAGATATTGATTGACAATATCGTGGCTATACCACCATTCCAGAACGGCAGTTTCTAATTCGGGAAAATTTGGTTGGTTTGGGAGTTCGGGAAAGAACATATTGAGAAAATTTAATAATTTAAAAATTTAATAAACTTAGTAATTATAAACAAAAAATCCTTCTTGCGAAGGATTTGGATAGCCAGAGTCTGCGAGTGCAAACGTCCGGCTAGGTAATAATTGTTCGAATTTTATTGTAGGCAAATACTTCTACACACATTTCTAGAGTTGAGGTAGCTGATGCTAAAGCTGGTACTATAGCGAATGCGGCTGCTTTGGGTTCAATAGCACCTAGAGCGAGTAAATCTAGAGACTGTCTTGTGGATGTTACTAGTTTTCTGGCGAGAACATCCATTCTTTGTTGGTGTCGAAGTTCAAGTTCTGCACTTGTAAATTGGTTCATGGCTGATTATACAACAATTATTTATTTTTTCTCATAAATGAGGGGATGTCGAACTCGTCGACGAGATCGACTCCTTCGGGAATTTTTTCGTCTTTGAGTAACTCTTCAACTTTGTTTGAGGGAATGGTAGTGGAGGTGGAAGTTTTGGGTTTTTGGGGAGTATAGAATTGGCGTGGTCGACTGCTATCGAATCCGGTGGCAATGACACTGACTTTTATTTTGCCGGTTAATTCTTTGTCAATCGTGGCACCAAAAATAATATTGGCATCAGGGGCGCAAAGGGCGGTAATGGTTTTGGCGGCATCTTCGATTTCGGCCATAGTGAGATCTGGCCCTCCGGTAATGTTGATCAAAACACCTCGAGCACCATCAATACTGACTTCAACCAGAGGTGAATCGATGGCTGCAGTTACGGCATTTTTGGCCCGATCGGTACCTTCTGCCTCCCCTACTCCCATGAGAGCAGAGCCGGCATTACTCATGACTGTCTTAATATCAGCAAAATCTAAGTTTATAAGTCCTGGGGTAGTGATTAAATCGGAGATAGCCTTGGTCCCCTTGTTGAGGACTGAATCGGCAATTTTGAAAGCTTCGAGAAGAGTGGCCTTGTCGTTGACTACCTCCATAACTTTTTGGTTGGGGATGACAATCAAGGTGTCGACATTTTGTTTTAGCTGAGACACTCCCTCATCGGCATTGGTCATGCGACGAGTGCCCTCAAATAAAAACGGTTTGGTGACTACGCCAATAGTTAGAGCACCAATTTCGTTTTTGGCAATATCAGCGATGATGGGAGCAGCGCCAGTGCAGGTACCTCCACCCATGCCGCCGGTAATGAAGACCATATCAGTGCCTTCGAGGGCATCTTTGATCCGATCGTGTGATTCTTTGGCTGCTTCGGCGCCCATTTGGGGATTGCCACCAGCGCCAAGACCTTTGGTTAACTTTTCACCGATCTGGATTTTGATGGGAGCTAGTGAGTTTAGGAGGGCTTGGGAATCAGTATTAATTGCAATAAAATCGACACCTTTGATATTATCTTCACTAATCATGGAATTGATGGCATTGTTACCACCACCACCGACGCCGATTACTTTGATACGAGCGAATTGTCCTGCCAAATTTTTGATTAGAGCCATTTGAAATTAATTACGGATTAATGAATACTAGAACATTATAACAAGAGAAATCAAAAAGAAATTTAGGGTAGGAGTGGCTCGAGAAGATTTTTGAGACGACTAAACAAATTGAATGAGTTATTTTTGTTTTTTTTATTGGAGTTATTGGAACGAGTGTTTGTTTGTTCGAGGCCGTAGAGCAACAAACCAATGGAGCTAGTATAGCTAGGATTGAGGATATCATCAACAATACCGCCTAATTTTGGGGGTGAGGCGATGCGAAGTGGAAGAGGAATGACTTTGCTACAAATTTCTTTGGCGTTTATGGTTTGAGCCCCTCCGCCTGTGATGACTACTCCGGCGGGGATAAGACTGGCAAAACCACTACTTTCGATTTGGTCGTAAATTAGGGTAAATAGTTCTTCTAATCTAGGCTTGATGATTCCACTAACGGCTGTTTGGAGGGAAATTTTGTGTTTTTCCTCGGAGAGTATTCCAAAAGCGGTTAAATCAACATCGTCATCATATTTTTTGGCTTCAACTATTTTGGCGATTTTTAGTTTAATTTTATCGGCGTCTTCGATTGAAAGTCGCAGACCAATGGCCAAATCGTTGGTGACATTGTTGGCGCCAACTGGGATAACGGCTGAGTAAACTGGTGAACCCTCGGTGAATATGGTCAATGAGGTGACACTGCCGCCGATATCAATTAAAGCTACTCCTAATTCTTTTTCGGTGTCGGTCAGAGCTGCCTTGGCGGTGGCAAGGCCGGAATAGACGAGTGAATCGACATTGATGCCGACTTCTTCAAGACATTTGTATAAATTTTTTAGACTAGGGCTAGAAGCTAAAATTAGGTGTGACTCGAGTTCAAGTCTGACTCCGTTCATGCCGATCGGATCAATAACCCCTTCTTGGCCATCGACAGTATAGCGACGGGGAATAGTGTGGATTAGCTCCTTGCCGGCGGGGAGGGTGACTGCTTGGGCGGCTTCGATAACACGAGTGACGTCGTTTTGGGAGATTTCGCCGTTGGGAGTACTGACGGCAACGACTCCTTGGGAGTTGATAGATTCAATGTGGGAGGCAGTAATAGAAACATGGGCACTTTTTAGCTGAAATCCAGCCATTCTTTCGGCGGATTCAATGCTTTGGGTAATAGTCTCTGTAGCTTGATCGAGATTGATTATTTGGCCTTTGCGGAAACCGGCTGAAGGATTTGAGGCTACGGCGATAACATTGAACCGATCCTCGACTTCGAAGAACTGGCCGACAATAGTGGTTACTTTGGCGGTACCAATATCTATTCCACAAATAATTTTAGAATGTTGCATATGGTCTTTTTGAACTGAGGTTGACAAAACTTATTTGCCTACCATCAATATTAGCGATTTTTATGAGTTTTTGTAAGGCAGCAACTTCGACTAAGGGATCTTTTTGAGTGGAGATAATTACTTTGAAACTATTTTTAGACTGGTTGGTAACTACAAACTCTGCCTCACGGCGATAATCAAATAGTTGGAGTTGGAAAAAGGATATCTTAGATAGTTGAAGTGCAGTGGTGAGTTTGAATAGATATTGATTCTGGTTTGATTGAGGTGATAACTGGATATCTTGGTTAAAGCTGGTGAACATCACTAGTTCAATGATAAGGACAACAAGGGGTAAAAAGGTTATAAATTTAGCGAGCAACTTCATTGATTAATTTAACGAGTGGATGAACTAAAGGTATACTTTTAGGTTGAGATTGGTAATCGGTGTGTTGAAGATGACTAATTATGTGGGTAACAGTAGCCTCTGGTTGATTGATAATGGTGGTAGTTTGAGGATGCATTGACTTGAGCCACTGGGCGTTTTTTTGTTGCTCATCTTGTTGGGTAAATGGTAAGGGAATGAGAATGGACCTTTTGTCGAGAAGATCGATTTCTTGGCAGATATTGGCACCGGAACGGCTGATAATATAACTGGAATTATTGAGAACCCAACCAATATCCTCACTGTCAATGTATTCTAAGGGATGGTAGTTGGGGTATTTATTTAATAACTGTTGCTGGAGTTGAGGATCGATATTCTGGCCAGTTTGATGTATTACAGAATAGTAGTTGGCTATTCGAGGGACCAGTCGGTAGGTGAGTTTATTTAAGAAAAGCGAACCCTGGTTGCCACCAGTTATGTAGATAAAAGGGAGAGTTGAATGCTGGAAATGGTCTGAATTTCTGAAAAATATCTCTTGACGCATTAAATTGCCAGTGAGAACGGCGTTTTTGTGAGGAAAAGAGACAGCCACACGAGTGGCAAAATGGCTATTGATCTTGGTGGATAGACTCATAGTGAGTGTTTGTTCGTGGGTGATTGAGGGAATATGGAGCAAATATCCGGCAATGATTACAGGTACAGAGACATAGCCGCCAAAAGAGACTATTATATTTGGTTTGTTTTTCCTGAGTACCTGGTAAGCTCTAAATATGGCTTGAATTGTAATGGGAACACCCAAAATGCTGCGGCTAAGGTTGCGTCTGTCAAATTTGCCACATTCTAAATTATAAAAATCAAGTTTGTATTTGGGAATAAGGGTATGAGAAATGTGGGACTCAGTTTTGTATTGGTGGGCAATGTAAATTATTTTCCAATCAGTGTGACTGTCTTTTTTCAGTTGATTAATTAGTTCAATGGCGGGAGTGTGATGTGTGCCGGTGATAATGATGGTTTTTTGATGTTTCATTCTTAGAAGAGTATATCAAGTTATTAATTAATCCGAGTCCAAGCAGGCAGGTAGTGAGAGATGAGCCGCCGTAGGAAATTAGTGGTAGAGTAACCCCAGTCAAGGGGATTAAGGAAGCCACGGCGGCCATGTTTATGAGGCTTTGGTAAGCCAACCAACTACCAATTCCTAAACACAATAAATAATTAAAACTGGTGGGAGACTGGGATAAACCGAGTAGAAAAATGTTTGATATAAGGGTGTAAAAGAGAAAGATGATGAGACTTATACCAATAAAGCCAGTTTCTTCGCCAATTACCGCCAAAATGGAGTCAGTAGAAATTTTGGGTAGATAACGATACTTTTGGTCGGAATTGGCGAATCCCTTGCCTAATAAATGACCTGAAGTAATAGTGAGCGCCATTTGGTTGGAATGATAGGAAGTTGAGTCTAATCTGGCTTTGCGGTAGGGGGAAACGGCGATCAAAATTACACTGGAAATAATAGCTAGAGCACAGAGGGTAATAATTGTGGAGAGACTGCCGCCACTGACATAAAAAATAGTGATAACTATGGCACCGGCGAGAACAGTGGTACTCATATTTGGCTCAAGCATAATTAAACAGAGGGGTAACAATAAGTAATAAAAGATATATTTGATTTGCCGGTATTTCTCAAATGAAAAGATATGGGCAAAAAAAATTATTGATGATAATTTGAATATTTCCGAGGGTTGTATACCAATACCGCCGAGGTCGAGCCAGCGACGAGCGCCAAGAGCACTATTGCTAAACTGAGGAATGAGGGTCAAAAGGAGCAAGATCACAGTAAATATATAAAAATGAGGCGAGTATTTCTTAATCAGGCTTAGGGGTATTTTTGAGGCAAAAATGAAGGAAAATATACCTATGCCAGACCAAACTAGTTGTTTTTTTATAAAAAAGAACTTATCGCCCAATGTATGACTGGCTTCGGTGATCGAAGAAATAGAGATAAATACTAAACCAATTAACAATAGGGAGAAAATAATGAGGATAAAGCGGCGAGATTTCATTTGGTTAGTTTTTCAACATACTCTGGGGAGATGGTATGGGGGTCACCCGTTGGGCAGATATCGACTAGGTCTTCGAATTTCTCGACGGTAGCTCCCTGCGAATTTTTTTTAGTCAACTGGGCGCCAACTAGGTTGTTGTTAAAACGATCGAACGAGGGGTAATAGAAATTTTGAGGCAAAAAGGAAAGTAGGTGGTAATAAAATAATGGATCTAGCTGATTTTTTTGCTCAATTTGAGTATAAAAGGCAAATGAGGCGGTAAGGCGGGGATTACACTCGAGGAGATAAACTTTGTCCTGGCTGACAAAAAAATCGAGTCCAAAAAAACCTTTATATTTATGACTAGATAATATTTTTGAAAAATTAGTAGTGATGTCAAAAAGCTGTTGGTTGATATTGGCAGGAGTATGCGAGGGCCATTGTCGCCCGACTGTAGCCAGAGGGTTGTCAGTTAAGAGCGGGTGGCCGGTGAACTGTAGCCCAGGAGGACTTTGAATAAGTTGATTGTCAATTAGGCAACAGTTATTAATTAGGGAAATCCCCTGAAAAAAAGGCGAGGCTTTTATGGGAGTGCCGTCAACTATTTTGCTATTGATATCGTTAAAATCATGGCTAAGGTAGGAGCTATTTCCAGCCCAACCAAAATGGGTTTGAATTACCAGATGTTGGCCAAATTTTTGTTGAATTTGGTGATAGTTTTGGTGGTTAAAAGTACTGATAAGATGAGGAAGGTGAGAAATGCCCTGTTTATCTAAGAGATCGGCGAATATTATTTTATCTTCAAAGTAGCGGTTGGTTGAACTGGGATTGCTTATTTTGACCCAATTATTTTGGGTACAAATCAAATCAATTTTGGGAGAAGGTTTGAAGGGAATAATAGCCGGAACGAATCCTGAGGGGGTGTTTTTCTTAATGAAATCCAAACATAGGGGATGGGATAAGAGTCGACCGGAATTTTTTTGGTCAAGAGTAATGCCAAGTTTTTGAGGTGAGATGGATATAAAATTGGAAAGATCGGGCAAACTGATGTCGAGATATGGATCAACTACTAAGAAGTAGAAAATATAAGGAAGTGAGTTGAGGTGGTTTTCAAGTGGGGTCATCGCTGGGTACCGGTCAAAACTATAACGGGATAGTTACCGAGTTGGTGCCTAGTTTTGGCTTTGAGGTAACCAGCATAAGCGAGGTTGCCTTCGGCTGAAGTATCAATTGTGGGGAGAATGTCTTTGTTTTGGACAACAACTCCCGAAAAACAAGCATCAATAACCTTTTGTTTTAGGGGTAATAATTTGGTGTTGAGGGCGTCGGTAATAGTCATCGACTCTGGTTGGAAATCTTTGTCAAAATGAGAAGCTATTGGGCAGTGTGATGCTGGTTGAACTGCAAATATTTTGACTGATTTTGGTAGGGCCTGAGAGATGCCCAATAAAGTGGTGCCACTACCTACAGCAATAAATAGGCTAGTTATTAGGGGACATTGAACAATAATTTCTTGGCCGATCTTTTGATAGCCCAGTAAAGCAATGGGGTCAGTTGATTGGCGTAATAAATAAGAGTGATTTTTTTTGGAAAATTTGAAAGATTCTGATATTGGTTTATCGGTAACAATCGGATTATCAATGAGTTTTATCTTTTGGAGGCTAGTTTTAGGTGAAATAAAAGTAGTCAGCTGGATATTTTTTAAGTGACAAAAATATTGGGCGGAAATAGCCGCATTGCCGGTTGAGGAAATGACGGCGTGAGTCATTTTTTGGTTTGTCTGAAGATCAATAGCACGGTCTTTGGCTGAGCCGGTTATATTTTTATCTTCACGTTTAAGAAATACTAGGCCAAATTGTTCTAGAGGTGTCATATAATAGAGTAATTATATTTTAACTAAAATTTATGGATGATGCGAATGTCAAGATAATGTGTCCCGATTGTAATGCGGAAATTGTCCCAATTGAGGGAATGGTGGTGGGTGATATTCTGGAATGCGGTGAATGTGGAACAGAAGTTGAGATCCAATCACTTTCTCCAATTACTTATCGTGAGCTAGTTGAGGAGAAGTAATTCTCCATATTCCCTGATGGGGAATTAAAGTGATGTTTTTTGACTCCACCACAACTCCATGAGTTGCTCGGGATGAATGTATATAGGTAATGATATTTTTATTGATAGATAAAACTAATAATACGTGGCCGCCATCTTTTTGGCGAATCAAATCCCCTGTTTGGGGCTGGTTTACAGGTTGAGCCAAGGGAGGAGAAGTGAGCATATCGGCTGATGTTCGACGGACATTTACATTCAGATCTAAGAGATGGCATACCAATCCGGAACAGTCGATACCCAAGTGATTTTTCTGCTGAAAATTGTGGATTTGTGAGGCGCTGAGATTAAGTAACTTGATATTTTGTTGATTGGCGAGATCAATCGTGGCTAGAGCAATCTCTCGGGCGCTGCCCTTGCCCACAAAAACATTTTCACCTGAGTTTTGATATTTACCCTTGTTGGTAAAATAGGGTATGCCCAAATACTTGGTGATCTCGTCGTTTAGCTTAGTCCCAACCATAGGCCAAAAATTGCTAATATAATCCCTGCCAGCCAGGCTCGGAAAACTATTTTGGGCTCTTCCCAGCCCTTTTTTTGGAGAGTTAGATGGATGGGTGCTGCTGGGAATATCTTTTTGTGAAAATAAGTTTTACTAAATATTTGGAGGGCACTACTCAATCCTTCGACAATAAAAGGTGAGCCAACTATTATTAGAGGGACGAGTTTGCCTAAGATAATGGCAATTAGGGCAAAGGTGGCCCCAAACGATAGTGAGCCAACATCGCCCAGCCAAATTCTGGCGGGGTAGACATTAAAGTAGAGAAAAGCAATTAAGGCGCCTATCCACAAGGCGAGAAATAGGGAAATAGGAGTGTCGAGCGAAGTATTGGATAAGAACCAAAAGGCAAAGAGAGCGATCATCAATAGGCCGCAGGATAATCCATCTAAGCCATCACTAATGTTAAAGAAGTTGGCAAAAGTGGCAATAATTAAGGTATAGAGTGGCACTGCCAGCCAGGACAAACTCACGGCCCCGACAAAGGGGACATAAACAAAATTGATCCCCAAGTTGATATATAAGTAGAGTGAAATAAATAACGATAATAATATCTGAAGAGTTAATTTGTGCATCATTCTCAGTCCAAAAAATCCGGACTTACTAAAATTGAAGAATTTGAGAACATCGTCATATAACCCGAGGACGGCAAAGCTGATAAAAGTAAAAAAGATGATAGTAATTTCTTGGGAAATTTTATAATTGCTGGAGATGTAAATATTGGAAAATCGAAGTATAGGGAATAAGAGGAGGAATAAAACTGAGACCGTGCTAATTATGAGTAATCCCCCGCCAACTGGAGTCCCCGATTTTTGACTGTGAAATTTGTCAAATATAGTGGTGTGTTTGTTTTGAAAATCGAGTGTGTTTTGGGATTGGCGTTGGAATTTTAGTCGATAGAGTAAATTAATAAAGGGAACAACCAAAATACTATTGGTCAGAAATGAAAATAAGAGTAGGCCAAGGTATAAATGAATCATGTGTTAATTATTATAAACTTTTTTGAGAGTGTTGAGTCCATCTAGTCCACCAGAACTAAAATGGATGAGGATATCCCGAGGGTGCAAACTTTGTTTTAGATAATGTAAAACATCATCATATAGAGGTAAGTATTTCATCTGGCTGCCAATAATATTTTGCCAATCTTTGGCGGTGACACGAGGTTTGATATCTGGGGAAAAAATAATTTTCCCTAAGATAAATTCATCACAGAAATCGGTGATGAATTTGAATGGTTGGAGGCTCTGTTGATTTCGGAGAAAGGTGGCGTGAGGCTCAAAATAAATAACAATCCGACGGTGGGGATAGGAAAATTTGACGGCTTCTAGGGCAGACTTGACTCTGTCGGCGGATTGGGCAAAATCATCGATTATTAAAATATCATCTTTATCGGAAATAATTTCTAATCGTCGTCTGATGCCGGAAAATCGGGAAATATCAAATGGAATGTTCAGATATTTAGATAAAGTAAAAACAGCAGAAATATTTTGTTGATTATGTTGACCAATTAATTTGGTATCAAATACTTTTTTTTCATAATGAATTGTTTTAGCCTTGCAATAGGGTAAAAGCTTTTGGATATCAGCATCAGTTGGATTGTATATTAGGAGTCCGTCTGGGGGTATATTTTGAATAAGTTTTTTGTAGGCTTGAAAATTATCTTCAACGGATTTATAGGATTCTTTATGTTCCCACTGGGCACTGGTGAGAATCAAATACTTAACTGGATAATAAAGAAATTTCGCCTGTTGATCTAGGCCATTGATGGATTCATCAGCTTCGACTATAGACCACTGTGAATCTGACAAGTTAATTGAGGGAAAATTATCAATAGCTGTTCCCCCAAAAAAATAATTTGCAGATGGCATGAGCCATGCGAGTAGCGCAGTAGTAGTAGTTTTGCCGTATGAACCGGCAACTAATATTGATTCCTTTTTAATTAAATTTTGAGCCAAATATTGAGTAGCGCTGATATATGGAATATTTTTTTTCTTAATTTCTATAAACTGCTCTTGGCATATTTTGAATGATTTATATGATGAACCGACAATGACTAAATCAATTGCTCCGAGTGGCTGGTTTAAAGGTATGTTGGAAATCAGATTACTGATGGGAGGGTAAATGTTTTGCTGATCACTACCAGTAACCTTGTGGCCTAATTTAATTAATGCTTGGGCCAAAGGAGCGGTCATGACACCGGCGAGTCCAAGTATGTGGATGTTTAATATTTTAGCCATTGGTTGTCCTTAAAATATTCAAAATTGGGCATGTTGCGTTTATAAAAACCTATTTCTTTAGAGAAACGTCCTAGATAACAATATTTTTTATCCTGTTTTTGGGAATCTATTACAAACTGTAATACAATTCTAATTGGTAAATTTCCGTGAGAATATTTTGAATCGTAAAATAAATAAGCTGCGTGTGTAATATTTTTGTCGATATACGATATAAGGTAAGCGATGGGAATATCTTTGTCATACCATATATCAACATGGTTGAATATATGGTTATTGAATATAATTTTTACTGAACTAATGGGAAACGACCAGTCTAATTCTTTTATCCACTTATATAATTGTTTTTGAAGAAAAAGGTCAAAGTTTAATGATGATAGTGGTAGTGATTTATAGGCAAAATTTTCAGTTTTGTTTATAATTCTTTTGTTTTCTGAGGATAGCGAAAAGTCGGCCAGATTACTGCGACTGCTGGAATCAAAGTAAAATTTATCTTTATTATTACGTTGAGGCAACAATCCCCTCTCGTAGTTTTTTTCAATAGAGTCGCTAGTACTAAGATTAAATTTAGGCATTGTTGGCAAATCGATAACGGAGGGCAGTCCTAAACGCTTCGGCTTCTGACCATGGGTATTCGGTGTGTCCGTGAAGGATAGTGGTTTCATGGCCTTTACCACAGGCGATAATGGTATCTCCTTTGGCGGCGAGTTTGACAGCTAGGTTGAAGGCATCTTGCCGATTGGGGATATCGTAATAGATAAATTTTTTATTTTTGGGTTGGCCAATACCACTAATTATTTGTCGGTTTATATCCTCAACTTTTTCGTTGCGGGTATCATCGGCGGTGATAATAGCGATATCGGCTGTTTCGGAGACTACTTGTCCCATTAGGGGGCGTTTGCTGGGATCACGACCGCCAGTGGCGCCAAAAATAACGATGCATTTTCCAGAAGTGATTTGCTTGATTGTCTCTAGAGTTGACTTGAGTGCGGCTGGGGTGTGAGCGAAATCAACTAGGCAATTAATTTTATAATCATTGGGGATATTTTCACGGCGACCCTTCATGGCGGGAAAGTCCTTGATAATCTCGATCAGAGCGGCAATCGGTAGTCCAAGAGAATCAATAACTCCAAATGTCGCCAAAATGTTGTGAACCTGATATAAATAATTACTATTGGTACTAACTGGGAGATTGTTTATTTTAAAGATTAGTTTTGATTTGGTTAGCTTGATATTGGTGGCTAAATAATCATTTTTGGGGTGGGTGCCATAGGTCTTTACATTTTGTAAAGATAACTTAGAGATGGAATTATATGAAGGATCATCTTTGTTGAGAATTGTTATGTTTGATTGAGAAAAAAGCTTGGCCTTTGTAGCGATATAGCGATTCAAGTCATAAAAGTCATCAAGATGTTCGTGGGAAGTGTTGGTGAGAACAGATACCTGAAAGTAGCAGCCAAAAAATCTAAATTGGTCTAAGGCGTGAGCGGTAACTTCGACAACAACATGAGTTATCCCCTCTTCGATCATGGCTTGAAATATCTGATTAACCTTTTTAGGATCAGGAGAAGTAGTGTGTAAGCCTACACTGATATTTCTGTCGCCGATCTTGGCGCCGAGGGTGGAAATAGCACCGGCCTTGATTCCGCATTGAAGTAGAGTCTGATGAATTAAGTTAACGGTGGTGGTCTTGCCATCGGTGCCGGTGACACCAATCAAGATAAGTTTTTTTGAGGGTTGACCAAAATAAATGTTATAAAAAAAACTTTTGGGCAGATGCCAAAATATATTTTTAATTTTTTGGAAAAATATTTTAGGGGTTTTGGATATCATTTCGCATGTAATTATAGCAGAGAAGGTATTTTCGAAGCTAATTCATACCATATCGGAGCAGCAGTACTGGAGCCCCAAGGTGAGGTTCGAGGGTTGTGGATAGTGACAATCATGGTAAAAAGGGGGTTTTGACAGGGACTAAAGCCGATATAGGAGGCAATTGTGGAAGTATCAGAGTAGCCGCCTTTTACGGCAACCTGTGAAGTACCACTTTTTCCACAGACTTCCAGATTAGCTGGTTTGAATTTAGCTACCGCGCCATTTTCGACAGAATACTGGAGAATATGGTTGACTGCCTCAACTGTCTCAGGTTGGTATATTTTTACGGTTTGCAGCGGGTAGTTGTTGTTAAAATGGGGACTTACTCTTTGACCCTGATTGGCTAGTGTATTGAAGGCAGTGAGCATTTGGATTTGAGTGACGGCAAATCCTTGGCCAAACGAAGCAGTGGCGAGGTCTATTTCTGGCCAATAAGTTTTGACAATAGGCCTAGTTTCGTTGGGCAGATCGATATTGGTCTTTTTGTCAAAACCAAGCAGGTTAAAGTATTTTATAAACCTGTCGTAACCCATGCTTTCCATAATATAGCTCATGCCAATATTGTCGGAATTTTTGATGATGTCTCGGAGATCTGTTTGAGGGTGAAATGAACTGTCCCAATTACTGATGGAATATCCACCTATTTGTATGGGGCGGTCGCATTTTTGACAAATATAATTGGAATCAATTGAACCAGAATCTAGGGCAGCTGCCATAATTAAGGGTTTGATGATAGATCCTGGCTCAAAGAGATTGGAGATAATAGGATTGTTGAAATAGGTGGCACTGTTGGAACTCTCGCTACTGGCTGACGCAGTTAAGGCACTCATGGCAATGATGCCACCACTTTGAGGGTTTAGAATTAATATTTCTCCTGAGTCAGCGGAAAAGTTGTGAATGCCTTGTGATAAAGTGTCTTCGACTAGATACTGAATCTGTCGATTGACTTGGGTGGAAATATTTTGGCCGTTGATTGGGTCAATTATCCAACTGGGATGAGATAAAACTGTCTGGCCAACAGCATCTTTGCTTTCCCAAGAAAAGCCTACCTTGCCAAATAGCTCTCTTTTGTAGTGTGATTGTAAGGAGTGCTCGTTTAGGAAAAGCTTACCAATACTATCTTCGGGATAAACTGGTTGATTGTATTTTTCACTGACAATACCGGGATCATGGAGGTTGTTTATTTGTTCTTGAGTAAAAATGCTGGAGAGGTTTATCCACTTTAGTTTGATGTTGGTGATAAATTTATCTATTTTATCTAAGTCGGCAGGGTTGATATCTGGGTTGATAGTGGTGAGGACTTGAGGCAATAGCTCTAGCTGGGTGGTAAGATCTGGTTTATAGAGACTGACCTTGTAGACTGTTTGAAATGTTAATAAAGTTGATCCGTCGGAACTGAGGATGCTGCCGCTTTCGGGTTTGACGGTGGTAGTTTTATAACTTTGGGAGGTAAGAAAATTGCTCTGGGAGGTATAGCGAACTATTTGGGTATAAAAGAATTTTGCTGTCACCAAAAAATAACATAACCCAATGGTAAGTAGGACTGTTTTTGATCGGTTGACAGAATTTATCATTTGATGTCAATTTTATGGGATAAAGGAAGGTAGTGTTTGGCTTTTATTTGGTCAATTATAAAAGGGAGGGAATTTCTGCTTAAATACAGTGTTTTTTCTCTTTGGAGAGTAATTTGATCTGTGTTTATCTGTTGTTGAGTAGAATTGACTAGGCTACTGAGGTCAACTACTTTAATTGAGTAATAAATAGAATAGGCTATCTGGACTAAAAAGGTAGCTGAGGCCAAGAGAACTAAGACGATGTTGGTCATTACAATATTTTATACGATCGGAGGACTGCTGAGCGGGAGAGATTGTTTTGGTGTATTTCTGATAGGGTCGGAGTAATGGCTTTGGGGGTGAGATTGTCGATGAGATGAGACTGGGTATTTACTCTAATGAAGTTTTTAACAATTCTGTCTTCGCCGGAGTGGAAGGAAATAATAACAACTTGGGTTCCGGTCAATTCTAGAGAGTCTAAGAGTATTTTTTTTAAGTTTTCAAACTCGGAGTTGACATAGATTCTCAGGGCCATAAATATTTTGGTGCTGGGGTCAGTTTTGGGATGAATATGACGTGACTGATAATAATCTCGGACTATCTGGGATAATTTGTGTCCGGAGCGGATGGGCTCCTTCTGCCGAGCAGAGATTATTCTGATAATTAATGGCTTGCTCTGAGTTTCTTGAGCAAGTTTGGTAAAGATTTCGTAGAGTTGGTCATAGGAATAGGTATTTATTATTTCCTCAGCGGTCAAGGTTTGAGTTTGAGGATCAAGACGCATGTCGAGGGATAATTCGTCGTTGAAGGAAAAGCCGCGCTGACTGCTTTTTTGTTGATTGGAGCTGAGACCAAGGTCGATGAGGACTCCAGCAATTTTGGTGAGATGGTTTTTATTTATTATTTCCAGTAAATTGCCAAAGTTATCTTTTATGGGATGAAAATTGGTAGATAGACCACTAGTCTTAATTCGGTCAATGGCTATTTCTAAATTGTGGGGATCATTGTCGATACCATAGACAATTCCACCTCTTTTCAATATCTCTTGAGTGTGACCACCGTTACCAAGGGTACAATCGAGATATATTTGCCCGTGTTTTATGTCAAGGAGGTTGATCGCTTCGTGAAGCAGTACTGGAACGTGGTATTCCATTATGGTTGAGGGTAATCTTTGGCGATTGGACTGGGGTTACTACTAAATATAGAGTACCCACCTTTATATTGTTTCATGAGGACAAAGAAATCAGCTGAGGATAATTTTGAAGTTATGGGAACCTCAAAATTGGCCGTAGGAAGTTTGAAGATTTTTTCTTTAGTAAGCTGGGCTCCTGATTTGAGAATAAAGGGTGTTTCAAAACTTGAGGCTTGGCCGTCTACGGTAAACAACTTTAGACTGAGTGTGCCACCGGTTATGCCTTCGTCATATTTATATTTGCAACCGTTGGTGCAACTTTCGGTACCGAGCAGTAGTTTTCTCTCTATAGTATTGGATATTTCCTTGATGGTATCACCAAGACCCTTCTCCATTTCTAGTGAACCATCGGTGGCGGTATAAATTAATTCATATTCAATAGAAGATATATTGGCGGAAACGTCGGTTAATTTTAGGAACAACATATGTCCATCTTGACGAGGGGTGAGATTGACAATGGGTCGCGTGGCAACAGGCATCTCGACCATTTTAACTACGGTGGGTAGAGGTTTTTTTACAGGGGTGGGCGTTTTGGTGCCACAAGCTGACAGTGTCAAAGCGGAAATTAAGGTTATCGCTAGCCAGATTTTTTTATTTTTCATAGTAGTAGTTTAGTTGTATTGATAACCAGTTGTCAACTTCATCGGCATTTATCCTTATTTGTTGCATGGTGTCTCGATCACGAATGGAAACAGTGTTATCCTCCAGAGTTTGGAAGTCGACCACCAGACACCACGGAGTGCCAATCTCATCTTGACGACGATATTTCTTGCCAATATTTCCACTATCGTCAAATTCAACAGAATACTTGTGGGAAAGGGTTGAAAAAAGAGCTTGGGCCTTGTCGACTAATTCGGGTTTGTTGGCTGCTAGTGGGAAAATAGCCATTTTGTAGGCAGAAATTAACGGATTAACTTTTAGAACTGTGCGGGTATCACCGTTGTCAAGTTTTTCTTCGGTATAGCTATCTAAGAGGATGAAGAAAAACGAGCGGTCGACACCACCTGAAGTCTCGACAATATGAGGTAAATATTTTTCATTAGTGACAGGATCGCGATAAGATAAGTCCTGTCCACTAAACTGGGAATGTTGGGTTAAATCATAGTCAGCTCGCCAATGAATGCCCTCCATTTCGGCCCAACCCCAAGGGGCATGGTATTCAATATCAAAGGCTTTTTTGGCATAGAAGGCTAGCTCATCAGACGCGTGCTGGCGAAAACGGAGAAAGTCTGGATGATTAAAAAATTTTTGGTACCAGCTCATTCGATTATCTTTCCAGTATTCATACCACTTGTCCATTTGTGAGGGATGGGTAAAATATTGGACGTCCCATTGTTCGAATTCACGGGTGCGATATAAAAAATTTTTGGGGGTAATTTCGTTTCTAAATGCTTTACCAATTTGAGCAATTCCAAAGGGAATTTTGACTCGACAGGAATCGACAATATTTTTGAAATCTAAATATATCGTTTGGCAGGCCTCACCACGGAGATAGGTAGGTGTTTTTTCCCCTTCGATAACGCCTATTTCCGTATGGAAGAGTATGTTAAATTTTTTGGGGGCGGTAAACTCGCCCTGGCACTCAGGACATTTGGGGGCATTATCAATCAGGTCGAGTCGGAAACGTTGGTGGCAAGACTTACACTCGACCATTTCATCGCCGAAATTTTTGACATGACCTGATGCTTCCCAGACTCGAGGATGAGTAATAATTGAGCCGTCAATCAGGACAACATCTGGGCGAGAAGTAACATTGGAACGAATCCATAGGTCTTTCCAATTCTTTTTCATCAGGGAACCGATTGGACCGTAATCATAAAATCCCTGTATGCCACCATATATTTCGGAGTTTTGGAAAATGATGCCTCGTCGTTTGCAAAGTGAGACAATGGCGGATGTTTGATCGGATGAGTTATTTTGGGCCATAGACTATTATACGAAATATTATCTAAAAAGTTTACTGCTACGTATCGGTTTTTCGATAATTGATTCAAGAAACATTTTTATCTCTCTTTGACAGAGAACTAGGTCACCTCGTGTTTTTGAAATAATAATGTTTTCGGGGACACCAAAACCGAGATTTTGTAATAATTCTATTTCTGATTTGATAAGCTGGGTAAAGTTGTTGTCTTCGATAGAACTGATTAGGGATTTGGTGATGCGAAAGATATGGTCGATAATTTGATTTTCAGCTACCAAACTATTGATAACTTCAAGAAAATAAAATACCAAGTTTAGTTGGGTTAAATTTTTGGTAGAAGATAATATGTGTTGGGTCACAGTAACATCAGTTAACCAATATCGGTCACCTTTTTGGTAGAGTTGGGCTTTGACGATATTGCCCAATTCTAAATCACCTAAACGACGACTGTGGACTGATTTTGAACCTTTGGCAGTGGTTATTAACTTCCCTAGGCGAGGTGTCAGTAAAGTAACTGTTTGGTCTGACTCATGGAACCGGTGATGATTTAGAACAATTGCCTCAGTTGTTTGATAACGTAACATTTTTGTCCCCTGTCCAGACAAATGACTCTTTCTTGGTGCCATTGACCCAGATTTCATAATCGATCGGATGAGAGCCAGGTTGTTTCTGGAGCAACAAATTGTAGTCTTTGGTCATTTTGACACTACTTTGGTATTGGACTGAGGTCTTGCTGCTGGATTTGGCATAGAGAGGATACTTGTTGCCAAAGAATCCCTCAAAGACGGTTTTCCCCAACTCATCATAGGTGAGAGGGTCAACCTCTGATCCAGTCATTTTTATTAGCCGGCTGCCAGTGGGGACGTAAAATCTAAACAAGTCTCGGTATTTTGGGGCGTTGAGACAAAGGTCACCTTTTTCGAGATTACAGTTTGAGGCAGCTGAGGGATTGGTATAAGTAACGGTAATTTTATGTTCAACATTTTCGCCATCGATACTGACTTCATGTTTGATTTTTTGACGAATAAAAATATTGCTTTTAGCTGAAGCAAAGTTGGCATCATTGAGGTGAAAATAATCACTATTTGTAGGGCTGATATTGCCACTAATGTTGACCAGATTGGCGGAGTTCTGGAGCTCGACATCGCTCGGGAAATAAAAGAGGATGTGTTTTTGATATATGTTGTCGATAAAGGCTTGACCGAGTAAGGGCATCTTGGTTTTTTCTGATCCCATGGCATTGGACAACAATGCTTGCATGAGTGGGGCGAGAAAGTCTTTGCGGTTTTTTTCGATATAATTACGAGGCCGCCCAGAAATCCATTCCAAATCATAGATAATTTTGGGACAACCATCACATCTCTTGTCGGGGTCGGTGGTGAAGGTACCAACTCGGGTATCGAGTTTGCCTAGTACTTTGACTATGTCTATCAAAACATTGGTGTCTATGGCAATAACTGCATCGAACTGGTCTTTCTTCCCCATAGCTTTGTAGTATTGGGTCAGAAAAATTTGGGCATCGGTAGGGAAATCGGGTGATAAATTGCTGTCTCGTAAGTTGAGGTAAGGGACATTGATATGATATGACTTAATTAACCGAGGGGCGGGAATGGTGCTCGAGAGCTTGTCATCGAGGTCGTAGATATTGCTGGCATTGCCAGGGACAACTTTACCCTTGTCCATTTTGATGGTAGCATAGGCAGTCCAGAAACCACCGCTTGGTCGGAGTTCACCGTCATTTTGAAAAATTACCAGATAGTTACGAGGTTTATCCTTGCCGAGTAACCAAGAGGTTTTGGTAAGCAAAGGCCGGCCATTTTCGAGATATTTTTTAACCATTTCCAGAGTTTGAGAAAGTTTATTAAACTTTTCGTGAATGGCTATGCCTTGATAAGATTCGGGGTAGCGGGTGATGTCGATTTCTTTTAGGGTTTGATCTATTTTGCTTATTTTTTGGTCGATAGTGTCGAGATGGGGTACCAAGCCTTCAATAGACTGGGTGAGAAAGGAGATCCTATCTTCGGTTGTTTTGGCCCCACTTTGGGTGGAACCTTTTAATCCTAAGAAGTCTTGGTAGGGCTCAACAGCTTTGATTAAGACAGTACCGGTGTCTAATCCTTCAAGTCCAATACTAAGTATTCTTTTGACATCGGCATAATAATATTTGAGGTAAGGTAACTTGCTAAAATAGGAAAACTGACCAATAGAATTTTCGATTTGGCTGATTTTTGATTTCAAGTTATCAATCTGAACTTGTGAACCTTTGAGATCTTTGTCGTTGATAGCAGTTTGAAGTGAAGAAAAATCGCTTTTGAGAGAGAGAGCTTGAAGATAGACTTTTTTGCCAGGGACATAGATGGTAAAAAAGCCAAAAGTAGCCACAACAGTTATTAGGATCAAGATTATTGAGAGGAATGAAATGGTGAACCTCAGTATTTTATGACCTTTTGAGGTGGACGGGGGTAGAGATGGACTGAGAGTTGAATTGTCGAGTGGGGAAATTTCTATCATATAGATTAGTTTATAGAAAAACTTTACCATTTACCAGCGCGAGAGCATGGAGAAAGGTGTTTTGAGTATAATCGTCAGCTCTTGGCGAAGGGATCTGTTTTTAATATAATTGGCGTCGAGGGCAGCTCTTTGTTCAAAATTCATATCATTTCGGCCTGATGTTTGCCAAAGTCCAGTAATCCCCGGCTTGGCAGTGCGGATGATTTTGATGTTTTCCTGTGTCTGGGGATATTTTTTTTCATATTGTTCTAATTCCTCCTTGCGATAGGCTCGAGGACCGACTAAACTCATTTCGCCTTTGAGGACATTGATAAATTGGGCCATCTCATCAATTGAGGTGACTCGGATAAATCGACCGATAGGGGTGATCCGTGGATCTATTTTTATGGGCAGTTTCCAATCATCTCTGATGTATTGTTTCCATAACTCTGGATAGTTGTCCCTCAGAAATGCGTCCATGTCATTTTTATATTTGGTGCCGTTGTACATTGATCTAAATTTGTACATAACAAATTCGCCATTGTTGCCGACTCGACGTTGGCGTAAAAATACGGGGCCTTCAGAGGTAAGTTTGATGATAATCGATATGACCAATAATAGAGGTGATAACAAGAAGATGGCTACCAAAGAAAAAGAAATGTCGATGGTTCTTTTGACAACATTGAATATAAAAACACGGGTTTGGTAAAATGGCTTTTGGGGATTGTTGGCGGTCATTAGCTCAAAAAAAAATTTTTTAACTTGGGGGTGGAGACAATTTCCTTGACCAATTCTCTCACTGAATAGGTGTCTTGTAAATTACAAACCAATAGGCCATCGGGTGAATCAATTATGGCGAGGTTGTTGAGTCCCACTAGCCCGATTAATTTGTCTCTGGGACCATTAACTAGACAATTTTTTGAATTAATCGAGAGATAGTTGCTGGCTGGGGAAATTTTTTTGATGCCATTTTCAGTTTGAGTAAGGTGTTGCCAAATAGCGAACCATTCCCCAATATCACTCCAAACAAATTTGGCTTTTAAGGTAACTAGGTTTTGGGACTTCTCGGAAATAGCTTTATCTAAAGGTAGACTGGGGGATTTTTTGTAAATATTTATAATATTTTTGGGCTGGTGACTAAGTGATAATTGATGGTAGAGTCGGGAATATATCGGCTCGTGGGTAGTGAATTCGTCAAGAAGCGAAGAAATAGAAAAGGTGTATATTCCCGAGTTCCAGAGGGCATCTTTGTGGATAAGCAGCTGGGCATCAACAACTGATGGTTTTTCAACAAATTGAGTAACCTGTCTGATTGGGCCACTGGACTGGGCCAGAATGTAACCGAATCCGGGGTTGGGATAGGTGGGATGGATGCCGATGAGAACTATTTTGTTGGTGGTAGCGGCGGATTGGACGGCGAGGCGAATCGATTTTCGGAAATATCTTTTTAGGGAGACAAAGTGATCTGCGGGGGTAGAAGTGATAATTGCCTCCGGGTTAATTTTGGCAATATGTTGGACTCCGAAGAGTATGGCCATGGCGGTGTTTTTTTTGTCTGGTTCACAGAGGATGTTTTTTGTCAGAATTGCTGAACCTAGATCTTTTTTGATTTGGCCAAAATATTTTTGCTGAGTGACTATAAAGATATTTTGAGAAGGAACTATTCGGGAGAATCGATCAAACGTGTTTTGGAGAAGTGATTTTTGGCCAAACAATTTGAGAAACTGTTTGGGATGGGAAGACCGTGACAATGGCCAAAGTCGGGGGCCACTACCACCACACATAATTAAAATGTAGTGGTTTGGTGTTGTTGCCATAATTTGGTTAAGTGTTGGTTAAAGTTTAGCATGAAATTTTGGTCTGAAAATTTTAGTGAATTTTGGCGACAGGCTCGAGGGGAGATTTTTAACCGGGATAATTTGGCAATGGCAAGCTGGAGAGACTGAGTAGTCTGTTGATTAAATAAAATACCTGTTTTTCCACTAATAATTGTTTCTTGATTGCCACCTTTACGGTATCCAATTACCGGTCGACCGCAAGCTTGGGCTTCGAGCGGGGTAATACCAAAGTCTTCGAGTTGGGGACAAATCAGAGCGAGACAATTTTGGTAAAGCTTTATCAGGTCTGTATCAGACGGATTGGGTATGAAGATGACGTTGGGCGAGTGGTGACCCAACTTTACCAGTTTTTGATGATCTCTCCCCTGCCCAGCAATGATGAGTTTTTTGGTGTGGTGAGCCATAAAATATTTGATAACAATATCAATTCTTTTGTGGGGAACTTGGCGGCCGACAACCAAATAATAATCAAGTGTGGGATTGTTAGTTGGAACAAACTTTTGAGTATCAACTCCGGGGTAAATTATCTTTGGTGAAATTTTGTAGATGGTCTGGAGGCGGTTGTATACCGTTTTTGAATTACAGAAAAAATAATCTGGTCGGTGGATTAATAGTTGATCAATTTTTTTGTAAATATTTAGGATGGGAAGTAATATCGGTGGTGGGTCGAGATAAACATGACGATTGAGATTGTGAAAATAGCAAATATATAAAGTTTTGGGGGGGGCAAGAAGACCATGGCCAATTGTGGAGGTGGTGGATATTAGAATATCAAATTGGGAAAAATTGAATTGTTCGATGGCTAAATTGTAAAGCGGGGTGTAATAAATTGGATTTGATTTTGAGTTGGGAAAATTGTTGAGAAAAGAGGGGTGAACAATTATATTTTTAGGAAGCCACTGCGTTTTGGCAGGATCATGAACGAGGGTAAATAATTCGGCGTGAGGATAGAGCTGGAGTAAATTTATTAATACACGTTCAGCACCCCCCCAGTTGTTAAGCCAGTCATAAAAAATAGCGATTTTAGCATTAGCCAAGGGTTTGTTCATAAAAGTTGAGTGTTTGTACGGCGGTGTTGGTCCATGAATATTTTTTAATCTGGAGGTGGCCGAGATTGATAAGTTTGTGGCGGAGGCGACGGCTATTTTGTAACTTAATAATTTGACGAACAAGCTCTTGGGGGTCATGGGGATCAAAATATAAAACAGATTGACCGTATATTTCTGGCAAACAGCTGCTGTTGGCGGCAATAACTGGGCAATCAAGTGACATGGCTTCGAGGCCGGTAAGAGAGAATCCTTCGAGTATAGATGGGTGGACCAGAGCAATGGCCTGTGAATAGATTTTGGAGAATTGGTTGTCTTTGAGATAGCCCAAGAATTCTATTTGGGAAGATATATTTAATTTACGGGCTAATTGAGAAACTCTGGCTTGAAATATATCTCGGGAACAAATGATTTTTAATTTTAGATGCGGTAACTGTTGAAGTGCTTGAAATAAAACGATAATGTTTTTATGAGGATAGAGGTTGCCGGTGTAGAGAAGATATGATTTAGGATTTACGATATATGATTTATGAATAATTCTAAAATTATTGTCGACGGCCTCGTAAGTAGTGACTATTTTTTTAGGATTTATTTTGTATTTATCTATTATAAAATTTCTCCAATAAATGCTGGGGACTATAATATGGTTGAAGCGAATGATAAACCAGCTCATCAATAAATAACCCCAATACTTTGGCCAATATAACCATGAGGTGTGGGTAGTAGTTGAGGGTCCACGACTAAAATGTTTAATTAAATCATGGACGGTGACTACTGATTTTCCCAGGTATAAAATTGGTTTATCAAGATAGGTAAAGTGGACTAAGTGGGGATGAAGAGACCATAAAATAAAGGGTAATATCAGTTGGTTGGCGAGACTGTAGTGTCTTATTTTGGTGGAATATAGTTCAAATTTGGTACCAAGATCTTTTTTAATTTCCGATTTTAATTCGGGGTAAATGATTAGGGTAAAACGATATTTGGCAAAAGTGGAGAGTTGGGATAAGGCAATTAATAAGTTTTTGGTGTAACGTCCTAGACCAGTGTGACGCGGGCCATAGAGACGAGCATCAATAACAATGTGGACTAGGCTCATAAGAATTTGGCTTTGAAAACACGATAATATTCTAGTAAATTGATGCCAAGGTATATTAGGGACTGGAGTATTTTGGGATAATTATTAATCAAATTTTCCCGATAAAAAATTCGCATGGCATTGGTAGTGGCGCGGGCAGAACGAATTTTGGTTTCCCGACTGGCCGCTGACTTGGCCTTTTTTATCCCTGAGGAAATGCCTTGATAGTGATTTATCTTGAAAAATGGAATGAAGTAGAGACTATAACCTTTTTGTTTGACCTTGTAGCAAAAATCTAGATCTTCTCCATACATAAAGTATTTTTCGTTCCACCAACCGACACTCTCCCCCACCTCACGTCTCAACAGGTAAAAAGCTCCGACGCAGGCATTGATTTTTTGGACCTGAGTATAATCCAAATATTGCATAAAATATAAGCGGCTAGAGATACCGGAGAAGTGTAAAAAGGCGTTGAGGGGAGTGGGGAAGTCACGATGACATTCTGGTTGTAGTTTGCCGGTTAGAGCGAGGGTAACATGACAAGTAGCAGTATCTACCTTCGGATGTATTTCTAAATAATCAATCATGCCTTGGAGTGTGTTTGGTTCAACTGTGGTATCTGGATTGAGGAATAGAATATATTTTGAATAAGAATTTGAGATATTAACTGCCCGATTGTTGCCGGCAGCAAACCCGATATTGCCACCGTTTTGGAGATACTTAAACTCAATTTGAGGATGATGGTAGTTTGAGTCTTGGATAATATTTAGGGAGTTGTCTTGACTGTCATTGTCGACCAGAATAACCTCAATTTTATGAGTCAATACCGAACGGCAAATAGACTGAAAGAGCTGATGAAGATAGGTAAGGGCATTGTAGTCGAGAATAATGACGGAAAGAATGGGATTCTTATTTTTGGGTAATTTTGGCATAGATGTTGTTGAGATCTTCAACACTTTTTTCATAGGTGAATTTTTGGCGAATTAACTGGCGGGCGGCAATCCCCATTTTTTTAATATTGGAAGTATTTTTTATAAGTTTGATTGATTCAGAAGCGATTTTATCAAGTGGACAAATGACTGAGTGGACATTGTTGTCTATTTTTATCCCTCCCATTCCCTCTGGTGTAGTGACAATCGGCATGCCACAAGCTAGGGCTTCGAGAAATTTATTGCGGGTACCCCCGCCACTGCCCATAGGAGCGACCAGAAGCCAACAGTGATATAAATAATAAAACCGATCTAATTTGTGGCCATCAATATCTGCCTCGGCCACAATAATGTTTTTTGAAGACAAGTGTCCATAGAAATCTTTGGCGTATCTACCGATAATATACAACTTACATTCGGGGACTTCGGCTGATATTTTGGGCCAGACTTTCTCGAGAATGAGATCGACTGATTCTCTATTTTGCATCCATTTCATATTGGAAAATCCAAAAAGAATGGAGGGATATTTACTTTTGGGAACCTTGGCGGCTGATTGATAAAATGTCTTGTCAACACCATTTTGAAATAAACCAATATCGTCTCGACCGGTAGTGTTCCGAATTAACTTTTGGTCTTCCCAAGCGAAAGCGATAACAGTGTGAATTGTTTTCCAATAGTGGACTTCCCAATATTTTAGCTTGAGGACATCGATCCATAAAAGCGGGGCAATAATTTTTTTCCAGCCCTTGAGACTTTCGACATAGTGTTGATAGACAAGATATTCGATGGTTAAATCGACAAGTAATATGGGTACATCAGTTTTAGGGATGTTGGGTATGGGGTAAAAGCTGTCACAGTGGATGAGGTCAAACTTGTTGGAATCTAGCTCATTTTTTATAGTCTGGGAGAGATCTTTGGAAATATAGTTAATGACCAAAAACGGATATGAGCTAAAACCAGCTAGGAGTATATTGCGTAAATTCCAAGTGGTGCCTCTTTTGACAACAATAACTTTTTTGCAATATTGCTCGATCTCCTCAAGCCCTTCTTCGTCGCGGCTATAACTAATTAGGGTAATGTCGTTGTGGGGGGATAGATATTTGATTGAATAGAATGAGCTGTTCTGACCACCAGACTGATTGAGTCGGGGAATATAAGGGGTAATCATGAGAATATTTCTTTTGGCTGCGGTCATGGGGAAATTTTGAGAATAATATAATTATTTTCTTTTATTATAGTAGGATATTGGGAAATTAGAGTGTTGGTATATTGGTCATAGTTGAGTGATAGTAAATAAATCGGTTGAGTGGGGTGCTCGGACACTTTTTTTTCAAAATCATAAATTTCAGTGGGCCAACCCGAGAGACCGGTATAATATAAAAGAGTGGTGTCGCCATTGTAGGGAGCAATTAATAAACTATTATTGGGTAATTTTTCTTTAATAACTTGACCAAGACTGACGATCTGAGGATTATTTATTTTGTAGTATTCTTTGATGCGATCAAATGAAAAAAATATGGAAAGGAAAAACAGTGAAAGTATGATAAATATTTTTAGAAAATAGTTGGGGAAAAGTAGAAGGTAAATGTAATAATAACCAAGCCCAACTAGAATAGAGATTGAAGGAATAATTAATACTTGATAATAATCATGTTGGATATTTCCCTGAGCGACTATTATGAAAAATAGCAAAATACCAGCAACAAGGCTTAGAGAAATTTGTTGACTGAATTTTCGGACATAAGCTAAACCCAAAAATAAGGGAATAATTCCATAGATACCTAGAATTAGACTGGCCAGTCTGTCTTGAAACAGCCAATACCACCAGTGAGGACGAAGGGCAATCATTTGGTTGAGAAAGGAGAGGTTGTAGCCGTGCCACCAGGTAGGAAAGGTGGTGGTAATACCATTGTTGAGAAGCCAATTGCTGACGGGTATTCCTTCTGGAAATTGAGAGATCCACCAACGCCAGAGGATGAAAGGCAAAAGAGCGACAAAAGCAAAAGTGGCCAACTTTGTAATTGATTTATGATTTATGAAGTATGATTTATGAATAAAAATCAAAGTAACAAGTGTAGGAAATATAATGATGGCGGTGAACGGCTTAATGAGTATGGCTAAGGCCAATGATATGGCCGAGATATATAGATAGTCAGAGAATAAATAGAGTGAGAGCATCATAAAGAAAACAGCTGTAGGTTCGGGTAAAGTTGTCCGAGAGTAATAAATGTTAAAAGGTAAAAACATAAAAATAGCCAGAGAAAATAACGAGGGTAAAAATTGCCCAGTAGTCTTGTAGACAAATAAGTATATTAAGAATCCACTACCAAGTGATAATAAGATGGAGACTAGACGGGATGAATTCTCGACACTTTGGTGAGTGAGATAGTGGACAAAGAGAGTAATGGTATTGTAGATAGGAGCTTCGACCATGCGATACCCCTGTGGATTTTCGAGGCCCGATTGGGTGGAGGAAATGTCATAATAGTGGGGATGGAAAAAGTCAAAACCATGCTGGGTAAAATAGCGAGTGACCGAGACGGTGTCGACTTGTCTAAAGGAATGCCAATCAGCAATTGGCTGTTGAAAATTTATGAGTCGTAATCCTAATCCAAGCATTAAGATCAAAATAACAAAAAAATGTCTTGGCCAACTGTTAGTCATTTTATTTTAATGTGAATCCCCCATCGACTGAAATTACTTGGCCGGTAATATATGAAGCTTTATCAGATAGCAAAAAAGTAACTAAACTTGATACTTCACTAGGTCTACCAATTCTCTGAATGATTGACAGGTCGGTGGTGTCACTAGGTTTTTCACCGGTACTATTTGATAATGGGGTATCTATAAGGCCGGGGGTGACAACGTTTACTCTAATGTTTGAATTCTTAAAATATCGAGTAAACGATTTCGCTAGAGAAATTATTCCAGCTTTGGTGGCTGAGTAAATAACACCATAAGGTTCTCCAATTAATCCATCGACTGATGAGATGCAAACTATTGAACCGTTGTCTGAAGTGTCCTTAATTAAGTTACCTAAAATTTTCAAAGTCCAAAAAGTTCCCTTAAGGTTTACATTTATTGTGTTATCTATATTTTCATCAGTAATATCATTAATCCCGCAAGGGGTAGGCATAATACCAGCATTGGTGACTAGGGAATCCAGACGAGAGTATTTTGCTTTAATGAAATCTTTTAATTTTTCTAGGTCACTTTTATTGGAAATATCAGCTTTAAAAAAAGAAATGTTATCAGAGTTGCTGAAATTATTTTTTATAAAATCAACATCAATATCTGCGTTACTGTTTAGAATAACAATGTGGCCAAGCGCATGAAGTTCTTGGGCAATAGCTAGACCGATTCCAGAAGTAGACCCAGTTATAAGTGAGACTTTATTCATAGTTTTGAATTTTTGAGGGAATGATAATAAAAACCCATCATTATCCAAAATAAATAAGCAGTTTTTGAGGCTTCGAAAACGTCAATGAGGGTAGCGTTGATTAAAAAAGTCACCATCGAGGCCAGAAAGACTAAGTTGGTGGCTGACTGTTTTTGATAAGTCATGTAGGCAAAATATATAAATATGGCCATAAAGGAAATAAAACCGATGGCGCCTGTTTCCCCTAAGGATCGAAGGTAATCATTGTCAGTGGCGAGAGTGATGGAGCCGAGTCCGGTACCAAATAATATATTTTTACGGAAGGCAGTGATTGCCCGAGGCCACTCAGCGTTGAATCTAATTTCGCCAGAACGAGCGACACCAACATCGGCATCAATGGGAATGTATTCGTCGATTGGTCCGTGACGAATAACGGTGGGGATAGGAGTAACCCTGATAACAATGGGGGTGGTTTTGGCGATGACAACTGGCGACGATGTGGGTAAAACGACTACGGGGACTTTGGTGGGAATAGCGGTGGGAAAGAGTTGTTTTTTTAGAGCGGGAATAGTCGCTAGGAGGCGTTGATTGAGATCCTTACTGTTAAAAATACTTAGGGCAAAAAAGAAGGTGACGGGGATAATCCACCAATATTTTTTGAGGAGGACTGTAGCGAGGATCATACCGCCATAGAAGGCGAAGATGGAGACTCGTGAAGCAGTCAGGGTCAAAAGATGGAAACAAAACAACCAGATAATAATATTGGTAAGTTTTAGGTAAATGTTTTTTTGGACAATAATTACTCCCCCGATAATTACTAGGACAATACTTAAAAAGGCGGCGAGGTCATAATGTCCGGCGAATGTCGAGCTAATTCGGCTCCAATTATCCATTTGGAGTAGTTGACCCTTACTAAACTCAGAATTCATAGTGGAGACAATAGGGAATTGAAGATATTTTTGGCCATAACCATAAATGAGGACACCAATAGTGGTCAGGGAGAGAAAAATATAATAAGGACGATAGTTTTTGACACTACTGAGTGTGGAAGTGGTGATAAAAAACAGGGAAATATATTCAAAACGGCGGAGAAAATTTAAAATAAGAATGTTTGAGGGATCGGTTTGATAAATTAATATGGCATTTAACAAACTAATAGTTATCGCCAAGAAATAGGCTGATACTAGGAAAGTAACTGGCTCTTTAAAGATAGGAAATTTGGATTTTAGTTGATAAATTATCCAGACTAAAATAGATAGGGCAACTACAATGTCATCCAGTCGAATGGCGACATAGGTACCAGTAACCGAGGCAAGGGGGAATTTGGGATAGAGAGGAATAAAGATGATGAGAATAGCTAAGATGGGTCGAAGAAATGACAACTTTTTAAACATGAGATCTAATAAATTTTAAGATTTTTTGTAAAATACTATTGATAAAAATTAATAGGTTAATAATTTTTTGTTGATAAACAGGTCGATACATTTGAAAAAAAGTTTGAATCCCGAGATATTCCCGAGTAAATACTTGAGAGGGGTTGGTAGCTGAGGCACCCCCTAAGTGAATTATTTGGGGACCAACAAGGTACCATAGTTGGAGACGAGGGTACTGGAGATGAATCCGATAACACATTTCAACTTCCTCACCATACATGAAAAATTTTTCGTTAAAACCACTTACTTTTTTGATAATTTCGGCGCGAATTAGCATGAAAGCACCGGTGACCCAATCTTGGGAATGGTCTTTTTGGAAATAGTTATCATGAGTATAAAAATCGGGTGAATGAGGATGAAAAGGATGAACGAATTGATTGACAAAAGGGAGATCGTCGAGATGGAGTAATAAAGTGGTCAGATTGAAAATATTGGGGAAATAACCACCGCTGGGTTGAATTGATTTGTCTTTATTTAATAGTTGAGCGGTGCACCCGTAGGCTTCGGGATGGCTACTGAGCCAATTTAGTGATTGGCTAATGGCACTATGAAGGATGATGGTATCGGTGTTGAGAAGTAACAGATAGTTTCCGCGGGCGATATTTATACCTTGATTATTGGCTTTACCAAAACCCAAGTTTTCGGTATTGAGAATTAATTTTAGATTTTTTATCTGGAGTTGTTTAACTTTTTTGACACTGTCGTCAGTGGAGGCATTGTCGACGAGAATTATCTCAAAAGGGATATCTAAGAGACCCTTGTCGGTGAGAATTGATTTGAGGCAATTGACGGTAATATCGGCGGTGTTCCAGTTGACGATGATAATTGATAGGAGAGGATTATTCATGACGCATGATGACAAATTTACGATAGGAAAAATATATTAAAAATAGAATCGTTTCGCCAAGGACAAAGAAGATTATCCTCTGAAGTAGGCTGGTAGGGAAGGATTTGACAGTTATTTTGGATTGATATTCAACGTCATGATAATAAAGTTTGTTGGCAATTCTTTTTTCGGGGCGAGTAAAGACATCTTTTTGCCAGTCAAAACCATTGATAAAGACAGAACCCTTAAAAGGAAAAACAAATTCTTCTAAATAATAACTTTGGGTGGTGTCACCGATAATTTGTTTGGATTTTTCGGGAGGATGGTTTAATTGAATTCGGAATGGTCCGTTGAGATTGGCCTTGTAAAAGGTGATAACTTCGGTCCGAGATAGATTGGTAAAATAACCGGAGATATTTTTTTGTTGAGTGGTGTCACCGGGCAAATCTGATTTTTGGGAATTGGCTAAATCAGGAATTTGGGGAAGTGGGGTGATGAGATAAAAAACAAAAAATATGTTTAGGGTAAAGATAATAGAGAAAATTATTTTTTTCATTTTATTGGAAGAGCATTACCCGCCCTAGGGTATAATGGGGATTTTTTAATTGACGGTTAGAAATTTTCTGAGCGGGGACACCTCCCCAAACTTCAAATGGAGGGACGTCTTTGGTAACAACTGCACCAGCGGCAATGATAGCGCCGTTGCCTATTTTGACATTGGGTAAGATAATGGATCTGGGGCCAATAAAGACATAATCACCGATAGAGACTGGTCCATAAGAATTTTTGAAATTGGGAGAATGGATATCGTGTTCATCGTTGTAGATCATGACCTCGCTAGCCAGACTAGAATGATTCCCAATGTTGAGCGGAGCGCGACCATCTAAAAATGCATTGGAACCAACAATGGAATCATGACCAATTTTGATGCCTGATGGCTTAAAAAAATTGGCTCCCATATGAATGGCGGAATCTAGGGGCATGTCAATACCAGACAAAATGTAGAAAAATTTACGAACTGAGTGAAAGGGAATAAGACCGACTAATTTTAAAAAATATAGCCAAAACTCGAGAAAAATAGTCATAAGTCTGTTTGAAAATTTGGGAACAATATTCTTGAGAGTGATTGGTTGACCGACATATTCGTTCATAGGTTGATTATATCTTAGAAAAGAGGGTAATTAATAATTTGGCTGAATTGGTCCAGGTATACTTTTTTTCTACAACAACTAACCTTTTTGATTTGGTTTGGTTGAGAGCAGCTATTAGATCTGTCTGATTTTGGGGATCAATATAGGTGACATCATGACTGAGTGTTTCCCGATAAGCAGGAATATCACTGGCGATGACTGAGGTACCGGAGTAGAGACTTTCGATGGCAGGGATACCAAAACCTTCGTAGGTACTAGGCAGAACAGTGGCAGTAGCGTTTTTGAGTAATATCCACTTTTCATTTTCGGTAATATAGTCGGTGAAGATAACCCGCTTTTGGAGTTTTAATTTTTTGACAATAGTAAAAATATCGTTGAATAGCCAGCCTTTTTTGCCAGCAATAACTAGTAATTTCTCGTTAGTCTGGGAAAAGGCAGATAATAAGAAAGGGATGTTTTTATTGGGTTTGAGGGTACCAAGGGTCAGAAAATAGGGTGAGTTGATATTGAATTTTTTTAATACTTTTTTCTGAGCAAGTGTCGAAAATTGGGGAATATCCCCTACTCCGTTGGGGATGACAGAAATTTTTGTTAGGGGTATATGGTAGATTCGATGGATTTCATTTTTGGTAAATTCGGAAACGGCTATAATATGATGGGCTTTTTGAATAGACTGTCGAGTCCAGTTGACTAGTTGGTAGATGTCTTTTTTGTTAAATTGGTCTAGGGAGTCCAAATAGCCTAGATCATGAATTGTAGGAATGGTGGGACAGGGTGAAAATAGAGGTGAATAATGGCTGGGACTAAAAAAATAATCTAATTTTATTTGTTGGGTAAATAGTTTCAGGGGCAGAGCAAAGCGAGTCCAGAGCTGGCTGGGACCACAAATAATATAATGCCAGTGGTCATTTTCTGGAGGGAGGTCAGTTAGGGGCTGGCTTTTGAGATAAATATAATAATGGTTGGTGGTATCGTGTTGGTGAAGTTGCGAAATGATGTTGTAGGCATATTGGCCGACTCCAACCCGATTTTCAATATTGGCCTCGTTGCCATCAATCCCGATTTTCATATACCTTATTGTAAACTGCTAAGGTCTGCTTGGCGGCAGTAGTCCAAGAAAATTTGGAGGCTTGCTGGTAGCCACGATTTGCCAGAGTTCGACGAAAACTGGGGGAAGTAACTATTTTTTCAATTGCGGCTGATAATTCACTAGTGCTAGTAGGATTGACAAGCAAAGCAGCATTGCCGGCAATTTCTGCCAGAGATGATAAATTGCTGGTGATGACGGGGGTACCGACTTTCATTGATTTAATAAGTGGTAGTCCAAATCCTTCGTAGAGTGAGGGCATTACCAGACAAAGGGCACTAGCATGGAGAGCGACGATATCTTTTTCGGGGATAAAACCCAATATTTTGACTGAATTATCGGCGGGCGGCTGAACATCATTACCCCAGCCATATTTTCCGGATATAGCTAGTTCGACTTTTGATTGGGGATTGTTTTTCTTGAAAATGATAAACGCTTTAATGAGACGGTCCAAATTTTTACGTGGTTCTCGGGTACCTTGGGTCAATATAAAATTTGATAATCCATAGAGGTGGTGAATTTTTTTGATTTTAATTTGCTTTTGGAGTGGAGATAATTTTACAAACTGATCATACTTTTTGTCGGCAGCTTCATATATAACCGAAACTTTTGAGTTGGGTATTTGAGGAAAAAGTTGATTTAAATCTGTTTGGGTATTGTGAGAAACACAGATAAAGTGAGAGCATTCGGCAACGGCGAGAGATAATTTTTTTTTGAAAGTAGAGATTGTTTTAGGGTGTTGGGTACTGGGAAATAAAAACGGGACAAAGTCGTGAATAGTAGTAATAGTTTTGGCACTTTTTGTCGGGGGTTGAGTCCAATCCCAAGTGTGAAAAACATCACAGTTGCCGATAAACAACTCAATAGGTAGTAGATGCAAATCGTTCCAGAGCCAAGTGAGAATTGTAGGAGGAATACGAAAGTGATAAATTTTGACGTGGGAATATTTTGATAATTCGCTTATTTCTAATGGCAATGGCTGACGAAGCGATGAAAAAAACAACTTGTATTGATTGGTTTTGTCTAAGGTAACGAGAGAGCGGACTAAATTGGTAGTGTAGTTACTAACACCGGTGCCATAGGGAACAGAAGAGACGTCGATGCCGATAATCATCTGGTTTTTATTTCCTGAATAATTGGACCTTTGGGGTCGCCTAGAATAATTCTAAGCTCTTTGCCGTGATAATTAACAATTGGGGGAGTAATTCGGTTGTGAGGTGAGTATTTTGGCTTGGGATGAGCAATCCATTTTTGGGCTGCAACATCAAAATATAAATCATACAGTTTTTCTGCTTCAGGAGTGTACATATCAGGAGTGGAGCTAAGCATTCAATTAAATTTTAGCAAGGATTTTAATAAATAGGACAAATTGCGGAGGCGCTCGATTAATATACTGGGAAAATGCCTGATTATTTCAAAAATTGAATAATTTTTAACAATTAGTTTTAGCCAATTGCGGAGAGTATAGTATTGGCGTAAAGTACCCATTTTGCTGGAGGTACCGCCACCGAGGTGATAGCAAATGGCTGATGGAATAAGTAAGGCTTTGTATTTATTTTTGTTGAGACGATAGGATAAGTCAACATCTTCGATATAGGCAAAAAATGATTCGTCAAATAGGCCAACTTTAACAATATCGGCTTTTTTATAGATGACAGCAGCAGCAGAACTGCCCCAAACTAGTGATGAGTGGTCAGTGATCAGCGAACAGTCAAAAGGTTTGCCGTTATTGATGTTTTCGCAGCGGCCAGACATAAAATAGCGCAAGCCCTGAGATTCTATTTTGGAACCGTCTTTACTCAAAACTGTGCCGCAAAAAGTGGTGAACTTCGGAGACTCTAATATATTTTTGACAATATATTTAAACCAGTTTTTGTCCAACAAAAGATCATTGTTGAGAAGACAAACATAATTATATTTGGCGGCTAATATACCCTGATTAACTGCTTTGGCGAACCCAAAATTTTTTTGGTTATGAATTATTTTTGTTTTAATATTTTGCAAACTATTATCGGTAGAAGCGTTGTCGATAATGATTATTTCGAATTTAGAATAGGGAACTAATTTGATAGCAGTGTTGACAGACTTGAGACAGGTAGTGAGAAATTCTCGACCGTTGTGATGCGGGATGATGATACTAAAATTGGGGTAAGGGGATTTGATCACCGGTGGTTAGGTTTAACTTTTGACTATCTCCTAGGTTTAATTCAATGACATATTGGGCGGGTGAGGAACTGGAGAAATATTGATAATTGCCATCGGCGGTTTTGGCTTGGGCTGGGGCGGCTTCGATATTGATAATTTTACCCTGAGAGTCTAGGAAAATTATATCGAGGGGGATAAGGGTGTTTTTCATCCAGAAGATTTGGGGACTGGGATAACTACTGACAAAAATCATGCCACAATGGGGACAAAGTGAACTTCTATTCATTAGTCCAGCGGCTTTTTGAGATAAAGATTTAGCGACTTCAAGTGTGTAATTTTCGTTTTTGATTTTTATGTTTACATTGTTGGTGATAGTTGATTTCGTGAAAAGTTTATAGAGGAGCAGACAAGAAATGACAATGATGATTACGAAGATATTTTTTGCCATAACGACTCCCCTATTTTATCCCATGTGTGATTTAATGCAAAAGTTATACCATTTTGGTTGGATCTAATTTGGGATATTTTTTGGGCTAAGTCAAAAGCATTGTTTTGTTGAAAAATTAGACCAGCTTGGGATTTGGTGATTAGTTCAATAGAAGCAGGAATGTCGGCACCAATTACCGGTACGCCTCGGGCCATAGCTTCGAGCAGGACTAGTCCAAAACTCTCTTGAGTCGAGGGAGAAACAAGGACAGTTGATCGGTCTATCAGTTTAGTCAGTTCTTCAGACTTAAAATTGTAGATTATTTTTATACGTGACTTGATTGATTCTGGAAGTGAATTGATTTTGTTTTCGATAATTGGTGAATAGAGAGTTTTTTGACCAGCGAGAGTCAACGAGTAGTCAGATCTCAGATGGCAGATCTCAGAAAAAGCGTCAATAAGAGTAAAAATTCCTTTGTGGGCAGCCATAGACCCAATAAATATAATTTTATTTGATTTTTTATTTTTTATTTTTGTCTTTATAAATCCTTTATCAACGCCATTGCCAAGATTAATTAGTTTTGATTGAGGAATATTAAAATGCTGATGAAAATAATTAGTCTCAAAATTGGTGAGGGTCCAAATAAAATCAGAGGAATTGAGTGCTTTGATAAGTAGTGGTTGGCTAAATTCTGGATCAGTGTGGTGGAAAGAAGCGTTGATAATCAGGCGGGCACCAGTTATTTTTTTGATAAAACTGGCATATAAAACTGAAGTAGTGGGCAGAGGGCCGGAGATAATATAGTCAGGATGAAATTGGATACAGGAAACGAGAAACTTGATAAAAGGAATAAATTTGAAAATAGGACCTTTGCTAAGAACTTTAGAAAATAATTTTAGTGGACGATGGAATGCCGTATATACTGGTAAATAACTGTTTACTGGTTTGTATGAATGGGTGAAATCATCGGTCGAGGTGGCGTTACTAGACAACACCATTATTTGATGTCCTTGAGATTTTAGATATTGACCAATTTTATAGATCACTTGTGAGCCGCCATCGATGGCCGGTGGGTAAGTGTGAGTAACTAGCAAGATATGGGCCATTTGGTATAGTATAGATTACGAATATGTTTAATAGATTAATTTCCTCGAAATGGACTAGGCTATTGTTTTCGGTGGTGTTGATATTTTTAGCCTTTAGAAAGGTGGATATAATAAAAATATTGGGGGAAATATCGGCAGTGCCATGGTGGTTTGTAGTGGCTATGGTGTTTTATGTAATTTTGACATCGATAATGGGAGGGGTGCGGTGGAGTTGGCTAGTTTTGGAGGAAACTACCATGAAAGATTATTGGAATTTTACTAGGGCAACTTATTTGGGTGGTTTTTATAGTCTCTTTTTCCCCTCGGCGGTTGCTGGGGACATGATTAAATGGTTGCCACTTTTAAAAACTTATCCGGAATTGTCGAAGACAAAACTGGCAGCATCGGTAATCATTGATCGGGTGGTGGGGCTATCGGCTTTTGTGGTCATTGGATTTGCGGCCTTGCTGTCAGGGAAGGCTTTGGGGTATGTATTCCCCGATATGCTACTTTGGTTGTTTGGAGGATTGTTTGGAGGAGTGATAATCTTTTTTTTGGTAGTATTTTATTTTGATTTTGAGGGATTTTATAATAAATATTTCAGTCGATTCAAATTTTTGCACAAATTGGTGGAAGTGATGGAAATACTATATAAGGGGAATAGAAGGAGAATTAGGAATTGTTTTTTGTTATCACTTATCGGCGAACCATTTTGGATGATGCCCTTTTGGTTTTATAGTCTTATTTTTGGGGCGGGGATTAGCCTATTACAAATATTTATTTTTGTGCCAGTGATTGCCCTGACTCTAGTGCTGCCGATATCGATTGCAGGGTTTGGCGCCAGAGAGAGTTTGTTTTTATTTTTCCTAGCACCTCTTGGCCATAGCCCTGAAAAAATCTTATTGGTATCTACTTTTGGAGGGTTGATAGGTATTATCAATAGTTTGATCGGTGGTTTGTTAATCTTAATAAAATAATGATATTAATTGTCGGTGGGGCGGGATATATTGGATCGCATGTCAATAAATTGTTGAGTGAGATGGGCTACCAGACAGTAGTTTTTGACAACCTGTCTACCGGTCATCGTGAATCAGTAAAATGGGGTGAATTAGTTGAGGGAGATTTGGCAAATATACATGAGATTGAAAATGTTTTTACTAAATATAATATGGAGGCAGTTTTGGATTTTGCCAGTTTTATTGAAGTAGGTGAATCGGTGGTTGACCCACAAAAATATTATCAAAATAATGTAGTAAATAGTTTGAATTTGCTGGGAGTAATGAAAAAATTTGAGGTGAATAAAATCGTCTTTTCTTCGACAGCAGCGGTATATGGAAATCCCCAGAAAGTGCCTATCGTCGAGGACAGTCCACTACTACCAATCAATCCTTACGGTAAGACAAAATTAATGCTGGAAATGATTTTTGCTGACTACGATAAGGCATATGGTCTAAAAAGTGTGTGCTTTCGCTATTTTAATGCTTGTGGTGCTGACAGGGATGGAGAGATTGGGGAGGGACATACTCCAGAATCACATCTAATTCCGCGGATTTTGAAATATGCCAAAGGCGAATTACCAGAATTCAAATTATTTGGCACAGATTTTGAGACGAAGGATGGGACTTGTGTCCGAGACTATATCCATGTGGAAGATTTGGCGAAAGCTCACTTGATGGGCCTGAAGCATCTTTTAAATAGTGGTGAGAGTAAAATTTTTAATTTGGGTAGTGGTAGTGGTTATTCGAATAAGGAAATAGCCAATGCAGCCAGAGAGGTGACTGGTGTTGATTTTGAGATTAATTATGGTCCACGACGGGCGGGTGACCCAGCAATTTTGTTGGCCGACACTACTAAGATCAAAACCGAGTGGAATTGGGAGCCGGAATATAAGGACATAAAGGTTATATTGCAAACTGCTTGGCAATGGGAACAAAAGCAAAAATAATTGGCGGTGTGTTTTTGTGGATAATTGTCTTGAATTGGAAGAATGGATTGGGACTAAATATAGATTGGTGGGTTTATATATTGGCAATTGGGTTATGGTGGGGATATAACAAAAATATAAAATTTAGTTGGATATTCTTATTTATTTTATTTTTTTTAAATTTATCTATTAATCATTTATTTGGATTTAGTCAGGGAGGTTTTAGTTTTGATTGGGAAAAGATAAATTTAACTCACCCGAGTTATTTAGAGTTAATAGACAAATATCGTTATGATGATGTGGCGATGTTTTATCGTCTACGGATGATCTTTTATCAACCATGGTTGACCGTGTTTTTATGGATTGATTCGACTCTGAAAATTTTGTCGCCTATATTTTGGACAAGGGTGCTAGGTATTGGCGGCACTGTATTGTTGTATCTTGGGTTACTCCAGACATATAAAAATTATTGGTGGTGGTTGTTAACGGTCACTATTTCATCAGGTCTAGGAATATTAATTGACACCAAAACAGCAGTAATATTGGCGTTACCGGCCGTCATATTGACAATGGTCGATGGATATAAAAATTTTAATTTAAAGAAATACGGTGGGTTTTTAATATTAATATTTTTAATTGATTTAATAATAAAGTGACAAAACAGGGGTGGATATTATTATTGATAGTCATGTTAGGAGGATATTTGAGAGTAATTAATTTGGAGAAGAACCCACCGAGTCTGGGTAATGATGAGATATCAATTGCTTACGATAGCTATTCTATGCGGGCAATTGGACTAGATGAGCACGGAAAAAGCTGGCCATTATCATTTCAGTCGCATCAAACATATAAGGCGCCACTTTATGCATATCTGAATATGCCGCTAAGTAAACTATTGGGTAATACTGAATATGGAGTGCGTCTATTGTCGGCTATTGCTGGAGTCGGTGCGATTGTATTTATAGTAATGATAGGAAAGGAATTAATAAGTATTAATTTTGGATTGATGGCGGGATTGTTGCTGGCTATTAATCCCCGAGCTATATTTGCCAGCAGAATCGCCTTTGAATCAAACTTGGCGATGACGATTATGTTGGTGGGTGTTTGGGCTATGATAGTGTTCATTAAATCTAGGAAAAATATTTATTTGGTATGGGCGGGAGTTTTTTTGGGTTTGTCAATTTGGGGATATCACACGGAGTGGGGACTCGTACCCATGTTGGCAATTGTCTGGATATGGCTGAGTTGGGAAAAAATAAAATTAAACAAATGGTGGCCAATGTTGTCGTTGATTATATTGTTGGCAGCGCCGATTTATATCGATTTTATGAAGGTGCAAGTAATGGATCCGAATAATCGGGCCAGTTCCCAATTGTGGTTTAGCTCGGGGCAGTTTAAGGATTATTTGAAAAATAGTCAGGATAGCCAACTAAAAAAATCTATTAATTTGGTGATGACACCGGTATATAGCTATATATCCCACTTTTCACTAGACACTAATTTCTCTTCAGGGGGAAATTTGTTTAATAGCCGAGGGCCGCTAATTAATGGCTGGTATCTGCTATTTACTTTGCCACTTTTGGTAGTGGGATTGTTGAATATAAATAAAATATTTGGACAGTGGGCTAATAATGTTTTGTCATGGTGGTTGTTGTGTCCAGTGATCCCCTCTTTGACGGGCGAAGTGGCCTCGGTCCGCAACTTGGCTTTTATAATACCGACAACTCTAATAATAGCTGGAGGAGCCAAAATAATTTATGAAAAAAGTTATAAGGTCGGGATGGTATTGGCGTTGTTTATTACTTTTAATTTTTTTATATTTACAAGGGCATATTATGTTCATTATCCACTTGATGCTGGCGATAATTTTCAATATGGGTACAAGCAAGCTTGGGAATTTATCAGGCCAAATATTGATAAGTATTCACGAGTGGTAGTGGAAAATAGATTTGGGAGGGTGGGCGAATTTGTGGGCGTGCCTCACCTATATTTTGGATACTATGGGGCGTTTACACCCCAAGAGATGCAAAAACGTATTGATATTAATGGCACGAAGATAGGTAAATATGAATTCAAGTATGTAGATTGGAATCTGGAAATCTATACACCAGATACTATATATATAGTATCGGCGATAAACCCCGAGGCTGGCCTGATTGCCAATAGCTTGAAGGAAATAGGTATAATTCGGAATACCAATAATGAAGTTCAATTTTTGATATATGAGAGTGTGGAGTAAATTATGGCCAATAATTGTTTTAATTTTATTTGGAGGAGTATTTTTTGGTTATTTTTTGAGAGGACACAGAGTATTGTTGCCAGCTGATGTGTTGGTGGGTGTGTATTATCCGTGGCGAGAAAATAAATGGGGGTACGATGTGGCTGTACCGTATAAAAACCCACTGTTGTCTGACTCATATTCTCAGTTGTTTGTGTGGAAAAAATTGGTAGCTGATTCTTATAGAAGTTGGCAGTGGCCGTTGTGGAACATCTATTCTTATTCTGGCTATCCATTGGCGGCAAACATGCAATCGGCGGCATATTATCCATTAAATATCTTATTTATGTTTTTGCCGCTAAACACCGCGTGGAATTGTTATTTAGTATTAGGGGTCGTGATGTCGTCTATTTCGATGTATCTATTGACGAGGTCTTACAAAATGTCGATGAAAGCGAGTGTGGTAGCCGGGATTGCCTATGGCTATTGCGCTTATAGTATTTCATGGTTGGAATTTGCTACGGCGACAAATTCGATGGTGTGGATACCAATATTAGTCGTAATTTTGGAGAAATATTATCAAAATCAGGAAGCAAAGATACTGTGGTGGCTGGGGCCAGTAATATTTATGTTGGTGAGTAGTGGAAACTTTCAGATGTTGATATATGCCGGAATAATTGCAGTAACATATATGGTATTTCGCAAGTTGGTGAGAGGTAGAGATGTGCTGAGATTGACGATAATGGGCGTGCTGGGTATAGCTATGTCGAGTATTGTCTGGCTGCCGGCCGCGGAAATGTACTCTAATTCGATTCGCAATTTGGAAAATACTATGAAGGGTATTAATTATGGCCTCGTACCATTGACACAATTGGTCACGACAATTTTTCCTGACTATTTTGGAAATCCGGCGACAGGAAACTATTGGGGCTACTCAAATTATCATGAAACACTGATTTATGGAGGAGTAGTGATGTTTATGGCAATTATTTGGTCTATTTTCGTGTATAAAAACCTGAGTGTGGAAATGAAACTTTGGGTAAAGATAGTTTTAGTTTCACTAGTATTTTATATCGATAATCCCCTGTCGAGGTGGGTGTATGGCCTGAACATTCCTGGCCTGAGTACAGCTTCAGCGGGGAGAAATTCATATTTTTGGTGCTTGGGTGGGTCAATTCTAATAGCCAATATGGTGGATAGATTTGGGTTACAAAAAATTGGTCATAAACTAAAAGTATTTATTGCTTGGGGGTTGATGGTTGTCGGAATATGGCTGGGCACAATTTATTTGGTGAGGGAAACTACTAGTTTAACAATTGTTTGGAGAAATATGGTCTGGCCACTTTTATTGATAGGTATATTGAGTATATCAACTATATTTTTTTCCGAGAAGAAGTGGTGGTGGCTAGTACTATTAATTATAGTTGGGGTTGATAGTGGTAGATTTACCAGTAAATATTTACCAATTAGTGAAGAGAAATATGTGTTTCCTCAGACTGAGATTACGAACTTTTTGAACAGAGATAAAGATATTTTTAGAGTTGAAAAGGAGGAGGGACCTCTGTTGTCGCCCAATACATGGACAATGTACGGGCTGATGAGTTCGGGGGGATATGATCCGGTGGCACCAGCTGATTATACCCAAAAGTATAATTTGGATCTGAATGGGGATAAGAATAAGTTTAGTCGCTATGCTGAGTTGTCAAAGTATGATGCCGCAGAACTGGGAAAATACAATGTTAAATATTTGCTGGCGTTGAAAAGGGACAAAAACGGAAGTATTGGTGGAAATGTTTTGAGCTATAAAATTAAAACTGATGATTGGGTAAGGGTAATGGAAACGGAAACGGTGGCGGTGTTGAAAAATAAGTATTGGCTGGATAGGTTTAGCGTGGATGATGGTACAGTAAGCGACATAAATTATCAGAGTAATCAAGTTGGGCTAAGTTATGAGGCAATTAGAGATTCAGAACTAATTATCAGAGATAGGTGGGACAAAGGATGGCGGGTGTGGGTAAATGGTGTGGAACAAAGACTGGAGAAAGCTGACGATGTTTTTAGAAAAGTTGTAGTAACTAAGGGAGAGGGAAAAGTTTTGATGAAATATGAACCGAAGAGTTTTTTAATCGGGAAATGGCTGAGTTTAGGCTCATGGATGACATGGGTCGGTGTTATGATGTGTCTAAGATTATGCAAAAAATAGTGGTGGTAATTAGCTTGTGTTTGATATATCTGTCTTTGGCAGGGAAGAATCCGTATAAGCAAAATAATTTGATTGGCAATTTGGAGCCGTATCCGGATACATTATATTATTCGGTACCGGCGTGGAACTGGGTGCAGGGCAAGGGATTTGAGATGTCAATTGAGGGGTACACCATCAATTCAGTAGTACCGCCGTTGTATGGCATATTATTGGCGCCAGTTTTTTGGCTGACCAATGATGTTCGATCATATTATTGGCTAAATATTGCTTTATGTTTGCTAACTATATTTTTATTTCAAAAATTAGCGGAGAAGTTGTTTGGAAACCGGTGGTTAAGCTGGGGTTTGGGTATAGTCTGGGTGAGTAATTTTTATTTTTATAACTTGCCAACTTTATTGATGGCAGAAAACTTATTGATTCCCTTGACGTTAGCTACGGCTTTAGTGTTGATGGATAAAATAAGCTTGTCAAATTTGCGGTTGAGTATAGTGGTGGCAATATTGCTACTATTGACCAAAATGTCGGCACTGCCGGTAATCGCGATACTGGGACTGGGAACGGTGTCCAAATTATTCAAACAAAATGATAAGAAATTATGGATAGTGGCAATCAGGTGGGGTGGGCTTGCCGGTATGTTGGGTGGCTGGTATCTATTTAGCCATTTGCCAATTTGGAGTGGGGGTAACGGGGATATGAACCCCATAAATTTGGGAAAAAATTTGTTAGTTTACATTTGGCAGCTAATGGGACGGGGAAGTAGCTATTTGTGGTATACCAATCCCCTGCTTGACTGGTGGTGGGGAGTGATGGGGGTGATAGGGACGGTAGTGGGATTGGTGGACAAAAAATACCGACAAAATACATTGTATCTAGTGGGTATAATTGCAGCGGTAACAGTATTTCATGCAATGAAAAGTTATCCCGAGGGGAGATATGTTTCGACACTTGTGCCACTGGTGATTTTGTTGGCTGGGACAATTTTTGCCAAATTGGGAAAGCTGGCTGGAGTAGGGGTATTGTTGGTGCTATTGATTTTTTTGGGGTCAAGGCTGACGATAAACGGATTTTATGAAAGAAAAGTGACGACTCTGCGACGACAAATAATGAATAATATGCGAGTCGACAATGAAGTGCCGTGGAATTATGGTGCCGTAATTAGTTTTAACCAATATTTTAAGGTAAAAGATAAAGATGTCTACTTGGCGACACTATTACCGGCGTTTTATGTCAATTATTTTAGTAATCATAACTATGCCTTATTGCCAGTATCGGAGACTCAGGAGTTTAGTGGAGTGGGTAAAGGGCTGATTGAACAGTATTACCAAGGGGATGGTAGCTTGATAAAACTATATGAAAGATTGATAGTGGAGGGAAAGACAGTCTATATCTCAAATTATTATTTGGCTAATCATCGGAGTGATTGGGATGCCGACTATGCCACCATCGAAAAACACTTTGCTTTGGCTCAAGTAGCCGATGGGTGCATGGGATTGTGTAAAATATATAGATTGGAGATTAAGATACCAAGTAATTAATAGATGAAGCAACATATTGTAAAAAAGTTGGTTGTAAATACACTATCACTGTTGTTGTTGTATTTTGCATTTAGAAAGGTCGATATTTTGAGTCTTTTGGGAGAATTGGCTGAGGTACCATGGTGGTTTGTGTTGTTTATGGTGGTATATTTTTTTGTAATTGCTGGGTTAAGTAGTGTGAGGTGGTGCTGGCTAGTATTAGATAAATCTAGCTGGAGTGACTATTGGAATTTTACAAGAGCAACTTATCTCGGAAATTATTACAGCTTATTTTTCCCCACATCTTTGGCAGGAGATACTATAAAGTGGTTACCACTTTTAAAAAAATATTCACATCTTTCCAAAACAAAACTACTGTTGTCGGTAGTAGTAGATAAAATAGTTGGGTTGTCTTCTTTTGTTTTGATTGGGTTTGCCTCGTTGTTGGTAGGGTTAAATCAAGGATATGCTTTTCCAGGACTTTTGTTAAGATTATTCGAAGGTTTGACGTTGGTCATGTTTGTTAGTTGGATCGCTTTTTATTATTTTGATTTGGAAAAATATCTGGGCAAGTATGCATGGCTGTCTAAAGTAAATAAAGTATTAAAAATAATAAAAGATATCAATAGAATCCAAATAATTAAAAGTTTTTTTATTTCTTTGCTGGTAGTAGCAATGTGGATTGTGCCAGCATGGTTTTATAGTCAAATTTTTGATGTAGGAATTAGTGTGTATGAAATATTTATTTTTATGCCAGTGATTACTTTAGCTTTAATGCTGCCTATTTCGGTGGCTGGATTTGGGGCACGAGAGAATTTATATTTATTTTTTTTGGTACCTCTCGGTTATCCGGTTCATAAAGTTTTACTGGTGTCAACCTTTGGTGGCCTTTTGGGAGTGCTAAATAGGTTGCTTGGTGGGTTGTTGATGTTCTGGTAATAAGTAAAGTGGCAGAGTTCTTCGTTGTCTCTAATTTTCTGAAAATTAATTTGATAGCCGCGATCTGTTAAAAAGGTGTATATCTCCTTTTTGTCGACTTTGAAGGCTTTTAAAAACTTTGGATGTATTTCTAGAAAAATATGAGTCGGGCGGTTTGGACTATTGAGAGTTTTTGCCAACCCTTGTAATACATGCATTTCGTATCCTTCTACATCAATTTTGTAAATGTCTGGGTATCTATGAATGCTTGTTTTTGCGAGTTGAGTAAGTAGTTTGTCACCTTTTATAACTGGTACTGATACAGATCGGCTAAGTCCATTAGCAAGGTCGGTAAATGAAGGGGAATTCGCATTTGCACCGTTGGTGTAAATCTTAAGCGAAGTATTTTCATTGCCTAGAGCCTGATTGACAAGTATATAGTTGTGCAAGCTATTTAGCTTAAAGTTGGCCGATAATTCAGAGTATATGGAAATATCTGGCTCAATTGAAATTACCTGATGAGCAATCTTGGCTGAAAATATCGAATATAATCCAAGTGAGGCGCCGACATCCAAAACACAACTTTCGGGTGTTAGATTGATTAAGAAGTGAAGCAAATAATCCTTTTCACCTCCAAAACGTTCTAATCGGTATTTGCCGACTGGATGATTGATGTTGAAGTTGGCATTTTTAGATAATAAAGTTATTTCAGATACATAGGGAAAAACGTACTTACCGAGACCTATTTTTGATAAGTATCTGGTTACAATGGGGGCTAAGTATCGATTGATTGGTAGCATATTCAATTCTATTGGTTAAAATATAAACATAATAATATATATTTGTTAATGTGTCTTTGGTTAAAACTAATAAATTATGACTTGGCTAAAAAATAAACTGATAGAAGCAAATCAGAAGTATTTATTTGTGAATTGGTTGTTTGGATTAGTTGATGGAGTGTTGTTGATTAATGGTAACAGGAAATGTAACTCGGTAAAAAAGTATCATAATAAGTATAAGGGAAAAAGATGTTTTATCATAGGAAATGGACCGAGTTTGAATAAGACTGATTTATCAAAGCTGTCCGGAGAGTACTGTTTTGGCTCCAATAGAATATATTTAATAAGATATTTTAAGCCAACATTTTTGGTGTCGGTAAATGATTTGGTTCTGTCGCAATGTGCCGAGGAAATTGCAGGACAGAAGTGTGTTAAATTTATATCATCGAGAGCTAGTAAAATTTTTGATAGGCTGAAGGACAGCGGGGAGACATTTTTCCTAAATCAATTTTATCAGGCAAAATTTTCAAGTAATCCAGAATTGGGAGTGTGGCCTGGTGGTACTGTGACGTTTGTGTGTTTACAGCTTGCCTATTATATGGGTTTTGATGAAGTGATCCTAGTCGGAGTTGATCATAAGTTCAAAACTACTGGAAATAATAATGAAAAAATACTAACTATAGGTGATGATCCAAATCATTTTTCAAAAGATTATTTTAGGGGTTTTAAATGGAATTTACCGGATCTGGATACTTCTGAATTTGCTTATAATCTTGCAAAGAAGGCCTACGAAGATACAGGACGATTGATTGTTGATGCAACTATCGGGGGAAATCTGAGGATCTTTAAAAAGTGTAACTATAAGGATTTGTTTCTATGAAAATAGTGATTATTGTACCTGAGTTTAACGAAGGTGAGCTGGCGGTGAAAACGATTAACGAAATTCTCAAGGCGTCTAGGTCATCGGTTATCGTGGTTGATGATGGGTCGAGAAAAATTGCTTATGATAAGCTAAAACAGGCATTTAAACACAATAAAAGAGTTCGTCTAGTTCGACACATCATCAATTTAGGTAAGGGGGCAGCAATGAGGACTGGGGTAACATTAGCTTGGAAAATGGGAGCGACAGCTATAATTTTTATAGATGCTGATGGTCAACATAATCCACAGCATTTACCTCTTTTTGAGAAGTCGTTGGCAAGCATCCCTGCAGTGTTTGGTTACAGAGATCTTGATGATAAGATGCCTATGATAAGAAAATATGGTAATATTTTTGCTAAAAAGGTATTGAATATGCTATTTGGCTTAAAGAGAAAAGAATTTTTATGTGGATACTTGGGGTTTAACAAAAATATATATAATAAATTAAAGTGGCAATCGGATAGATACGGGGTGGAAACGGAGATTGCGACTAAGGTGGCTAGAAATAAGATAGAGTTTTGTGAAATTGAAATTGATACAATCTATATAGATAAATATAAAGGGGTGACTTTGTTTGATGCATTAAAAATTCTGACATACATCCCGTATTGGTATTTTAGAAAATAAAATGAGTATATTGGGCGTGCAGCTAATAGTTTTTGTGTTTTCTTTTTTTATGTTATATAACGTTTATTTATATTGGCGTAAAGGTGAGATGGGAGTCAGAGGAGCCTTCTTGTGGATAGTCGTTTGGGTCGGGTTATTGTTTATTACTTTTTTTCCAAAGTACATCGAACCGTTTGTCAGAGAAATGTTTTTTGTAAGATTATTTGACTTAGCAAATGTTTTAGCTCTGGTGGTATTAGCTTACGTAATGTTTGAAAACCATGTACGAATCAACAGATTGCAGCGGCAGATGGGGAAGCTGGTTTCAAGATTAGCTATAAAAAAAGGAATAGAGCATGCAAGCAAGAGATAGTTTAACTACAGTTATCAGACCACCAAAAGGATTGGTGGAAATAAATTTAAAAGAGTTGTGGTTGTATCGGGAACTATTGTATATATTTACGTGGAGAGATATCAAGGTAAGGTACAAACAAACATGGTTGGGAGTCGCTTGGGCAGTGTTTCAGCCTCTATTGACCATGATAATTTTTACGGTATTTTTTGGAAATTTGGCCAAAATTCCTTCCGATGGTATCCCCTACCCTATTTTTGTCTATACTGGACTTTTGTTTTGGAATTATTTTTCCAATTCGTTGACGGCGGCGTCAAATTGCATGGTGGAGAACGAATCAATAATCAAAAAAATTTATTTTCCGAGAATATTACTGTCAATCGGGGCCACGGTGACACCTGTGGTTGATTTTGGCTTTGCGTTAATAGTGTATTTATTATTAATGGCAGTTTTTAGATTTGTGCCAAATATATTCGGGATTTTAATAATTCCTTTTTTGTTGTTAATATCAATTATTAGCGCCTCTGGATTGGGTTTGTTTTTGGCATCTGTAAATGTAAAGTATCGAGATGTGCGATATATTTTGCCGTTTTTTATTCAAATTTTGATGTTTGTGACGCCAGTTATATATCCTGTTAGCATAATACCGGCCGGGTTTAAATTATTGGCTTATCTAAATCCTATGACGGGGGTGATTTCGACAGCAAGGGCAATGATTTTGGGAACGGGAACTATTGATACACTTGGTTTGCTGATATCTGTCCTGAGTTCACTAATATTGTTCATTGTTGGATTGATGTATTTTAGAAAAACTGAGCGATTTTTTGCAGATATAATTTAAACTAAATTCAAAAAACAAAAGTAAAAAGTAAAAATAAAATGTCTAAAACAATTATAAAAGTTGAAAACTTGGGAAAAAAATATCGGATTGGGGAGAAACAATCCTATTATTCCCTTCGGGATACAATTGGAAATATTTTTAATGGTAAAAAGAAGCCTGTCGATGAATTTTGGGCACTCAATGATATAAGCTTTGAGGTAAAACAGGGTGAATCGGTGGGAATAATTGGTCGCAATGGGGCGGGTAAAAGCACGCTACTAAAAATATTGTCACGAATTACTCCCCCAACTACAGGAAAAATTACACTTGAAGGAAGGGTAGCGTCACTACTTGAAGTTGGGACAGGATTCAATCCGGAGCTGACTGGTAGAGAAAATATATTCCTAAATGGAGCGATATTAGGGATGAAACAATGGGAGATAAAAAAGAAATTTGATGAGATTGTGGCTTTTTCAGAGGTCGAGAAATTTTTGGACATGCCAGTAAAACATTATTCGAGTGGAATGTATATGCGACTGGCATTTGCGGTGGCGGCTCACCTCGAGTCAGAGATTCTAGTAGTTGATGAAGTGTTGGCGGTGGGAGACGCCCAGTTTCAAAAAAAGTGTCTTGGCAAGATGGGTGAAGTGACCAGTAAGGAAGGCAGGACAGTACTGTTTGTAAGTCATAACTTAGGAGCTGTTGTGCAGTTATGCAGTAAAGCAATATTGTTATCGCAAGGAAAAGTGTTGAATGTTGGAAGTGTTCCTAAAGTCATTGAAGATTATCAGAATTATACTCAAGTTTTATTTTCAGGATTGTTGGCTGATCGTGAAGATCGTGTGGGTGAAGGAAAGATAAGATTGCTAGATTTTGAAGTTCGTAACAATTTGGGAGATAAAGTCGAAACTGTATTTTCAGGAGAAAGGGTTACTTTGATATTTAAATATAAATGTAGATTACCTGTACAAAATATTGGTCTTGCTGTTTCAATATTCCGTGAAGATGGCCAATTTTTAAGTATTATTTCAAATGAATATACGTCTAAAACTTTTGCTTCAGTTAATAAAAATGGTGTAATAAGGTGTGAAGTTGAAAGATGGCCGTTTATGGCTGGCAGATATTACTTAAACTTTGACGTAACCGCAGATAGTGTAAGTCAGGATTGGATAAAAAATGCTGCAGTTGTTATCACAGAAGATGGGGACTATTATAATAGTGGTAACTATCCACCACCATCGCATCGCGGGTTCTTTTTTCCTAACAGATGGTTTGTTGGTCCTAATTAAACACATATGATGAATAAAAATTCTAACATTTGTAACAAATGTGTTCTTGACAACTCAATGTTGAGAACTAATTTAAATTTCGACAAAAATCATATTTGTCAAAATTGTCGAAACTATGAAGAATTGGCAAAGAAAACTATTTTAAGGCCAAAAAATGAAAAAAACAAAGTGTTGGAACAGAAAATTGCAGAAATTAAAAAGTGGGGAAAAGGAAGAAAATATGACTGTCTGTTGGGCTTAAGTGGTGGTGCAGATAGTTCGTATTTGGCACTGATTGTTAAAAAATATGGATTACGACCTTTAGTAGTTCACTTTGATAACGGTTGGAATTCGGAATTAGCAGTGAGTAATATTCACAACATAGTTACAAAACTTGGATTTGATCTTCAAACTTATGTTATAGAGTGGGAAGAATATAAAGATATTCAGAGAGCGTACATCAAATCTTCTGTAATTGACATTGAAGTTCCATGTGATCACTTTGTTTATGCAACAATTCAAATGATTGCGCACAAATATAAAATTAAATATGTGTTGGATGGAAATAATATAGCTTCAGAGTATTGGGGTGGATCCTGGCGTTGGACTTTTAATAAATCTGATCTAGTCAACTTGGTAAATATTCATAAAAAATTCGGTGAGCATAGATTAAACAAATATCCAAAGTTAGGATTTTTTCAGAGATATTATTATCAGAATTTTGATGGTATTAAAACAGTTTATTTGTTAAACTATGTACCATATGTAAAAAAAGCTGCGATTAAGTTACTAAAAGATAAGCTTGGGTGGGTTGATTACGGAGGTAAACATTACGAATCAATATTTACCAGATTTTATCAGGGTTATATTTTGCCTAAGAAATTTGGAGTTGACAAAAGAAGAGTTCATTATTCAAATTTAATTTGGTCCGGACAATTAAGTAGAGAAGATGCGATAAAGGAATTAAAAAAACCAACATATCCAGTTGATATACAAAAATCTGATAAAGAGTATGTATTAAAAAAATTAGATTTTAGCGAGGATGAATTTGATAGGTTAATGAAACAGCCAGAAATTCCACATGAATTTTATGGTACAGAGTCAGATAATAAAATGTGGTATTGGCTTTTTACAGTATTTATGGCACCAGTTATAAGAATTGTAAAACTATTTCGTTAGAATAATATGTTAGGAATAATAAATTATGGTTTGGGCAACATTAACTCGTTGGTTAATATGGTAAAAAAAGTAGGAGGATCTGCAATAATAGTTAATAATAAAGAAGATTTGCTAAAAGTTGACAGGTTAATTCTTCCTGGAGTTGGTGCTTTTGATTATGGTATTAAATTGTTGAGATCCCTAGATTATTACAATTATTTAGAAAATACTATATTGAGTGGAGATAAATTATTATTAGGAGTATGTTTGGGAGCTCAGTTATTAACAATTTCAAGTGAAGAAGGTAATGAAAATGGTTTAGGATGGGTTAATGGTGTGACAGAAAAATTTAAATTTGATACAAATAAACGATTGAGAATTCCACATGTGGGATGGAATGACCTTAAAATTATTAGTAATAATAAATTATTGGTTGGTTTAGAGACAGAAGCAAGATTTTATTTCACCCATTCATATTTCATAAAAATGAGTAAAAGTACTGACATATTAGCGACAACAAATTATGGGTGTAATTTTGTTTCTATATACAATAATAAGAATATTTATGGAGTTCAATTTCATCCTGAAAAAAGTCATAAATATGGAATGAAACTAATCCAAAACTTTATAAAGTTATGAATAATATTAATCATTTAGCTCGATTGATTCCAGTTTTATTGGTTGATAATGGAAGGTTGATAAAGACTATTAAGTTTCAAAAGCAAATTTATCTAGGTGATCCAATAAACACAATAAAGATTTTTAATGATAAAGAGGTTGATGAGATAGTTGTATTAGATATAACTGCAACTGAAAATAATAAGGAGCCTGATTATAAGTTTATAGCGAGTTTAGCAGAAGAATGCTTTATGCCAGTATGTTATGGTGGAGGAATATGCAATATTGATCAGGTGAAAAAAATATTAAGTCTAGGTATAGAAAAAATTTCTCTTAATACTGCTCTTTTTAATAATCGTGACTTGGTCAAGGAAGTCGCCAGAAAATATGGTAGCCAAGCAGTTGTCGCTAGTATAGATGTAAAAACTGATTTTTTTGGGCATTATCATGTTTATAAAAATAGAGGTAAATATAAAGTAAATATTGATGTATTTGAGTTTATAAACGAATTAGAGTTTGATGGGGTTGGAGAATTATTGATAAATTTTATTGATAGGGATGGTATGTACAAAGGGTATGATGTTAGCTTTATCAAGAAAGTTGTTGAAAATACTAAGATTCCAGTTACTGCATGTGGTGGTGCGAAAGATTTAGAAGATGTAAGAAATATGTTAAAGGTCACGGGAGTAGCGGCTGCTGCTGCTGGTAGTATCTTCGTGTTTAGTAGTGAAACCCGTGGGGTTTTGATAAACTATCCAAATAGGTTAGAATTAGTTAATTATTAATAAATTAAATGAATAAGATCAAGTTTGCATTAGTAGGTTGTGGTCATATTGGTAAGCGTCATGTAGCGGTTTTAAAAGCAGAAAAAGAAGCCGAATTAGTTGCCATTTGCGATAAAGATGAAAAAAAATGCCAAGTCTTATCCGATCAGTACGGAGGAATACTGTATTTTAAAGATTACGATGATATGTTGGAAAAAATTAAAGTAGATGTGATAAATATTGCGACTCCACATGGATTACATGCTGATATGGCAATCAAAGCTTTGCGAAAAAAAATAAATGTATTGGTTGAAAAACCTATGGCATTAAAGATTTCAGATTGTAAAGAAATGATAAATGAGGCAGAAAGGAATGGCGTGAAATTGTATGTTGTTAAACAAAATAGATATAACGTTCCAATATCATTGGTAAGAAAAGCTATCGAGACTGGAAAATTGGGAAAAATATTTATGGTATCTTGCAATGTTTATTGGAACAGAAATCAAGAATATTATGAACAATCTGAGTGGCGTGGTGGAAAAACTAGCGAGGGTGGTTCTTTGTATACACAGGTAAGCCATTTTATAGATTTATTAATATGGTGGTTCGGAGATGTTACAGAGGCAAAATCTATTATTGATACTTTAAACCATAAAATTGAAATAGAAGACTGTGGGGTTTCAGCACTCAGATTTTCATCCGGTGTGATTGGATCATTATTATGGACAACTTGTGTTTATAACAAAAATTATGAAGGAAGCATAACTATAATAGGTGAAAAAGGAACAATAAAAATTGGGGGGGAGTATTTAAATAAAATTGATTTTTGGGACGTTCAATCTTACCCAGTACCAGTTGGTGTAAATTTTGATGATATGCCTAATGATTATTCCGGAAAATATCAAGGAACAAGTTCTAATCATGATAAAGTCGTGATAAATGTTATTAAAGATCTGTTGAACGAAAGACATGATACTGTATATGGTGATGAAGGTATGAAGGCGATAACTGCAATTGAAAAAATTTATAATTTCACAAAAAAAGCATGAGAAGAATTCTTGTAACCGCAGCAGGTGGAGCTCCAGCAATTAATTTTGTCCGGTCAGTTAGGCTCTGTAATGAGAAATATTTTATGCTTGGTGTAGATTGTAATGAATATACTATTCATAGGGCTGAGACTGATGAAAAGCAGTTATGTCCAAGGGCAACTGAGCCTAATTATATTGACTATTTAAATTACCTAATTGATAAATACAAAATTGACTTAATTCATGCACAACCGGATATAGAAGTGGGAGTATTATCTGAGAACCGAGAAAAACTGAAATGCAAAGTTTTTTTGCCAGATAAAAGAAGTGTAGTCGTGTTAAGAAATAAATACCAGTCTTATCTCGAATGGAAGAAAGCTGGAGTCCCTGTGCCTGAGACGATATTATTAAATGATGAATCTGACCTACACAAGGCCTTTGATCTTTTTGGTGAAAAACTTTGGTTGCGCGAGATTGAGGGGGCTGCAGGTAAGGGCTCGTTATCTTCTCCTTCCTATGATTTAGCGCTATTTCAAATTCAGTCAAGTAACGGCTGGGGGAGGTTCACTGCTGCTGAGAAGTTGTCGAAAAATACAGTAACCTGGATGTCAATATATTTTAATGGTGAATTGATAGTTGCTCAAACCAGAGAGAGATTATATTGGGAACATTCAAACAGAGCTCAATCTGGTGTCACTGGAATTACTGGGACTGGTAGAACTATATCTGATAACAAGATTACGGAGTTAGCTATAAAGTCAATACTTGCTATTGATAAAGTTCCCCATGGTATTTTTAGTGTCGATATTACTTATAGTGATGACGGGAAACCAATGCTTACAGAAATAAATATTGGGAAATTCTTCACTACACATTTCTTTTTTACAAAAGCAGGAATCAATTTTCCAGAAATATATTTGAGTTTAGTTTTTGGTGATAAGATTGAGATGAGAAATAACATTAATCCACTACCTGTTGGTTTAAACTGGATTAGAGGTATGGATATAGAACCAAAATTAATAAAAGATAGCGAGATTGAAGCACTTAGAAAAAATTATGCAAAACAATTAAATGGATATAAAAGCCGAATCTGACTTAACTATTATAGGAGGAGGTGGATTTATTGGTGGTAGAGTTTGTGACTATTTGAATATGCATGGTGTAAGATTTAGTGCTCCGTTTAAAAGAGACTTGGATTTACTGTCACCAGAATCTGGACATCAATATTTTTCACCTAAATCACGTTTTGGCTCAATTGTATTATTGGCATCTTTGACGCCATACAGTACAAAAGAGTATGATGATAAATCCATAATGTTTGATAACGTACTTATGGTCAGGAATTTAATACACTTTTTAGAACGGAAGATTGTAGATGAATTGATATACGTCAGTACAGTCGATGTATATGGTAATCAAAAAGAAATTGTTGATGAGTTGACTTACCCTGAACCAACTTCAAACTATGGATTATCAAAATATTGTTCCGAGTTGATACTTAAGAATTACTGCGAAAGTAATAAAATACCATTATTAATATTAAGACTTAGTCAGGTATTTGGTGAGAATGACAATAGCTCAAAGTTGGTTAATAAGGCTATTCAGGAGGCATTGTTAAAAAAAAAGGTTACATTGGTTGGAAACGGAAAACAAATGAGAGACTTGGTTTATGTTGATGATGTTGCTAGGCTTATTGTGGGAAGTATTGGTAGAAAAATCAATAAAGTAGTAAATGTGGCATCAGGTAATTCACGTGAAGTATTAGAAATAGTTAGCATTATATGCCGTTTAACAGGAGTAGTTAGAATAAAAACTGTAATTGCATCTGGTGAGCAGAAAAGTTTCCGTTTCAACAATAAAACACTTAGTAGTTGTTACCGCAGTTTCGCATTCACAGATTTTGAAAAGTCAATGCAAAAAGTGGTTGATTATAAAATTAAAAAAATAGATGAAAAAAATAAACAAAACTAGTCTTGATAACATTGCTAAAAACTACTCAGAAGATAAGGATTTTGAAGAGCGACTACAGAAATATAAGATGTTAGAGTTGGAAGAGGTGGTTCGTGGAAAAAGAATGCTTGATGTAGGTTGTGGGATTGGAAAAACAACTAAGTACTTGGCACACTTTTTTGATGAAGTTGTTGGAATCGACGGTTCTAAAGATAAAATAAATAAAGCTAGGAAATTAAATCATCATCCAAATATCAAATATATTTTAACCATGATTGATAACTATTTGCCTTCCAGAAATTTTGATACCATAGTCTGTACAAATGTTCTTGAGCACATGCCAGATCCAGCTACTTTCTTGAACAAGATAAAATCGTGGCTGGTAGAGGGTGGCAGACTGATTGTAACAGTTCCAAATGCTAGAGCATTTCATAAATTATTAGGGGTCAAAATGGGGGTTACGAATGACTTGTTTAAATTGACAGAAGCCGATGTAGGTAAAGGCCATTTTATTGTATTTGATAGAAAGATCCTAGAAGATTTTATAGTTAGGTCTGGATTCAAGATTATAAAATCATCAGGTATTTTATTTAAACCGTTTCCTAGTAATTTAATGGAAACTATTCCAAATAATATTGTTGACGGTCTTTATGAAATGGGGAAAGAATTTCCTGATTTGTGTTCTAGTTTGTTGGTGGTTGGTGAAAAAATATGAGTACTTTTTTCTTTGACCTTGATGGTCCGATATTGGATGTGTCGGAAAAATATTATCAAACTTATTGTTATTCAATAAATGAATTAAGTTATTCCCCTTTGACTAAAATGCAATACTGGGAGTTAAAGAAACATAAGGTTCCCGATGACATAATTTTAAGTTTGAGTGGTGTAAAAATTGAACAAGTGGAACTATATAAGCAAAGAAGAAATGAAGTAATTGAAACAAAAGAGTTTCTTAAATATGATTATGTTTGGAAAGAAATGTTTGAGATATTGCCAAAATTAAAGAAAGATAATACATTGAATATTCTTACTTCTCGTACTTATTCTGAAATTGCCAAACAGCAAATTACTGAATTGGGACTTAATATGTTTTTTGAAGAAGTGATTGTTGCAGAATGCTTGAGTGATAAAAGATGGAAGGATAAAGGAAAAATTCTTCAAGAGTTTAATAAAAAAAGTAATGCTGAAAAAGTGTTTATGATTGGTGATACAGAAACCGACATTTTGGCAGGTAAGAGCGCGGGGGTAATAACGATAGGGGTTGATTATGGAATTAGAGATAAAGACTGGTTGGAATTAGTATCACCAGATTTTTTAGTCGGTTCAATATCTAATTTATTTGAGATACTAAAGATATGAATAATATACCCTTAGTTGATCTATTGTTGCAATATAATTCTATTAAGACTGAGATTGATTTGGCGATTGAATTGGTTATTAAAGAATCGGCTTATATTGGGGGAAAATACGTTTCGCTATTTGAAAAAGAATTTGCTGAATATATCGGGGTAAAATACTGTATAGGTTGTGCGAACGGAACAGACACGATGGAAATCATATTAAAAGCTATGGGGGTGATGGAAGGTGATGAGGTAATCATTCCGACTCATACTTGGATATCAACAGCTGAAGCAGTGTCGAATGTAGGGGCGACACCAGTGTTTGTGGACTGTCTAGATAAAACATATATAATAAATGTCGATGAAATTGAAAGGAAGATCACTGATAAAACAAAAGTTATAATTCCGGTTCATCTTTATGGGACACCTGTTGATATGGATAAAGTAATGAGCTTGGCAAAAAGATATTCATTGAAAGTACTGGAAGATTGTGCTCAAGCACATGGAGCGGAATTTCATGGACAAAAAGTTGGTTCCTTAGGAGATGCTGCGTCATTTAGTTTTTATCCAGGCAAAAATTTGGGAGCGTATGGAGATGCTGGTGCGGTATTGACAAATAATTATGTACTAGCTGAAAAAGTTAGAATGATAGCTAACCATGGTCAAAAGGAAAAACATACACATTTAGTAGTTGGTAGAAATAGTCGTTTGGATGGGATGCAGGCGGCAATTTTGTCGGTTAAGCTCAAACATCTTGATACTTGGAATACTGAAAGACGTAAAAAAGCAGAGTTGTATAAGAAATTATTAAGTGGGAGCGAGTATATTTTACCACTTGATCTTGAAGGTAGAACTCCTGTTTATCATGTATTTGCTGTACAGTGCAAGAATAGGGAAAAAGTTATTGAAATTCTAAATAAAAATGGTATCCAATCAGCCATACATTATCCAAACATTTTGCCAGCAACAGACATATACAGAGAGTCGGAAGTAGAAAATAAATATCCAGTGTCTTCTTATTATATAAAAAACATTTTATCTTTGCCAATTTATGCTGAGTTAACCGATGAAGATATTTCAAGAATTGTTACGATCTTGTTGAATAAATGAAAACAAAAGTCTTTATTGCTTCTTCATATTATCCGAATTACCTTCAATCTTTTTATTGCAAAAAAAAAGAAAAAGATTCTAAAGACGGATTTGAATTAAAGTTTAAGGATCTTATGGCAGATTATTTTTCTTGGGGTGATAGTTGGAAGTTTGTCTTGGAGAAGAGTGGTGACTATCAGGTCTTTCAAACTGTGGTGAATGATAAGGATCTTCAGGAAGCTTGGGCAAGAGAAAACAATATCCTTTTAAAGGATGATTGGATGTTAGATATTTTGGAAGAACAGGTAAGACTTATTAAACCAGTAGTATTTTTTTCCCACGACACAACATATATTAAACCAGATTTTAGAAAGAAACTAAAACGCGAACTAGGAGTAAAAAAAATTATTACATGGGACGGTGTTGGGTTTGGCTTAACAAATAATGATATGGTGGCAGAATGTGATCTTGTATTGAGTTGTAATCAACTAATTGTAGATAGATATATAAAAAAAGGTTTTAAAGCTTTGTTGTTTTCGTTCGGTTTTGATGGGCGTTTATTGGAAAAATTAAACCCTAAGATAAGTTCTGATATTTCGTTTGTAGGAAGCTTAAATCTGGAAAAAAATGGACATTTAGATAGACTAAAGTTTCTTAGCAGTTTTGTTAAAGAATTCGACAATTTTGCCGCTTTTATTTCCGGAATTGATAATTGGCATCCTTGGGATTATGAACAATTATTTCGCATAAGCCATTTAAATATTTCAGAATTTTTTGATGTTTTAGCGTTGGGTATGAAAAATAATGGCGAGAAATACGGGTTGGATATGTTTAATATTTTGGCTGGATCAAAAATTACATTAAATAAACATATTGACTATGCCGGTGACTTTGCTGGTAACATAAGGCTTTTTGAGGCTACTGGCGTCGGTACTTGTCTTTTAACAGACTACAAAAAAAATCTCAGCGAGATATTTAATATTGGCACAGAAGTAATGGCTTATAAATCGTCAGATGAAGCGTTGGAAATGGCGAAATGGCTACTTTTTAACGATAAAAAACGTGAACAAATTGCTTTGGCGGGCCAAAAGCGAACTTTGAAGGACTACACCTTAGAAAATAGAATTGAATCAGTATTTAAAAAACTAAACGACTTTTTATGAACTGTACAATCTGTAAATCAGAATCCAGAGAAATTTTTAAACATAAGGTACTAAAAAAATATCTGGTTAGTTACTTTAAATGTGATAACTGTGATCTGATATTTACAGAGAAGCCGTATTGGTTGGAAGAGGCATATAAAAAAACTATGAATGATTGCGATACTGGGATATTGATGAGAAATGATTATTTATCGAAAAGAGCGGCTGTATTGCTCTACTTTTTGTTTGATAAAACAGCAAATTTTGTAGATTATTCTGGGGGATATGGCGTAGCAACTAGGATGATGAGAGATATTGGCTTTGACTATTATTGGAGTGATCCAATGACACAAAATTTATTTTCTGTTGGTTTTGAGTATCGTAAAGATATGAAAATAGAGGCGGTGACAGCGTTCGAATGTTTTGAGCATTTTGTAGATCCAAATGTGGACCTAGAAAAAATATTAAAAATTTCAAAAAATATAATTTTTTCGACAGAATTATTGCCAACTGCGGTACCAGATCAAAACATGTGGTGGTATTATGGATTTGAACACGGTCAACATGTATCATTTTATTCAAATAAAACTTTTGAATATTTGGCCAAAAAGTATAAATTAAATTATTATAATTTGAATGGTTTGGGGTTGTTGGCGGAAAGAAAATTCAACCCTTTGATTTTATGGTTTATAAATAGATTTGCAAAGTGGTTGTTTTATGTGGTGAAATTGAACATGGTTAGCAGAACTGTTAGTGATATGGAGAAGATTAAAAATGATTAAGAAAACGTTGGCGTTTTTCGACCATGCACCGCACAAGGTGACGAAGTCTACATATTTTTTGAGAGATGTGTTGAAGAAGAATTTTAAATTGACAGATATGTGGGATGATAGTTGGGATATAAATGATGATAAGACAATTGAAGAATTTAATAAATTTGATGTAGTTTTATTTTTTCAAGAATTGCCAGAAATTAGAGAATTAAGAAAAATAAGATCAAAAATCATTTGGGTGCCAATGTATGATGCAGTAGTTTGGTGGCCGTATACTAAGTGGCTATTACTATCGACTGTAACGATGAAAGTAATCTCGTTTTCTAGTACATTGGCTGATAAATTGAGAAAATTAAATTATGACGTTCTTCCAGTGCAGTTTTATGTAAATCCAGACAACTACCCGATAATTACAGAAGAGAATAAAATCAATATTTTTTATTGGCAAAGGCGAAATATTGATATAGAGTCTGTCGTTAGGAAATTTAAGGAAGAAGATGTTGGTGAGATTTGGATAAAAATTTGGCCAGATAAGGGAGTAGATAAATTACAATTATCGGATGGGTTTTTAAAAAAATATAAAGTAAACTATTGGACTGCTGAATTTGGTATTGATAGAGAAAAGGGATATTTTGAAACAGTAGCAAAGTGTAATGTGTTTGTAGCACCACGAAAGTATGAAGGAATCGGCTGGAGCATAATGGAGGGGATGGCTATGGGAATGGTACTGGTGGCTCATGATAAACCCGTGATGAATGAATATATTGTAAATGGGATCAATGGATTTTTGATAGAAACAATGAAAGAACAAATAACTTTTGAAGATGTAAAAATGATGGGTGTAAACATGAAAGAAAAGTTTTATCAAGGATATCTAAACTGGCAAGGGCAACAGATCGAAATAGCTAATTTTATTGATAGTAAAATGAATAATACCAATAAGGTTAAATATGAAGATAGTTCATTGTTTAGAGTGTGGAACCTGATGAATAGTATAGTGGCAAATTTTAGATTTAGTATATTTTTGAATGAAAAATAGTTTATTAAAGATATTGAGGTGTCCACAAACAAAAGCTATGTTGAGGTATGTTGATGGTGGAATAGAAACAATTGATGGGAGATATAAATATGCAATTATAGACGGTATTATTATAATGAATAGAAAATTGGGCTCTGATAAAGAAACTGTCAAAAGTTTTTATGATGAAATTGGTTGGAAGAAAAATATAGATAACAATTTTGTAGATGCTGAAAAATATGAGGATTTAAGACCAGTATCCGCTAATTATGTTCATAAATGTCATTTGCGGGTAAATAAATATTTGACCAAAGGAGGTGAATATTTACTAGATGCTGGTTCTGGGCCGGTTCAATATGATGAGTATCTAACTTATTCAAAAAACTTTAAATATCGAATTTGTGTAGATATCTCCTTTTTGGCACTGCAAGAGGCTAAAAAAAAGTTGGGGAAAAAAGGCATCTATATATTGGCGGACTTAACGAACCTACCTTTTGAAGACAATTCTGTAGAAGGAGCCGTATCAATGCACGTAATTTACCATATTCCTCAAGCACAGCAAAAAAAAGCAATGGAGGAAATTAATCGAGTTATAAAGCCAAAGACAAAGGCCGTTATCATTTATACATGGCCAGTGATGTTTAGCTTGGTAAATGAAATTGGAACGTTGCTGAGATGGTTGAGGGTTTTGAAGAAATCAAAAATCAATCAGGAATTTTATTTTAATCCTCTGGCGAGGGATACATTTTTAGAAGAGAACAAAAACTTAAATATTAAAATTTTTGTGTGGAGAAGTGTAAGTGTTTTTTTTATGAGAAGATACATCCATGATAACTTGGGTGGAAAATATTTGCTGAACCTTTTGTATGAATTGGAAAATAGATGGCCAAGATTTTTTGGACTATACGGGAGATATCCATTGGTATTAATTGAAAAATTATGATTGGAATTGGAGTATTTAGATTAATTTTGGCTTTGACCGTGGTAGTGACACATACTCATTCTCTCTGGGGATTTACTTTGGGTAACCCCGTAATTGCAGTCAGAACTTTTTTTATAATATCTGGGTTTTACATGTCTTTGATTTTGAATGAAAAGTATAAAGACAGAAGATCTTTTTGGATAAATAGAATCTTGAAAATTTACCCGATATACTGGGTGACGCTACTGTTGACCATTTTTTCTTGTATGGGAGCTTTTTGGCTAAGAGGAAACTGGGGGGAAATGCTGGATTTGGTAGCCGATTGGCCTAATCTGGGTTTTGTAAACCAAATTATTATTGCTGGGAGTCAACTCACAATATTTGGTAGAGGTTGGATAATGTTTGGTCAATTTGTGGGAAAGTCGGGAATCATGTTTTTATTAATTCCGCAGGCTTGGACACTGGTACTTGAGTTGTGGTTTTACCTATTGGCTCCATTTATAGTTACAAAAAAATGGTGGATAATAGTAATCTTTGCGGGATTGTCATTGTTGAGTAGATGGGTGGTGGCAATAAATGGTGGTAAAGGTGATTTGTGGGAATACAGATTTTTCCCTTCAGAGCTAATATATTTCTTGGTGGGAGTCTTTAGTTATAAAATATATAAAATCTTCAATCTCCATACTTCAACCTACAATATCTGTGGAATCTTTTTTTTGATAGTGGCGGTAGGAGCACTGAGTACTTTTAATTTTTGGGGAGGACAAATACTGGTGCGAGAATGGTGGTTCTATATTTTGATGATGACTCTAATCCCTTTTTTATTTGTGGTGTCGAAAAATAGCTGGGTGGATCGACAGTTGGGGGAACTATCCTATCCGGTATACATTACCCATATTTTGGTAAATAATGTACTGAATCCCCTATTGTTGCTACCAATGGCTATCAATCGAAATTTACAAGCTCCTATTGTTATGATTGGATCGGTAATTTTATCCATGTTTATAAATCATTTTGTGCAAAGGCCGATTGAAAAAATTAGACAGGGAGGTGTGAGATGAGGTTTTCCATAATAACTGTATGTAAGAATATGGGGGAGGAACTGGAATTGACAATTAAAAGTGTAGCGGAACAGACTTTCAAAGATTTTGAATACATCGTGATTGATGGAAAATCGACTGATCAAACGGTTAATGTAATTAATAAATTTAGGGATAATATAGATAAATACGTATGTGAGGAAGATGGTGGAATTTACGATGCTATGAATAAGGCCATCGAATTGTCTAGTGGTGAGTATTTGTATTTTTTGAATGCGGGAGATGCTTTCTTTGATAACGATTCTTTGAAAATGGTTAGCAAGGAAATAACGACAGAAGATTTAATTTATGGTAATGTAGTGGAAGTAGATAGTGGTAGAGAAAGGTTAAACAAATTTAACAATGTGAATGATTGGTTTTTGATCAGAAATGCAATTTGTCATCAGGCCATGTTTATCAAGCGATCGTCATTTATTAAATTTGGGGATTACAACACCAAATTTAAAATTGCGGCTGATTATGAGTGGCTGCTACGAGTGTGGGATAAAGAGATCGCCAAAAAATATATCAGTGTAACTGTGGCAAGGTTTCTGATGGGTGGAAAAAGTAGTAATATAAAATATCGGAAAAAAGTTTTGGAAGAATACGACGAAATTCGAAAAAAATATTTTAATTATTTTGAAATACTTAGATATAGAATTTATGCAACTTTAGTTAAAATATATCAAAGTATCAGATAATGAAAATATTAATGATAAATAAGGAAGATAATCATGGTGGAGCAGCGCAGATGGCATGGAATTTGGCCGCAGAATTACGAAAGATGGGCCATGAAGTGCGATTTATTGTTCGACGCAAATTTTCTGACAGTGGAGATGTTCACGAATTGAATGAAAATCCATTATTAAAATGGTTAAAAATAATATTTAGACGTGATTTTACTATTGTTCTGTCTAGCCTAAGAGATCAAATAATGTCTAATGATCTGCGCTATGGCATAGAGGAGGAAATTGTAAACCATGAGTGGTTGAAGTGGGCTGATGTTGTTCACTTTCATAACCTACATGGAAATTATTTTAAGTTGGAAAATATTATAAAAATTTCAAAAATAAAGAAAGTGGTATGGACTCTACACGATCTGTGGGCGGTAACAGGAAGATGTGCATATCCATTTGAATGTAATGGTTTTGAGAATAAGTGTGGAACGTGTCCAAATTTGATTAATTACCAAAAAATGTTGCGGGATAATTCTAGAAATTTATTGGTCAATAAAAATAATATTTATAATAAATCTAAACTGAACTTGGTGGTACCTTCTGATTGGATGGCTGGAAATATTAAAAAAAGTATATTGAATAAGAAAAAGTGTGTGGTAATTACTAATGCTATTGACCCTAGTGTTTATAAACCTTTGAATGATAAAAGATTAGTTAGAGATGAACTCGGACTACCCATAGATAAGAAAATTATTATATATTTTGGATATGGTGAGAAAAATGTAAATAAAGGTTGGAGACAGTTTGAAAAAGTAGTTGATTACTATAAAAACAATCAAAATGTTTTTTTTCTAATAATTGGAGTTAAAAATACAGTGTCCAATAATCAGATGAAGTTTGTGGAGATGGTCTATGACAAGGAAATGTTGGTGAAATATTATAATTGTGGGGACATGTTACTTTATCCATCACTGTCAGAGAGCTTTGGAATGGTGCCACTCGAAGCGGTGGCCTGTGGTATATTGGTGGTGGCTTTTCCAGTGGGCGTGATACCGGAATTGATTGAACATAAAAAAAATGGTTATATAGCCAAATATCGGGATGATGCAGATTTAATTAATGGGGTAGATTTTATCCTAAACAATAAATTTCTAAGAATGCCTAAACTTAAGGATAAATTTATTATTAGTAATATGGCAAAGGAATATATAAATAGTTATGAAAATGCCTAAAATATCGGTAATTATACCAACGTATAATGATGATGCAGAGATTTTAGTCAAAACTATTGATAGTGTATTGAACCAAAAGAATATAAATATGGAATTGATAGTGGTTGATGGTGGTAAGGCGATAATAAACCGTAAAAATATCAAAGTAGTTAGATCTAAGCCGAAGGGAATTGCCAATGCTTTTAACATAGGTATACATGAGGCGAGTGGTGATTATTTATATTTTATGGGGGCTGGAGATTATTTTAATGGTGAGAATGTATTGTGTGAAATGATGGAGAGTGTAAATAAAGATAAAGATATGTTGGTGGTGGGACGGATAAACAGAGTAAGTAAAAATGCAGAAATATTGTATACAACTAAAAATAATTTTAAAAAATGGCAGCTACTATATAAAATGGCCATCCCCCATCAAGGCCTGTTTACCAATAAAAAGTTTTTTGAGAAATATGGGCTTTTTGATGAGAAATGTAAATATGCCATGGACTATGAATTGCTGCTACGGGCATATAAGAATTTTCCTGAGGTAGTCCAAAAAAATATAGTAGTGGCAAATTGGGAGGAAGGTGGAGTGGGTCAAAACGACACTGACAAGGTAATTGCTGAATATCATCGGATAAGGGTGAAAAATAGAATTGTTTCGAGATGGGTACTGGAAACAATTTATGGATTAACTAAGTGGAGATATGGTTACAAATAAAATTGGATGGATTTCGAGCTTACGAGGATTGGCTATCTTAGCGGTGGTATTTGGACATATGGCAACGCCGTGGTCACGCTATATTTATGCATGGCACATGCCACTAGTTTTTTTTATCAGTGGATATTTAATTAAAGATTTTGACTGGAAAAAATCTGTGAGAATAGATGGTAAATATGTAGTTAAAATAATGATCGTATTTGGTCTATTGGCAGTATTAATGGAAATTGTAAAAAGATTTTTGTTTCCGCAGGTTAATTTTGCAGTGAATAATTTTAGCTTGGGTAAGGAATTATTAAACATGTTTTGGTGGGTAGATGAAGGAAGTATGGTGTCTTATGGGCTGGTATTGTGGTTTTTACCGGCATGGTTTTGGGGTAAAATTCTAATAAAGTATTTAATAAATACAACGAATTGGTGGATTGCTACTTTATTGTCTTTAGGGGCTTGGTTCTATTTAGCTAATAATGTGTTCAGAATTCCTTTGGGAATAGATAAGGGATTATTTATATCAGTGTGGATGATACTGGGTGTGATATATAAAAAATATCAAAAATATTTTGTTTTTAAATATATTGGAATAGTTTTGCTAATTTTTATTTTGTCTGTTAGGTCATTGCCAATAATAAACCTTGGTATAAAGATGGCAGATCCATTGATATTGGCGACAGTTTATCCATTGGTAATTTTGCTATTCTTGGTTGGTTTATTTGAGAAAATTGAAGTATGGGTAAGATGGTTAGAATGGTGGGGTGATAGATCAATATGGGTGTACCTGATTCATATGTATGTCAATAATGTGACGTACTTATTGAGATGGGGTCAGTTTGGCTGGGTTATCCAATTTGGGTTATCAGTTATAATTTTGTATTTACTGTTAAAATTGATTGATTATGTCAAAACAACTCGATACACCAATCTTATTGATTGGGTTTAATAGACCTGATTTGACAGCACGAGTATTAGCGCAAATTGAAAAAATCAGACCAAGAAAGCTATATATTGCGATTGATGGGCCAAGAAGTGAGAGTGACAGATTAAAAATAGTTGAAATTAAAAAAATAATAAAGCAGATACAGGGTAAGTATGTTGTAAAAACTAAATTTCAGCAGAAAAACTTGGGGTGTAAATATGGACCGGTAGCAGCTATGAACTGGTTCTTCAAAAATGAAGAAATGGGGATTATCTTGGAGGATGATGTCCTTGCCGAAGATAGTTTTTTTTATTTTTGCCAAGAGTTGCTAGTGAAGTATAAGGATGATACTAGAGTTGGGAGTATAAGTGGAAATAATTTTCAATTTGGCAGACAGAGAGGGGCCGCTGACTATTATTTTTCGAGATATAGTCATTCTTGCGGGTGGGCTACTTGGAGAAGGGCTTGGAAATTATATGATATTGAAATAAGTGATTATGAAGAAAAGAAAAATGTAGTTTTGGATAATGTTTTTAATAAATGGAAAGATCGACTATATTGGAAATTAATATTTAGAGGGATAAGATCTGGAGAACTTGATACTGCTTGGGATTATCAGTGGAATTGGATGATGTGGAAACATAATATGCTGGGGATTATTCCAAATGTAAACTTGGTAAAAAATATTGGATTTGGCAGAAGCGACGCGACCCATACTAAAGGTGGTAGCAAATTTGAAAATATGAAAATTGAAAAAATGTTACTTCCATTAAAACATCCAAATGATGTTGGGAGAGATTTTTCTGCAGATGAACTTACTCAAGGACAAAATTACGTATTGTGGAAAGAGTTGATAATGAATTTAGTTAGGAAAATTTATCTTGTAAACCGAAAAATCATTAGTTTGAATCATTAGTTGATGTCTGGGAAATTGGAACTGGTCTGGATGAACTATTAGGTATTCAGATTTTGTTTGTTTCACCATGTTTGAAATTCTATTATAGGAATCTGGCTTGGCAACAGGAACACTGGTATAGTTTGTATTGTGGGCAGAAATTCGAAGGTGTATCCCTAGCTGATTGGTGTTGGTATTTATAAAAAGAAACTTACTATCAGGAGGGAGACTATTTAGGTAATTTATGGGGGTGTAGAGGCTTTCCCACCCCGGAATCAATAGTAATTTTTGGCTGTAACTGGAAAAGGATTTGAACAGTGTATTATATATGCCAAAGTTGCTATCAAAAAATAGTAAAAATGGTGAAAGAACAAATATAATTAAGATATAAATGTGTTTGATTTCATCAATGGAATTTTTTTTGTTAATCAAAAAATACACAGATAATATTAAGCCAATAAATAATAATTCAAATCCTCCATTCTTAATAACTTGAAAATAGTGACTTTCGGTACTGTGTATGGGAATTATTATTTTCACAATGCCATATATTAGTTCTGGATAGGTTGAAAATAGTGCACCGGTGACTATCATGGCAGCGAGAGTCAACATTAGTATTTTTGTATTTAGTCTGGATATTAAGATTTTCCAGTTGTGCCACTGGGATGATATCAATATGCTGACAAATGGAACTAAAAAAGCAGTGTACTTGTGGCTGACTGTAAGTATTTCTGCATATTTGTGTTTGTTGAGACCAAAAATGTCAATAAAGATTAGAAAAAAAAGTGTAATAAATATCAAAACGGTTCGAGTAAGTTGATTTGAGACTAATGGTTGATAAAATAGGACGACAGTAGCTAAAAAAACTAAGAATATTATGCCGTAATATTGTATTTGAAAAAAGCCTTGCAATTTGCCCTTAGAATAGACATCAACAGCCGTGTTGATACCGTAGGAACGGTATTCTGACGGTCTTGTTGCAGGCTCCACTGCTGTTGGTTTTAATCCTGTTGAGGTGGAGTTGAATTGTCTTATCTTGTTGTAGCTTTGGACTAAAACTTGCTTGACGGTGATATTGGTTATCTTGCCATTTGTAAGGACATTGAAAAAATATATAAACTCAAGACCACTCACGAGAGTTAGAATAAATGTAAATAACAATAGTCTTGCTAGCTTTTGAATTATCTTAGAGTTTATTACAAAAAATGTTTGAACAATAAACATACAGGCTAAGAGTGACCCACTGTAATTTATGTAGGACATAAATCCAAAAAGTATCCCCAAATATACAAAAAGTTTGATGCTTGGATCGGTGGTAAGTTGGTGATATCGCAAAATTGACAGTAACATAAGGCAAACAATGATTATCTCTTTAAATCCGAGAACTGTGAGATTGACAAAAAGGTAGGAAGTAAAAACTAAAAATATGCCTATTAATGAGTTTATAGAATAATGTTTGGGATCAACTAGTCGTAAGAATATAGTAAAAATGACAATAAATACTATAAAGTAGTAAAAAGTTATAGTTTGGGAAAAAAGGGTAGTGTCGGTGAGATTGCCGGAGACTAGGCTGGACAGTGAGTAGATTAGTGGAAGTCCAGGGCGAATTGATGGGTTAATATTATAAATAAGTTGGTTATTTTTAAATGTACCCCAATTTAAAAATGTTTCTAAGCTACGTTCTTGCCCGATGGAGTACGCTTGTTCAATATAATATATTTGATCATCCCAATTGATCGGCCAAAACCAAATTCTCATTGTTATCAATAAGATGGGAATTGCTAAAAGGGTAATATAAACTTTGGGAATTTGGGAAAAGTTTAATTTAGTGACCTTTGGAAAAGTAAATTTTGATTTTAGAATAAAATTTAGAGCAATGGCTGGTGTTGCCAAAATAGTTAGATAGAAAGACTGTGGGTAAGATGGGAGAAAATAGAAAATTGTGTAGAGAAAGAGACTTAGGAACAATGGGGTGGTGGCAATAGTGGAGGCAATGGCTAGGTTTTTGTTGCCATTGAGCAAATATGAATACAAGCGGGTAACGATAGGATAATATAATATTAAAAATATTAAAAAGATGATTTGAGCCATTGGGTGAGTATGTTAACTTGTATTTTCCATGAATATTTCAGAGCTGCTTTTCTAGCTCTTTTATTTAATGTCTCTGGAATAGGTTTAGACAATATACTGGTAATTTTATCCGCTAAATCAATTGAACTATTTGACACAAGAAAGTTTGGATCAAACTCGGATGTTATTTGACCAATGCCATTTTTGTTTACACCAATAATTGGCGTACCTGAGGACAGACATTCTATGGCCGTAAGGCCAAAAGATTCTGCGGGAGACATATAGATACCCAATAAGGCGTGGCTAAATAGATTTGCCAATTTAGAATGAGGCTGGGTACCAATAAACTTTATTCTTGTGGAAACACCAAGCTTAGAACTTAGATTCTTAAGAGACAGTCTCTCGATCCCGTCTCCAGCAATGATAAGGGAGATGGTTGAGGTCTTGTTCTGATTGATATATGAAGCAAAGGCATAAATAATTGTGTCTATGTTTTTGATTTTCTCAAGGCGACCGGCGGTCACTAGGTATTTTTTTTTGATTGAACTTGGTTTAAATAGTTCGGTATTTACCCCCGGTGTAATAACAATGTCTACAAGTCGGTGATAATTATCACTTATATAATTACGACAAGCAAGGCTATTAGCAATAGTGTAGTCGGGTAGATTTATTAGAAGTGATCTAAAAATATTAAAAATTGGTTTAGAGATATTAATGATTATTTTCGGGAAAAACGGTAGGCTACTTGTTTCCAATAATGAATCATAGTAGGGAAAACCAAGATCATGGAAATAGACAATTAATTTAGTATTTGGATGAAGAATTTTGTATAGTATTCCCCAGTAAATGGCTAGTGAGTGGCAGTAAAGTATTTTATTGGGTATAGAGTTTATGGTTTTCACTAGGTGGTAGAAAAATAGCGGAAAAGTAATCCAAAACATTAGATTACCAGTAGAATATTTTGAAAGGGTGGAGATTTTTAGATGGGGAAAGTCAGCTATAATTTTTGGATCTGATTTTGTGGTGATGATCTGGATATCAAACCCACTGGTCTGAAGTCCTAAGGCTTGCTCGAGAACTACCCTTGTGGCTCCGCCATGTAGCAAGAAATGGGGGTGGAAGAAGACAATTGTTGGTTTCATTTTAGGAGTTTATAAATTGCGGTGACGAGAATGATCGCCAGAGAATGGGTGGTGTGAAGTAATTTTGATGGTTGATAGCGATTGATGACTGCCCAATCCTCGTCAAATTGATGATGGTAACTAGTATTACCCTTGGAATCGGGATGAATGCGAAAGACGGAAAAATTGTGAAAAATACGACTGGGGAGCTGGATCTGGAGACAACGGAGCCAGTAGTCGTAGTCAAAAGCGTAGTGGAGAGACTGATCAAAGAGACCGACTTGGTCGACTAGCTCTTTTTTTAAAAAAACTGATGGCTGATTGATGGTGTTGAAAACGTATAAACAATTTTTGAAGTATTGGATGGGCCAAATATGCTTGAGCCAAAATGTCCATTTTAATTTTGGATCAGTGACTACGCAATTACCTGCCAGCCAGAGAGCCTTTGGATGAGAATTGAAATATTTGAGTACTTGGGAAAAGGTGCTGGGTAAATAATAGTCATCGGAGTTGATATAGGCAATAATATCTCCCGTAGCTTGGGATAATCCATAGTTTAGGGCGGCGGTTTGTCCTCCGTCCGGCTTTGATTGCCAGATAATTTTTATTTTTGGAGTAGAAGTATATTGGCGGATAATATTGACCGAGCCATCGGTAGATCCGCCATCGAGAATAAAATATTCAATCTCAAAATCCCCTGCTTGACTAACGACACTATCGATCGTTTGCTGCAAAAACTTAGCTTGGTTGTAGGAAGGTGTGATAATAGTAAATTTCACAATATACGATGATATCACGCAGAGGAATGTATAATTGGTGATGTGGCAAAAATTTAGTCTAGGCTGGGCACTATTGTTGATAGCAATTGTATTGGTAGTGACTGCGTCGGGGCAAATTGAATCAGTGGACGGAATGTCTTCCTTAAACATGGCTAGAAACTTGGTATACAAGGGAAGCTGGGAAGTGACCAACCCTAAATATGGGATTGGTGGAGGAACAACAGATCCGATTGGGGGTAAATATTACTCTGGAGCTAGTAAGGGCTATGCTATAGCCATGCTGCCGGCGGTATGGATAAGTAAATTTATTTATGAACAGAAGGGATATAAACCGGCGGCCAATTTTCCACTGGAATCGGATTATTTGCTAACTTTTTTGGCTTCGTTTATAAATCCAATTATTGCTTTTTGTTTGTTTATATTTTTGTATTTGTTATTTACAAAAATTGTCAAAAATAAAAATAAGGCTGTACTGATGGCACTGATTATTAGCCTGACGACAAATTTGCTGCCACTGGCCAAGCATTCATTTCCCAACTTGTTGATGACCCTTGAGTCAGTTATTTTGCTATGGTCGTTGGTCAATGGATATCTGGTTGTTGCTGTAGCGACAATAGTGGCGCTGATTTTTTCTTACAATATGTCGTTTGGACTGATATTGCTGTTGGCAGGATATTATTTAATTGATAGAAACTGGCAAAATAATATGGTTAAGATAGGACTAGGAGTGGGGTTATTGGTAGGAGTAATGGTGTTTTTTGAAATGGGTGGATTTACATGGCTAACGGTCTTTACGGCTGGAGAAAATGGACAGAGAGATATTTTTCAGGCAATGTGGGGGATGTTGCTCAGCTCGGGACGGAGTATTACTATTTATAGTCCAGTGTGGGGGCTGGCGCTAATAACCGCCCTAGCGACATGGAGAAAGAGTAATTGGTCGAGATTGATGATTTTTGGTACGGTGGTATTTGTGGGGTTTTACAGTTTATTTGATATTTGGTCGGGAGAATTGAGCTGGGGGCCGAGGTATTTGGCTCCACTGATTCCTCTCGCTGGATTGGTACTGGCTGATAATTGGGGTAAGGAGAGTAAAAAGTGGCTGCTAGGTTTGGCTGTGTTTGGGTTGTATGTCCAGCTGGTGGGTGTGACTGTCCCTTACGAAACTCAATATCAGGGAATTAAGGTAGGGAAATTTGATGAATCAATGATTGACAATCGGCAGGCTCAATTTGATTATTGGAGCCTTGGTGAGTTTTTGCCCAAGTACTCCCCTATTTATCGGCTGAAGAAGAATATGGTTCATCGGTGGCTACTGATTCCTAATTATTGGGGTAAGCGGCCAACGATTGTGTTTGCTGGTGGTGCTAGCTTGCCAATTGAAGGAGATAAAGTTGTTAGAAGAGTGGCTACTATTTTTAGGCTGGAAAGTAGTCAGAACATTAGTTTTAGTCAGGTAACTATGGATAATATTTTTTGGGATATAGGTGGATTAAAAGTATGTGTCAAGAACGTCTGTCAAACAAGTGCTGGAACAATTAAGGAAGGAAAATTGGTTTTTTATTATGATAAGAAAATCAGTGTCGGGGCAGCTGATGAATTGGTAATGGAATTGTTGACCGATAATAAGAGTCAGAGATTTGAATTATCTATGTTGGAACTGGGTGAGAATAAGGTAGATATGGGGAGCAATAAGATGAAAATTGAAGATGGATTTTACAATAAAAATACTGTGAGCACAGATGATCGAGAGGTGCTGTATCAACGATATTATGATCGTAAATCAGTGACGAATATGACGGCTGATTTTTGGTGGGTTAGACAACTAGTCTATTTTAGGTAACTAATTTTATTAGATTCTTGTAGAAAGTATTGATGGAAAATTTGGAGGATATGAGTTTGTGGATATTTGGTGGTAAAGTAGTTCTGTCTTTGATAATTTTTTTGGTGTGACTAACAAGCTCGGGGATGGTGTGAAAGGTATGAAGCTTAGGATCTAGTCCTATGGAGGTAACAACTTCAGTTAGTCCCCCACCAGCAAAAACAACTGGGACACAACCAGCGGAGATGGCTTCGAGGGGGGTAATACCAAAATGTTCAAATTGTTCTGGGTATTTGTCTCGGTCTAATCCAAAACCAGCGGCATGCCAATAAATGGTAGATTCTGACAACATTTGCTTGATAAATGATCGAGGCGGGCTAAAGTGAAGAAATATGGGGTAACTACCAATTTGATGCTGTAGGTTCTGGGCATATTGTTGACTAGTGGGTTCGTTGCCTAATCCACCAGCCAAATGAAGTTCCCAGCCGAGTAGTCCCGCATCGATTAACTGTTTGAAAGCCTGAATCATTACCTCATGTTTTTTATTATTGCCGAGTGTGGTAAACCGACCGATGGAACAAATTTGTTTTTTCTTAGGGTTATGCCGACTGACTAGCAAAGGAACTGGTGGATACAATAGTGACGACTTAATATGCCAATATTTTTGGATCCACTGCTGGGTATAGACAGAGGTGGCGAAGATTTTATGGAATCCTTTTAAATTGTTCTTCAGGTCAACAAAAGTGCCGGAGCGAAGGAGAGAAAATAGCTTATTTTGAAAGGGATAATGGTAAAGTTTGAGGGGAAGCTTTGATTTGAACCAGACAGAGCTGGTAAGTGGCTGATAGACAAATTTATAGCTGATTTTGTTTTGGAAGTGATTTATGGTAATTTGATGGCTAAGTATAGTCGCATTTTCTAGTTTTATGGCACTGTTTTTTAAATTAGTAACGGAAAATTCTGGTAAAACAAGGGAAAATTTGAGGGTGTAGGTACGGCTAGGGACTAGATTGTAAAAAATGTATTTGTGATCAGAGGTAATTTCGTAGGGACGGACAACAGAGGATAAAATCTGTTTTAGGAGTTGGGATTTGATGGGACTAGGAAAAAAACAATAATAATAATTTTTTTCGGCTGAACCAACAGAGTAGTCCCAAAAGGAAGTATTAATAAAGATATTGGCACCTGCAGTAATTTGATTAAGTCGAAGCTGATCGTCGAAGGATTCAACAAATTTGATGGAAGACAGATCTAGTCCTTGGATTGATTTTATTTTGTCGAGGGAAACGGAGGAACCGGATATTATAGTAGTGTCGTAACCTAATTGGTGAAGGCAAAGTGCTAGGTGGGAAGCAACTACCTCACCACCACCCAGCTGAGAATACCATTTGTCGTAGATAAAAGCAGTTTTCATAAAATTTAACAGCATCAAATAACCTGATAAGCGTTTTTTTTGAGGTACCAATAACCCGAGAGAATTTGGTGATAGTTCTTTGATCTTTTGTCTGATGTGTATAATCTGGAAAATAATTTACGTTTGCGACTGATTTTGGGAAAACTGAAAATAAAATAAAAAATTACCTTTAAATATTGCCAACTCCTTAACGTATTTTTTCGAATTAATATTGATCTGATGAAACGTAGCTTTGATTTAGCTGTAAAAATTACGAATTGGGTGAGAAATACTTTAAGTGGAAAGTGGTAGAAGATATGGAGTAGTCGTCCTTTTTCAGTATGGTAAATAAAAAATGGTGACCACTCTTTGCTAGATTGGGCATGGTTATGGTAGGCAACAGCAGTTGGGCAATACATATTTTGGTAACCACACAGTCTGGCCCTCTCGCAAATTTCTAGATCTTCGTAGTACATAAAAAAATTTTCATCTAATAAGCCAATTTTTTTCATGATACTTCGTCGATATAGCACTGCGGCTCCACAGGTGCTATAGACAGAGGATGGTTCGTCGTATTGACCTGAGTCTTGTTCGTATGATTGCTGATGATCTTGATTGATAATCGCACCTATATCCTTAGTGTAGCCATCGTGAAATACAATACTACCGGCATTTTGTATGGTATTTTTTGACGGGGGGTATTGTTTTATTTTGGAGCCGACAGAAAATATTTTTGGATTTGTGTCTGCTAATTTAATTAATTCACTCAACCAGTTTCTCTCAACAATGCAATCGTTATTTAGGAGGATGATATATTTACCGTGAGTTGACTTAATAGCTAGGTTATTACCTTTGGCAAACCCAAAATTTTGGGAAAATGGCAGATATTTTACACCATTACCATATGATTTAATGATTTCAGTACTATTGTCTAGAGAGTGATTATCGGCAATAATTATTTCGAATTTTCCACGAGGGTATTTTACTTCGAGAAGGGAATCAATGGTTTGTTTGATAATTTTTTCACCCTGGTAGTTGAGGACAATTATTGAAGCAAATACTTTATTGTTTTCCATATATTTTTTGAAAGATGGGTATGATGAATGATACTAGGCGATTAAATAAACTCTTAGTTTTGTTTTCCTGAAGAACCGATAGCTTTTTATTGAGATAGCTATTATATTTTATTGGTTTTTTAGTACCCATTACAATAATGTATTGAAAGATTCTCGATTCTAAAGAAAACAGTTTATCGATATGCCCAGCAGTCAAAGGAATGTCAGAGCCAACAAGACTTTTTAGAAGCAGCTTCCTAGACAATTCAGTGGTAACAAAATCCATATCGTAAATATAATAATTAGTAGATTCTAATAAACTGACTAAACTGTTGTAACCAAAAAAATGAAGGTGTGTCTTATCTAAAAGACCAAAGCTTTCATAACTCCAATTATTGTTCATAATTTTGCATTTGATGGAAAAGTGTAGAAAATTGGGAACTGAGCAAATCACTATTCCAGTGGGAGTTAAAAGGTGTTGAACTTTTGTTAATAAAATAGATGGATTTTTTAAGTGTTCGATTATATCGGCTAAAATAATAAGATCAAATTTTTCTTTTATTTTGCGAAAATCATAGTTTTCTATATCCAGTTTCATTACCCTAGTTAACTTCTTGGCAGCTATATTGATATCTTTCAGATTAGAATCGATTCCCCAGACTTCCGTCTTGTATTTTTTAATGATTACTTCCCCGAAATAACCCGATGCACAACCTATATCAAGCACTCTTTGGGGAGCAGAATGTATTTTTGAGAGTATTTTCGAATAACTAGTGTTTTGATCTAAAATTTGTTTTGGTGAAAAATGTTTGTGATAAATACTCATTTAAGTGTCTGAGTTGTAATGTGTAAACTACTATTTACAACGCGAGGATGGTTTAGTTTAATGACTCTGGTGCAAAACTTGTAAACTAGATCCAGATCATGAGAAACGAAGACGGTGGTAACACCTTTTTTTTTGAATTGGTTCATTCTAGTAATACATTTTGTCTGAAATTCAGGATCCCCGACTGCCAGAATTTCGTCGACAATTAATATCTCGGGATTAACATGAATAGCAATACTAAATGCTAGGCGCATATACATGCCGGAACTGTAATGTTTGATGGGCTGGTCAATAAACTCGGACAGCTCAGAAAAATCAATAATACCCTGGAGATTGGCATCTATTTCACGTCGATGAAGGCCTAATATTGCCCCATTAAGATAAATATTTTCCCGACCAGTTAACTCTGGGTGCATGCCCGCTCCAAGCTCGATGAGGGGTGAGACCTTGCCATGGACATGGACAGTACCGCTACTTGGACTCATGACTCGAGCAATTAGTTTGAGGATAGTTGACTTGCCGCTACCGTTTGGACCAATGATACCGATACATTCGCCTTTTTTGATTTCAAATGAGATGTCTTGGAGTGCAGTAAAGCGATCGACAGTTTTCTCCCCTAGGAATAGGGCGGGGAGAAATTCCTTGAATGTTTTTTGATTATTGTGTGAAAAGTCTTTGGTGACATGATCAAATTTTATGACGATGGGTGGGTTGGCTTGATTTTTCATGGAATATTTTATATAATTGTTTATCACGATGACTGGATAAGCCTAAGGTTTCGACCGACCGCCGATGCCAGTCTTTTTTTGTTGTAGACTATTTTTTAGTATATCAATTCTAATAATATAACCAGAAAAAGGTTTGTATAATCTAGAATAAAACTTGTTGGGAGTTAAGACGTGTAACAATTTCTTTTTTTGAGATAGATACTCGACTAGGCACCTGAAATCTCCGTCACCAGAAACGATTATCGCTTTTTGAAAATGGGGATATTCGATCATAGTATGCAAAACTAGTTCAGCGTCGACATTACCTTTAACAGTGCCGTTGGGCAATTCTAAAGTTGGTTTTAGAATTATTACAAATCCATTTTGTTGAAGAGTGGTGTAGAGAGACTCGTTTCCCGGCTTGTAACCAATGAATATATAAGCTTTTGAGACGTTGAATTTATTCCGGAGATATTGTCGGAATTTACTCCAGTCAAGGGACCAACCCTGACTCTTGACACCAAGATTAAGATTTTGGCTGTCAATAAAAGCGTAGGTTTTTGGTTTTATTGGTGACATGTTAGATGTTATCCGCGAAGATTTTTTCACGGGACTTGAAATAGGATAAGCCGATAAAGAGCATGAAAACTGAGAGAATTAGGGCAATAACTAGGCTGGAGATGTTGGGGGTGCCACCGCCGAGGACGGTTTGACGATAGGCGTTAATAATTACGGCCATAGGATTGAGTTGAAAGACAAACCTGTATTTGTCGGGGACGATATCGGCAGGATAAATAACGGGGGTGAGATACATCCACAAAACTAGTAACAAATTGAGTAAATATTGGATGTCGCGGTAAAGCAAATTGGCAGCGGCAATAAAAAGTGATAAACCGAGAGTAAATATTTGTTGAATGATAAAAATAGGAAATATCCAGAGTATGTTGAAATTAATGGGAATTTGATAAATGACCATATAGATAATCAAAATAGTTAGGGCAAAAATAAAATCAATAATTTTGGCAAGAATGGTAGCGATAACTAGGATTGTCCGAGGGAAATATATTTTAGTAATTAGCGAGGCAGAATTGACGAGAGAGCTGCAAGAAAAAGAAAGAGAGTTGGAAAAAAGTGTCCATGGTAAGAGGCCGACAAACAAGAAGATGGAATAGGGAATGTTGCCGGCGGCATTGGTAGGAATGCGCATGATAATGGAAAAAGCAAAAGACATGACTAGCATTTGGGCAAGTGGATTGAGAATAACCCAAAAGTAGCCAAGAATTGATTGTTTGTAGCGAGCTTTGATTTCCCGACCCACCATCTGCCAGAGCAACTCGCGCCATTTGACGATAGAATGAATTTCTTTGATTAGCTGGATCATAGAACTATTATATAATGCATTGATGAATAAAAGAATTGTGGCAGTGACAGGGGCGACAGGGACTGTGGGGCGGGTAGTGGTTAAAATATTGCTGGAGAAAGGTTTTGGGGTGAGAATATTGGCACACAGTCGAAAACATGGCTGGACAGCTAAGGAAGTTGAAGTTGTTGAAGGAGATTTGACAAATGTGATTGTTTTGAAAAAAATGTTGAGAAATGTTGACGGACTAATTCATTGTGCGGCAACAATGGATAAAACTAAATCGTGGGAAGAATTTTGGGAAATTAATGTGAAGACTGTTGGAAGAATTATGAATATGGCAGATGAGAAGACAAAACTGGTGATGGTGTCTAGCGTAGTAGTCTATGCAGATACAGGTGAGAAGACAGGCGACGAAAAGGCGGCTCTCCGAGAAGATGCTAAAAAAGACAAATATATTCAGACAAAGATCGAGGCGTTGAAAGTAATACGAGCGCAGAAGAGAAAGGTGGTGACAGTGATGCCGAGTATTGTGGTGGACGTAAATTCGTGGAAAAAATATAGTAATAATATTAACAGTAAGTTTTTGGCTTGGATATGGCAGAATATAGGTGGTGGAATTCCTGGGGGGATAATGGCGGCGATTGGGAGTAAAGAGAGAATTATCAATATTGTGGACGTTCATGATCTGGGGATGGGAATTGTTTTGGCATATGAGGCGGGAAAATCGGGCGAAGAATATATATTAGGTGGCCAAAATATACGGGTAATTGATTATTTGCAAAAGTTGTCTCATATATTGGGTAAAAAATATTTGAGGTTTAGGTTGCCAGCTGGATTGGTAAAATGGTTGGCAATGGCCAAACTGGTAAACATGAGTTTTAAATCGGAGAAAGCTAAAAAGGAACTGGGCTATCGTCTTGCGTGGAAGATGTAGTTACCAGTGGAGACGATATTCGGCTATGTTTTGAGGCAGGTAACAATTTAAATCAAGATTGGTCCGATAACTAGGATGTCTTTGGGGATTTTGGCAATGGAGTGCTTTGTCACCGAGGCGAACATGTGAAGAACAAATACATTGATCACAGAGATTATTGTGTAAGAAGGTGACTGCCTGATGGGTCAAAAACGAATCTTTCTGGTCTAGTGGCCGAAGGATTATTTGAGAAAAAGACGGGTGGCTAGTTCTGGTGGCTAAAAATCTATAGCCTTCGAGTCGATAAACGGTGAGTATTAGTGGTTGGAGTATATCTTTCAGCTGGATGAGTTTAGCATTTTTTTGCTAAAATGGACTATGTCCCAGAGAAAATTAAAGAAATTGAGAAAAATACATGAAGAAAGTGTCAGGGTGATAGAGTCATACACTGGCCCAGTGGAAAAGTTGCAATTTTTGAAGATTATTAAGGAGAATATTGTTTTTTTGGCTATTATATTATTGGCGATAATTGTGGTGTTTGCTAATGGAATGCAGGGAGATTTTGTGTCGGATGATTATGCGACTATTTTGAATAATCCTGAATTAACAGAATGGCAATATGCCTTTAGAGGTGGGGCAACTACTTATTTTATCCATAGCATGGTGGCCAAAGTGTTTGGGGTGGCTCCACTTCAATATCATTTAAGTAGTTTGGTAATTTTTATGGTGACTTGTGTTTTGGCATTTGTCTTGGTTTATCATCTGTTTGGGAAAGTGGTGGCGTGGTTGACGATGTCAATCTTTATTGTTCATCCGATCCATGTGGAGGCGGTAACCTGGATATCGGGCAAGCCGTATCTGTTGATAGCCATGTATGTATTAATGTCCCTACTATTGTTTATCAAGTTTGTCGAGACTGAAAAAATCGAATATTTTGGAGGAATGTGGCTGTTTTTTATACTAGGGTTTTTGACAGACAATCCGAGACCGTTTTCATTATTTTTTATTATTCCCTTGTATTTATGGTTGTTCAAAATTGATATTAGGCATAATAAGTGGTTCAAATATTGGCCGTGGTTATTGTTGCCAATGTTGCTCGTCTTGGTATTTTTCTGGCCTCATATCGTGTCGCGGGTGACAATAGTAAACTCGGGAACAAATATATCGGAAAGTATTTTTTATAATCCATTTTTTCAGTATCCAACAGGAATTGCTAAGTATCTCCAGTTACTGTGGCTGCCAATAGATCTGACTTTATACCACACGATGTATATTTTTCCGGTTTGGCTAAATTGGCTAATATTGTTGTCGTATTTGGGGATTATTATATATTTTTCGTGGGTGGATAGGAGATATTCATTTGCTTTATTATTTATATTATTGGCGATTCTGCCGTCGATGGCACCGGTAAAAGTGAGCTGGCTAGTGGCGGAGAGATATGCCTATTTGGGTTCACTGGGATTTTGTCTGTTGCTGGGGCTAATTTTCACTAAAATTGGAAATTTTAATAAATATGTGGCAGGGTTGTTGCTGGTATTGTTGATGGTTTTTTACAGTATTAGAACAGTTCAGAGAAATAAAGATTGGACTACAAATCATTTGTTGTGGGTAAATACCTGTCAGGTGTCTCCCAATTCACATAATGCTTGGAACAACATTGGGGATGATTACGATAAGCTAAAGCAATATGATAATGCGATCAAGGGATTTACTCAGTCAACTATTGTCAAACCAAACTATGCCGATGCCTTCCATAATCGGGCGAATATATTTTTCAAGATGGGCAGATTGGATTTGGCTAGGGAAAGCTATAATACTGCCCTTTATTATAGTCCAACTTTGTACCAAACATATTTAAGCTTAATTAATATCGATCTTACTGAAAAAAAAATTGACCAGGCATTGGAGGATGTGAACAAAGCACTCAAAGTTAGCCCGAATGATCCAACTGTCAATTATGTCTTGGCAGTGGTGTTGTCTCAAATGGGAGAAAATAGTCAGGCGATAGCAGTCTTAGAGGGGATACTCAGGGCATACCCAAACCATAAACAAGCAATGGAGGCACTGTTACAATTAAGAGCACGAAGTAAACAATGAATATATTGATAGTAAACCCACCCTCAAGTGACAAGACAATTAATAGAGATATGGCAGGTGGTTTGGGCTATAGTGGTGGGGAAGGGGTGGTTTTGCCGCCGATTGATTTGTTGAATTCGGCGGCGACTTTGATAAAGAAAAAGTATGGGGTGTATTTTGTAGATGCGATTGCTGAGAGTATTGACGACTTTGGCTATTTTGAAAAATACATGGTGACTCACAAAATTGATTTGGTTTTGTGTGGAATGGCATTACCGACACTAACTGAGGACACAATGTTTGTCAGAAAATTGATCGATAAATATAAAAATATTCGAGTGATTATCAAAACTGGGATTAGTTACCGACAAATATTGGAAAAAGCACTATGGGATAGCGGTGCAGAGAGAATCTTGTTTGGTGAATGTGATTTGACTATCCATGAATATGTTGAAAAAAAGCGTAATACAGCCAGCATATATTTGTCGCGAGGTAAGGTGGTGTTTGAGCCGATTACCATCGAGGATAGAATCAAAAATCTGGATGATTTACCGATTTCAGCACGGGAATTGACTAAATCTAATTTATATAAATATGTCTTGTTGCCCGGAGTAGTGACTACCATGCAGACTAGCCGTGGCTGTCCCTATCCTTGCGGATTTTATTGTCCTTATCCCCTAGTTCAAGGAAAAGCATGGCGGGCAATGAGTAATCATCGAATAATTTTGGAAATAAAGAATATAGTGGATCTGGGTATTCGAAGTATTTTGTTTAGAGATGCGACATTTACCCTCGATAATAAGAGAACTGAGGAACTGTGTCAGTTGATCATAAAAAATAAACTAAAGTTTGATTGGTGGTGTGAGACGAGAATTAATGTGTTGACACCAGAGCTGTTAAAGATAATGAAAAAGGCAGGATGTATGGGAATAAATGTTGGAGTTGAGACACTGGATCAGGAACTAATAATTTATCAAGGAAAACCAGGGGTAAGCCTAGATGCGGTGACTAAAATTAGACAGACGGCCCTAGAAGTAGGAGTAAAATTACATTTTTTGATGATAATTGGATTGCCTGATGAGAATTTGAGAACTATGTCGAATACATTTGAATATCTGGTCAAACTCAATCCTGAGTCAGTGGGCTTTAGTACAATTACCCCGTATCCTGGGACAGAAATGTTTGATGATGCACTGAAGAACGGATTAATAGAGGATTTTGATTGGAATAAGTTCAACGGTAATACTAGTAATATGAAGACAAAATATTTGTCGTCGGTGGACATGATTGTCTTGCGAAAAATGTTGCTAGGGACGGCGTTTGCTATGAAATTGCCCAAGATAATTTCTTGGCCGATTATATTTGTGGTCTTGCGAATTTTATGGGTATGGAAAAAACTAAGACACGAATAAGGTTGAGTGTAATAATTCCGACTTTGGACCGGAGTGATGTCTTGCATGAAGCACTGAGATTACTAAACCAGCAGATTGATAATAAAACAGATGAAATTATTGTGGTGGAAGGGGCGAATGGTCCAGCCAAAGCGAGAAATGAGGCGATGCAAAGGGCAAGAGGAAAGTTACTCTTGTTTTTAAATGATGATAGTTTTGTCGACGATAATTTTATAGAAAGACATTTGATGTTTCACCAAAGGCGACCGGAAATCTCTAGGGCGATGGTGGGATTTACTCAAAACCATCCCGATACTGTCAATATTCCGGCAATGAAATGGTTGGTAGGCCAAAGTGGATTACATTTTAACTATTTGTTTACTGATAAAAAGAGAATTATGCAGATCCCCTGGTATTACTTGTGGACTTGTAATTTATCGATGAAAAATGAGTTCGTAAGGCAAAATGATATAAAATTTTGCGAAGAATTTCCGACTGCGGCGTGGGAAGATATTGAGTTTGCCTATAGAGCCAAAACAAAGGGTTTAAAATTATTTTATGATGGACTGGCGGTTGTCTGGCACTATCATGAGTTGGGTTTGGCGGAAATTAAATCGAGATTTATAAGTCATGGTCGGGGCCTTTTCCACCTAGAGTCGAAGTTGCCGATTAATTTTTTACCTTTTTTGGTTAAGAGCGGTATCGGCAAAATGATATTGGATGTTGGGGCATGGAAGATTTGGAATGGGCCACAATTGTGGTTGGAAAAAAATATTAACAGATATAATGTTTTTCCAAATATGGTTATGCAGATAATGGTGATATTATGGAAGTCACAAGGGTATCATTATGAAAAAGTTAAAATGCTGGGTGTGCGGTAGTCAAGAGGAGGGAGATACGGTATATAAAAAATATTATCGTTGCCCTGAGTGTGGCAGTTTAAGGTTATTGAAAAAAGTGGCAGAAAGCCAACTGTATCAGGGAAAATATTATACTCGGGGGGTAAATGTCTGGTGGATGGGGATTATCGACTGGCTGTCATTTTGGGATAGATATCGGACTTTGAACTTGAAATCGACTGATAAAATATTGGAGATAGGTTTTGGTGGGGGAAAAATGATAAACGAATTAAACAAAAGATTATATAAAGTGTATGGAATCGATAAGTCAAAGTGGGCCCGCGACAATCTATCTAACAAAATAGGAAAAGGTAAAGTATTTGCTAGTTTGGATAGCTTCAAGATGAAATTTGATGTGGTGTTGATGTATCAAGTATTAGAGCATATTGAGAACCCAGACGCGTTTTTGGTTAAATTGACTAGATATTTGAATAATGGCGCTAAATTGGTAGTGCGGGTACCAAATGTTAATTCATGGGAGGCTGACTTGGCTGGAATAAATTGGTACCATGCTGATTATCCGTATCATAAATTTTTGTTTAGCGATCATGGACTGATTAGACTGTTTGAAAGATGTGGTTATACTGATATTTTAGTAAAAAATAACATGTTGGAGTATCGTCAAGTGCTAGGGTATTCTATTTTGACGAAATTTAATATTCATTTGCCGCGGAGACTAATGGTGGTTTTCCAAATAGTGACTATCCCAATACTTTGGATCGTTTCGGCCCTAATGGCTCAACATGGAGTGGTAGAGGTTGAGGGAACATTTCATAGTTCCAATAGTAGTAGAGTAGCCAATAAAAGTGTCTAGTTAATTCGATTAATGGGCCGATAATAAACTCGTGAAATATTCTCTCAGGATGGTGAGAAGTAAGGTGGCAGGCAATTCGACTGGCACAGATATCACGATAATATTTTTTGAATAGGAGGCTGGGTTTAAATCGAGTATAATGCCATCGGGATTGGTATTTTATGATGTATTTAATGTCGATAGTATTGTTTATCTTGGCCTTGCCTGTCTGGGCGCGGATTAGTTCACTCCAATTATTGTGGGCTGAGGTTCGCTGGAATTCATCGCTACGCATAAAGGCGTCGCCTAGATATGTTCCTGGAAGTGGTGATAAAACTGAAGCCCAAACTATGTCTGGTTTGGTGCGAGCCAAAAGCTGGTCTGTCATGATGACATCGTCAAGTGTTTCGGTGGGCATACCAATCATCATATTGGCGTTGGCGAGAATACCGTATTTGTGGCATTGATTGATAGCATACTCATTCTGGGCGGCGTTGGTACCCTTGTTGATTACTTTGAGAATGCGGTCTGACCCAGATTCAATACCAAAACAGATCATTTTACAACCTGCCTGTTTGACTATTTTAAGAACTTCTGGATTGATGTAATTGACCCGTGAATAACACCACCAGTCAAAATTTAATTTTTCGGCAACAATGAGAGAGGTAAATTCCTCCATCCATTTTTTGTTAGCAGTGAGGGTGTCATCCCAAAATATGATACTCTGGACATGATATTTTTTGATTAACATTTTTATCTCAGTGATGACGTTTTTGGCGCTACGGAATCTAAAGGGGCGACCAAATAATTTATCAATTGTGGGTTGACACATGGTGCACATGGCGGGACAACCGCGACTGACAAAAATGTTGGCATAGGGGTATTTCATGGGAAAAAATAGGTCGTATGCTTGGCTAAAATAGTCCCCTGAATTGAGAATGTGGCGATCGGGAAAAGGTAATATATCTAAGTTTTTAATAAATTCTTGTGGAGGATTGAGGATAATTTCTCCAGATTTGTGTCGATAGGCTATACCTTTAATCTTTGATAGTGGGGTGTGTTGTTGAAATGACTTAAATAAATTGTAAGCAGTGATCTCACCTTCCCCGTAAACTGCAGCCAGAATGTGGGGAATGCTAGCGGATTCACGAGGTAAAACTGATGGGTGAGGCCCACCGATTATTAATTTTGTTTTAGGGAGAAGTGTATTGACTTGCTCGACAAGATTGTCGATCAAATCTGCTTCGGTAGTGAGTTGGGAAAAACCGATCATTGTGGGTTTACGCTGGAGAAGGATTTTCTTTAAGGCATTAAAATCGGGTAGTAGACGTAAGTCTACTTGTTTAGTTGTTATCTTTTGCTTATTTAAATAGGCGGATACATTGGCAATTCCGAGTGGGGAAACGTAGTGATGATAGGGGTTTTTGGAGTTATACTGACCGACAAATATTAGAATAACGTCTGTTTTCATAATTAATTATGACAGCTGTAGTAGATAATAAAAAGATGTTATCATATTTTATGAAAATAACAAAAAAAGTATTGGTGTGTAACTCTGTCGGTCTGGATGATGAAGGAAATCATTATATTCTGTTTCCATCTAGGTGGTCAACTTGTGTGGGTAAGACTAAATCTTTCAACTTTTATCCTTATGAACTGGGATATCTATCTTCAATGTTGAAACAGAACAAAAAATTGAAAGTAAAAATGGTAGATGGAAATTACGAAGAGTTGACAGCGGAGGCATATTTTGAGAAATACAAATCATTCAGACCTGATTATTTGGTATTGGAGACTTCATCGGTGGTATATAAATATGACTTGAGATTTGCCCTGAAGTTTAAGAAAAAATTTGGGACAAAATTGATTTTTTGTGGCCAACATCCAACGGCTTTCCCCAGTGATGTACTAGCAGATGGAATTGATTTTGTAGCTACAGGTGAATATGAGCCAGCAGTGGTTAAGTTAATCGAAGGCCAATCAGCCAAAAAAATTGACGGTATATATCCCAATCCAGTTAAGGAGCTGTTGGATGTGACAAAATTGCCTTTTCCGGAAGATAAGGATATTAGTCGGATAAACTATACAAGAATTGGCGGCTGTGATTATAAAGAAATTGAATTTTTTGCTACTCGAGGCTGCCCAATGAACTGCAATTTTTGTGTGGCACGGCAAACTTATTATGGAAAACCAAATTTTAGAGTTAGAGAGGTGGCTGACGTCATTGCGGAAATAAAGTATTTGAAAAATAAATATCCAGAGATGGAGGGAATCTTTTTTGATGAGGAAAACCACAATTCGAATAAAAAATTTGTGATGGAGTTGTGTCAAGCGATCATCGACAATAAGCTGACAGACTTGAAGTACGATGCTATGTGTGGCTATTGGACATTTGACGAGGAGATGATGGCGATGATGAGAAAGGCTGGTTATTATAAAATCAGAATCGGGATTGAGACAGCGTCAGTAAAAACAGCCAGAGGAATGGTAAAAAATGTGAATGTGGATCGAATAATTGAGGTGTTGAAGATGGCAAAAAAGGTGGGGATGAGGATGTACGCTACCTTCACTTTTGGTTCACCTGATTCAAATGTAGTGGAAGATGGCAAAACCCTAGACTTGATAAATAAGCTGACAAAAGAAGGTTTATTGTGGGATTTTCAGGCATCGGTGTGTACACCTCAGCCCGGAACTCCATTTTACAATTTGTTGATGGATAAGGGCTATCTGTTGACGAGTGATTGGCGCAAATACAATGGTAATACCGCTGTCTATCAATATCCTGACTATAGTAAAAAGGAAATTGAAAGTAACTTACCAAAAGCAGCGATGTTGTATTTAAAAACGAGAATAAGGCATAGTGGGTTTGTAGGGACGATTAGGGAAATAGTCAAGCGGGATGGATGGAGAGGCTTTGGAATAAAATTGGGAGCGTTTACTAGAACCTACCTACTGACCTTTATCTGAGAGTAGATATTGTCAAGTCGTTTTGCCCAACCCCAGACATCTCTGGTTAGCTTTAGGGCATCTTGTGAGATATGGTGGTACAGCTTTTGATCTCGAAGAAGCAGAACAATGTTGTCAGCAAATTTTTGGATATCCAAATTGGGTGTTTTGATCATACCAATGGGATAATATGTTTTGAGTGCCGGAAGGTCAAAACTGACTCCGGGTAGTCCCCACGCCATCGCTTCGGCGGCGGCCATACCGCCACTATCGTAGGTGGCGGGATGAATAACAATTTTGCTATCTTTAATGATATTGAACTTTTCGGGTCCGATTAAGAATCCAATTATAGTAATGTTATTTTTTAATTTTAATTTAGAAATTTTTTGCAGCATTTGTATCATTAGTTCGCCATCACCAATAATTACGAGTTTGGCAGTGGGGTATTTATTGACAACAAGTCTCCAGATTTCGACCATTTCAATAATTCCCTTTTGGGAGTGGAGCCGACCGAGAAAAAAGGCGTCATATTGGCGTTCTCTTGGCGGTAACATAGTCGATAATTGTTGGGGAGTTGGTAAATAGACTCCACCCTGAATAATATGAATTTTACTAATTGGTAGGTGGCTATTTTTAAATACTTTAACATCTGGCTCGGAGGTGACAAATAGATGATCGGCGTATTTTTTGGCAAAAAAAATGGTGGGAATTTGGGCTAGATAATATATATATCCTCGAAGTGGATATTTATTGATAATGTATGGAGAATTTGGATTTGTAGGTTTTGGTGCCATCAAATAGTAACCACAAAACCAGACAATAGCCGGATTAACTAACTTGGCAATTAACCCAAAGATAAAATCGCCATAAAAATCTGAAGAGGTGTAAATATATTGGGCTTTTTTTAAAATTGACTGGTGGGTAAGACAAAAGATAATGCCGGTAATAAATCGGAGAGAATGATGAATAAATAGATTAAAAGTGGTTAGTCGGCTAATGGTTGGTAATTTGGTAGTCGAAATAATCTGGGGATGTAATTTATTTCGGTTTATTAGATTAATAGCTTCGGGTGAGGCTAGGGCAGAAATATGGTAGTATTTGCGCCAATATTTGATTATGTTTAAAAAAATCCTATCTCCTCCACTCAGACTTGTTCCTAAATTTACATGACAGATTACTAAGAGTTGGGGTCGGTGCATATTTGATATTATATAGGGATGAAGAGAAAAGTGAACATTAATTTGGGTTCTGGTCCGGATGGGATGGAGGGGTGGATAAATTTTGATTGGGGTTGGCTACCACTACTGAGTAAGTTTCCGCTGATTTTGACTATATTGGTAAGACTGGGAATTGTAGCTAAGAGTTATTTGAGAAAGTGGCCAAAAATATGGTTGTATGATTTACGCAAGGGTATCCCGCTTCAGAGTGGTGGTGTTGATTGGATCTATCACTCGAATTTTATGGAACACTTGGAAAAATACGAAGCAGAAAAATTCTTGAAAGAATGCTGGAGAGTGCTGAGAATTGGCGGGAAGATGAGGTTGGTGGTGCCAGACTTAGATAAATTGGTTGGTAGATATAAAAAATGGGAAAATGCAGATATCTTTTGTCGGGAATTTTATGGTTATGATAAAGATAAAAATATAGGAATCAAGTCAGCTGTTATTCGGGGACATCAATGGATGTATAACCAAAAATCGATGGTAGATTTATTGAGAAAAGTTGGTTTTACTAAGATAGGTTTGTCACAATTTGCTAAGAGTAAGATGCCGGATGTGGCCAAGTTGGATTTGCCAATTCATCGAGATTTGGGTCTATACCTTGAGGTAGAAAAAGGTTAGTAAAATTGGGTGATATAGTGGATATTGTCGCTGGAATAGTGTTGGGTGGCATAGGGTCGACAGTGTCGGCACATTTGGAGATATATTTTTGAGTGGGTAGAGAGAAGCCTGATGGATTTGGTGAAATTACTAATGGTGGGGGGAATCAGAATGGCCACAGTAGAGTCGACTGCTTCGACTGTACCCCCGAGGTGGCTACAAATCACAGGAGTGCCACAAGCGACTGACTCGGCCAATACCCTGCCCCAACCTTCGCTATATTTGGAGGGTAAGCATAAGATGCTGTTGCTTTGGTAATATTCATGAAGACGACTATAAGGAATGTCACCGTGTAAACGGATATTGGGAAACACAAGCGACATTTTTTTGAGTGAAGGATAGTCTGGGCCAGTACCCACGAAATTGAAAATTAGTTGAGGAAATTTGCTGGCTACTTTGGCCAACATTAGGGCATTTTTGGCGGGAATTAGCCTGCCAATAAATAATACTGAAAATGTTGATGGTTTGTTTTTGACTGGATGAAAACGATTTAGGTCGAGCCAATGATAATAGCGGGAAATTCTCTTCGGCTCTACCCCGAGTGAAATTAGTTGGTGGATGGATTGGTCTGTTTGAGTGACAATATGATTGGTGTGATTAAGGGTAGAGACGAGTATTTTGGTGCCAAGTGAATTGAGGGGGACATTATCGTAAGTAGAATAGATAGAGGTCAGGTGTCGAGGAATAGAAAATATTTTTTGGAGAATATTGCCGATAATGGCACCATTTAATCCGTGGGAGTGGATAGTGTCGATTTTTTGGGGGTGGAATAATAACCAGAGAATAGATCTGACTAATAGGTAGGGAGTGATGTAACAGAAATTGAGAAGAGGGTATTTTTCTAGCGTGTGGAACAGGTTGTGGCCGAATAAATAAAACCTTCTGATAATCAGGTTTGGTTTTTTTTCGAGTCTTTGATAGGTAACAGTGGTAGTAAGTGGTGAATAAGTCAGAACAATCTGGCGATAATTTTGAGTAGATAAAACTTGGGTGAGGTCCTGAAGATGGGTCTCGACGCCACCAATGTTTGGTGGGTAAAAAGGAGTAAGGTGAAGAATTGTTTTTATTGGTGCCATTGATGACGACTCTGAGGTTGGTTCAGCCCCAGAAAATATAATATGGTTTGGGTGCTGTATACATAGAAGGTAATAATACAAGCGATAGGGTGAAAAAACCACGCTTTATCCCGCTGTCGAAAATAGCCAAGTAAGCTGTGATAAATCATGGGAAAAATTGTCAGCACATAAAGTGTAAATAAAAATGATGGTTTAAAATGGTTGTGGACTAGTGGGTAATAGCGTTCATTTTTGTAAATATAAAGGTCTTTGACACGGCGTAGCTGTTTTTGATAAAACTTGGTCAGGGAAGATTCGCAGTAGGTATGGATAATACCGATTTTTACCTTGGCAAAGTGGACTTGTTTAATTGATTTTAGAGCCAACGAGAGATAGTCGATATCAAAAAAATAGTCACCTGTTTTATATTGTTGGAGAAAATTGGAGCGGTAGATAGTACCATTGGCTCCAATAGTAGGAATTATCTGTCCTCGTTTTATGGCGAAAGATTGGTAATATCGATGGTTGTAAATATGTATATTTAGACTAGTCCAATTATTGGTAATTAGATTTTGGCGGTCGTAGTTGCCGGCTATAAGAGTATAAGGATCGTTGGCACCAATAAGGGAACTATATCTTTCGATAAAGCCGGCAAGAGATCGATAAGTGAATGACCACGGCTCGGCTCCAAGAATACGACTGTCCTGCCTCAAAGGAATGACCATCATCTTGAGCCACGTAGTCGAGGGGAGAATGTTGTCAGAATCAATTAAAGCAACTAGGTCAGTAGACACACAGTCAACGCCAATTGACTTGCCGGCCTCAGCTGTTTTGAGTGAGTTTTCTATAATGTGACAGTGATAACTTCGGGCAATATCAATTGTTTCGTCAGTTGATCCACCATCGACGATAATTATTTTTATCTTATTTTGGGGGTATTTTTGGGCTCTAATAGAAAATAGACAATTGGCTAAAACATCGCCTGAATTTAGTACCGGGATGACAAATGAGACTGAGGGTATTTTAGATGATGCCGCCATATTGATGAACTAATGAAAACAGCCAATAATCGAATGGTAGACCAAAGTATTTATATTTCCAACGGAGGCTGACTACAATTAAAGCAGTGTAATAGCCAATAGTAAAGAGAACTCGAGAAAAGAGATTGGTAAGTCTCGGGTATAACATGGTATAAGTGTCGCGATCCATGATGCCAAATATATATTGAGTAAGCATGGCGGTCATTCGGGCATCCTTTTGGCTTATCCACTGCTGCCTAACTGTTTCTTCAAAGGCGTTTTCAGGTGACATGAGATAACTGGTCCATTGACTAAAACTTTGAGGAGCGCGTAGACCCAATTTAAGAGCCCGATTGTAAAGTGAGGCTCCTGGGTAAGGTAAAAAAACATAGTAGGTATAACGGTTACGATTACAGATTTTAAGTAATCTATCAATTAATCCGAGAGTGGAACGGTACTCGGTGGCAACGAACTGATCATTTTCTTGGGGTTGGTTGGACCAGGGAAGCCCGACGAGAAATGAATAGAGGATTTTGATATGGTGTTGATGGCAAAGTTGGGTAAATTTGACTATTTCTTCAACATTCATATCTTTACTAATGAAATCAAGGGATTTTTGATCCCCTGATTCGGCACCAGTTAAAATCATGGTGCAACCTGATTGTTCCATTAGCTCCCATGTCTCGGGTCGGTATCGACTTAGTTGGCCGGCACGCCCATTGGCATTGCCCCACTTTATGGGTAATTTTCTATTGATCACTTCTTGGCATATTAATTTCACTCGATTTTCGTCTACAAAAAAATTGCTGTCATAGACGGCTATTGAGTCGGCACCATAGGTACGATAGAGATTTTCCCATTCATTGACCACAGTGAGTGCGGGTACACCTTTCCAGCTACGTTTGTTGACAATTTCCTCGACACAAAAGGCACAGCGATGGGGACAGCCATAACTACTGATATAGGGAGCAGTCCGAAGGCCATATTCGGTAGGAATAGTGCAACTTTTGACGTCAACTAAGTGATAGGGAAGATGGGGAACAAGTGATAAATCGACCGGTCCTCGCTCAGGAGTGATCATAATTTTTTCGCCTTTTTTGTAGACTATGCCGTTGATTTTTTGTAAGTCCTGCTGGTTTTGAAGAGCATGGACAAGCTTGGTAAAAGTAATGTCTCCCTGACCTTTGACAATAATATCGACACAGGGATCCTTAATCGTTTGTAGAGGCAAGATGGAGGGATGCCAGCCTCCCCAGACTATGGGAACTTGGGGATATTTTTTTTTAAATTTTCGAGCTAGTTTTAGACCATCAAAAATTTGGAATCCGGTCATGGCACTAATGCCTAAACAAATGGCATTTTGACCATTTTTTAAGATTTCTCTTTCATAGTTTTTTTGAAGATAGCGAGTATAAATTTTAATGTCATAACCCTCTTGGTCGAGGATTCTGGAGATGGCTAACAGAGCGAGAGGGACTCCATGCCAATTACGTTCATAAGGGAGTGGGGAGGGAAAAAAGAGAAGAATCTTTTTTGAGGTAGATGCTGTTGAGGCTTGTTTGGGCATAGAGTAGATAGCCTAATTTTAACAGATATTGCTGCTCGAGTCCGTGGAGTTGTGTTTCAATACAGATGACTGTGGGCGAATACTTTGACCAATCATTACTTTTCAAAACTTGGTAATCATGCCCTTCTGTGTCGATACAGAGGAGATCAATGGGTTGGTTGGTGGGTAGATATTTGTGGAGGGTATGCTGAAGAGTTTTCACTTTAATTTTTTGTTTATTGATTAAAAGAGAATGCAGGTTTTGGGTGTGAAGATATTGAGTTTTGGATATAGTAGAGTTGACATCAGGATACATATTGTAGAAAATCAGTGAGGTGTTTTTGTCTGAGATGGCGAGGTTGAGATTGAGGTCACGGGGACGAGTGGAAAAATATTGACTTAGGAGTGATTTGTTTGGTTCGATATTTATACCCGATGATCCATGACGATAAAACATAAAGGTATTGTTGAATTTTTGGGGGTGATTAGCCCCAATGTCGACGTAATATATATTTTTTTTATTTAGGATACTGGCAATAATTAGATCCTCGCCATATTGTGAGTAGGAGTGGCGCAATAATTCAAAAAATATTTTTCGATAAAGGAATTGGGCGGTCAATCTTATGGTCCACCAAAATCCATAAATTTTATATTTGGTACTAATTTGCTGGAGCAGTGAGGGGGAAGTCGCGGAGTTTTTTGAGATATTTGATGGCATAGTTGAACAAATGAGTGAGGTCACTCATCTTACGGATGGAAAATATCTTTCTAATTAGAAATTGTGGAGTGAGGATACCATGAAATAAACTTTGAACCAATTGAAGCTGCTCTTGGGGGGGGATGGGTCCAGTCATGACTGGATGGCGCATGTCGTATTCGTTCCAATCAAGGGTAGTGAGCCAGTTATTTTCTTGACACTGTTTGAAAAGTGGGGTGCCTGGGTAGGGCACGACAATGGTGGCCTGCATGCTATCAGCCAGACCGTCTTTAAATAGACTTCTGGCCTCATTTAGGGTATTTATAGCATCAGCCTTGGTTTCCCAAGGGTAACCGATCATGATGGTCAGATGTGGCTCCAGTCCGGCTTTTTTGGCCATAATTAGAGTTTTACGGGAATCCTCTACCTGAGTATTTTTGACAATCTTGTCGAGAGTATTTTGATTACTAGATTCTAATCCATAGAGGATAAAACGAAAACCGGCCTGTCCCATGAGATCATATTGTTCTTGATTTAGAGCACCAAAGCGCATGTTGCAGCCCATAACTACTTTTTGATTGAGTCCCCTCTTGATCATTTCCTGACAAAAATCACGAAGCCATGGACCGATGGGAAGTGTGCCAGCATCATCAAAAATTTCTTTGATGCCGAGAGAGACCATGTATTCAATTTCATCAACCGTATGCTTGACGGAAAAATTACGAAAGTTGTTACCCGGAAAAATACTGATCCAGCTACAGAAAGTACATTTTCCCCACCAACAATCTCTGCCGGTCATGAGATAAGCGCCAGGGTGATATTTGAAATTGGTGTTATCGTTACCATATATTTTCCAATTAGTTAGTTCTCGATCGATGGGTGGAAGTGTATCTAAATTATGATGTTTGAGGGCAAATTTGCCTGTATTTGTGATAACTTTTCTTTCTCGATACCAAAATCCTGATTCTAACTTGACTTGGTGGGCTAAATGGTCGACCAGATTTAGTAACATGAAATCGTAGTCACCACCAGTGATAACATAATCAACGAGACTATTTTGCAATGATTCCTCGGGCAAAGCAGTAACATGATCGCCCATGAGAACAATAATTGAGCGAGGTAGCTTGGTTTTTAGTTCGTTGATAATTTTCCAATGCCTTTTAATGGTGGGTGTTTTGGATTCTATGGCAATTAAGGAAGGTTTTCTCTTAATAATTCGAGACAACCATTTTTGATAAGGAATTTTCTTCGCAATGGCGTCGTCCCAATAGACTTTATAACCTAGATTTTTGAGGGCCGAGGCTCCATAAGCCGGTATGACTGGCAAAATTACATTGCCAGTATTGGTCCACTGAAATTGTCGGTTTTGAGCCAAAAAAGGAATACCCTTGGAGTTTTCTAATGGAGGGTAGGAAATGGAAATAGAGAATTTTTGAATCATAACTAATACTATATAAGTAGGAGTATAAAATCAACCGCCTAGATATTGGTTACTAGAGTCAATTTTGTGTTGGCTAAACTTTAACTTTGGTGACAAAAAACCGATGATAAATAATACACCATAATATAGATGGGTAATAGGGATGGTCGCAATCGCTAAAGCGATAATTTTAAATTTTAAATTTTTAATTTTTAATTGTAAAAAAGTAATTAGTAATAATAATAAATATATATAAAGAGGAATAGTGAAATAGGGAGAGTGAAGTATAAACAATGATAAACAATATAGGGTAAAAATACTGGGGATTAAGTAACCTATTTTAAAACTAGTTTTGGGGAAGACACGGGCAAAATGGCCGCGGTGGAGAGCATAGCGGGTGATTTGCTGGAGGTGGGCGATAATGACTGGTCGGCGATGATGATAGACAATGATGGTGGGATGGTAATATATTTTTTTATCTAAATTTATTAAATTTAGACATAAGATAGTATCTTCGCCTGGCCAGTGATGGGTATCAAAACCTTTTACATGATTAAAATCAGATTTTTTGACGGTTAAGTTGACTGAGGGAAAATCATCGACAAGACGAGCAGCAGAAATGTGGTTGCGATAGACACCAGCTCCCCCACTACCAAGAAAAGATGACCAAATTAGACCAGAGGCTTGTTGGTAAATGTCATCATCTGGCGGTGTCAGACATGGTCCACAAAAGGCGGAATAATCGGTGTGAAGTTTAATCTGTTTGAATAAATTTTTTAGCCAATTTGGATCGGGATAGGAGTCGTCGTCAATAAAAGCCAGATATTTACCCTTTGACATTTTGGCACCGACATTTCTTTTTTGAGCAGGATTGGCAGTAAGGGATATTTTGTCGGTAATCACCAAGACTTCAAATGATTTATAGGTTTGTTTTTTTAGGTAAAGTAAAGTTTGGACGAGATAGGCAGTCTCGACACGGACAGGGATAATAATAGAAAAAAAAGGTGTTTTATTCATATTCACCGGTATTGATTCTCATTTGGAGATCCTTGTCAAATATCCATTTTCGGCGGTTCTTGTCGTCGTAATAGTGCAAGATGTTTAACCTATAAAAAACAGCGAGGGAGTCTTTGAGACACATGATTATAGTCTTGAGAAGAGAACTATTTAAATGAGTGCTACTAAAATCATAATTGAGTTTTATGGGAGCTTCGTAAATACGGGTAAAACCCAAATATTTGGCGACTGCTAACATCTCCAGATCAAAGGCGAATGTTTTGATTAATAATCGGGGAAGAATTTTGTTGAGGACTGACTGTTTAAATATTTTGATTCCTGCCTGAGTGTCGTGTATGTTTAATTGAAAAAGCACTACCGAAGTGAGATGGGCACCTAGGCTAATAATCCGACGATGGAGGGGGTATTTGATTAACGAGGCGGGGTGAAATTTGGAGCCAACAACTATATCCGCCTGATACCATTCCATATGCTCGAGAAGAATGGAAATACCATTGGGGTCAATCTCCATGCCTGAATCAATAAAGGCGACATAGTCGCCGCGGGTATGGGCCATACCATAGCGAATAGCGTAGCCCTTGCCGTGATTTTGTTGGTAGCCTATTACTTTTAGATTCTGGTTGGCACTTTTTTGGGCAACTTTATATGAGTTATCTTCACTTTTTCCGTCGATAACGACAATTAGTTCATAAGGATAGCGGATTTGTTCAAGGGTTTGTTGAATTTTATGAAGATCTTTTTTGATGGTTTTTTCTTGTTTGTAAACTGGGACAATTACCGAGAGAAAATGAAGTTGACTTTTCATGAGGTAAGAGCTAAATCATAAAGAGCTAAAGTTTGAATGGCGGTATACTGCCACTTAAATTGAAGGGATTGATGGAGTCCTTTTTTAGTTTGCTGCTGACGCAAAGTGGGGTTATTCCAAAGTCTGGTGAGGGATTTTTCTAAGGAGATTTGATCAAGTGGGTCAAAGCTGAGGCCGCAGTCGCCTGCTAGTTCTGGCAAACTGGTGGATCGACTATAAACAATGGGAGTACCGGATTGCATCGCTTCAATTAGTGGTAATCCAAAACCTTCAGCAAACGATGGTTGACAATAAATGGTAGCTAGATTGTAGATATAGGGCAGTTCCAGATCAGAGATAAAACCTAAACAATGGATATAGGGTGAGTTTTGTCCCTGAAGCCAGAGGATATCTTGGGTCCAGGGATGATGGGTGACTTTTTTGGTGGCAGAAGAACCAACAATAATTAGGTGGTAATTCAGTTTTTGACAGGCGTTGACTAAGGTTCGGATATTTTTGTTCCAATTTATGTCGCCGACATACAAGATAAATTTGTCAGGGAGAGAATATTTTTTCTTTATAAGAGAAAGTTGATTTTTGTCGGATATTGGCTGGAAACTAGAGTTAGCTCCTTCATAGGTAACATATATTTGGTCTACAGGATATCGGAGAATATCAGAAATAGCATATTTGGAATGGTGGGAGACGGTAATTATATAATCGGACATTTTGGCACGATATTTTTGAATTAGCCATTTTATATAGCCGCGGATACCGACAGGAAAATGTTGGGGAAACTCTAGAGGGATAAGATCATGAATGGTAATTATTTGAGGAATATTTTTTTTGGGTGGTAGGGTGAGGAAAAAGGGATCGAAGTAGGGATAATGAACCAGATCAAAATTTTTAATTTCAAATTTAGAATTTTGAATTAAATGGATACTAAAGTTTTTGTAAAGTGGATTGGTTTTGACCTCGGAATGGAGTGCGGCTACTAGATTTTTGGTGTAATAACCGACGCCACGAGTGGAGTTGCCATCGGAAAGTGGAGAAACATCAATGGCTATATTATATTTTTTTGGCATATTAATCCCAATCTTTTTTTAAGGAAATGGTTTCGTTTGTTTTTGCTAATTCATAATACTTTATATAGGCAATGGGAAAGCGTAGTGAGGAGTAAAAAGAAAATACAAACCCAGCAAAGCCGTCTAAAAGTCCTTTGTGTCTAAAATATGTTAATAAGAACCAGTAAATAGGTTTTATAAAAAAATATAAAATAAAGTTGGAGAAGTTAAATTTGATATTTTTTGATTGAAGTTCGGTGGCAATGTTTGAGGTATATCGATTATTTCTCAATAGATAGCGAGAAAATGTTGGATCAGCATAGTGGTAAAGATCTGACTGTAGCCAGCCGACACGACCATCGGTACTAATTTGTTCGTGAACATCCTTGGCTGGCTGTCGGGAACAACTTTTTTGAAAGAGTCTAACTTGACCATCGGGATAGACACCACCATAGCGAATAAATTTACCTAAAAAATAATTCAGGCGAGGCACAAAAAAAGCGGTATATTCTGAGTCTTTTTTGTCGTAGTTTCCATCTCTTAATTCGACTATTTTTTGATGACGTAATAGTAGTTTGTTTTTTATTTTACTTTGAGATAGGGTAATTTGTGAAGATGTTTGACTGAGTAAATTGGTGATTTCTTTGGCTAATTGTGGACTAACTTCTTCATCTGCATCAAGCAAAAAAATCCATTCGTTTTTACAAGCCTCAATTCCAATTTGCTTATTAATATGAAAATTTGGCTTATTGGTAGTGGTAATTATGGTGACTTTTGAGTATTTTTTGGCAATTTCTACAGTAGTATCTCTGGACTCACCATCAACAATAATAATTTCGTCGGCAATATCATTGATGCTATCGAGGCAGCGTTTAATGTTGTCAGCCTCGTTGTAAGTGGCTATTACGATAGATAGTTTTTGCTTATTTTTCATATATTCTAAAGCCAATGGTGCCGCCAGCTTGGACGACCGAGGCAAGAGGGACCGCGGGTATTTTTTCGTAGCCGGCGATAACTAAGCTATGGCTAGGGATAGTATCCCAGTCTATTTTACCAAAATGAATGTTGTCGATAGTGTTGACAGTAGAAAATCCGTATTTATCAGGAGAGGTTAGACTAATCTGTGTTTGAATTTTGAGCGGTGGGTAGGCATTATAAAATAAGTATAAAATGTAGGGCTGGTCATAGGAATCAGTAAAATAGATATTTTCATATTTTGATTTTTGGGATTCAACAAACTTCATCTCCTGAGAAAATCCGGTGTTCCAAGCAAAAGGATAGCGTTGGGGAGCATGAACAAAATAGGCATCAACAAAATAGAACAAGGAAAATATATAGGTGATGGTAATCAGAAACAGATTGTGAGGAAAATATCTTTGGGTGATCTTGGCAAAGTATAGTAGTCCGGCAGCGATGGTGATGGAAAAAGGGATAACCAGAGGTAGGGCACGGAGGGCTGAGGGAGCCTGAAAGGTAAGTGATGAAGCGATGGGTGAAAAGAGAAAAAGGGCTGTAGTGAGAGGGAGAAGAATGTTGGAGCTAGAGAACTTTAGGAGGTAGATAACGCCTAAGATAAATAGTGGAAGTTCAAGTAGATAGAGTTGGCCCATTTCTGGTGAACGACTGCGAGGGACATCATCACCATTGATAAATAAAAAGTTAGCATCATAGTGGGAAGTGTATTTTTGAGCCCAAGAGAGTAAATATAAGATTCTTTTGTTGTGAACGATACGATCAAAATAGTTAAACTGGGGATGTTGGTTGAGTAGCTCTTCGGATCGGGAAAGTGGTCCTCTGTCGGCAGTTAAGCCAACGCCACCTAGCCGAGCGGTACCACCATTATTTATAAAGGAAATAAATACGGGGATGGTGAATAAGATAGCGATAAGTGTGGGTAAGAGGATTAATTTCAAATTATTAACGATAAATTTCAAATTGGAAAATAGTAAAAATAGGACTATGAGTGGGGTGACGAGACGAGCGGAATGATAGATATACAAAGAAGCAACAAAGGACAAACATGATAGTAAAAAGATATATGATTTGCGATTTATGATGTATGAATAGAACAAATAGATACCTAGTATTATAAAAAACAAGGCAGTAGAAGATTCCCACGCACCTCGGGAAAAGTGGATGTGCCAGGGGTTGACCGCCAAAACGAAGGCGGTCAATGTTGACAGTTGAAAGTCGAAAGTTAAAAGTAAAACAAGTTTATATAATATGTATATTGTTAGTATTGAAAAGATAAGGTTGGGGAGACGAACGGCAAGGGGTGTAAGACCTAGAACTTTGATAACTGGCAGGGCCAGATAAACATAACCGCCTGGTTTGTAATCGCCAAATGATTTGAAGTGAATCGGCCACTGGGTGCCATGTTCGTCTTTGCCGGTTTGGAGGAGAGAGTAGGCATTGTAGCCGAGGGCAGCTTCGTCGGGATTGAGTGAGGGTAAAACATCGATTTTGTACCCCCGAATAATGATGGCAAAAATGAGGATGGCAGCTAGGAGAATTTTAGTTAGTTTGGTAGGCATAAAAAGTGGAATAACCATTGATAGGACTAAGTGGGGTCAATACTTTCATATCAATCCCCTGCCTAAGGGCGTCATCGTGGGAAAGGATGAGTAATTGGTGAGGCAGGTTTTTTTGGGAATTAAAATTGGGAACTTCAAACTTTAGATTATCGATTTGGGTTATCCTACCAGTATCAATACCACTGCTAATCAATTTTGCTTGGGATTGATATTTTAAAGGTGGGTATTGGGAATAATATAGATAATAAATATACGGTTGTCCGTAAAAATCGGTGAAAGTGACTGTTTTGCCGGTTTGGTTGGCGATTACATATTGGATAGCAGACTGATAGCCAAAGAGCCAGTGAGAAGGATTGACCTTGACCATATGTTGATAATAGAGCTCAAGATAGGTGACAAGGGATAAAGAATATAAAGTCAAAAGAAAAAAGTTAAAATAAAAAATAAATTTGCGGGGAATCTTTTCTAGGGCAAATATAATACCGACAGCGGTAAAGTAAATAAGGGGAATGGACAAAGGCAGGGTACGGACAGGTTGAATGATGTCTCGGGTAAGAGCCCCGAGCAAAGGGGCAGTCAGTAACCAGAGGCTAAAAATTATATCTAGTTTGGAATATTTTTGGAGCTGGGTGCGAACTAGGCCAAGAAAGAAAAAAAATATTGAGGGATACAAGAGGACTCCAATATAAGGGGCAGAGTGGCGAGTAATTTGCCAATCACCTTCGAAGGTGAGAAATCGGAAGGAAAAATAGTTGAAATATCTAGTCAAAAAATTGCGGGTGAAAAATATTAGCTCGTGGTGGAAGACAGAGTAGTTTAGATTAGAGGATTCTATAGTTATCTGTTGTGAATCGGCAGCCGGTCGATGGTAATTCCAAAGAGCAAAGACATTGAGACGGTTGGAGTCGTTTTGGGTAATTAGGCCATAGATAAGTGGTAGGGAGATGATGACAAAAGGCAAAATTAGCTGGAGATATTTTTTCTTGTCTAGGGTTTGATAGAAACTAAAAACTAGAATAAGTAAAAGTAGTGGAGCAAAGAGTTTGCCGCCCTGATAGGTATAAAACGAGAGAGCTAGGATGATCGAGGCAAAGGTAAACTTTTTAGAAATAAACAAATACGTCCCTAAAAGGAGTTCAAATAACATGACATTGGTCTCCCAAGCGCCTCGGGAGAAGTGGATGTTCCATGGGTTAAACGCCAAAAGAATGGCACAAAATAAAGGTAATAATTTGTGGTGAGGGGATAGTTTTTTGACTACCAAATATAAAAGTAGGGGTAGTAAAGAACCCAGAATAATTGAGGGCAGCCTAAGGGCGAGAGTATTTAGTCCAAATAGAGCGATAAAAGGGGTGGCAAGGTAGATGTATAGTCCGGGCTTGTAATCGCCAAAAGATTTAAATATAAGAGGAAGCAATTGCCCGTATTCATCGCGGGCGGTATGGATGAGACTGTAGGCGTTGTAGCCAATGGAGGCTTCGTCCCAGAGAAGAGGAGGGTAGTTGATATAGGCAAGCCTAAGACTAAGAGCGATGAGGGTAATAATTATGAGCCACCACTTATTCATAGCTGATGATATCAAATGCGGGAGTTTGATTGAGGAAATTGATTGATTTTTGATAATGAGAATTTGCTAAAGGATAGTTTCCTGGGCTGGTAATCAGGAGGGTTTTATTGTTATATGGGGAATTTTTTATTTCCCAATCATTTTTGAAGATAAATTTATCAAAGCTGTCTACCCAGTACCAATCTGAATGAAAGTTTGAGGAAAGATGGGTATCACTCTGGTATTTGGCTGGGTCCCAGGGCCAGTAAAACAAGACAAACTCGTGGGGTTCACCGTATTTTTTGGTGATGACTATCTGATCATACTGGTTATAATTTTTTTTGATATAGTCGACAACTGACTGATAGCCGTATTGCCATGTTGAAGAATAGTGATAATTGTAGTTTTTATATTTTGACCAATACAAAATAAAAAATATAAAAATTGTTAATATGGGTATAATCGAGGGCATATTTTTGAGCTGTGATAGGCCGAGAGTTATAAATAAAATATAAAAGATGAGGGCGCTACTGGCTCGGAGAACAGGATAGTCCCCGACAGTAAGGGCGGCAGGGAGCAGGGAAATTAGTAAGATGAATAGTATCGGTAGATATATTTTATTTTTTAAGGAAAGGTATAAACCAATATATAAAAAAGGTAGAAGTATGGGAAAAATTATTCCCATGTCGGGTACTGATAACTGCTGGTTTTGGGTACCTGAGAAAAATAAGGGAATAGGGTTGAAAAGATTCAAATAATTTAGAGTTAGGGTTTGTATAAAATAAAGAGGGCGATTGTTGAGGAGTCGATTGATAATTGCTGGGCCGACAAATTCATTACGACGATTATTGAGTAAATTGATGGAGTTGGGATTAATAATTCCTACCCAGCGGTTCCTAGCAAAGGAGGTAGGTGAAAATAAATTGACCAGATTGGGGATAAATAAAAATAAAATAATGAGTATGCTAGTGAAAACAATTTTTTTGTTTTTATAAACTGATTGAAAAAGTTGGAATCGATAATAGACTATGATAAATGGTAAAAGTACCGGAATTATTATGCGCGCATTGTGATAACTATAAAGTGATAAGCCAAAAAAAAGTAAGGAAAGAAGAAAGTGATACGGATTTTTAAATGATTTGTAGAAATGAAATAATCCCATGAGAATAAGGGTCATGGAGAAGGTGGATTGAAAAACACCCCGAGAGACAAAGAAACTCCATGGTAGAAAGGCGGCTAGGGTCATTGAAAGTAATGCCATACTATTTTTTTTGAAGGTGATTTTGGCAAATAGATAGCTGTAGACGACAAATATAATTGAAACTAGAGCGTTGGGTAATCTGATGGTGAGTGAATTTAATCCAAACAATTTAATAAAGGGAATAGTGAGATACATGTTGAGGACAGTGGGAAAATCGCCATAGGCTCGAAAATTAAAAATGGGATAGCTAATCCCCCATTGATCCTTGCCGGTGTGCAAAATAGAATAGGAATTGTAACCATGAGAAATTTCGTCCCAGTTTAAACCAGAGGGAAGAGAGGATAGCTGATAGAGCCGAAAAAATATGGCCAATAGCAGAACTGTCCAAAAGGTGATTTTATCGATGTATTTTGTCACGGACAATATATATTATATAGATTGTAAAGCCAAATATTGAAAGCCAGTTGGCAATAGTTCTGATTGGGGTGTTGCTAAAATTGAGCTCGAAAGTAGACTGGCCGGAGGGTAAATTTATTTGGATTAGTCCTAATTCAGGGTCAAGAGTGAAAGGAGAATCTTGACCATTGAGAGTCAGATGCCAGCTAGGGAAATAAACTAGGGGTAGGGTGAGGGTTGTGGTTTGGATAGTAGTGATAGTGCCAGAGACATGGTTTGATTTTTTGGTAATTTCGGGTCGTGGAGTGGCGAAGGAGGTGGGAAAATTATGGCCATAGCTGGGCCAATAATCCCGTAATCCCGCGCCTGATTGCTGAACTAGCGAGGCACCGGATAATTTTTGATTATCGGTGAGATGGGAAAACCAAAGATCTTCTCTAAAAAATTGAATATTTAAAAATAGGGCCAAAATGACTATAGTGATGGCGAGAGAGGATGCATATTTTGGAGGAATAAGGGTGATAAGATAGCCGCTGATAAATCCAAAAGTAATAGTGGCAAGTCCAAGAAAACGCCAGGGGAATTGATAATAGGGCAAAATGAAAATATGTTCCCAGAGAAAATTGGATTTGGGGTGGGCTAGGAACAAGGCAAATAGTCCAATTAGGAAAAAAGACAAAAATAGTTTGGAGGAAAATAACTGACGTTTAGTGAATAGATATAACAGTATGATAAGGGGAATCAGCCATTGGAGATAACCTAGTTGAAAGGACATGTCGTCGACTGGACCCCACTGGGAGGCACCATATCCCCAAAAACGCGATATAAATATTTGATATAGATTGGCAAAGTGATTGTGAAAATCAAAATAACCCTGAGTCATGGTATTGACGGTGGTCAGGTTTTTTTCGATAAGCGCTGGCAGGACAAAAGAACTAGACATAACTAAAGATAATATTCCGGAGAATATCAGAGAGAAATTTAGCTGTTTTTGGATTAAAACAAAAACTAAGATTGCTGGTAGTAGGTAGATTAGAGTGAGATGGTGAGTGAGGAGAATAAAAAACAAAACTAAAGTGAATAATTTGTAATTTTTTTGATGAAGATAGTAGAAGAGTAAAGGGGCGAGACTAATGGCGAGATTTTCAGCAATGGCTCCGCGAACAAAAGTGTTGGTGGCCTGATAGGGAGCAAGAGAAAAGATAGCGGCAGAAATGAGCCCCCCCCAATTTCCAAAAAATATCGAGGCTAATAAGTACATTGATATAAGCCGAATAATTCCAGGGACTATAAAGAGTAATTTGATACTTTCCACAAAACTAAAGCCAAACTGGTGGAAAATTTCGGCAATGTAATAAACAAGTGGTGGGTAAAAATTGAAAACAGGCGAACCGTAACCAAGACCAGCATCGGGAATATAGCGACAGGGAAATTGGCCGTCATTTAGGCATTGATCAAATTGTTGGAGTCGAAAAACATGCAAGTCATCCTGCATCGAGAGGATGCCGGGCCGAAGCAAGCGGTAGTTTGTGACCAAAAATATTATAACTAGAAATATTTTGACAATGGTGGAGGAATTAATTTTGGGATAAGACATAAAAATCTTCGCTGTTTTGATAAACTTTGGCTATTTTTGTTTTGATGGAGTAGCCGGTGGCACTGGTTAACTCTTGGCTGGGGATAACAAAGAGATTGTTGGAGGTAGGGGGAACGGAGTGCCAATTAATATTCCCAAAATAATATTGGTTGTCGAGGACCTGTCCGTCGAAAAACTGATTGCTGACCGAGGTAAGGTGGTGCTGAATGTTTGGATCTTTGGGTAAGTAATGTGAATAGAGCAAAAAGAAAGGCAAAAATGGTTCGTACTTGGAACTAAAATATATGTTGGCAGGTGGTAGGGCAAGACTGGCTTCAACTGCTGATTGCATACCCGCATGCCAAGAACGGGCAGAGATTTGGGGGTAGTGATAGTGGTAATAATGCGAGGTAGTGATGAAGTTGAGAGTCAATATTGACAGACAAATAATAAAGAAAATTCGAGATTTTTGGAGAATAGTTTTTAGACCTAGGAAAGAAAAATATATAAGTGAAGGCAACATGAGCAAAAGTCGGGTGGCGTGGGGAGAGTCCGAATCTCGGGTGAGAGCAAAGGGAATGGGGGCGGTGAGTAAAATTAAAAGGAAAAACACTGATAATCGGTTTTTGTTTTTGGAAATAAACAAACTGATGATTCCGAGGGGAATTAGGAAAAAATCCAGATAATAGAGTAGTCCCCTCTCACCTAACCCTTGGCGTAAGTTTTGATCACCTTTGATAAATAGAAATTGGCTACTATATGCGGAAAAATAGTTCTCTACAAATTTTTGCCAGACTAATTGATACTTATTGTGAAAGAGGTAGGAAGTAGGTGGGGTAGCTAGTCCAATTTGTTGGGGATGGTTGAGGAGGACATCTTCGTAACGAAGAGAATCGGTAACTTGCTCGCGGTGGGGAGTGGTAAATATACTAATGTAGGAAAATCTGAACCCTGCTCGAGAGGCCAAAGTATCGGAGATGAGTGGTAGTAAAAGCAGTAATCCGAGAAAAATGGAGATAATTAAGGGGATGGCTTTTATTTTAATAATTTGGGGAAACCAAATAATGAGGATGCAAATGGCGATGATGATGATAAACAACTTGGCGGTACTATAAAAATAGGGGGTAAGACAAAATGAAAATACAGTCAGATAGAGATATTTTGGGTGGGATGAAATGATAAACTTTTGCCAAAATAATATTCCCAATAAGATAAAGAGAAACATTCCTGAAACCTCAAACCCAGTGCGGCTATAAATAATATGCCATGGGCTAATGGCCAAAAGCAGACTACCCAGTAAGGGGATGTTGCCGGAAAACTGGGTGGATAATAATAGATAAAATATATATACAGAGATGGTGCCATAAATAGCCGAGGGTAGACGGATGCTGAGGTTGAGGGCGGAAGTGCCGACTATTTTTTGGACAAGAGCAATGGAATATATTTGGAGGGAGGTGCGCCAATCAGAAAAAGAGTGAAAATGTACGGGGAACTGGTTGCCAAAATAGTCGGTAGAGGAATTATTAAATACTAGTGCTTGGTAGCCGGCGTCGACTTCATCTGAGAATAAGGCTGGTGGTAAGGAGGTTATTTTATAAATACGAATGGTAAAGGAAAAAAGAAGAACTAGGACTAAGAGCCAATTACGGTACATAATCTATTTTATACTAATTATATTAATGAGAGTCTGGAGATATATAAAGCTGGCAAAACTGAGGAGGAGAGAGTCGAGAAATTGAGAATTGCCATGTTTGCAGAGGTAGGCCGTTGGTGGTGGGGGCCTGCGGACAGAGTTTGTCATTGCTGATGGTATATAGAGTGTCGGTGGTGTTTAATAAGTTAATAAATTTTGATGGCTCATGGGGGGCTCTTTGGCTGAGTGATTTTTGGAGAATGTAAATATCGGTTGGTGCATCTTGGCGGGGAGTATGGTTGATATCGTTGGTAAAGACAATGTTACCTAAGCGAAAATAGTTACGATTGGGGAACTGACGATATTGACTAGAGATATTGTCAATCGATGACTTGTTTAAGAGATTTTGATAAAAAATATAATTGCGGAAAGTTGAATCTGGATCGGAGGTAATAACATAGATATTTTGAACAAGCGGTGAGGATAGCCAGAGGTATTGACTGAGGACCTGACGAGAAAAAGTAAAAGCTTCTGGTTGATATACTGGATAGCGGTTGAAATAGATGTCAACTAGGTTGAAAATTTGAATTGTTTGGATAGTAAGGAGAAATAGAAAAATATATTTATTTTTGAGTGTCCATAAGTAGTAAATGCCAGAGGCAATAAAGATGTATATAAAAGGATATTGAAAGCAACTGTGAAATGCATATGCGGGAATTTTATCGGAGCGAAGAGCCTCAGGGAGTGGAGATAGGGCAATGAGAAAAACGAGATAAAAGAAAGCGTAGGGGTATCGGGAAAAGAGATAAACAATACCGATAAACAAGAGAAGGGCATCGAGATAGTAAAAATAGCCATGCTGCCAAAGAGACACCATAAAAGTGTGATCGCCAGTAAGGAAAAACAAATCAGGTGAAAAGTTGGTAAGGTATTTGGTAATAATAAATTTTAGAAATATAACATAGCGGTTGTTGATGAGGGGGGTAAGGGGTGAAGAAACGGAGGCAGTCCGGTTTTGGATAACTTCATTGACAATAATGGGACTGTGGGGGGTTATCAGTTCCCCCAACCTGACTTCGTGACTAGAAAAAGTTTTAATAAGGTAGAAGGAAAAAATGATCAGGGAAACAAAACAGATAAGGAGAGCGGATTTTTTGGATAGTTTTAATCGGTGATAACTAAAATAGACAGTGGCAAAGATAATCGGAATAAATATCAGTTTGGTGCCGATATAGGTGTAAAAGGCAATGGTAAAAGGGAGAAGAGAATAGACTGAGTGTGAGTCTGAATAGCGAAGGACTAGATAAATTCCCCAGAGAAAAAAGGTTAGGGCAATCGGGGCATCAAATGAGGTACGAAAGACATAAAAAGCCCATGGATTTAGAACAGAAATTAGGGCAGATAGTAGAGAGATAGGTTTGGATTTAAATAATCTTAGGGTAATGAGGTAAATAAGATAAGTAAAAATCGTGCCGAGGATTGCCAGAGGAAGTCGGGCAGTAAAAAGATTGGTAGGTAGCGGACCAATGAGGGGAGCAAGAATTAAAAACGGCAGCTCTGAACTGGTCTCTCGGGGAATGGTAGATAGTGTTAGTGGGTTCCAACCACTATGAGCTATGTCGCTAAAGCGGTAGTAGACCGACTTGGCATTGAGTACAAAATGGAGTTCGTCGTTGCTGATACCGGTAGGGAAACTACCTAACAATATTGTTTTGCTGAGAAAGGAGAAAAACAAAATTATTATAATGAGATAGTTATTTTTTAGTTTGCCGATCATAGAGTGATTGGAATAAAGTGATATTCAGGTAAATAATAAGCAGACAATACAATATTGAGTGAAGAGGGTGGCGGAGGGTGGCTTGATGAATTTGGTAATTGAAATTGGTGGTGAACCGGCGAAGATAACTGGGGGTAGTGTAAAATGATCTAAAATCAGGGACTGATGAGTTATCGGTATAAATATAGAGAGATTGATCATTCTGGTTGTCGGTATAAATATTTATCTGAAAATCAGTATTTTTAAGTGGGGTAAAATCAAGATTTATCCAGCTAGGATCACCGATATTGGAGCCAGAGAAGACAAACTGAGATAGGGGAATATTTTGGGTATCGAGAATATCGACAAAAATTCGGCTATTGTTTTTGAGAGAAGGATTTTTGAGATGAAGTTGAATTGATTTTGTGCCTAAGGGAGAGTTGTAAATAGTTCGAGTGTAGGGGTGCTGGCTAATTAGGGGCAATAATTTTTGGCCGGTGTCGATCGAGACAAAGAGACGGTCGCGGATTATAAGGACAGGTAGGACGAGGAAGAGGCTGATAAGAATTAGGATCTGGAGTATTAAATAAGGGAAATATTTTTTCATTATTTGACTAGAAAAAATAAAGTTGACAGGAGACCGATAATTATTTTAAGGTAATTTTGAAATATAACAGGGTTGATGAGAAAACGATGGAGAATATATTGGTAAGGGTAGGGCTGATAAATAAATTGTGTATCTACGGGTATAAAGTGACCCCAGACGAGGTATTTGTCGTCAGTTAACAGTAGGTATAGGAGAGAGAGGGTGAGAGTGGCAACAAAGAAAAATATTTTGGGAAGTGATTTATGTGTAGATATTAGGATAAAGGGTATAAACCAGAGAAGCCATTGACCATGAAAACTAACTGTACTGATAAAAAGTAAAAATACATAAGTCAGGGAAAGGGGTATGTTTTTGGAGGAACTGATAATATATTTTATAAAAATAAGCCCGTAAATGAGGGGGAACAGGGGAAGAGAATATAATTTTAGCTCGAATACTTTTTGACTTAGTCCTGAGCCAACAAAAGAATGAAGGAAACTATTGGAACTAAGAAACGGAAGGGTAGAAAGAGCTACTGGCAACAGGAAGAAAAACAAGTTTTTGGAAATATCTTTTGTTTTGAAAAATATAAAAAATGGTAAAAAGAGGAGTGGGTAGAGTTTGAGCGAAGTGGCGATACCTAAAAACAAAAACGATAATGATTTGCGGGTATCGAAAAAATACCAAGCAAGTACAGTAAGAAACACGGGGATAATGTCGAAATTACCTAGTACATAAATAAAGTACAAGGAAAAGGGATTGAATAGCCAGAGGAGTAGAGGTTTTTGGCCGAGTTTCCGGTAGAGTAGATAACCAATGCCGAGATCTAATAATAGGTATGGTAGTTTGAGAATTAACAGGAAAATTGGTAGGTTGGGATAATTGTTTTGGTCTGGACCCCAGTCATTGATCCAGACATAAAAGTCAGCCGGATAAAGCGGTGAGAGAAAAATATTGATGGTGCCAAAAACCAAATAGGTTAGAGGCTGATAGTTGAATGTATCTTGATAAGGTAGAGTAAGCCTGTCTTTCTCGAGATAGTCATAAATGTTATATACGCCTTGGCTAAGAAATTGAAAATGAAAATATTGACTTTTTATGTCGGGGTGATAAAAAAAGGGGGCAATCAGAAGCCGCAAAAGAAGTCCGAAGATGATAACGGATTTTAGATTCATCAATAGTGTTATTATACGATGTGGGATACAAAAATAGTTGGTGGTTGTTGCTTATTTTGGGAGTGGCCCTAGTGGTGAGATTATATCAATTGGCAGATGTACCCTATGGATTACATGTTGATGAAGTAAAGGCGGGCTGGAATGCCTATTTGATTTTGCAGACAGGTGGTGATGATAAAGGTAATTACTTGCCTATGTATTATGATTCTTTTGGGGATTTTAGGCCAACAGGACTCATTTACCTAATCATACCGTCATTAGTGCTGTTTGGAAAAACAGTACTGGCGGTAAGATTGCCTTTTGCTATAGTAGGCGGACTATCAGTGGTGACTTTGTATCTATTGGTATACCAACTATCTTCTAAGAAGAGATTGGCGATGATAAGTGCGCTGATGTTGGCTTTAAATCCATGGCATATTGTGGCTAGTAGATCGACGAGCGAGAGTATAGTGGCTGTATTTGGAACATTGTGGGCATTGTACTTTTTGATTAAATTGATCAAAGTGGACTTGACTAAATATGCTGTGGGGTGTTATTTGAGTCTGGTGGTGACATTTTTTTTCTACCATAATATCCGAGTATTGGGAATTGTTTTTGTAGTAGTTGTGGTGTTATTTAATAGACTGGTATTGACTTCAAGGATGGGATGGCGACAGATTTATTTGGTGCTGGCGATATTGATGACAACTGGGTTGATGTTTATTAATCCTAGTGCTCGGGGAAGGATGGGGCAAGTAAGCTTGAAGAGTGATTTCCAAGTACTTTATGAGGTTACTAAAATGCCCACCGAGGAAGGACCAAACGAGGTATTGAGGGCGAGAATTTTCCATAATAGATGGGCGGCTTATCTAAGAAGATTCGCAGAAGAGTATAAAGAATACTTTGGGACGGATTTTTTGTTGGGAAATAGCGCCAAACCGATTCGTTATACCGTGCCCTATGTGGGACTACTAACATACATTGAATTCGTACTGGTGGTGATAGGACTTTTTGGGGTTGGCCAAAGAAGGGAACTGTTGTTGATAGTGGCACTGTTGGCGTTGTCTCCCCTGCCCGCTGCCATTACCAATGAAGATACTCCTAACTTACAACGAGCAATTTTTATGGTGCCTTTTTTGATTGTTTTGATGGCCTACGGAATGTATCAAATGGGTGAAATTTCTAAAAAATGGAAGGTAGTCTATCTGGGTTGCTGGGCACTCTATGGTCTTAACTTTATTTATTTTTCTCACATGTACTTGATTCATCAAAAGATGAGCTTGGCTAGTTATTTTAGAAACGGTGGTGCGGCAGAGCTGGTAGAAGAGCTGGGCAAGGTCGGATCAAAATACACTCAAATATATTTGAGTAACTCACCTGATGGTTTAGAACCATGGGTGAACTTTTTGGGAGGGATGAGGAGCAACTATGTATTTTCGAACGAAAAGTGTCCGAGTAAAAAATATGCGGGATCTGATCTGAAGTCTAATAATCAAATACTGTTTGTGGATGCCGAAGGCTGTACAACAACTGAGTTGGAGTACAGAAATTATGTGGTAAAGGAGGTCAAAATAATTAGACGTCCTGATGGTTCGCCGCCGTACTATTGGAGGCAATTAGAGGATAAATTGTAGTATAAAAAATATAGAAAAAGAGGCAGAGAGAAATCAATGAGAATGACTTGACGAGGATAACACTTTGAGGACGGGCGAAGACTAGATTGATAAACCAACAAATCTGCTGAAGAAATAGAACGTACTTTAAATGGTGGAAGTTGATAGTCATGAGAATGGTGGCGGCAAGGAAGGCGGGAAAGAAATAGCGTTCCATCATGCCGGTCATAAAAAGAAAAGAACCTTGGGATAAAATATAAGCAGAAACAAGATAATTTACGATACTTGGTTTACTTTTTAGAATAAAAATGGCAATAGTTAAATTGAGCAGAAGGTAAATTAAAATTGAATAGGTGGAGAGTGGAATATTAAATATTTTGTAGTCGGCATTGGTTTTGTCAAGAGTAAAAACTAACGAATAAAAGTTGAAGGCGGAGTGGGAGGCTTTAACTGTACCTTTGGCTGAAGTGACAATTCTTTGGGAGATGATGTCCTTTATTTCTAAAGTAGATTTAACAAAGGGTTGAAAGCAGATTATGAGGATAATAAGACTGAAAACCAGCCCAATTAATTGCTGTAATAATAATGAATAATTGAATTTTTGAATAAATACATAGAGGAGGAGGGGTGAGAGAATAAGTGTGGTAGGTTTGAGTAGGACTGAGATAATAAATAAAGGAAGGGAGAGATAACTGTAACGAAGGGACAGGAGGAGATAGAGTGACAGGTATAAAAAAAGGGCTCCAACAATGTCGTTTTGACCCCAATAGGCACTTTCAAAAATAGAAACAGGGTTGAAGAGCACAAAGATGATCCCTAAATATGCATAAAGATAATTATGAGTGATGTTTTTTACCAGAATATAAACGATTAAGGCTGATAAAATATCGCCGAGAATTGCCCATGATTTTAGTAACAACCATTCGCCATTTTTATCGAACCAAATAATAAATGAAGCTGGAGGCAGGTGAATTTGATTGTGAATTTGGGAGAGGAGGTAGCGGTTTTGGTAGATATGTTGTGATGTCCAAAAACCAAGTAGCATCAGCGGTGGCTGGGTGGGTGGGGTGTAAGTCCAATTACTAAAAAAATATGAACCCAGAGGTCTCTGCTGATAAATAATACGACTCCATTCCTGGTGGACCTGAATGTCGCCCTGTTGGTTGAGTGGAGTAATATAAACACGGATAAGTAAGCCAAAGAGGATGGTGACGAGAATGATTATTGGTGATTTCCAAATATTTTTTGACTGGACCATGTGATCAAAAAAATAAGATAATGGGTGAAGTACCCAAAATATAATTTTGACGAGGGAATGAGACGGCGCCATTGGTTTTTTGAATCGACAATAGCTGTTCCCGAGGCGCCATGACGGTGAATTAACTGACAATTAGGATAGTAATATATTTGCTGACCTAGGGTGCGTACTTGACGACACAGTTCGAGATCTTCGTAGTAAAAAAAATAACGCTCATCCCAGCCGCCTATTTGCTGGTATAAATTAGTTTTGATTAGCACGGCTCCACCGGAAACAGCCCAAACCGGTGTGGGTAGGGAGACATTTGGCGAGTATTTGGTGTAGGCATTGGGGATATTGAGCCAGTATTGCTTAAAGGCGTTGAGTGGGGTTTGGGGGGGCATCACCGATCCTTGAACAGTTAAATCTATATTGAGAAACCGAGGCCCAATTAAGCCAATTTGAGGATGGGAATTAAAATATTTGACCATATCGACAATCGAAGAATCGATTAGCTCCATATCAGAATTTAGAAATAAGAGTGTCGGAGCATTAGCCTGTCGGGCGCCGATATTGTTGCCTTTGGCAAAGCCTAGATTTGTGGAGTTGCGAATATAAACAATATCCTTTAATTTTCCCATGACTTTGGCGGTATCATCAGTGGAGCCATTGTCGACGATTATAATTTGAGCGAAGTTTTGGGGTAAATAGCGGCGCAGTGTCTGAATACATTTGAGGGTAATCAGGGAGGTGTTCCAAGTAGGGATGATAATACTTATTTGGTAATTTTGGGCCATAGGCTACTAATTAATATTACAAGAAGGGAGAGTATAAGGGAAATGGCGGAGATGAAGAGTGAATAGTAAAATATTTTGGGTTGGTAGGACAACCTGATTAGATGCCTGCCAGAGGGGATGAGTAATCCCTGAAAAGTGAGGTTCGTCTGATATATTCGAGTGCTTTGGCCATCTATAGAAGCGGTCCAATTTGGATCATAGTTTTGACTAATAGTGATAAATGATGGTTTGAGGGCGGAGGAATTGGTGGTAAAAGTAACTGACTGGGACAGTTGATTAACCTGACTGATCACCACCTCGCTGTCCAGTTCGGGTGAACTATCTAGATTATCGGAAAGAATAGCAATCTGATCATATTGGGGACCTAGCAATAACTCCTTGGTGGTGGCTAAGTCGGGGGAAAAAACAATTTTTTTGACTGACCTGACGAAGGGGAGCGCCTGATTATTTTTGAGAAGTTGGTAGGTGCCATAATCCTTGACCAACTCAAAATTGGCGTGGGCTATCGAGGGAGATAATTTACCTTGGACTGACAACTCAAATTTGTCTTTTTTGGTAGCTAGAAAATGATCTAGGGAAAGGAGGTTTATTAGGTGAGAGTTTTGATTGTCTATCTCGACAAATCTGTTGGTGAGTCCGGAGATATTGCCGCTGTTGAGTAATGACATGAAGTGACCGTAATTAGTGGAATAGGTGGTGTCGTAGCCGGTAGCAGTTTGGAGATGGGGGTACATTAGCCACATATTTGAAGGTAGAATTTGTGCATTTTCCCGAGCAAACCTAAAAGAGTGATCCCCCAAATAATTTAAAACTTCGTGGGATGGATAAAAATATTTTGAGGAAGTGAAGCTGTTGTATTTGTAAAAAAAACGATAAAGATCAAACGTATTGACAAGGAATAAGGCTAGCAAAATAAGGTGGGTGAAATGATGCTGGCTAAATTTGATAAAAATAATAATTAGAAAAGAAATCGAAATTGATAAAAGACAAGGAAGAATGGCGTTACGGAGGGCCACACGTGATTGCACTTGCCAGTTGTAGTCAAGATAAGGCACTGTTTGATAATATTTACTGATTAAAAAGGTGGCGACAAGCATCGTCGTGGTGGCTAAGGGGAGAACAAGCAGGGAAATTATTGGTTTTTTAATTTTTGAAGTGATGAGGTGACCCAAGACGAGTCCACTAATCGTGGACAGGGCAAATGAATATAAAATTGACGTCCGAGTGAAAACCATTGAGTTGAGTCCGAGGAATTTCCAAGTGCCAACAGTTTGGGAAAAAATATTGGGGAGCATAAAGAGAAAGGAAAGGGCTGTTATGGTATAGGAATAATTTAGGAGCAGTTTTGATTTGAGAACTGGATAGATGAACAAACTCAATATAATCAGGGTTAGGGGTAAAATTCCATTATAGATTGTCAAGTTGTCATATAAACTTTGGTCTATCCAGGTATTTCGAGTACTGGGGTGACCAAAATAATCTGGGGAGATGGCGGTGAGTAACCGGACCAGTGGTAAGTATTTTATGTGTGAATTTAAGGCTACCTGATCGGAATCACGGATAGAATTCTGGGAATTGGCCAGCCCAACTGAGAGCTGAGGTGATGAATACAATAAGGATAGTATAAAAAAGAAAGATAAAAATATTAGTTTTGATGGTTGCCGATATAAATAAAACAGGGAATAAACAATTGAGGCACAAATAATAATGATAGTGACAGGTGGGTTACCGGAGATGGCTGAGAGAGCGAGAGAAGCAGCTAGCAAGAATCCCCAAAGATAATTTTGGGAAAATTTGTTGATGGAATATAAGCATAAAGGCAGAAATAGCCCAGCATAAACAACGGTATTGTATTGAAACCAGAGCGCAAAAAAACCGTTGAATGCCCAGATAAGTGAACTGGTAATGACAGCAAATTGGTTTTTTTGGTAAAGGGAAATAAATAGATAAAAAAAGAGAAAAGCTAAAATTGGCTGGAGAATGATTTGGATAGACCAGACATCAAGAAAAGAAAATGGAAGTAAATACAGTATGTTGAATAGTGATAGTGAAGCTGATTGGAATGTGGCTAAAAGCGGAGTCCCCGAGAGAATTTGGCTGTTCCAGAGTGGCCATTGGCCACTGCGAAATAAATTTACGGATAAATAGCGTAGCGGTAGGGTCAGAGAGACAACATCAGAGGGTAAGGGGTTTTTGACGGGGATAGTACGGTCTAGCCACGGCAAATACATTCCTGGAACAATATCAAGTGGAACGGGGACAAGGTGGTGGCGAAAGAAAGGATAGTAAAAGAGCCCAATGATGGTGAAAATTATCAGTAAAGGTAGATATTTCTTCATTTGAACATAGCAAATATTTCAGCATCCGTTCGAACTGGAAAGACGAGAGGGGGTGAATTTAATTTAAGCTGGCGATGGGCAGCGAGGATAATTTTAAGGTAATTTGGGCCAGTTAAAACACGTAAGATTTGGGTGAGCTTGTTTTCAAAAAGCATTTTAGGGTCGGTAATATTGCGCAAAACAGTCAACAAACGATTGCGCTCTTTGACGTAGTCAAGGTGTCTTTTGGGAAATTTGGACATAGTTGATTCATGCTTGTGTTCGATAATACATTTTGGCTCCCAGAGAAGGGTGTAGCCTGATTTCCAAGCTCGATAGCCTAAGTCGACATCTTCTGAATAAAAGGGAGCGTAGACGTTGTCGAAACCACCCAATTTTTCAAATTTGGCTTTGTCAATGATGGAACCTCCGCCAGATAGCCAGCCGGAGATATGGGTTTGACCGTTATTGACACCACGGTTATATTGAAGATAGCCGTCTTTCCAAAATATATTGGACCAATTTTCATTACCTAATTCACAAAAACCAACACCAAAGACTTGTTCGTCTTGGAGATGAGGAAGGGCGTGACTAATATAACCGCGGTGGGGATCAATATCACTGTTGAGTAAGACCACATAATCACCCTTGGCACGACGAACAGCATCATTGCTATTTTTACCAAAACCTAGGTTTTTTTTGTGGGCGATTATTTTGATTTGAGGATATTTTTTTTGGAGTTCACGAATATAGGCGACACTACCATCTGGAGAGGCATCATCGGCAAAAATAATTTCACTGGCTTCTGGTGAATTTTCTACTACCTTGTGAAAAAATTTTTTTAATAAGTTGACAGTATTCCAGTTGGTAACAATGACAGAGATTTTTTTCATAGTTTGAGAATGTTGGTAAAATTGATATTAAAGGATTCCTTGGAGAATTTTTGGGATGTATTGATAGATTTTTGGGACATTTCCAACCACTTTTGAGGAGTGGCCATGAGAAGTTGAGTTTTGGAGATTAATTCTGATTCGTCTTGCCATAAATAACCATCAAAATTGTCGCTAATTATTTCACAAAGACCACCTTTGTGGACCAGAACTGGGACAGCACCCGAGGCCATGGCTTCAACTGGAGCCATGCCAAAATGTTCGGTATTTTCGGGATGTGAGGCTTGATCGACTTCGTAGCCGGCAGCATGCCAGTAAATTTTGGCGGATTCGTAAACAGATTTTAACTTGGTAAAGTCGGGGTTGATGATAAATTCAACTGGAAGGTCTTTGGCTAAAGACTGCAAGTGTAATAAATAGGAGTTGGAGTGGGGAGAAGAGAGGCTGCCGCCGGCCAATACCAATTTCCAGTCACTATTTTTGTTTTGTTTGATTAACTTGGCAAAAGCTCTAATCAAAACGTCTTGTTTTTTTGAATTTAATAAACTATCAAAACGACCAACGGAGAGAATGATATTTTGTTTGGAACTTGAAGAAGAAAATTGAGAGACGTCGACTGGGGGGTAGAGAGTGAGGCATTTGCCTCCAAACTTGGCTTGGGCAAAACCCTGGGTAAAATTGGAATTGCAAATAATTTTTTTAATAAAAAATATTTTTAGGATATTTAGGAATTTTTCCCTAAAATGGGTAGATTTGATAAAGGGAACTTGGACGTGAAGGATGTTTTGATGAGAAAACAGGAAGGGAATGCTCCAATCACTAAGATAAAAGAGGAGATCATATTGACTGGTTATTTGGTAACGGTGTATAAACTGGGATATTTTTTGGAAGAGTGAGGTTAGGGGCTGGTGATGGCTGGCGATGGTGCCGATGAGGGTGGTATCTTCAACTGATTCTAAGTGTTGACAATGTTCATTGAAAATATCGGGGATTAGACGAACCTTGTCAAGCTGGAGATTGAACCTTTTTTGGGCTTGGATGATAATGTCAGGATCTCCTGACCAAAAGATGTCCACTTGATAGCCTTTTATGAGAAGTGATTCGGCAATACTGAGACAATATCTCTCCCCTCCTCCAAGAGTATCCAGATAGGGGTCGTAAATTGCAGCTTTAAGCATGTTGTAATTCGTATAAGTAAGCGTAGATCATGTAGGTATCATAAACTTCAAATATTAGGGATATCCATCCTACTATACCATCTCGCCACATACTCTCGAGAACTAGTCTTTGCCAGAGCTTGGTGAACAACATCCGGATAAATCTCCACCAAACAACTGGGGGATGATGAGCCTGATGGAGGAGTTGGGCTTCTATTTGGGTCCAATCGATGCTTTTGGAGAGCATGGATTGTAGATGGCGATGGGTGTAGTGCAACAAGTTGGAATTTAGAACACCACTGGGGCCGGTAACTTGAGGCTGCTCGTGAAGAATACCGACATATTTAATTAAATGACGGCGCAAAAATAGTCTCTTGACATAGTCGGGATAGGTGCCGCCGTATCTGACACGATGACCTAAGAAATAATTGGCACGGGGTAGGTCGTAGTTAGTATATTTGGAGGGATGGTCGATAATTTCCAGTATTTGTTTTTTTAGACTGGGAGTGACAACTTCATCACTGTCAATGTAGAGAATCCATTTTCCGGTGGCGTGTTTTAGGCCCAAGTTGCGAGCAGTGGAGAAATTAAAAGGCTGAGGACTTTGATAAATTTTGATATTTGGGTAAATGGATTTGGCTACTTGATGAGTATTGTCGGTAGCATTGGAGATGAGGATTATTTCATCGGCAAAGGTGCAGCTAGTGAGGGATTTTTCAAATAAGTCGTGGCTATTTCCAGTGAGGATTATTAGAGTAAGTGGCTTTGACTTCATGACCAACTCCCCTTTTCAAATTTACTAAACAGAAAATCCCGGACACCGATTTTCTGCCAGTATCTACCGATGAATAAAAACTTGATTGCTTCTCGAAACAGAGCGAATTTGGTACGAAAAGAGGTGTATTTAAATGCAAATAGGAGACGGTTGCGGGTTATAAAATAATCTTGAATATGGGACGAAGGGGCAGCTGAGCCGGAATTGATATGCCAGATTTTGGCTTGAGGAATTATCTTTAATTGATACTTTTGGAGAGTGGCTCTGACTGAAAAATCGGCATCCTCTAAATATAAGTAATACTTATCATCGAATAAACCTATTTGTCGAAAAATTGCACTATTGACTAAAAAACAACAACCACTAATAAAGTCGGGAGAGGGTGCTTGCTGATCGTACTGACCCTGGTCGACCTCGTCGATAGCAATATTGGAACCGTAGATGTTGTCCCAATCTATTTTGCCGCCCATAGCCCAAATCACTTTGCCTAATTCTGATTTTCGATAACGTTCTTTATGAAACTCATAGCCTTTTTCAAAATATATTTTTGGAGCTAAAAATAATGAGGTTGATGAAACAGCCTGTTTATATAATATTTCGAGAAAGTCAGGAGCAACTCGGATGTCTGAATTGGCGATCATGATGTAATCAAAGTGGTGTGATAGCGCCCACTCGATGCCAATATTATTACCATGGGCGTAGCCGGTATTGGTGGCGGATTTGAGAATGGTTATCTCTGGGTTATTTTTATAAGTTTTTTCCAATTCATCAATGCATTCTTTTTGGGAACCATTGTCGACCAAAACAAGGTGATACCTGAAGCCAGTGTGGTGGATTTTTAAGAAAGAATTAATGGTTATTTTAGTTAACTTGGTGGTGTTCCAGTTGAGGATAATGATGGCAATTTGGGACATTAGATTTTTTTGGTAATTCGACTGAAAAATAACTTTAATTTCATCAGACTGTTGTGGAAAATATTGTGGGAGTATTCTTGGGTATAGTATTTGGTGAACCAAAAGTTGTGTTCAAAGCTGCTCTCTTGGATGGCTGAGACAAAGGAGTCCTTGGAGAGGACTTTTTCTGAAAAACCAGATTTTTCCCAAAGACGAATATAAATAAGACAAATGGAAAAACTTTGGAGCAGACAAAAAACCAATCCATGAATACCGTCTTTGTAACCCTGAGCAAAATAATAACGACTATTGAATTCTTGAATTGGCTTGAGAATTAGATCAGAGATTTTGAGTTTGTAGCCGCTATCTAAAAGCTCTTCGGCTTGAACACGACTATATCTAATAGTTTGATTTAGATATTGGCTAATTGAGGAGTAGTTGAGATGTCTAATGGCGAGTTTCTCGTTATCGAGGATGGTTAGTCCGTGACCAAGGGTGTTGGGTTGACTATGAATTTCATTTTTCCAGGTAACATGCTTTTTTTTGAAAAACCTAATGAGATAATCTGGCCAACAGCGAGAATGTCTCATCCACTTGTTGAAAATAATGTTTTTTCGAGGGATTTTAACCCAGTCGATGTCTTTGCGTTGGGTTATTTTAAGGAGTTCTCGTTTGAGAGTCTGGTTGAGATATTCATCGGGATCAAGGAGAATTATCCACTTTCCACTGGCTTTGGCTAGGGCAAAGTTGCGCGCCGGCTCGACATGGTTTAACCAGCGATAGTCGTAGACTTTGGCACCAGCATTGAGAGCAATCTCTTTACTGTTGTCGGTGGAATGCATATCGGTAATGATAATTTCAGTGGCAAACCCAGAAAGGGAACGTAAACATTTGGCTAGATTATCGGCTTCATTGCGAACATTGATAACAGCACTAATTAAAGGTTTATCTAACATACTTTTGTATTTTATCATTTTAGGACTTTGTAGATGACTACGTTGTCTTGATTATAGAGGGGTACTATATATAAATCCTGGGTATTTAGTGATGTTTTGGCTAATTGCAGCCCAGCCAGATATATATAGGAAATATCGTTGTTGACTAAAAATCCCCGATCTTGATAGATATTCTCTTGTTTGAAGAATGCCAGACTAGCCTGGCGACGAAGGTTGACATCGTAGCCTGAGTTCTGGAGGTTCATTTCATCTTCCAGAAAAGTGGAGTGAGTACTATAAGCAGAGACATAGGATGAAGTCTCATAGGCATAGAGGGGTAGGGGCGTACTGGTAAATTGTGATCTTAGATGGGGATCATAGGGGTAGGTGAGAACAGCACCCGGAGGTTGCTGTTTCAAAAATTGAAGGGCATTGAGCTCGGAATAAGGTAGAGCGGCGGGGGGGATTTTGCCTAAATAATTGGGTGAGGTAGCAATATAGGTTAAAAAATAAGTAGAAAAAATAAAAATTACAACTAGCTTTGATAATTGGGGAAGTATCTGGGCAAATAAAATGTTTGACAGGATGAGAGCATAATAGACGAATTGGATGGTATTCCAGTTGGTGCCTTTCTGAATAAATAATATCGGCAGTAAAGTAGCTATAAAAATCGAAAATATTATAGATAAATAGTAAAAATCAGAATATATTTTTTTTTGAAAAAATCCCAATAAACGAAAACCAAAATTACCAATGATAAAGACACCAATACCAAACAGCTCGAAAATTAGACGATGTGGACCAAATAGTAAACGCGAAAAAATAGGGAAAAATAGACGATCGGGGGAGGTAAACATGGAGTCAATAAACCAAAATGGTTGGAATACTAAGAGTGAAGAAGCGTTTTGGTTGTAAACGGAAAATAGGTAGTAAGAAGTGATAATGGAAAAAATAAGTAACCATAAATTTGAGAATTTTTTGTGAATATAGAGATGGTAAATTGTGAAGACGCTGTATAAGGAAAACCCGATTATGGCGCCATATACTTTGGTAACTGGTAAGAGTACTAAAATTAAAAAGATGGTGAGGGAATTTTGAATGGTAAGAACACCTGTTTTATATTTGGTTTTGAGAATTAATAAAAGTTGTAATAAAAAAATAATTGATAAGATATAGGGTGGATTGATTTGATTTGAGGGCGATTGCATTGACCAGAAGACTGTCTCGCCGGCAAAAGATCCTGATTTAATAAGGGTGACTATCCAGCCAAGAGAATTGGCAAAAGTATTGAGAAGGAGAAGATAGGTGCCTCCTAGTCGATAACTGAGATATAAAAATAGAATGGTAGAGATGACGGGGAATACTTGGAAATAGAGGATCGAGGTGGGTAGATGGGTTAGAATATTTAGATAATGGATGAGGATGTCGTAAAAAGGATGGTAATTAGTGAGTTTTTGACCGGCGTAGATGGGCATGGGGATATTGGTGGGGGTGGTGATATGGTTGATTAGACTAAGATGCCAAACTGCATCATGACCATTGGGTCCCCAGAAACCAATCCCATAGGGATAACTTAGACCACTTCTGACTAGCGGGAGGATTTGAGCAAAAACGCAGGCGATAAAAATAAGATAGGTAAAAATAGTTTTTACTTTGGCCATTTTAGTTGATTAAAAAACCATTTTATGTCGGGATGACAAAAATAGTACAAATAGAGGGTATAAACGAGGGTGCCAATAATTATTTTTAAGGAGATCGATAAAAAAGGGGCAAACAAAAAGTGGTTTAGGTAAATAGTGGAAATTAACAGTAAGCTTGTGCCGATGAGCGGATGAAAAATGGTGGTAAGTACGTTCATATTAAAAATACGATGGGCGATAACCCAAACTACAACAGAACTGAGACCAACTAGAAGGTTGGCGACACTGGTACCTCTAAATCCATAGAGATGACTGAGGATGGGAAAGGTAAGCCATGTCAAAATAGTCCACATAATCATAAGTTTGGTAGTGATGGCAATTTTACCTACTGCATTAAAGGCATTGGTTAGCGGGGTGGTGACAGCAGCGATAGCAGCACTTATGGCAAAGAGATACATGGGGAAAATGGCGGGCGACCATTTGGAATATTTGGGAATGAGTAAAATTAGATCAGGGGCGACAACCGAAATGCCTGCTAGGAGGGGAAAAACAACTAAAGCGATAAAAAATATACTCCTAGATAACGATTTTTGGAGAAGAAGTGCCTCATCTTGAATTCGGGCAAAGGTAGGGAAAGTGACTTTCATAATAGCGTCCATGAAACTGAGAGGGATTCGGGGACCTTTTTGGGCCCAAGCGAGCAATCCAAATGATTCACGGCCAATGATACCGGCAACAAGAATGTTGGATAATCTGTCCTTGGCCATAGCAATAAATGAATTTAGCTGAAAGGGAATGCCGTATTTGAACAAGGCTTTGGTGGTGTCGAGGGAGAAATATAGTCCTACTGGCCACCAACTATATATATAAATAATTACTAGGCCTAAAATACTTCTGACAAAAGTGGCAATGGCATATGAAAACGCACCGTAACCCCAGAGGGCAAAGATAACGGCGACAAAATAAAAAGTGATGTTTTCGATTATATCGATTGTAGAAAGTAGCTTAAAATTTAATTCACGCTCGAGTAAGATTGAGGGGATAGTTTTTAATGAGGCTGCCAGAAAAGCAAAACAAAGAGAAACGGTGATCCACAATTCTTTTGAGCCATAGTGACGTGAGGTGCTGATGGAGGGATAGATGATGGAGACTGTTATCAGGGCAACGATGACTAATATTTGTTGGATAAGGAAGGTAGTGCGCAATTGCTCGATGGTGGGCTTGGCTTTTTGTTGGATTAGAGTTGGGGCTAAACCAACATCAGAAAAATATCCCAAAATGGAAACTGATTCGGCGACAATGGCAAATAGGCCAATTTCCGCAGTGCCAAGTAAAATTGTCAGGAGAAAAAACCCGAGCATGGAGATGGCCTGAATCCCAATATTGCGAAAGGTTAGGAAGATGATGCTAGTAGTGGTTTTGGCCTTTATGGCTTCAATTTCCTCTGATTCCATAAAGTGGTGATAAATAGATAGATAAATAGCAGAATAGAAAAAAGGGAAATTGTGTTGCCAATTGATCTAATAGGAGTGTCGTGTAATTTTAGATATACCTGATGGTTACCTGAATTTAATTTGAAACTTATCCGGCCTAATTGACTGTCGGGGATAATGGGAGTGTCGATATTGTCGACTATTAGTTTAAAGTTGGGGAAATATAATACGGGAAGGGAAATAGTGGCGGAATTAGCAAGAGAAATATTAAAAAATAGCCAGTCTGTCCCCTTTTTTTGACCAGTTAAGCTATATTTGGTGGCGGCTGGATCGAGACTATCGAGGTATGGGGCGGCCGGGGACCTAGGAGCAGTGGGGGCAGTCTGGGGTAGATAATCATAAATGCCACCAGTGACCTGATTGGTCCAGGCAAGTCCAGAAAATTTCTGAGAGTCAGTGATTGGTCCTGAAGTAACTGGGTAAAAATGACGAAGATCAATGAGGCTGGTGACCACAATAATAGCGGCAAGCAAGTATATTTTTAAATTGTTTCGGTGATGAAAATGGAGAATAATTGATCCAGCAAGTAAGGAAAATAAAAATGTAGAGATATTGAGAAACCGCCAAGGGAATTGAATTTTTTGGATGAGAGGAAATAGCTTCCAAATAAAAGTAGACCGTTCGTGGGCCAGAAAAATACTAAAAACTGATAGGGGAAATAATATAAATATTAAATGGTTTATTTTTTTGGTGCGGTAATAGGAATAAAGGGAAAGTATAAAACTGGTTAGGGAAATCAGTGAAAGTAAGTAGCCGAGGGAGAAGGGCATACCATCTTGAGTGCCCCAGACAGAAGGACCATCTCCCCAAAAGTTACTGATAAACAGTTGATAAAATGAGGCAAAGTGAATCGAATAATAATAATAGTTTTGGAACATTGTTTCGATCTGGACTAGCGGACTTTCAAAAATCACTGGTAGAGAAAAGTAGGCCGAAAGACATAACGATCCAAGCAGTGAGAAAAACAGACTAAAATATATTTTTAGATTGGATAACTGGTGTGATTGATAGAGGTGGTAGAGAATCCAGCAGCCGAGAAACGGACTAAATGTCAGGGCCATAGGGTTGTGAGAAAGTAAGAGAAGGGCGTAACTTAGGGACAATAGTAAATAGTATACCCTTTTTTGTCGGTAGATAGCCAAGTAGGCAAAATAAAAGATGAATGGGAAAAAAACCGAAGCCCAAGCCTCGTTCATGGCTCCCCTAATATAGACATTGACTGCATGATAAGGAGCGTAGGTGTAGAGAAGTCCGGAAATAAGACCGCCGATTGGTCCATAGAAAGTAGCGGCGAGAAGATACATCCCGACAGCGGCAAAAATGAATTGGAGGGCAGCAGTGAGCTTGATGGTAGTAATAAATGTGAAACCGGTGGCCCTAAAAAGAGTCCCAACGGCATAGGGAAGCGGTGGGTAAAAGTTGAATAAGGGATAGCCATAACCATAGCCCAGATCTGGGGTCCAGCGGCAGGGAATTTGACCATCATTTAAACATTTTTCTAACTCCAACTGGCGGATTAATTGCATGTCGTCGTGCATGTTCCAATATAGCCCTGGCTTCAAAAAAAAGAAAATACTGGGGATGATGAGAATAAGTAAAATGATAAGTGGTCTCTGCTTTGGGGGCATAGTTAGTTTAGTTTGAGGAGTAATAATTGATCGCCATCTGGCTTGTCGAAGGCTGTGATCAGAGTGAGCTGAACTAGTTCACTGGGAGGTAGTCTGAGACGAGATTTATTGAAGAGAAGATAGACTTCATCGCCGTGATTTCGGGCATCGAGTAGTTTTTCAGGAATTTTGACGATATCAATTCCCACACCAAAGACAGTTAATTGGGACAATTGATTAGTATAAATTTGCAGGCCGTCAGGTAGGGTGCCAAAATAGCCTTCGGTACCGACAATAACGTTGGCGACTAGGGATCGCTGGATAAGATATCGAGCAGCTGGCTCAATCCCCCAACCAGAGGTCCATGATTTTAGATAGCCGGCCTCGCTGATATAGAGCTTGGTTTTGAAAGGTGAAGTGGATATTTGGTAATTAAAAAATAAAGAAGGAATAAAGATGAGGAGCAGTAAATAGTTATTAAAATAGGATAGGGTAGCTGTCAGGAGAATGATAAGTGGGGGAATGGTAAATAATATATATCTAGCAGTAAATACTTTAGCTATGGCCAGATTGGCAAGTAAGGGGAGGATAAACCAACAAAAAATTATAAAGTGAGTTTGATTGAGTTTCCGAAAGCGGGATATTAATCCGAAGAATGATATGAAGATGATTGGCCAAGTAAGATATTGCCAGTAGATGATTAATAAGTCTTTGAGATGGGGAACAAAAGGATCAAAGGGGTGGTGGATTAGTTCACTCAAAGACCAGATATAATCACGATTGCGAAGAGCAATTTGGCCAAACTGTGGTCCGAGCCGAAGGATGTTGTAAATAGCCACAGATATTAAGATGGACGCAAGTGGTAAATATATTTTTTTATAATTATCGGGTCTAAAAAATATAAAGGTAAATAGGGAAAGGGTAATAAAGTAGATGGCGGGCGACTTGGTGAGCCAAGCAAGACCCAGAAGTGTACCTAAAATGAAGGCCAAATCTAGCCGAGGATACTTGGCTAATAATAGTGAAAACAGTAGGGACAGGGTACCGAGAGTGGATAACAAGTTGTCTGGCAGAGCTAGCCGATCAAAAAAGAAGGTAAAGGGTAAACAAAGGTAAAGAATTGAACTCAATATTGCAAGGCGCCAACTAAAAAAATAGCGACAGATGAAGTAGATTGTCGCCAGATTGAGATAGCCGGAAAAAACTGAAACTAGACGACCGGCAGTTAGAGGATCATGAACAAATTTGTAGAGGATAACAGTTAACCACATGAATAAGGGTTGCTTGCCGTCAGTTTGGGGAATAAAACGGAGGGTGTCAACACTTTTGATAATTTGTGACCAGCGCAGATAAATTGCCTCATCGCCAAATACAGGAATGGCAGTGAGATTTTGTAAGCGGCTGGCAAAATAGAGTAAGGTAAAAATGGCGATGATGATAACTTCGAGATGAAATTTATTTTTCATAGAGACCCTGGAGATCATTTTTTTTGACTCTAATTATTTCCTGAATCATTTGCAATGACTCATTTTTGTAGCGGAGAGTGTCGTCGCCTTTGGTATTGCTGGTGTCTTCATTGCGCCAGTCAATTTCGACTTCTTTAATTTTATAACCCCATTTTTGGGCCATGAAGAGAAGCTCGACATCAAAGGCGGACACTCGCCAACCAGTGGGATTTTTCTCTTTGCGAAAAAATTGGAGATGGGGAAAAAGTATTTTAGCCACCTCGGTTTTGAGTAGTTTGAAACCACACTGGGTGTCGATAATTTGGGGTAAGATAACTAGTCGGCGAAGAGAGAGAAAAACTGGCCCACCAATTCGGCGGAGAAAGGAATTGCCCTCTCGGTGGAGGCCTCGAGAACCAATGACAACCTCGTTGGCGGGTAAAAATGGTAAGAATTTTTCGATTTCTTTGATGGGGGTAGACTGATCGATATCGGTCATGAGAACGTAGGGATATTGCGCCTTTTGGATACTATGCCAGATGCCGCCTGGCTTACCGCCTTTTTTGGAGAGGTTGTATATTTTAAAATGGGGATGTTTTTGGGCAAAAGCTAATAAAAGTTGATAGCTGTTGTCGGTAGAAACATCGTTGGAGATAATCACCTCCCATGAGTAGGGTTGTTTTTGGAGATAGTCGGACAATTCTTGGAGGACTCCCCTTTTTAGATTATTTTCCTCGTTGTAACAGGACATAACGATGCTGATTGGAGTCATAAGAATGATTATACGTGGTAAGATGATTTTATGAAAGTGAATATAAAAATCGCGGGCTGGGGAATATTTTTATGGTTGATAATTGGGTTGATATTTAGACTTTATAACTTTGAGAGATCATTTTCGTTTGCTCATGATCAGGACTTGTATTCGTGGATTGCTAAGGATATTTTGGTAAACCACCACAATCGTCTGGTGGGACAGATCACCAGTGTTGAGGGAGTGTTTATTGGCAGTTTCTACTATTATGTCATGGCTATATTTTATGCGGTGGGGGGGATGAACCCACTGGCGGCGAGTATTCCCCTATTAGTGATTGGTTTGGCCAGTATATATAGTATATATTGGGTAGTTAAGATTAACTTTGGATTGAGGGCAGGCGTGATTGCTGGATTCATATATTGCTGCTCGTATGGGATGGCTGTCTTTGATATGTGGTCGGTGCCAACTGAACCAACATTGTTGTGGTCGATTTGGTTCTTGGCAACAATAATGGGATTACTGAAGGGTAATTTAAAGTATCTACCGCTTTATGGATTTTTATGTGGATTTGTCTGGCAATTACATATTGCCCTGATCCCAATATTGCCATTACCAATAATGGCTTATTTTGTGGGTAAAAACAAATTTTCATATTTATGGAATAAAAATAATTTGAAAATTGTTTTGATGTCATTAGTGATTTTCTTGATAACTATTTCACCCTTTGTCGTTTTTGAGGTAAAACATAACTTTAGCCAGACGAAGAGTATGTTGGTGGGGATAAATCAAGATTGGAATGGACCACGAGGGATACAAAAGTGGTTAAAGGTGACCGATGCGGCTGGGGTCGAGTTTTCCCAAAGGATATTTTTTGGACTGAGTATGAGTAATCCCCTATTAATGTGGTCGATAGTGGCTATATGTACGGCGATGGTGTGGCCAAAAACACGAGAGAATAAAAACAAAATTTGGCTGATGATTGGATGGGTGCTAATGATATTGCTAGTTCAGTTTAGATCAAAAAGGGTAGTATCCGAGTATTATTTTACAAATTTAGTGCCAATTTATGTGGTATTAATTAGCCTGTATTTGGAAAAAATTGATAATAAAATTTTGATAGCAATAGGTCTGGGCTATTTGCTGATTAATGGCTACTGGTTGGTGGGTAAAAGTGACGTAGATAATTCGTATTATTATAGAAATAAGGTGGTGGAATATATCAAACAAGATTCGGTAAAGAATGGATATAAATGTGTGGCGATTAATTTTATAGCTGACCCTGGGGCGGGAGTGGGATTTAGATATCTGTCTTGGTATCACGGACTGAATTTGGTGAAGGCGGGTACTCCAGAGATCCCTGTTTACAACATTGCCATCCCCTGGCAAATAAGTGCCAGCGAAGAGTCGACTCGTTGGGGGAGATTTGGGATTGTCCTGCCGGTGGAGAAAAATATCTCTAGCGCAAATTGCGAGAAATCAGAGTATCAACTCGATCCATTGTTGGGTTATACAGAGTAAACTAGTTGGTTTTATATTCTAAACTAGCCTCATCAAAAGGTGGCAGGTCTCTGGCAATAATTTTGGCAGTGCCTGATTTTCGGTAGTAGGTATGTGGCTCAAGGGTAATCTTTTCACCATGGGTTAGATGACGAGTTTCAGTCTCGGTGGTGATATCTACATAACCCTCAAGAACAGAATAGGTAACTTGGCTACTATGTCTTGCTAGTATTGGTTCAGTTCCGCTTATGGAAATAATGGCAAACCCATATTCTCCAAATAATTTTTTTGAATGTAAGGTCGAAATGAATTCGGACATATATAAATTATATATATTATAGGATGATTTGTCAATTATTTACGATAGGTGCGGACACGGACGCCGCCGAACTTTTCTTCTCCGAGTAGTTTGTAGGTAGAAAAGCGAGTAAACCATTGGGCTAAATTTTGAGGATTGTTTGGGTCGACTTCGTATAGTGCGTAAACTGTATTTGTGGTTTTGGTAAAAGGTGGACATTTATTATTTTGATAACGCCAGTTGAGCAAATAGTCATAGGTGTAGGGAGTAATGGGGGGAACATAAAATTGAATGTCACCCGCAGCAGTGTGGGCATGGCGATCGCAGGCAAAGTCGAGTGCCGCAAGGGAATTGCCCAAGACGATATTCTCTGGTCCGTCGATGCCGTCGGTAAGGTAATGGTATAACTGAGGAATGTTACCCATAATGAAATAGATGGCAAATAGAGGCAATAACAAATAGGCGAGGGAGGATGATAATAGGGAAAAAGTGAGCGAAATTAAGATGATAAATGCTGGGAAAAAACCAGTCAAATAATAGTCGTAAAGCTGGCCATAATTGCCGACAAAAAATAATAGTAAAAATAGAGGTACTGCCAACCAGTAAAAAATAATCTGAAAAAATACGTCTGATGAATATTTACGGTAGAGAAGATAAGTCCCGACTAAAAAAATGGCTAAAAAGAAGAGGGAAAATACTGTAACATTGGTATCGATTTTGGAAAATAAATATTGATAATAGATTTTGAATCGATCGAAGATAAAGGTGAGGTTGGGAACACCCCAAGTTTTTCCAGTAGCTGAATTAACGCTGCCACTAATAAAACCGAGTAAATTTTTGGTAATAAAAAAATTGTTTTTGATGTCAAAGGCTAATTGAGGTAGTAGTAAGATGAAAAAAGCGAAGATGCTTTTGAGCCAGTCGAGTGGCTTTATTTTTTTGATGACCGAGATATTTAGTAAAAATATGGTGATTAATATGGGAATAAAAAAGACAGCCGAGGCAGCTTCGAGTTGGAGTGATAATCCTAAAAGAAGGGCAATTAGGGGCAGATAATCAAATTTTTTGAATTTGATTAGATGGTAAGTAAGCAGCATAATCAGTAACACAAAGGTAGGTAGAGGTGAGGGATTGCTAAACCAGCGGCTGGAGCGGATGAGATAATGGCTAAAGGCCCAGATAGTCGAGGCCAAGTAGGCGGAATTTTGACTATAGGCAGTGGAGACAAAATAAAAAATTAGGGGGATGGTTAGGCTTTCAATAAAGGCGATAAAGTAACTGGCAATGCTTGGATCACCCTGTCCAAATAAATAGCCCGGGGTGATTAGATAGAACCAAAATGGACCGAGATATAAGCCTTTGATGCCAGTGGTGGGCCCAATGGTAGGTAAATTTTTCAGAGAAATTATATCGGAGGCAACTTGGGCGTCACGGCCTTGATCATAGTAAAAACCAAGATGAAGGGGCTGATTGTAGCAACGCAAAAAAAATCCGGCTATCCAAATTAGGATAATTAGTTTATGTTTTCTTAATATCGACATTGTGGACTAGGCGAAATATCTTTATGCCATTAATCTCCCACTGCTTGTCAACTTTGGCCCAACCAAAGGCGGCAATTGACCATTCAGGATTGTTGATAGGCTGGCAATCTATTTGGAAGGGTTCGCAAACTACAAACAGCTGCTCGGTAATTTTGTTTTGGAGGAGCTGAACTGGGGCATCATTTAGTTGAAAATAGTAACGATAACCTGGATCATAGTTCATTTTGGCCAAGAGTGAAAAATTGAATGGTTCGGTACCGGCACTATCAACTATCGATCGGGTGATTTGGAGAGTAGTAGCCATTTGTCGCGGTGCTGGCCAACGAAGCGGGTTTTGGATAAGGGAAAAGCTGATGGTTAATATAAGAATTGGGGTAAAGACAAGTGGAGGCAGCCGAGTAATTAGATAACTAAAAAGGATAATAACTGCCGGATAGATAAATCCAAAATAATGGTCATAAATATGTTGCTTGTAGAGAGCCAGACCTACTAAACTGATTGCCAGCCAGAGATAAAGCGCAATCAAATAAATGTTTGGTCGACGATGACGATATTGGGAGAAGATATCAACTACAATTAGGGTTAAAAAAATCAGGCTGAGAAGATAACCGAAATTGGTATCCTTGCCGGCCAGAAGACGAGTATTGACCTGATTGAACAAGGGAACTACTAAGGGTATCGCCTTGTAAGGTTTGAGATTGATAGTTGTCTCCCGTTGGCTAAAAAAATGAATAAAGGCGTTGATATTTTGACCTTGATGCTTGATGTCAAAGAGAATTTGGGGGGTGAGTGAAATTAGAAAAATAGCAAGGGCGATCAATAGCTCTTTAACAGGAAAGCTTTTTTGATAAACCATAATGATTAAGGCAGTAGGTAACAAAAGTAATGCTAAAAAATGAGAATTTAGACAAATAATGAAGGCAATTGAGGCATAAATATATTTTTTCTGAAGTATAAAGTGGATAAACAATAGAGCAAACAGGGGCATAATGTTGGGGTTCCAAGAGAAAGTGCTGTACTTGATAACGACTGGGGAAAGAGCATACAACAGTGAGGCGACAATGGCCGTTTGGGTGTTGAACCACTCCTGTGAATAGTGATAAACAAAAAAGACGGTGAGAACCCCAAGGGCAGCCACGATTAAGGCAGGACCGAGTGGATTAAACCAACTGAGGAGCAGTCCAGGGACCATAAAAAGATAGTAATAGAAGGGACCGAGATACATATTGCCGATACTGGTTTGGGGGCCAATAAAAAAGAGGTCGCCATTTTTGAGAAAATAAGAAACAATAACAACATCGCGACCCTGATCACCAAGAAACTCGGCATAATCATATATTTTGTAAAATCTGGTAAAAATGGCTAGAATTATTATGGAAATAACAATCCAGTGTTTTTTGATAAATTTAAGCATTTTTAAAGTTTAGCTTGTACCAAAGTCGAACTAGATCGACAAGTCCGGCTAAGACAACATTTAAATTGGCACCTGTCCCCTGACCTTCTGTTCGAGGGTAGTGGGTGACACCGACCTCGACAATTTTGAAGCCTGATTTTTTGGATTTGAGGAGAAACTCAGAGGAAATAAATGGTCCCCTCTCTGCCTCGAGAGAGGGAATAGTATTGATAACTTTCTGGGAAAATAGCTTGAAACCACAATCAATATCGCGAACATTGAGTCGAAAGAAAAAAAATACAGCCAGTTGCCAGAGGGCCGTACCCCATAATCTGAACCAGGGAACTTGGCGCTGCTTGTAGTAGCCAATGACTAAGTCGGCATGGGTTGATTTTTGGGTAGTGATAAGTCGATCAATCTCAGAGTAATCAAACTGACCATCGCCATCGATAAAACTAATCCACTCATATTGACAATGATAGGCCCCTGATTTGAAGGCAGCACCATAACCACGGTTGTGAGGATGGGTGACTATTTTGACATTTTGGGGATATTGAGACTGGAGTGAACGGAGAATCGTGGCTGAATTATCAGTGGAACCGTCATTGACCAAAATTATTTCCCACTTTTTGGCTGTTTTTTTGAGAACCTCGACTGAACTGGTAAAAGTCTTGGCGATGTTTTTTTCTTCGTTGTAACAGAGCAAATAGAGCGAAAGCTCGGGTAGGAGATACTTGGTCATGGATTAGTATAACAAATAGGTAATAGGCTTGACTTATGTATTTTTGTTGGTATAATATCCTGTAATTAAGTGCTATACACATATATGATTAATAACTTTAAAATAATTTGCATGTTAGCTTTGGTGATGATTGCCGGACGTTTCTATGGTCCAAAAAATGTTATGGCTCAATATTATGGTACTAATAATGATACTCCAGTGGTGGTAGTTGATAAGAAAATCCGTCTATCAAGTAAAAATATTTTGCAAGATAACATTGGTAAAGATGAATTTGTTTTTGTCGAGGGAGATCAAATTGAATTTACAATTGATGTTGAAAACAGAGGTAAGGAAACGTTGTATGACTTGAAGCTGAATGATATCTTGCCTTTGTACTTGAAGCTACAATATTATTTTGGTGATTATGCCAATAATACTTTGAAAACAAATATTTCGATATTGAAGTCGGGCGAGTCAAGACACTTTTATGTAATCGCTATTGTCAAAGACGTGCCGGTAACGAATTATATGAGCGAGATAAAACAAATTAACAAAGCCTGTGTGGAAAATAGTGTGGTGAGCGACTGTGATAGTGCTAGCTATTTTGTAGGTAGTAAAACTATGCCAGTGACCGGAAATGAGTCGCTAATTTTTAATTCAATTATGGCTGTTTTGGGGATGACTGGGGCGATGGGCTTGCGAAAATATATTCGAGGCTACTAAGGTTTTATTGCATGTGAAGGTAGAGGGTCATTTTGCCATCGGGATGGAATAGCTTGACGTGATTACCGAGACTACTGCTGGGGTTTCTAAAAAAATAGGCAACACCATCGTTGACAGCTCTAATTGTCTTGTTGGGGGAAACCATATCGATGCCATGATGGAAGCGATCGGCGTACAAGTAGGAATATTTGGTATTGCCACGGCCTTGGGTAAGAGTCAGAGGATCATTCATGGGCCAAAGGTGACGGGAGAGATATTCACTAGAATCGATATCACTTTGGTAGGTCCACGAAGACAGATTACTTTCACTTAGATTGTAGAGCCCAAAATGGAGATGATCTCCAAATGAATAGCCGCTATTACCCATCAGGCCGAGCGGATCACCAGCCTTGACATTGCGTTTGCCGACAAACTGAGCTTTGAGAAGGGAGGACAACTCGTTTTCGGCAGATTTTTTGAGTTGCTGATATTTGACTTCATTGTTTTTAGTTATTTCAAGGAGATTGGCTTTGGATTGTTTTTGCTTGGTCAGGCTGCTGTTTTGATCGGCTAGTTTTATTTTTAGAGCCTCGAGTTCTTGCTGTTTTTTTTCTTTTTGTTGTTTTTGGGTATCATAGTTGTAACGAACAGTTTCCATATTGACGAGTGACTCCTGACTGTTTTTTTGAATAAGACTAATATATTTGTATTGCTGCCAAAATTCATTGAAATTTTTGGTGAGAAAAATACTGAGACTAGAATATTTTTTGGATAGTTTGTAGTTGGATTGGACTTCTTCGATATACTTGGAGGTGAGCTGATTAAGAGATTGGTCGAGCTGGCTGATTTTACTGCCAAGGTCAATTATTTCTGTCTCGGTGATTTTAATATTGGATTCGGTCTGAGTGATCTTGAGTAGTGTCAGGGAGACTTGGGAATTAATTATCTTAATCTGATTGGCCAGAGTATCTTTGGATTTGGCTAGCTCATCTAGCTTTTGAGTATATTCGGCGATTTGGCGGGTGAGCTCATCTGTCGAGGCAGCCCGAAGAGTAAGAGGGAAGACAAGGCTTAAGACTAGAGCAATTAAAAATATTTTTCGGATCATTAAGTCAATATTTTATATATCGTTTTGATCCAATAAAACTACTGAGATAACCGATAGTAACAGCGGCTATTTCGGAGGTAAACCAAATGATTATAAAAAATTGAAAATCTATATTAATAAATTTGACAGGGTCAAAAAAATTGTTGATGTTTGAGGAGTAGAGGGCAAACAGACTGAGACTAAGAAGGGGGCCAATAAGTCCACCAATTAGGCCGTAAATAGTACCTTCGAATAAAAATGGAGCAATAACATAATGGTGTGAAGCGCCTAGGAGTCGACTTATTTTTATTTCCTCTTTACGGGAGGTTATTTTCATGCTGATGATGATGAGAATGACAAAAAAGGTGAGTGTCCCAAAAATAGAAACAGAAACAATACCGATTTTTCGGATAACATTGGTCCAGCCAAGGAGTGAGTTGATAATATCTTTTTGGTAAATTATTTCGTCAACCTGATCCTTCTTGGCTGTAAAATTTTGTGAAATTTGTTCGAGAACCTTGACATCAGAAACGGAAACTTCGAAGGATGCCGGTAAGATACTGGCAGTAACCATTTCGGTGAGCATGGGGCTGTTTTTATTTTGTTCTTGATAAAGGGCTAGGGCTTTTTCTTTGGAGATAAACTTGATTTCTTTGACACTGGGATAATTGCTGATTTCGGTTTGAATATTTTCAATGGTGGATTTGTCGAGACCATCTTTGAGAAAGATGGTAATTTCTGGCTTGGTCTCAAAGTAATTTAAGAGTGTATTCATGCCGTGACTGATAATAGTGAAAGTACTAAAAGTAAAAAAACTAATGGTCATAACGGCAATGGCGGTCAGGCTCTGAAAAGGGGAACGGCGAATGTGGTGCCAGGTATTGTGGTAGAGGTTCATTGTGTCAATCTCCTTTTTTTAATTTTTTTAACCCGAGCTACTTGGGTATCATGAACTATCGAACTATTTTTCATGGAGATTTTTCTTTTATTGAGGGATTCGACGATATCAAAGTTGTGGGTAGTCATAATAATAGTAGTACCCCGCTTTTCATTGATATCTTTGAGAAGTTTAATTAGATTCCAAGAGTTTTCGGGATCAAGATTGCCCGTGGGCTCGTCGGCGAGGATTAATTTGGGATCGATGGCCAGAGCTCGGGCAAGAGCGGCTCTTTGCAGCTCGCCACCAGATAACTGGGAAGGAAAGAGATGGCGGCGGGTTTGTAAAAAGACAGAATCGATGGCTTTGTCGACCTTGCTGGGGATTTCGGTAGCGGAAATACCATTGATATCTAGGGCTAGGGCAATATTTTCTTCGATGGTTTTGTCGGCTATGAGCTGGTAGTCCTGAAAAATTACACCGATGTTTTGGCGCAATTTGTCGACAAGTGACTTGTTCTGATAATCCATTAAATGGCCGTCAAAATATACTTGACCACTGCTCGGGAAATATTGGGTGAGAATAATTTTAAGTAGAGTTGATTTGCCAGCACCAGAAGGACCGACTATAAAAACAAAGTCTCCAGACTTGACTTCAAAGTTGATATCTTGAAGAGCGATTATGGAACCAAAATGTTTGGTGACATTTTTGAATAAAACATTCATGATTATTCCAGAATTTTGATACTACCGACATCTAAGAGCCAGGATGTCTTGGTGGAGGCGTTAGTTTCGCCCTTGATTTCAACTTTTTTACCAATAAATAAATCGAGGTCGACTGAAGATGAAATGAGGGATGCTCGCTGGGAAGCACCGCCGGCACGGATGAGAATATGGGTTCCCTCACCATTGATAGAGCCTTTTTCAACTGTTCCGGTAGCTGAATCCTTGTATGTTTTTTGGCTATTACCATAGACGGTGCCGACAGTTAATTGACTGGAGTCAGTAATTTTGTCGGTGGAAACAGTGGTGACATCTGAGACAGTAGTGCTGATAATTGGCGATGTTTTGGGTGGAAAAAATCGGGAAAGCCAAAAACCAGTAAATATCGAAAAAACAACTACTAGAATAATGGCGGGCAGAGAAAAGCTAATTTGAGAGTCAGATAAATTTGGTTGATTGGCAGCGAGATTGGGTATATCCATATTAATATAAATACTAATATTTCAGTATAGCAAACTATTGGGCAAGAAAATCAGAAATGTATTGTTGAAAACTCAAATAATTTTTATCTTGGGGGACATAGACCCACTGTTGACTAGAAAATGAGGCAGGGTGGTAGATGATGCCGCTGGGGGTACTCTCGCTGGCGGGGATGGTAGTTTTGTTTAATTTGATGTTTAAGAGGGCTTTTCGACTATGAAAAATCAGGGAAAATATGTCTTGATCGGTGATATTGCTGTCAATTTGGGAATGCCAAAAATTATACAAATTCAGGAGGTTAGTCGGATTTTGATAAAAATCAGGAGATTTTATCTTGGCCAGAATGGCATCTAAGAGCAACTGTTGGCGGATGGTGCGGCCAATATCGGTACTTTCTACCCCATCGCTGGTCTGGCCTTTTCGGGAACGGACAAAAGCAGCAATATTGTCGGCCTGAAGATGGTTAAGACCTTTTTGGAAACTAATAGTAATATACATAGGAACTTTGGTTGAAGGGGTAGCTATATAGGCAGGGTTGGGATATTTGGTATCGGTATAAGCTTGGTCAAGAGTGACGTCAACTCCGCCAATGAGAGTTGTTAATTTGACGAGATTGTCGGTAGAAATAAGGACATATTTGTCGAGGCGTTGACCGGTTAATTCGGAAAATCGGCTAAGAACCTGACTACGACTGGTAGATTTTTGGTAGATTTCATTAACTTTGGAGCTAAGTGAATATACCCATAAATCTCGGGGAATAGAGATAATATTTAGATGTAGATTTGAATTGAGTCGACCAATCATAATGGTGTCGGAGGTCATGGTTTTTTCTAAGAGATCGTAACGAGGATCAATACCGAGGACTAAAAAATTAAAGTCAGTGGTAATGGTGGGATTTTTAAGGGAACTATATATTTGGGTGGGGAAATAGGTCAGTGGTGTATGGGTGCGAGTCGATAGTTTGTAAAGTAAAAAGAAAAATGAAAAGAGTAAAAAGAAAACTAATATAAATAAAAAAAGGGCGATTCTTTTGAACATTAGAGTTTAAGCTCGGAATGAATAAATTCGTCGAGGTCGCCATCGAGAATGGCGGTGGTATCGGATGTTTCATAGCGAGTCCGCAAATCCTTGACCATTTTGTAGGGGTGTAATACATAAGAGCGAATTTGGTGTCCCCAACCGGCGATAATATTGTCGCCCTTGATATTTTGACGCTCGACGCGTTGGCGCTCCTGCTCGATGGCCCATATTTTTGAGCTGAGCATCTGCAGGGCGACAAGTCGATTCTGTTCTTGGGAACGTTGGCTTTGGCAAGAAACGGTGATACCGGTAGGTCGATGGGTTAAGCGGACGGCGGAACTGACTTTGTTGACATTCTGGCCACCATTGCCACCGGCACGGTAGGCAGAAAAATCAATATCTTCGGGACGGAGATCAACGTCGGCGGAATTCTCAATAAAAGGGGTGACTTCAACTTTGGCAAAGGAAGTTTGACGAAGTTGATCAGCATTGAAGGGTGAGAGTCTAACTAGACGGTGGGTGCCAGATTCGCCGCGTAAATAGCCATAAGCAAAAATTTCATTGACTTTGAAATAGACGGACTTGATGCCCGCCTCTTCGCCCATGGTGATATCGAGTAGTTCAAATTTCCAGCCTTTTCTCTCAAAATAGCGCAGATACATCCGTTGGAGCATGGAGGCCCAGTCCATGGCTTCGGTGCCACCCTGACCAGAGTGTATAGACAACAATGCATAGTTTTTGTCGTATCTTCCAGATAAATATGTCTGTAACTCTAGCAAGGATATTAACTCCTTGAGTTCGGAAATGGAGCTATCAAACTCTAATTGATAGCTGTGGTCCTGACTATCGATTATGATTTGCTGTAATTCCTGTAAATCATTTAGACGGGTTTGGACACTATCAATATCGTGGATAGTCTTCTCCAACAGACTCAGTTGTTGCATGGTTTGGGCGGCCGTGGAAGCGTTGTCCCAGAGGGAGGGGTCGATTGATTTTAACTTTAATTCTGTGGCAGAGACTTTGAGGTTTTCAAAGTTTAACTTGGTTTTAATTGAGGTTAATTGTTTGTTTAACTCTGAGATATCGGTCATATTAGGGGGAATTAATTTTGTCGACTAAATTTTTGGCAACCGCGTTGATGATATCAATTTTAATTTGTTGAATTTGTTTGGAGATAAAATCCTGAGTACTGACAATAAATTGAGTCACCTTTTGTTCAAGCGGCAAGGATTCGATCCTAGCTCCAAGAATATTTAGCTTTGCCTGAGAATCTGGGGGTAAATATTGGATTAACGAGGGTAGGGGGATGCTTATTTTTAAAGAATTGGCACTAAAGTAGTTGATGGAAAAAATAACCAACAAGATAAAGATAACCAATCTAATAATAGATTGAAAACCAAAGTGAAATTTGTCTGACCTCGATTTTTTGGACACAGACTATTTTAGCATTTTGGACTTGAGCCAATCGATGATAGGAGTGTCACCATATAAACATTTTGTGTCTAGTGGAGAATAAGCCAGAGGAACTCCAACACCTTGAGTAGTGTCTATTTCGGGGCACTTTTTGACTGTTTCTTGGAGGAGAATCTGATTTGATTTGTTGTAGTAAACTTCGTGGTAAGAGATTTTGACTTTGGATTCAACCTGATTGGCATCAATGTAATCGCTAACAATTTTACAATGGGGACAGCCATCGCCATGAAAGAGGATCAGGTCTGCCTGACTGTCGGTAATATTTGGTTTTGGTGACTGGATGTATTGATAAATAAAATAACCTAAAACCCCAATAACAACGATGATGAATATTTTTTTCATTTGGTGGTAGTAGTAATTTCTATAATTTTGTCACCCTGATTGATTTTGTCGAGAATATCAAAACCACTGAGTACTTGGCCAAAGTTGACGTAGTCACCGGTAAGGTGGGCACAGCCGGTGTCATTGAAGCAAATAAAAAACTGACTATCATTGCTAATTTCTTTGGTGGCTGGGGTGCGAGCTAGGCCAAGAGAGCCACGAACAAAAGGAAGATTGTTGAGTTCTGATTTTTGGCTACCACCACCAGTACCTGTGCCAGTAGGATCTCCACCCTGAGCCATAAAGCCCTCGATAACCCGATGAAAGGTAAGGCCATTGTAAAAACCACTATCTACTTTTGCCAAAAAGGTTTTAATGGTGTTAGGAGTATCTTCGGAAAATAACTTGATAACTATTTGGCCGTCTTTGGTGCTCAAGGCGACTACAGTATCGCCAGTTTTTGGGGATGGAGATAAAGTGGGATTAGTGGGTATATCCATAGTGGTTGTGGGGGTAACTGATAAACTAATATTTTGATCAGAGTTACTAGGAAATAGGCTACAGGCAGATAAGAATAGAGCCATAACTGGAAGTAGGATAAGTTTTTTCATAAATTATTTTACCAAAATTAATATTTTTTTATCACCTTGTTCGATGTTATTTTTGTCGCCGTTACTAGGTAGATCGTGGATACTCTCCATTAAGAGAGAGTAGCTATATTGGAAATAGGCACCAAACTGGGTACCAACATCGTGAACAATAAATTTGCCAATATCATCGTCGAAGCCGAGGATTACTAGACTATGATATAGGGGCCCGCCAGACTTGAAGTGTTTGTTCTCTTGGTAGAGTGTTTTGCCGTTGGCAGTAACAATGACAGGAATGTTTTTTGAGATATATTTTTTGAGATCGTCAGTACTGGGAGAATCGATGATAGCTGGTTTAAGTTGAAATAAATCGGTTGACAGTTGTGCCATTTTTTGTAAATTTATATCGTGGGTCCAATTATTTTGAGCCTCGTAACTGAATATTTGCTGATATTCGGCGAGGAGAGTCTCGGTAGAAGGGTTATCGGCAGAATAATAATGTTTTAAGGTGAGAATGGAGGCTTCTTCGCAGGAGTCTTGCCATGGCTGGTCCCAGTTTTTCTCGGGAGACTGAGGAATGAAAGCTGTTTTGATTTGATGTTTGCTGGGCAAGCCAGACTCTAAAATTTTTGAAGGTAGAGGGATAATAGTCTCGCGGGCATTTTCGATATTGGTAGCGATTTTAGTGGTACATGCTGATAAAAATAGCAGGGAGAGCACAAGCCAAATTGATTTTCTCATGGTACTATTTTAACCTATTTAGTGGTAAAATGGACGAATGCCTAAATATAGTGATATCCGAAACGTGGCCGTGATCGCTCACGTGGATCATGGAAAGACAACTTTGGTCGATGCCATGCTGAAACAAACCCATACTTTCCGTGAAAACCAAGCGGAAATGAATGAAGAGAGAATAATGGACAGTAATGATTTGGAAAGAGAAAAAGGGATAACTATTTTGTCTAAAAATACCTCGGTGAGCTACAAAGGTGTAAAAATTAATATTATTGATACCCCTGGACACGCAGATTTTGGTGGTGAAGTGGAAAGAGTCCTAAATATGGCTGACGGGGCACTCTTGATTGTGGATGCGGCTGAAGGACCATTGTCCCAAACTAAATTTGTATTGAAAAGAGCTCTCGATTATGGTCTAAAGGTGATCATGGTAATTAATAAAATTGATCGTAAGGATGCGGATGTAAAACGAGTGGTCGAAGATGCAGAAAATTTGTTCCTGTCTCTGGCATCGGATCCAGAGCTACTGGACTTTCCGATAATTTACGCAATTGGTCGTGATGGTAAGACTTGGGATCATATGCCGAGTGACATGAGTGAGACTGCTGATACAACTCCCCTGTTTGAAGCAATTGTAAAGACTTTTAAAAGTGCCAGCAAGGATGTCGATAAACCTTTTCAAATGTTGATTTCGGCATTTGAAAAAAATGGTTATTTAGGGAGGTTGGCGGTAGGTAGAGTTAATCAAGGAAAGATCAGGAAAGGTCAATTTGTGTCCCAAATTAATCCAGATCAAAAGGTGACCGGTAATTTTAAAATCGAGCGAATGTATGTCAATGAGGGTATGAACAAGGTGGAAATTGAAGAAATCGAAAGTGGCGAGATTGCCTATTTGGCGGGGATTAATGAAATTGAAATTGGCCAAACTTTAACCGATCCAAATTATCAAGTAGCTCTACCGACAATAAATGTGGCCGAACCTACCCTAAAAGCTAGCTTTGGACCAAATAGTTCGCCTTTTGCTAGAGACGAATCAAGATTTTTAACTAGTCGAGAACTGAAAGAGAGACTGCAGGAAGAGGTGGAGACAAACTTGGGACTAAAAATTGAAACAGACCCAACTGATGGAATTAGAATGCTCGTCTCTGGACGCGGAGAATTGCATTTGGCTATTTTGATTGAAAAATTGCGACGTGAGGGCTATGCCATGGAGGTGGGTAAACCCGAAGTTATTTTAAAAACAATAGATGGAAAACTGTGTGAGCCTTATTCCGAATTGACAATATTAACTTCTGAAGAATATGTAGGCACAATCACTTCTGAGCTGGGCAAGCGAAAAGCTCAGATGATCGATATGAGCACTGACGATCGGGCCGGTGTGAAAATGATTTATAAAATAAGTGAGAAAAATGCCCTAGGACTGCGAAGTATTTTGGTGAGTGAGACAAAGGGTTCGGTATCGATGAGCTATCTCACCCTCGGTTATGAACCAAAGAGTGATGATACAATCCGACAGCGAAATGGAGTATTGATAGCTTCTGAGGGAGGTAAGGCGTTGGGATTTGGACTGGATCTGGCCCAAAAACGGGGCATAACTTTTGTATCACCGACAGAGGGTGTTTACGAGGGTCAGGTAGTGGGATTCCGACCGGTTGAGGGAGATCTGGAAATAAATGTCTGTAAAGGCAAGCAATTGACCAATATGCGCTCGTCAGGAAACGATGACGCACTGGCACTGGCACCGGCAGTCAAGTATTCATTGGAAGAATCACTAGACTTTATTGAATCGGACGAATTGATTGATGTGACACCAAAAACAATAAGACTACGAAAAAAATATTTGACTAAAGTAGATAGAGTAAGGGCAGAGAGGAAGGGGAAATAAAAGACAAAGCTAATTTTGAGGTTGTTGATTGATAGGGGCGGGGACGATTTTGGACCAATTGATACTGGACATCATGGTTTCCATGGATTTACTAATCATGGCTGCCCAATTGTATCGAGAAGCGATAATGGCTAATATAGCGAAGACGGTAATAGTACCTAAGAAATAGCCAAAAGAATGGAAAAATCCGGCGGTAAAATTACGAAAGGCACCATTGTTTTGTCGGGACAGCTGCTGGTTGATTTTTTTGAGTTCGTCGAGAATTTGAGATTCAGTGATCATAAATTTATTTTATCTTTAATTTCAGACAATTGGGAAGTTGATAAATTTAATCTTAATTTTTCGCCGAATTCATCCATGAGGTTATCGTTCTGATAGCGGGGAATAATATGAATATGGGCATGTTCAACTTGATTACCCATAGTGAGATAAGAGATGAAAAATGGTTTTAAATTGGTATTTATTTTATGACTAACTTGGCGAGTAAATTCCCAATATGACCCAAAGTTGGGGACATCGTAGGTCCAGCGATAGTGAATTTTGGGGATTACCATGGTATGACCAACGGAGAACGGCTTGATATCGAGAAAAGCCAAGAAATTGTCATCTTCGGCGATTTTGTGGCAGGGAATGGAACCATCAATTATTTCACAAAACACACAGTCGGTCATTAGGATAATTCTAAATCATGAGTGGCTATCCATTCAACTAAATATTTGATAGCAAACTGGAGGTTCAGTTTTTTGCCCCACTTGTCGGCCTTGAAACTCGATCCAGCGGCACGATCATGACCACCACCAATATCGATTTTTTCAACTAGAGCACGGACATTGACTGATTTGGGTAAAGACCTAAAAGAAACGCTAATTTCATCTCTTTTGGGGGTGGCAATAAATCCCCACTGATAATTTTCTATAATCCGCAAGTACTGTGACATATATATATGGGCGGCCTCGCTAATCTGACCATCACTAAAGTCGTTCTGGTTGATAAATTCTGGGGTAACAAAAGTATACTGATAATTATGGCCTGAGTGTAAATCCATAAATTGGGTATTACGCATGAACTCTTGGATAATAGTGAAGGCGGGAAAAGTAATTGAGGAGTAGGTGGATTTGAATTCTTGAATTTCAGTTTGAGTAATTTTTAAGAGTTTTTTGAGGTTGTCGAGAGTATTCAATTGGTTGGGTTTGAGATAATTGATTGTGCCAGTGTCGCCAAAAATTCCCATGAGAAATAATTCGGCAATTGGCTTGCCAAATTTTATATTTTTGTAGAGTGTGTCAAGAATAATCTCTGAAGTAGAGGTAGCTGTTTTGTCTAAATAGATGAGATCAAATTTGTCGATTGGAGAGCTGTGATGATCAAAACAAACTTTGAGAAACTGGCTAGAGGCAATGGAGTTTGGGGTACGAGTAAACCGACTATACTGACTACCATCCAACATAATTAAGAGATCAATATCCTCTAGCTCAGTGGATAGGTCAGAAACAAATTTAATTTGGTGATAATTATAAAATTCAGAATAACGAGAGACATAGCTGCCAGTGATTATTATACGAATATTTTTATGGGGGAATTTGGTAGTTAGCCAATTGAAAGTGGCCAAAGAAGAGCCGATCGCGTCATCATCGGGTGAATAGTGTGAGGTGATGACAATGTTTGATGATTTCCGGACTAATTTCTGAAAACTAGATTTGATATTTATTTTGGAGACCACGGCTTATTGTACACTATCTACTTTATATATTTCTAAGACCATGGCATTGTCAGGAGACATAATTTTTTGAACACTGGTCAGATGGTGCTCGAGGGCTTGGTCGGGAGAAATGGAGAGGCCGTCGGAGACAATATAATCATATTGGTTTATATCACCCCAGACTAATGGCTCAAAAGTTAGATTTGAATAGCTATACTTGTCTTCCAAAACTGGAGCTGAATAATAGTTGTCAATTTGACGTTTGTAAACATATTGATTATAGAAGAGGGGCAGAATATAGGTCCGTGGGTTGCGGGTATTGTCGATGAGAAATTTTTTGTCAGGGGTATTCATAATATATGATGATAGCTGCTTATAGCCATAGTCCCATGATTTAGCTAACTGGTGAGGCAAGAAAATATAATAGGAACGACAGACCAGAACTAGCGAATATATAAATAGGAACGAATTAATAAATATCTTTGATGAAAGTCCGAGGGATATAACTAGCATTAGAGGAAACAAAAGTGGCAGAACACGCTGGGTTGACATGAATTCCCCCGAAAGGGAAGCAGGGATGATAGAACAAATTAGCCATATAACAATAAATTTTTGATGTTTTGAGTCGAGAGTAAATAGTTTTTTGAGGCTAAATATAAGAGGAATAATCATCCACCAGAAGAACAAAGAAATAGAAGGAATTTGATGCTGAAGATCGATATCGGGTGAACTAAAGAATAGCGTTTTTGGAGAAAGATAGGAAATAATTTGGGATAAAAATAATTTGAGTGATAGATGGTTATTTTTTATCCAAAAAGAGTGGGTAAAAACCAATATTAGATTTGGTATCTGAGTGAATAACAGCACAGCAAGTGATTTTAGATTTAATTTTTTGAAATAAATAAAATATACCAGTAAAAATATTGGGGCCAAATAGCGTTGAGTATGGGCGGTATAGGTAGATAGGCTAATAAGTAGCAAACCGAAATATGAAATGTTGTTTATATTTTTGAGTAGATAGTAGCAGCCGAGGTTGAAAATAGTAGCGGCAAACATAACTTCATACCCGATACGCGAATTAAATATGGTCCAGGGGAGTATGGTGTAAAAGGCCGTGCCTACCAGTGAATTTTTGCTGAGAAGTGACAAGGTTTTGTAAAAAAAGAAGACAGAGATAGTGCCGGTGATAGCAGATAAAATACGGATGGAAAAAACTGATATACCAAATAACTTAATAAAAGGAATAGCGGCATAGACGAATAATCCAGGGGTATAGGCATTGAAAAATCTAAATAATAAGGGAAATGGCTGACCAAATTCATCGGTACCGGTAGTTAAAATTGAGTAGGCATTGTAACCAACGGTAGCTTCGTCGGCATAAGCAGATGGAGGGATGGTCGATAATTTAAAGGTATAAATTGCAAAAGAAAATAGCAATATTAGTATAAGTAATATTTTGTTTTTCAAGAAATGATTAAATATATTAAAAATGGTAATATGGTAATTGGACCATATTGGCCATTGGTGCCGATAAATGTCAGTGTTAAGATAGATAATATAAATAGAGTAATTGGTAGTCTCTTAGGGCATTTAACAAAATGGATTAGGCCAATGATAAAGGGAATAAATAATATTGTAAGAAAGTAATTTTTAAAAAAGATGGAAAAATCTAAACTATTAAATAAGTTTTGACGCAGGCGATAGACAAGCGGAGTCTCAAATTTGTTTTCAACTATGTTGGCTAGTCGGGCAAGGCGGGGCGGATAGGAGTCAAGTTGCTGTTGGTGAAGATAAAAATCAAAGCCAGAAAATTGGTAGACCGAACTAATACGAGTAGTACGGATTTGAAAAAATAAAAGTAAAAAGTAAAAAAATAAAACAATATATTTTTCTTTTAGATTGAAAAGTAGTAGTGAAAAAATAATAATTAGTAATGCTATGTACCAGGGGAGCTGAAAAATCCACGGTGAAAAGAGAGTAGAGAGTAAAAATAATACAATAATATAAATACGGCGCACCAGTTATTTTACCTTAACCTGTCTTGGGGTAGTGACACTTCTTCCATTTTTTGCCACTACCGCACCAACAGGGATCGTTGCGAGAGATAGTCTGAGAGTTTTTGACGGTAGTCTGGGGTTTTAAGATTGCCGCGTCGCCTCCGGCTCCTCGCAATGACGACTCTTCTCCCCTACCCTCGATTATGTTTTGAGGTTGGTCGATGACGGGTGCAGCCACGGGCTCAAGTCGGAAAATAGTCCGGCAAAGATTGTATTGATACTGTCCCATGAGTTTTTGAAACATTTCATAACCTTCTTTACGATATTCTACCAATGGATCTTTTTGGGCATAACCACGCAGGCGGACACCATCGCGCAAGTCGTCGAGGGCAGTCAGATGCTCAACCCACAATGGATCGAGAGTCTTGATAATGGCATAGCTACTGATAGCACTACTCAGGTCTTTACCAAAATATTTGAGTCTCTCCTGCCACTTGGTTTGGGTAACCTTGATCAAATATTCAAGTGGATTAGCTTCTGTTTTCAGTGTCTTAACTAACTTTTGTCGATCAGAGTCGGAGAGAGGAAGAATTTCATTGAATTCTAAGGCAATCTTGTCATAATCGGCCTCCCCTGTTTCATAATTAGCACTAGTTTGAAATATTTTGGTAATTTCTGATTGCAAATTTTTATCAATTTCGGCCAGAATTTTTGGGGGATTGTTTTGAGAATTCGAAAGAGTTGAGTCACGAAGACCATAGATTATTTGACGCTGCTTGTTGATGACATCATCATATTCGACAATGTTTTTGCGGACATCAAAATTGTAGCCCTCGACTTTTACCTGAATTTGTTCGATAACTTTGGAAACTAATGGGTGAGTTAAGGCCTCTTCTTCGGGCATATTGAATCTGCCCATTAGTGAACTGATTTTTTCGCCGCCAAATATTCTCATCAGATCGTCGTCGAGAGCGACATAAAACTGGGATGATCCCGGATCACCCTGACGGCCGGCCCGACCACGGAGTTGATTATCGATGCGGCGTGATTCGTGACGCTCAGTGCCGATAACATGAAGGCCACCGAGCTCGATAACTTTGTCATGTTCCTTTTGCCAATTTTTAGTAGTTGCCCTAGGTCCCCCCAAAATAATATCGACACCGCGACCTGCCATGTTGGTAGCTACGGTGACAGCGCCACGGACGCCGGCTTTGGCGATTATCTCGGCTTCGGAGCGGTGGTTTTTGGCATTAAGCATTTGAAAGGGTATACCTGATTTGCGGAGCATTGAGGCAATTATTTCATTCTTTTCAATCGAGGTGGTACCAATTAAAACTGGCTGTCCCTGAGTATGCAGATCGGCGACGGTAGCAGCGATAGCGGCGTACTTGGCTCGCTGAGTCTTGAAAATATAATCGTGACTATCATGGCGCTGGATATCACGATAGGTGGGAATAGTAATAACATCGAGGTTGTAGATTTTTTTGAACTCTTCGGATTCGGTGGCGGCAGTACCGGTCATGCCGCCCAATTTTTCATAGAGACGGAAAAAGTTTTGAAAAGTAATGGTGGCCCATGTTTGAGACTCGCGTTGGACAGTGACATTTTCCTTGGCCTCGACAGCCTGATGGAGACCGTCAGACCAACGGCGACCCGGCATCAGCCGACCGGTAAATTCGTCGACAATAATTATTTCGCCGTCTTTGATGACATATTCTTTGTCTTTGTGAAAAATGGCTCGGGCCTTGATGGCATTTTCAATATAGTGGATAGTCTCAAATGATTCCTCGTACAAATTGGTGATGCCCAATATTTTTTCGACTTTACGGATGCCAAATTCGGACAATGAGGCAGAACGGGATTTTTCGTCGATAGTATAGTCTGATGGCTGGAGGGTGTTCGCAATCTGGGCAAACTTGTAATACTTGTCAACCGGAGAATTGTTGGGAGAGGAAATAATTAAGGGAGTCCGTGCTTCGTCAATTAATACAAAATCAACTTCGTCGACTATGGCGAAATAATGGAGATCTCGTTGGACTTTTTCGGACTGTTGACCGACCATGTGATCACGGAGATAATCAAAACCAAATTCATTGTTGGTACCATAGGTAATATCGGCAGCATAGGCCTCTACGCGAGAAATAGGTCGAAGATGAGCTAAGCGTTCATCGACATCTTCTGACGGGTCAGTAAAGTTAGGGTCGAGGATAAAGGACTGTTCATGGACAATACAAGCAGTGGAAACACCCAATAAATTTAGTGCTTGGGGATACCAGCCAGCGCCAACCCGAGTTAGATAGTCATTGGGGGTGACAATATGAACTCCTTTGCCGGTGAGGGCATTGAGATAAGCCGGAAAAATGACCGAGTGAGTTTTCCCCTCTCCGGTACGTTGCTCAGCGATGTCGCCTAGATGAAGAGTGATGGCGGCCATGAGCTGAACATCATAAGCTCTCTCGCCGATGGTCCGGCTAATTGCTTCGCGACAGACAGCAAAGGCTTCGGGTAAAATATCGTCTAGGGTTTTGCCCTTAGCCAATTGTTCTTTAAAGTATTCTGTTTGAGAGGCTAATTCTTTGTCGGATAGTTCCTTAATTGATTCTTCGAGAGAATTTATTTTTTTAATAAGTGGTTGGTAGTTATTGAGACGATGACGATTGTCATCAAATAGATTTTTGAGAAAAGATAACATGATGAGATATTATAGCTTAATAACCAAGAAACAATAACCAAACAAATCGCAATTTCCAATTATAAAATGTAAAAAGATGCTCTGGCCCGCCTACGTCCCGATAAATCGGGATTTCGGCGAGGCAAAGTGGCTCCTCTATAAAGTAGGGCCGATGAATTGAAAGCCAGTAAATGGCCACAAGACCTCGGGGATATGGATTGTGCCGGTTTTGGTTTGGAAGTTCTCGATAATTGCCAAAACGGCGCGATCGGTAATAACGGTAGCGTTGAGAATATGAACAAATTGATTTTGACCATTGATTTTGACTTTGGTATTGAGTCGGCGAGATTGGTAGTCAGAGCAGGTACTGCAGGATTGGGTCTCACGATATTTGTTTTGAGAGGGGAACCACGTATTGATGTCGTACATCCGGCGATTGGGCTGGGGTAAGTCCCCAGTGCAACAATTCATGACCTGATAGGCCAAACTAAGTTCTTGCATAATCTCCTCTTCAACTGCCAGCATTTCTAGTTGCATGGCATCGGAAATTTTGAAGTCGGGGAGGGTAAAAACATTCATTTCCACTTTATTGAAATTGTGGACCCGAAGCATTCCTCTGGTATCCTTGCCATAGGTACCGGCTTCACGGCGAAAACAGGGTGAGTAATTGACGTATTTTAAGGGAAATTTGTCTGCCGATAAAACTTCATTGGAATGATAGGGTACAACAGAATGCTCAGAGCTACTGATAAAAATCAAATCATCCTCGGGGACAGAATAATAGGCACCCATTAAATTTTTGTTCGAAGCATAGCCACATCCCCATTCGGTGCTACTTTTGATCATGGTGGGCGGCACCATACCATGCCAGCCTTTTTTGGTTAATTTGGTGAAGGCGTAAAACATGACGGCCATTTCCAGAACAGCTCCTTCGTTTTTGAAATAGCCAAAACGAGAGCCGGACAACTCACCGGCTTTTTTGACATCGAGAATATCGAGTCTTTCGCCAAGGTCGATATGATCGAGGGGGGTAAAATCAAAAATAGGAATTGTGCCAACAGTTTTCATAACTATATTGTCGTTGTCATCCTTACCTATAGGCACATCATCGGCGGGAATATTGGGAATTTCCTCTAATAAGGAGTTTAGAGTTACGAGTTGTGAGTTACGAGTTTCTTCAATAATTTTTAATTTTTCTTTGATTTCTATGGCAATTTTTAATTGGTCTTCGGTGGGTTTACCTTTAATTTCTTTACTGATTTTATTTTGTTGGGCCCGCAAATCCTCAACCTGACTAAGTACATCGCGATAATTTTTATCGAGTTCGACGACTTTGTCGAGAATTGAGACATCTTTTTGGCGGTCGATTAGGGACTTTTTGACTACTTCAGGGCTGGTTCTAATTAAATTAATGTCGAGCATGATTGAATGCTTTTATTTTAGCACTAAAATTTATTTTTTATACCGCAAATTTAATCCCTCTCGGCTTTGCCGTATCTCCCTTTAACAAGGGAGAAAGTACCAAATTATAATCCAATATTTCCCGCAATAGATTGCATTGAGGTGAGACAGATTTCAATAAATTTTTCGATGGGTATATTTAATCCTGTGGGATTTGAACATTCAGCGACTTCGTCACGACGGGTGCCGGCGGCAAACTTGGGTTCCTTCAAAAATCTTTTTAAGACTGAGGAAACTTTGACTGAAGAAAGTTTACGATCGGGGTAGACGAAGGCGACAGCGGTAATTAGTCCAGTGAGCGAGTCGGCACAATAGATTGACCATTTGGCCTTACTATCCATAGAAATATTTTGAAGTTTGTCGTGGGATAAAATAATTTGTTGGACAGTATCATTTATTTCGAGGCCATATTTTGCCAAAACTTCGCGGGTGCGGAGAGGATGTAATTCTTTGGTATCTCCAGCAAAATCAATGTCGTGAATTAATCCAGCTATCCCCCACTCTTCGCGTGTTGGCTCGGTAGGACCTAACAAATTATTATCTTTGAAATAGTCATAAAGACCGAGCATGCAGGCTTCCAAAGAGAGCGAGTGATTGTAAATATTATTTTCTAAATTTGATTTGACTGCATCTGCAAATTTTTGATGATCCATAATTATTTTAAATTTTCTAATATTTTATTTTTAATGAGAACTATATCTGCTGGAGTACAATCAGGAGATTTATTGATCAAGGGATCGGGGATTTTGTCGTCTACCCAAGTTTTGTTGTTAAATTCAATATTACCCTGATATCGAGGAAAAATAAATGTATGTACATGTTTATCAATATACATAATTGTTGCGGTTTGAACAAATTCACAATTAAATGATTTTATTAAACTAATTTCGACTTCTTTAACTAAGTTTGAATATTCTTCGCTTTCTTCCTGTGTTAGTTGAGATATAGGGAAGACATGTCTCTTTAGAATTGCAACACAATTGCCAAGATATGATTGTCTGGTACGAATCAATATATACCAATATTGATATTCTTTAACTAAATTATTTTGTAAATCGAATTTTTCAAAAATTCCACAACTATCCATTAATTTTAAAATATTTATTAACTGGCTCGCCGAGATGTGAGGAGAGGTCTTCAGATAATAAATAGATGCCGTCGTGGTCGGGGCCGAGGCCGAGCTCGCGAGTAGAACAGAGCATGCCATTGGAGTCGACTCCTCGCAATTTGGAGGGCCCAACAGTCCACGGCACCATTTCATCACCATAAACCGTGGCTCCTATTAGGGAGACGGGGACGATGTCCCCCACTTTGATATTGTGAGCACCGCAAACTATTTGCAGTTTGTCGCTGCCAATATCAACTAATAAAACATGTAATTTGTCAGCATTGGGATGAGTGTTGAATTCGAGGATTTTGCCAATGACGACTTTGTTATTTTGAAGACCAGCTGCTTCCGACTTTGCCAAGGCTTCGTCGTGACGAGGCGCAATGACGTGATGCTTGGGTAAATTGTAGATGCGTCTAGTCTCGTCACTTATCTCGTATTTCATCTGAGGAAAGAGTGTCCCCTCGCGGGCAGTAACATTTTCAAAAAACCAAAATAGTCTCTCGCTGTGGCCCCAGCCAGAAGTAGGCGGCATGCCCCATTCCAACATCTCGACAAAATCAATGTCCATCATCTGGGATTCGTCGTCACCGGAATCGCGGTTTTTCTGTTGATCGGCAAAACGTTCGAATTGGTCAACTGGGTCATTGAGCTCGGTATAACCATTGCCTAATTCGGATCCAGCAATAATGACGTGAAATCTCTCGGTAAGATCAGGATTGTCTTCTCGTGACTTGGCTAGAGGTGAGCTAAACTTTGGTTCGTCAATAATGAATATAGGTCCGGCAATTTCACGTCTAACTATTTTCCATAAATTGTCGACAATTCTGGCACGATTGGTGAGACCACTGGTATCGATTTTTTGGGATTTTAATATTTTGAGAATTTTGTCTTCTGAATCGAGAAGAATGTCCACCTGAAAACGATTTTTGATGAGATCTCCATAACTAATTCTGGGCCAGTTTACATTTAAATCGAATGTATGTTCGCCGCGGGTAAAAACATATTTACCATATAAATTTTGGGCTATATATTTGTACAACTCTTCAACCAGTTCCATATTTTGGCGATAATCGGCGTAGGCCCAATACCACTCGCATTGGTAATATTCCTGCAAGTGTTCATCGTCGATGCCTTCGTTACGAAAATTTGGACCGAGGGTGTAGATTTTTTCAAAACCACCACCGATTAATCTTTTTTGATAAAGCTCGCTAGAGATACGTAGATAAAAATCCTGATCGAGAGCATTGTGGTGGGTGATAAAGGGCTTGGCGTCGGCACCACCAGTAACTAACTCCATAATGGGCGTCTCGACCTCGATAAAACCCTTGTCGGCGAGAAACTGCCGATTTAGCTGCCAAAATTTGGCTTTTCGGATAAACAACTTCTTTGACTCGTCATTCATAATCAGATCCAAATAGCGGCGGCGAAATATGGTCTCCTGATCTTTGATACCTGACCACTTTTCCGGTAAAGGACGGATAGATTTTGTCAGTAGTTTAATAGTATCAGCTAAAATCGAAACTTCACCAGTGGAGGTTTTGTCGATAACTCCAGTTACTTCAATAAAATCACCGATGTCTAATAACCTAATATCCTCATATCCTAATATTTGCTTCTGAGCATTGGTAGGTTGGAGAGTTTGTTTGCGGATGAATACTTGTATTTTGGCAGATTCGTCCTGAATATGGGCGAAAGTAATGCCACCCTGCTTGCGAAAGGACATTATTCGTCCACAGAGATGAAGAGTCTGGCCTTGAAATTTTTCAAAGGTATTGACGATGGCAAAATTGGAAGCGTCTTTTTGGGAATGGGGAGGATAAGAATTAATTCCCAGTTCTTTGAGCTTGGCTATTTTTTCCAAACGAATTTTTCGCAGTTGGTCGATGGTTGACATAGCTTATTTTATACTATGTTAGCTGATGGCGACGATTTTGTAGGTGATCTTGCCTACTGGTGCCATAAACTCAACCGTGTCATTGATCTTTTTACCCATCAGCGCCTGCCCGAGTGGAGACTGGTCGGATATTTTTTGCTGAAGGGGATCCGCCTCGATGTGGCTGACGATATGAAACAGTTTGGTGGTATTACCAGTTAATTTTATTTTTACTTTTGAACCAACCTGAATCAGGGTTTTGGACATTCTGCCAGAAATTATCTCGGAGTTGGTAAGAGCATCCTCGATATTGTCAATTTTTTCATTGACTACTTCCAGCTCTTCTTTGAGCTGAGTGGCCAGACCATCTTCACCGGACTCGTCCGGCTGGGCGCTCTCTTCGATTTGAGTAATGAGATGTTCACTCTTGGCTTTGAGAACTAACAGTTCATCAGATAATTTTTGGAACCCTTCTTGGGTTAGTAGAGTTTTACTCATTATTTAATAAAAATGTAACTTCCCGATAAATCGGGATTGTAATTTTAGGCAAAATTATGTCTTAAAATCCAAATTTTACCTAAAAGTACTAAAAAAAGCCCCTAATATTAATTTGAGGTGGTATTGACAAAATACCAGTCTCATTTATTGAGGCAAATAATGGCTTTAAAGTACGCAGAAACACTATCCCGTAAACGGGTGATTATGGTTTCTGTAAGCGTAATTTTTTGGGCCACAGGTAGTTATATTAGGGCACATCTATACATATGTCAACTGTATATTTTTGAGGTATGTATTGAATACTTACGTATTTATAGCCAGAATTTTATTCTGCTACAATTAGATTATGTGGGATTTTTTTAGACCAGTGCCAAAGAGAAGAATGGTAAAAATACGAAAAGGTAGGGGAATTATTTTTAACAACCCAAATCAAATTAGTAAGTTTATTTTTCATCTAGGAAACATAATTTTATTACTTTCGGTGATATATACTGTTTACTTATATTTTCCATTAGCTGGAGCAGTTTTAGGCTATTGGAAAAGTGCAAATAGTCCAGTAGCGGTGACGGCGGATCCCCGATTAGTGCCCACTCCAAACGTGGCGACTGAGATCGGTTCGACTGAATACTCAATTACCATTCCTAGAATTGGCGCTTTTGCCAATATTGTCAAAAACGTGTCGCCGTTTGACCAAAAGGAATATTCACGGATTTTAAAAGATAGTGTAGTCGCCCAGGCTAAGGGATCGAGTGATGTCGGGGCGGGACTGGGTAAATCGACATTTATTTTTGCTCACTCAACTGAACAAGGAATAAGCATGGTGAGACAAAACTCACTATTCTATTTGTTGGGTGAGCTAAAAAATAATGATGTTATTTTTGTAGACAAAGAAGGTGAAATTTATACCTATCAAGTTTATATGCAAAAAATTGTTAACGCTTCTGAAATTGAATATTTAAAATATTCTGATCCGGAAAGGGAGGTGCTGATCCTCCAAACATGCTGGCCGATTGGGACTGATTGGAAAAGGTTGTTGGTGTTTGGGCAAAGAGTGAAATAATTACGAATTAATAATTACGAATTTCAAATTATTAAACTATAATACATTATCTATGACTACGGAAGAAAAATTCAAACTTATTACTCGGAACTGTCAGGAAGTGCTGACAGAGGGTGGACTTATAGGATTAATTGAATCGGGAAAAGAGATTCAACATTATATTGGTTTTGAAATATCAGGTCTAGTCCATTTAGGGACAGGACTAATGAGTATGGGGAAAATTGCGGATTTTTTGAAGGCAGGAGTAAAATGTAAAATATTTTTGGCTGACTTTCATTCGTTTTTGAATAATAAAATGGGAGGTAACTGGGAAAATATTCGAGAAGCGACGAATGGCTACTTTAAACAAGCATTGATTGCCTCGTTGAAGTGTTTTGATGTGGACGAATCACAAGTAGAGTTTATCAGTGGTAAGGAATTGTACGAACAACACCCTGAACACTGGGAAACTTTTATGCGAGTGGGTAAATTTGTGACCCTAAGTCGCAACCTGCGCTCCATTTCGATTATGGGGAAAAAACAAAGCAATGATGTAGATATGGCCACATTATTCTACCCACCACTTCAAGTGGCGGACATCTTTACTATGAATGTCAATTTGGCCCATGGAGGGATTGATCAGCGCAAAGCTCATGTGATTGCACTTGAGGTGGGTGAAAAAATAGGTAAATGGACACCCCTAGCTATACACCAAAATTTGATTGCCGGACTGACAGCCCCTGAAGCTGGTGTAAACGATGAGGAATCACTGAAAATGAGTAAATCAAAGCCAAATAGTGCTATTTTTGTGCATGATACCCCTGAGGAAATTAGATCAAAAATAATGAAAGCCTATGGACCACCGAAAGAAATAGAGTTCAATCCCCTGCTGAATTGGGTAAAAACACTGGTATTTTGGGGTGAGGAAACTGGAGAGCTAGTAATTGAGCGACCTGAGAAATTTGGGGGTAATAAAACCTATATCGAATTGGCTGAGGTAGCGGCTGACTATGCTAAGGGGGATCTGTTCCCACTCGATCTAAAAAATGCACTGGCAGAGTGGATAATTGAAAAACTGGCCCCTGCTCGAGCCCATTTTGAAATTTCCGAACACAAACAAGGGCTGGAGAGGATGAGAGAATTGCTAGGACAATAGTTACTTTTTCTGAAAATGGGGGAGGTTGACGGCAAAAGTTATTTGACGAGTCATCTCGGCTAGACCGAAATATTTGATCATGTCGGAGACCATTTTGAGATCATTGATTTGGCCGGCGACGCCATCTTTGAGAAACTTGGCATAGCTACGAACCTTGGGAAAATAGACCCTTAAAAGTCGATAGTTGGGTTTAAAAAATACTTTGTTGAAAGCTCCTTCGATTAAAAATCCCCTTGCCTTAAAAATTTGAAGATGCTTTTGGAGAAGTTCCCTTTTGATGGCTCTTTCACCGGTATAGGCGGCGGAAAAGGCTTGGAATAAATAGAGATCGCCAGTACGGTCAGAGAGGGTAATATCACACTGATTGTTGATAATTGGGGTGACCAAATCGGTGATATTTTTGGTCTGGAAATTGCGTAAATCAGCATCAATAAAGGCAACTATATCACCAGTTGATTGAAGAAAGCCTGTCTTCATGGCTTGGGACTTGCCGTGATTTTTGGTATGAGTAATGAGATTGATACCAGCTATTTTGGATAATATTTTTTTGGTCTGGGACTGTGAGCCGTCATCGACGACGACTATTTCGTCGACTATCTTTGATTTTTTTATTCTGGAAATTATGGGAATAATTCGCCTTTCCTCATTGTAGCAGGGAATAATTATTGAAACTGTCATGTGGTTGATTTTGACATGAGCGAGCGACGATATCTATTGGCAAAGCGATGGGCTTCGTTGCGAAGAGATTCGAGCAACAATAACGCTTTTGAATTTGTGGGTAAATTAATTTCGATAAAATCGTCATTAGATTTGATGACGATAGTTTCAAATTTTTTGGCTAGACCGATGATATTCACTTGATTTTGTAGAGACGCCATATATGGCGTCTCTACAAGAGATAGGGCTGCAGTTAATTGGGGCTTGCCGCCATCGACAACAATTAGATCGGGAGTCCCCCACTCGGGATGCTGGAGACGGCGATAGACTACCTCCTTGATCATAAACTGATCATCCTGAGTCACCTTGGTATTTATTTTGAACTGACGATAGGCAGAACTGTCGAGATGACCATTTTGCCAGACGGTCATCGAGCCGACAAAATATTTGTCGACCATTTGAGAAATGTCAAAACATTCGATTCGATGAATATTTTTTATATTCAGATATGGCTGGAGAGTGGTTTCTAATTCCGATATAGCCGAGCTAGAACGATCCTCGGGTAAATTTATTTGTTCAAAGAGATTATTGAGATTGTGCCAACCGGAAACAACATAATTAAGGGCATCCAGCTGGTTGCGGACAAGCAGGGCAGTTTCATACTGTTGGTTGACAGAGGCCTCCTCCATTTCTTTTTGGAGACGGCGTTGGACTAATTTAAATTTGCCCGATAATATTTTTTTAATAAGTAAAATATTATGGCGATAGATGTGTGAATCGGGGGAAGGGCCAGGGCAGATACCTAAATGACAATAGAGACACAATGTCTTGGGATGCTTTTTCTGGCTGTAATAGGGAAATATTCTCCTCATAGTTTTTAGGAGAGAGCGAACAGCTAGACCACTGGGGAAGGGCCCATATAGATGCTGTGTAGTGTCAGCCTGAGACCCAAAGACAGAATATATTCGGGGGAGTTTGTCGCGGGTGATACAAATAAATTGATAACTGCGGTCGTCTTTTAATAATGAATTGTATTTGGGGTGGTATTTTTTGATATAGGAGGCCTCAAGAATTAGAGCTTCTATTTCGGAGCCGACGACTTTGGTCTCGATAGAATCTATTTGGGAAACCAGAGTTTGAGTTTTGGGACCGAGGGCATCATCACGTTGGAAATATTGGCTGACACGTTTTTTGAGATTTATCGCCTTGCCCACATACATTATTTCGCCGGCAGCATTGCGGTAGATGTAGATGCCAGAAGCAGTAGGTAGTGATTTGAGGTCGATCATAATAGGTATGGTATTATACCGTTATGAGACTAACGGTAAGAAGATTAGTATATGAAAAGAATTTGAATGATTCAGTAGTATACGAAAGTAGAAAAATCAGCAGCTCTAGATTAGTCAAGGATTTAGGCATAAACGAGCAGCTGGTTCGTGGAGTTACCATTAACAAAAAGACATGTAGAGTTTCTTTTGTTGAGCCATATGATACAAAAGGACATTTGCAGACTGATGGAGCTGGAGTTGAGATGAGATTAAGTACTTTTGGACCACAGCTGGCTTTGGACTACACATTAACAATGGTTGGTAGTAGAGTTGCATTTATTTCTGAAAATGAAATTGTTTCGTTTACTGCATATAACTAATATTCACAATTTTTCATAGAGTATCAGTGTGATACTATATGGAATGAAGCTGCAGGTGTTTGCTGAAGTATTTTTTATACCAAGACAAGGTTCTTTTGCTGAATTTTGCATTGGAAATAGAGTAACTAAGAGAAGTTTATTATCCAGAATTTCGGTGGCACCTGAAGGTCTGATAAGTGCGATAGTTGGAGAAGATGAGGTCAGAATGAGACTTAATCCTGAATTGATTGACGGTAAATTGACTTTTCGAGGAGATGTAGAAAAACATAAAATAGACCGAAAACTTATGTTTGTGGTGATTGGATCTGATACTGGATCTTGTTCGTTTAAATCTGGTACAACTCGATACACTTTTGTAGCAGGCTAAACTCCAGTTTGACTATTTTGTTGACAGATGTTTTTGGAGATACTGGCCGGTGTAGGATTTGGGACAGGCAATCACGTCTTCAACCGTACCCTCTATTAAAACTTCACCGCCACGATGACCTCCCTCGGGACCCATATCAATAATCCAATCAGAATTTTTGATGACATCTAAATTGTGTTCGATAACTACCACTGTGTTACCCATATCCACTAATTTTCGTAGGACTTTGATTAACTTGTCGATATCATAAAAATGGAGTCCGGTAGTGGGCTCATCTAAAATATATAATATTTTGCCATCTAGTTTTTTGACTAACTCTCGACTAATTTTGAGTCGTTGTGACTCCCCTCCTGACAAGGTGTTGCTGGGTTGACCTAATTGAAGATAGCCCAGACCAGCCTCCTGAATAGTGGTAATTTTTCTCCGTAGGGAGTTGATATTTTTGAAAAAATCTAGAGCTTCATCAAAAGTTAACTTGAGAATATCGGCAATATTTTTTTCTTTGTAATAGACTTCAAGTGTTTCTTCTTTAAACCTCGTACCATGACACTCATCACAAGTAACGTAAATATCGGCTAAAAACTGCATCTCAATTTTGATTTGACCCTGTCCTTGACAGGCTTCGCAACGACCGCCCTTAGTATTAAAAGAAAAACGAGAAGAATTGTAACCGCGGATCTGAGCCTCGGGAGTGCGAGCCAAGAGAGCGCGGATGTCATCGAAAACTTTGGTATAGGTAGCCGGATTGCTGCGGGGGGTGCGACCAATGGGACTCTGGTCGACTAACAATACGTCTTTAATATATTCAGCGCCAGTGATTTTGTCATACTCACCAATGGTGCCGTAATATGCTCCCAGAGTAGCTTTGCGAACACCTCCATAGAGAGTGTCGTGAACTAGAGTTGATTTGCCTGAACCGGAAACGCCGGTGACACTAATTAATTTATTGAGCGGAAAAGTGACGGTGACATTTTTGAGATTCCATTGCTTGGCTCCAGTGATAACAATCCCTCCTGACCCCCCTTTAACAAGGGGGGAATTTACTTTAACTATTTGACTAGTTATTGTTTTTTTGCCGGACATGTATTGGCCGGTAAGGCTAGTCTTACTTTTTAAAATATCTTCGAGTGTACCCTGTGCCACTATTTGTCCACCATTTTTGCCTGCATATAGGCCAAAATCAACCACATGGTCGGCACAGCGGATAACTTCTTCGTCGTGTTCCACAACAACTACTGAATTGCCAGTGTCACGAAGTTTTTTGAGAGTACCAATTAGTCGGTCGTTATCACGGGAATGAAGACCAATCGTCGGTTCATCAAGGATGTAAAGGACCCCAGTTAAACCGGTACCAATTTGGGATGCCAGACGGATACGCTGGGACTCACCCGAGGATAATGTCCCTGCTTCGCGTTCAAGTGACAAATAATCTAGCCCAACTGCTAATAAAAATTCGAGGCGAGTATGGATTTCTCGATGAATTGATTCTAAGATTTCTTTTTCCTTAGGAGAAATTAATATATTGATCAGGTTGTCGGCCCAAGCGGCCATGTCGATAATGGGCAGCTGACATATTTGAAAAATATTTTGACCCTCAATAGTGACTGATAGAGAGTCGGGGTTGAGGCGAGAGCCATGGCAAATATGACAACTAGTTTTGATCATAAACTTTTCCAGTTCGTCGCGAATAGTTTCTGATTGGGATGAATAATATTTTTGCTCTAAATATCTGGCCTTCCATTCGGGGTATTTTGATCTATCAATTTGAAATTTGGCACCCAAACCTTTACATTCGGGGCAGGCACCCTCAGGAGAATTGAAGGAAAATAGACGGGGCTCGATCTCGGGAATGGATAGGTTGCAATTAGGGCAGGCAAAATTTTCAGAATACAAGGTATCGACTAATTCGACGGGGTTTTCGGGAAAATCAAAGCCAGAATCAGCCACGGTAGCCACAATACACAAACCATTACTGAGCTTGAGGGTGGCTTCGACACTATCAACCAATCTGGCAATCAAATCTTTGGAGTTTTTGATATTTTCGGGGTGGATGGCCACCCGATCAGTGACGGCTTCGATGGTGTGTTTGTTGGTCTTGGTCAGACCAAAATCGGAATATAAATCTATTATTTTGCTGTCGGCACGGATACGTTTGTAGCCCTGCTTGCGTAAATTGTCCAAGAGTCCGTGTAAATCACCTGACTTGTTTTTGACTAGGGGGGCGAGGAGGAAAAAACGACGGGGGCCGGCCTCGATAATCTGGTTGACGATTTGACGACTGGTCTGGGGGATAACTTCGCGACCACAATTGGGACAATGAGGATGACCAATACGGGCAAAGAGGAGACGGAGGTAATCGTAGATTTCGGTGACAGTGCCAACAGTGGAACGAGGATTGTGAGAGATAGCTTTTTGATTGATAGCAATACTGGGAGATAGGCCCTCAATTTGATCAACCTCGGGGCGATGCATATTACCTAAAAATTGACGGGCATAGGAAGAGAGTGACTCAACATAACGACGTTGACCCTCGGCAAATAATGTATCAAAGGCCATGCTAGATTTACCGGAGCCGGAGACTCCAGTAAAGACAACCAGTTTGTTTTTGGGTATCTCAAAAGAGACATTTTGGAGATTGTTTTCCCGAGCACCTTTGACGGTTATTTTGTCAATCATTTTCAATCCACCCTACCCTCCTTTGACAAGGAGGGTAAAGCATATTTTTTTAAAATTAATGCAATTGTTTATTATATAGGAAAAACTTCGGTTTGTCTTCGGGTATGTTAGCCATTTATGGTAGTATATAACCAGTATCAAAGATGAAGTTTTGGGTAATTGAATATCTATATTACAGGGTATATAATATACTTATGCCAATTGATGATTTTACTGGATTTCGTGAGGGAACTGTTATTCGTCTAAATGGATATACCCACCCATCTGACCCGCTGGCAAGGCCACATAATATCTTGGCGAAGGTGGTTGATATTACTGGGGCAGGCAGTTTAACTTGTAAAATTGGAGGAAAGGAAAAATCTATAGGATATAGTACTCTTAGGCAAGCTGATGTCGTAAAACAAGGAAGGTTTCGCATTGCCAAAGTGGATGATTTGGAAGATTAGATTTGTCTATTGAACAATTTTTGGTTTGTCTTCGGGTATGTAAAATGCTAAAATAGCCGACTATGGCAGATAAAAACAATCATTTTGAACTAATGGGGACGGAACATGTGTTTTTAGTGGCGGGAGAAAATCGGGGTGAAGTGGTGGAGGTGAGAGCTACAATAACTGGGGTAGTGTTTAATGGTGACAAGCCAACATTTCAATTGATAAGTGAGCCGAAGGGTAAACTAGCTGCTGAGATGGAAGCTGGTATGTTCCGATTTTTGAGAAAAAAGTGTTAGATTCTTTCTATTTCTAGATAGATTTGACTGTTTTGGTGGTTGTGATATATTTCAGTGGTGGATAGTAACAACGTTTTGGAAAGAACAACTGGATATGAATGCCCTGAATGTCATCGAATTTTTTTGATTATTGAGGCACCTGAAGGAAGGCTTCCGAGTCATATACCAGTATACGACCCTGATAGAGTGTTAGATTGCAGGTTATCTGGGACAAAGGGAATCGAGTTGACTACTACAGCTCCGATTGCACGTAAATTGACAATAAAAGATATTGCTAGCGCGATATATTAAGAAATTTTTTCTATCTCTAATATTTTATCCCTAATTTTAATTGCCTGTTCAAAGTTGAGGTCGGCGGCGGAAGCGCGCATTTCTTTTTTCATTTTGCTAAGATGTAGCTTTCTTTGATTTGGTGTAAGGGAATTGATATCAATTGACAGAACCGGATCGGTCTCGATTTTCTCGGCTGGCTTTTGAATAATCCGTTCTCTAATCGATTTCTTGATAGTCTCGGGGGTAATCCCATGATCAAGATTGTACTGAAGTTGAATTTGGCGGCGACGAGTGACCTCCTCGATGGCCTGCTGCATGGCTGGCGATTTTTTGTCGGCATACAAAATCACTTGGCCATCGACATTGCGACTAGCCCGACCCATTAGTTGAATTAGTGATGAACGGGAGCGGAGAAAGCCCTGAGCGGCGGCATCTAAAATAGCCACCAGAGTGACTTCGGGCAAATCTAGTCCTTCACGTAATAAATTGATACCAACTAAGATATCAAAATCGCCGGAACGGAGTTTGTCTAAAATATCGGATCTCTCCAATGTTTCGATATCGCTGTGAAGGTAGGCAACTTTTAATTTTGTTCCAGTAACCTTTTCATCGGAGAGATAGCTGGCTAGCTCTTCGGACATTTTTTTGGTGATGGTAACGACGAGTGAGCGTTCGTGGCGAGCGGCCCTATCCTTGATTTCCTGAATTAGGTCGGGAATTTGATTAATGGTTGGTCTGACGGTAATCGGAGGATCGACTAGACCAGTAGGGCGGATAATTTGTTCAATTACCTGTTTTTTGGAATCAGTGATTTCAAATTCTGCCGGAGTGGCGGAGACATATACCACATTGGAAAGTCGATCATTGAATTCTTCCCATCGTAATGGTCGGTTGTCATATGCACTCTGTAATCTAAAACCAAAATTGACTAAATTGGTTTTGCGGGCGAGATCGCCGCCAAACATACCGTGAATCTGAGGAACTGTCACATGAGATTCGTCGATAACAGTCAAAAATTTATCGCCCCAACGGTGACGAAAATAGTCGACTAAGGTGTAAGGAGGATCACCAGAATGGCGATGGGGCTCAAAATAGAGAGAATAATTTTCGATACCGTTGACATAACCAATTTCTTGCAACATTTCTAAGTCATAATCTACCCTTTGCTGTAAACGATGAGCCTCGAGAATTTTGCCTTGAGTTTTGAATTCCTCAACTTGCTGGCTACAATCTGATTTTATTTTTTGAATAATTTCGGTTTGGTTGGCGGTGGCCCCGACAAATTGTTTGGCGGTATATAATTTATATTTGTCTAATTTGAATTCGGTGGCAGTAAAAGGATGACGCTGAATAATGGAAACTATTTTATCGGAGGGATCGAATTCGAGAGATATTATCCAATCACCATTACTGGGCCAGATTTCGATATTGGTATCACGGACACGAAATGTAGATCGCTTGAACTCGAGTTCGTTGCGGACATAATATAGTTTGATTAGCTCTTCAAATAATTGGCGTCGAGTCCAGATATCACCTGTTTTTAGGCTAATTGTCTTGTCCCCAAAAATAGCTGGATCACCGATGTTGTAAATGCAGGAGACAGAGGCAATGACAATATTGTCGTCGCTTTCAAAGAGATTGGAGGTGGCCTCAAGACGGAGCTTGTCGATGAGATCATTGATTTCGACTTCTTTGGCGATATAAGTATCCGAGGCGGGAATATAAGCCTCGGGCTGATAATAATCGTAATAGGAGACAAAATAGGAAACTTTGTTCCTAGGAAATAATTCTTTGAATTCTTGATAGAGCTGGCCGGCCAGAGTTTTGTTGTGAGAGATAATTAGAGTGGGTAATTGAGTTTTTTGAATAACATTGGCGATTGTAAAGGTCTTACCCGAGCCAGTAACGCCTAATAATGTTTGGCGGCTAATTTTATTTTGGATATTGGCCACCAATTGATTGATAGCTTGGGGCTGATCGCCAGACGGGGTCATGGTGGAAGAGAGCTCAAAAGACATGGAATATTGTACCAAAAGCACGTGATATAATTCATTATGGTAGTATGGGACATTAGTCCAGATAATAATATTGGGTTCTATTTGGAAAGTGAGGCTGACCTTTTGGTTAAAGCTGCAAGAAATATAGGTAGGTATGATATTAGTCGAGGATTTACTAAACAGGTGGATGGGAGAACTGAAGTCATACTGAGATTTGATGGCAGGGACACAACAAAAATCTTTGAAGAGTGCGAAAGATTGCGGGCTGAAATATCTTGAAATTTGCTGACAACTACGAATTGGGTATTAGTGTTATTATTTTGTTATCATGCTGACCAAGGTGGCGTCGGTGACAAATTATGGACTAAAAGCGGTGGAGATTGAGGTCGAGGTGAATGTAGCGGATAAGGGATTCCCTTCTTTTGGAATTGTGGGGATTGCCAGTAAAAGTGGCGAAGAATTGAAGGAGAGAGTCAAAACGGCCATTATCAATACCGATATTGATTTTCGACCGATGAAGATAACGGTCAATTTGGCCCCAGCTGATTTACCCAAGGAGGGATCGGGGTATGATTTGCCGATTGCGGTGGGAATATTGTCATCTATGGGTGAATTGAGTCTGGGTAAAGAAAAAGCCTATTTTTATGGTGAATTATCACTGGATGGTACTCTACGCCACACCAGAGGAGTGTTTTTGTTGGCCATACTGGCCAAAGAGCAGGGAGTAAAAAATATTTTTGTGCCCAGACTCTGTGCCAATGAAGCGAGTGTGGTCGAAGGGGTAAAAGTATTCCCGGTAGACAGTCTAAAGTCACTTATGTTGCATTTGAGTGGGTGTAAGGAAATAGTGCCATTGGAGACCGTGATCCCAGAAGAGATACTCGGTGATATCCATCCTGAATTTGATTTTGGAGAAGTACTGGGGCAAGAAATGGCTAAAAGAGCTTTGGAAATAGCTGCTTCGGGGGGTCATAATATTTTTATGATGGGGCCGCCTGGGTCAGGTAAGACAATGCTGTCACGAGCGGCAGCGGGGATTTTGCCCGATCTGAGTGAACGAGAGAGCCTCGAGGTAACTAAAATATTTTCGATTACTGGCAATATACCGGCGGGCGGGTCGCTAATTAGACAACGGCCATTTAGGAGCCCGCATCACACAACTTCACTCGTAGGACTAATTGGTGGAGGTTCTATCCCCCACCCTGGAGAAGTATCAATGGCTCATCGGGGGGTACTGTTTCTCGATGAGTTTCCGGAATTTGGCAGAAATACCCTAGAGGCACTGAGACAACCGCTGGAAGATGGCCAAGTAACTATTAGCCGAGCAGCAGGGTCGGTTAATTTCCCCGCTAAATTCATGCTAATCGCGGCGGCTAATCCCTGCCCGTGTGGATTCCTCGGTGATCCCAAAAAAGAGTGCAAGTGTACCGTCCATCAAATAGTAAATTATCAAAAAAAGTTGTCGGGGCCAATAATGGACCGGATTGATTTACATTTGAATGTGCCGGCGGTGGATATCAATAAATTGATGCTGGATAAAATGGATAATAATGGGGCGGAGAAATCGGAGGTGATAAAAAATAGAGTTAAAGAGGCCAGAAATATTCAGAGAAAAAGATTTGAAAAAGTGGAGGGAGTCTATTGTAATTCTGATATGAAAAATATTCACTTGAAAGAATTTGCCAAGTTGACCAAAGAAGCGAATCTGCTGCTAAAACAGGCGGTCAATAAATTTAATTTGTCAGCCAGAACTTATTTTAGATTGATAAAGGTGGCTAGAACTATCGCCGATTTGGGTAATTCGATTGATATTACTGATAGCCATATTGCTGAGGCATTACAATTTAGAGTAAGAGAATAATTTCCAATCCCTCTAAATCTACCTTTAACAGGGGAGACTTTGAAAACATTAAAATGAAAAAAGAAAATTATAATAAGGGGAAAGTGGGGGAAGATACGGCTAAAAGATATTTAATTGATCAGGGATTTAGTTTTATAGAGAGTAATTATGATACAGATATAGGAGAAATTGATTTGATTATGAGTGATAGAGATACCCTAGTGTTTGTCGAAGTTAAATATAAATCTGATGACAGAATGGGGCTACCGGAAGAGATGATTAATAAAAGGAAAATTGCTCAGGTGAGACGGGTGGCAGAGCTGTATCTGCTCAAGAATTCGCAAATGAGACGGAATTTTGAAAAATACCGGATTGACGCGGTGTGTATACTCGGTAGAGATATAAGATACTATGGGAATATAAGCTAGATTTTCCTTTATTTCAAGACAATTTTGCCTATTTTTCTGCCTTCTGCATCTAGTTCTGTCGTCCGAACAACCAGAGATCTGAGTTTTCCTAAAGTAGCGGCCATATTAGGGTCACCATCTATCATGAGAAAATTAAAACATTCGTCAAGAGCTTTGGGCAAATTACCCATTTCATTGGTAAGACTGATGGGAACGTGTGTTAAGGGGTGTTCTACTGTGGCAAAAATTTTGGTTGGCATGGTGGAGTTTACCATTATTACTGATTTGTTTCAAGTTATAGGTCTTTTGTTAAAATGAGTTGAGAATTTATTTGTCCGCTTTAGTTTGAATTAGATATTTGCATAAATATATATCCTATAGTATATTTTCCAAATGAAAAGTGATAGGAAAGTGGGACAATATATATTTCCTGACGTCAGGTATAGTGATCTACCAGATAATTTTACTCGTTCTGAGTTACCTGATTCATGTATGGGTAGTACAGTGGCTAATGCTATTAATCAAGTAACTGGAGAGACAACTGTGGATCCAGATTCTTTTTTTACAGACATGTGTAATCGTGGGAGCATTCATAATGCGATGATTGGGGTAAATATACTAAATAAAACAACCAAACTAGGTATCAAATTAAAAACTACTAGCGTAAAAAAGCTTTGCGTGATGTATCAAATTCCATTCCAGCAGTAGTTAGTGTGAACGATGAAAAATGGTGTGCAGCACAAGCACCAAAATATACTGAAAGTAGTCTCCAAAGCAAATTAAATGATGTTATACCAAAAGCTCCTGACCACTCCCTATTGGTATATTCTACTGAAACTGACTTCTCGGGAAAGAGATTCAACGTATTTGATGCGAATTCAAGTCGAATAATTAACGTCTCAGAAGAATTGTTGCGTAGAGTAGTGAGTCGAATGATTCCACCGATTCAAGTGTTGAAAAAGAGGGAATCAAAATTTGCTATATTTATGAATGAGCAATTGGCGGGAGTGGCAGATAAAAGAATTGGAGCAAAAAGATTTTCCGATAGGGTTAAAAAAGATTAGTAAGCCTCCAGAGAAAATGTATTATCGGGGCGAGTGGAGACCGGAGCTGTTTGAGAGGACGATAACAATCGTGGGAAGTCGGCGGGTAACTAAATATGGTCGAGATATTATTGAAAAACTAATGCCATCACTAATAGCCCAAGGGATAACTATAATTTCTGGATTCATGTATGGAGTGGATACAGAATGCCACGTGAGATGTTTGGAAAATGGGGGCAGGACAATTGCGGTGGTGGGAGGTGGCCTAGATATGATGAACCGATACTATAATGAAAAACTGTATGCTGATATTTTGGACAACGGCGGATTGGTAATGTCGGAGTATGAGCCAGAATTTAAGCCAACTATGTGGTCATTCCCTGCCCGAGACAGGCTAATGGCGGCGATGTCGAGTGTGGGTGTGCTGGTAATTGAGGGTGGGATAAAATCGGGTAGTCTAATTACGGCAAAATTTGCCCTAAAACAAGGTAAGAATGTATTTGCCATCCCTGGACCAATTAACTCCCTCGTCTCCGAGGGGACAAACTGGCTAATCAAGTCGGGAGCAGCCAAGATGGTGACGGAAATTGGCGACATATTGACAGATTATCGGGGTAGTCCACAACAGGCTGGACTGTTTAAAGACTACAGTGAACTGTCGGAACTGGAAAAAAATATTGTGAAAATATTGGAGAACGAATCGGTGACAATAGATGAATTGGTCCATAAAATTAATTCACCAATTAGCGAAGTGAATAAGAGTATTTCGATGATGCTGATGAGGGATTTGATTGAAGAAGAAGGGGGAAAGATATATCTAAGCTAACTCTAGGTCGACTATCCGTTGAATAACGGAGAGGGCGGCGAGATAGGTCGGCTCGACACCCCGAAGAGACATAACTGAATCGCCCAAAGTCTGGGACAGTGGATTGTCGGAAGCATAGTTGATAATACCTAGGTCATAGGGTAAATTTTTGATGTCGGTGACTATGTTTTGGGGATAGGTGGTAGAGCTATTGAGGTGCTGATGAATGGCGGTTAAATATGGTCCTGACTCCATCTCGATAATATTGAAGCCTGACTTAATATAATTTTGGAGCTGATTTTCATTTTCGAGATAGGTGCCGTAGACAGAGATAGCCTTTTGATTTTGGAGAATGTCACTTTGGAAGGAAGGAAAAGGAAAATAACTATTGAAAATATTGGGGATATTAAAAATGTTGTTGGTCCGTTCGTCAAAAACGGCACTAGGGATTTGGATATCGCCAATTTGTCCAGAGAGAATGGCCGCTTTGCCGATAATATAAACTCCCTTAAGATTTGTCAGCATATTGAGAATAGAATTGAGGATAAAATAGGCAGAAAATCCCAGAGGATACTCGATGTTGAGAAGATAGGCCGAACTACTCAGAAGTTTGTCGGGATTGGCAATCTTCAAATTTGGGTCAATATGGGGAGACTTGGCAATAGCTGAGACGGGAATAATTTGGACATCACAGGGAAGCTGGCTGCCAATATTTAGCTGACGAATACCCAATTGTTCCTCGTACTTTATTTTGTCGGCCGCCTGCGTAGGATTGTCGGCAAAATATTTGCCGGAGGCGTAATATAAAAAATCAATAACTCGAAGAGAATTGGTACCAGTCTTGATTGATAGCCATTGACTATATAGATCAGTATAGTTTTGAGAAATATGATGGATTATTTTGTCCTGCTGATCGTTGACATAGCCGCCGATTAAATTGGTAAGGCTGTGGAGATTGGAGGAGACAAAATAGAGGGGGGTGTCTTGAAAAGAAAAAATGAGTGAAGTAGTGGAAATTTTGTGCCACCAAGCGGCCACCACATCAGTAATAAAACGATTGTCCTGCGGTAGGCTGCGAATAGTAATGTCGTTGTAATGGGAGAAATCTATAACTTTTTGTTGCCAATTTTGACCCAACTTGGCCTTGAATTTTTGCCATGTTGACTCGTCTATCCCTAAGGCAGAATAATTTTCGGCGGTAGTTAGCAGACCTAACTGATATTGGTCGATTTGAGAAATTTTTTGTCGCTCGATTTGGACACAAATAAGGCAATTAATTAGATCGTCAATATCTGAATCGGAGTTGATTAAAACTAAAAGTGTTTTGGTGATGTGATCATAGTAATTTTGACGACGACGAGAGGAGGAACCCTGTAATTCCCAGCTAGAAATGTCGATGTTGGCGGCTGTCAGCTGACTCTGAGACTGGGCAATAATCACCTGATGAGCTGTCAGAATACAATTGGGTAATCGCGGCAGGGCATAATTTAGGGCGGAGATGTCGAGGATATTTTCTTCGACTTTTTTGTGAAGAGAGGGATGTAGCAAACGGTAGTAGTTATAGAGGGTGGATATCGAAAAGTCCTGATAACTGTGAATCTGGGAATAATAATGCTTAAGATGGTCCTGAATCGATTTCTCCGAGGAGCTAGGGGTCAGATCGCTGCTCATAGATAAGGTGTCCAGTCGGCGATAGGAGCGGTGTTGCCAATTACAAAGTTGATGGCAAATAAAACTAAGGCAGGGAGGAGTAACCAAAAAATTAATTTACTGGATTTACTGGTAAAAAACTGGTTGAAAGCCAATAATAAAAAGGGGTAGGTCGGGGAAATATAGCGACTAATGTCACGGTGGGCTACAAAAATAGTCGCTAGGACAAATAAAAATGGATAAACAAAAATTAAATTGAAACGATATTTTTGAAAAAGAGAGCGGAGACCAACAAAGGATAATAAGAATATATAGAGGACATCTTCGAGCCAGATGGTGTTGATCCAACTGCGATTGCTCATAAAAACTAGATAAGGCAGGATATTGAGGTGGATATTGTCGCCACTATGAAAATAAGCAAAAAAGTCCCCTGTCTGGAGATAATAAAAATAAAAAATGAGAAAAATAGTAATCGGACCGAGTAAAAATATAAAGTATTTATTGATAATTTGGGTAATATTTTTGGAGCGGAGATAGTCAAAAATGGCCATACAGAAGTAGGCCATAAAGAGAATGATGCCTGGGCTCTTGAGAGTCATGGCTAGCGATGCAGTAATGGCCGAGAGGATATATTTATTTTTTTGAAAAAAGAGAATGGAAAAAAGAGTCAGGGCGACAAAGAGCGTCTCGGGAGCACCAATAAGCCGCAGGACTAATAAACGGGCGGGAAAAAAGAGGGAAATAATGGCCAAATAATAGGCAACTTTTTGGGACAGGTAATTACGAAAAAATTGATAGATGGCAAGAGTCATCAAAATAGAACCGAGAAGACTAGCTAGAAGCATGGCCTTGGGAGTGTTGACAAAAAGGCTAAAATATTTGATGAGGAGGGGAAAGCCAGGGAAGTGAGCCGGATAATATTCAAGAGGCTGGGGTAAGGAAAACTTGGTGGCAATGCAGTGCTTAACATAGCCACACTTGCTAATGACCATATAGTTGGGGCCATCGTAGTTGGCAAAGACTGTTTCGAGAGTAGTAGTGGGAAAGCCGATTTTGCTGGGAATATCGTAATAAAAACCAAACCAAAAAAAGAGACTTAAAAGTACTGTAAATAATGTCAGGTATAAATATGACGAATATTTGATAAAATTCATTACTTAATTGTACAACATCTTTTTGGCCCCATCGTGTTGTAGCACTTGGCCCCATCGTCTAATGGTTAGGACGGCAGATTCTCATTCTGCTAATCAGGGTTCGATTCCCTGTGGGGTCACACAGAGGGAATGGCTAGAGAATAGGGGGACAGTGCTTCTAAGGAAAAATTCAAATTCGCCTAGAGCCGCCGTAAAAAAAGAATGAAGAAAAACGCAAAAAATTTAAAGAACTTTCATATAACTTAAATGGCCGCCCTAGTTTTGCTCAACTTAAGTTGACTCGAATTGTCCAAGACGGCAATTAAAAAAGGCCACTGTTTAGTACAAATGAAATGATGCCCTTTTTCTCATATTTGCTATACTCTAGTACAGATTTTAATATAGCAAGGAGGTGAATATGTCAAAGAAAGTACAATTGATAATAACTTTAGTGTTTGCCGGAGGATTAATTTCTTTAATAACCGTTTTTAAGCCTGTAGCTTTAACCGGCCCAGCAATGGAACCAGGATTTAAAAATGGGGATCGGTATTTAGCAAACAAATTCGCTTATTTATTTTCCTCTCCTCAACGAGGAGATGTTGTGGTTTTTCGTTATTCGCAACATCCCACTTTTAAAGGAATGAGCAGGGTCATCGGCTTACCAAACGAAAAATTGATGATTAAAGACGGGAAAGTCTTTATCAACAGTTCACAGTTAGAAGAAATTTATTTAACAAACTCTGCTAAAACAGTGACTGCGAATAGGCGCGAAATTAAAGAGACAAGTGAAACAGAAGCATCGCTCGAGGAGGTTCAAGGTATGAAAATTCTAGAGGAAGGACAAGAAATACTTATTCCTGATGATAGCTATTTTATGATGGGAGATAATAGAGAAAATAGTGTTGATTCAAGAAGCTTGGGATTTGTCGTGAAAAAAGACATTGAGGTGAAGATTGCAATGAAATATTAGGCAGGCTGCATGTGAACTCAATATTTAAAAGTTATTTTTAAAATAAGTTCGAATTTCGTCATAACAGCTCACACAGAGGGAATATTAGATATGGTTTGGTATTTGGCTAAGAGGGAATCGCTGAGGGAGGGGCTAAGGTGGCGGAGAGCTAGGGGATATAATTCCTTTTCCTCATAGTCCATATGTAAAGTGATGGCTTCGATTAAACTGTTGAGCGAATCTACGGTAGTGGAATCTGATAAGGGGGGAATGTCGGAATTAACCAAAGCTTTGAGTCGGTCGCGTAGCCCCTGATGTTCGGAGATGAGACCGTCGAGGAGTTTGTCGGTATCGGCAATATTGGAATGAGAAATTATGGCAAGGAAAAGCTCTTCTTCTTTTGGTTCGTGAATCCCATTGAGGAGATGATCCAATTCAATTAACGACTGTTCGACTGATTGAATACTGGAGTTTTGGAGATTGTCAAGAATAGTGTTTAACTGACTCCTGATTTTTTGATGATCATCAATTAAGTTATCAATGATATTCATGAACTATAATAACATTTATGGAAGTACGCATTGAAGAATCGTGGGGAAAAGAGTTGGAGAGTGAATTTGATAAGGAGTATTTTGTAAAACTAGCAGAATTTGTCAAAAGTGAGTATAAAAGTAACACAGTTTACCCGCCGGCTAAATATATATTTAGAGCTTTTGAGATGACTCCATTTGATAAGGTGAGGGTAGTAATTTTGGGGCAGGACCCATATCATGGACCAAAAGAGGCGAATGGACTGTGTTTTTCGGTGGATGAAAGTGTCAAACTGCCGCCATCATTGCAAAATATTTATAAAGAAATAAAAAGTGATGAGGGGAATGAGGGTAATATAAATAATTGGCCACAACAAGGGGTATTGCTATTAAATTCTACTCTGACGGTTCAAGCCAACTCCCCTGCTTCACATGCCAATAAAGGCTGGGAAGAGTTTACTGATGCAGTGATCAGGATAATTTCAGAGAAAAAAAGTGGGGTGGTATTTATTCTGTGGGGGAAATATGCCCAAAATAAGGGACAAATTGTTAATTTTGCCAAACATTTAATTATCAAGTCACCTCACCCTTCGCCGTTCTCAGCTCATTCCGGCTTTTTTGGCTCTAAACCATTTTCCAAATGCAATGAATATTTAAAAAAAAATGGACAGGCGGAAATTGAGTGGTAAAATAGTATATGAAGAATGTTGAAATTACAGGAATACGCGTCAATAATGAAGTATTAGCGTTGTTGGACAAAGAGGCATTGGGAAAAAGACAACATATTCGTAGAAATGGTTCTAGAATAGAACTAGCTAAATTTGACAGAAGTCATAAACGACCACTAGAAGATAATTTGCTTAGCTATTATTTACTTGAGAGGAGAAGGCGAGCTCTACCCTAGAAGGGCATTTCACCCACCTACGCTATGCTACGGCGGGTTAATCGGGGATAACTTTTTTACTAAAATGGCATCTCATCTGGTATTACAATATCCTCAACTGTTTCTGTCACCTTGTCTGGCATTTGAGAAGGTTCGTCATGATCCTGCGTTTTGGTAGGATAATCACCACTAGCCCGTTTGTCGGTGAGGGGGATAACAGTCTCGGCGACTATTTCACTAATGTATTTTTTGGTACCATCCTTGGCATCGTAGGAACGATTGTCGATACGACCAGTGAGCGAGACCTTCATGCCTTTTTTGAGAACACCACCAATATATTCGGCGGGCTTGCCCCACATAACGACATTGTGATAAGTGGGGACATCTTCCCACTGCTCACCGCGTTTGACGGAGCGATTGGTGGCGACACCAAAACTACAAACTGCCTGTCCTGAGGGTGTAAAACGTAATTCCGGATCACGAGTGACATTGCCGGTAATGATAGCGAGATTGATGGAGAATGACATAGATTTATTATTAATTACTAATTACGAATTACGAGAGTTAATTATAACTTATGTTAGAATTATTTATGAAATTTAGTTTGAGACTACTGTATTTGTATTTGTTTTCTTTTGTAGGATTGTTAATCGTAGTGATTGGAGGAATCCAAATAGTTAATTTGGGTCTAAAAACATTTATCTTTAAAAATGCCGATAGATACCCGATTTATGCTCAACCGGTAGTCAAGGGTGATCCAAACTTTGTCAGTCCAGAGGAACAAATGAAACAACAAGAAGAACAAACTAGAAATCAGCGGCAAAGTGAATTTGCTAATAGCCTAGCGATGATGACTGTGGGATTGCCACTCTACCTCTATCACTGGAAAACAATTCAAAAAGAATCTAAATAGGTTTCTTGGGTTCGTAGGCGGCACACTGGCCGGAGGCTCTGACCTTGATATTTTGCAAAAGGCAATGAACGTCTTTGACTGGTCGATAAATTTCTTTGGATTGATGAATACTGCGAAGTCCGGTGGGCTGCTCGACAGTGGTGTGGGTGATTAACTGGGTGTTAACTTTAAACATTTCCCCTTTAAGACAGATATCGCAGCGACGGTTTTGACCTTCCAATATTTGGGCTAAATTATTTCCCACAGTTTATTTTATACCAATTAGCTCAACTTCGAAAATGAGATTTGATTTGGGAGGTATAACTGTACCAATTCCCTGTTCACCATAGGCCATAGCATAGGGAATATTTAGCTTTCGCTGACCCCCGACTTGCATACCAATGACCCCTTTGTCCCAGCCCTCGATAACCAGTCCAACACCAATTTGGACTTCAAACGGCTGACCGCGATCATAGGAACTGTCAAACTTGGTGCCGTTTTCGAGTGTGCCCAGATAGTGAATAGAAATAGTGTCACCAGACTGGACAGTACGTCCTGTGCCGGTTTTGATATCTTCGATTTTGAGTTCGGTCATAGGAAATTATAGCAGAGTAAACTGACCATTTTGATAAATAACATTTTGGGAGCCGTCGGCGAGAGTGGCCACAACCCGACGATTGGAGGTGCTGATAATATCGGTATGGATTACCGAATCGCTGTAGCCCAGATTTTGCCAATCTGTAGCCGTTAACTTTGACTGAGAATGTGGATAGCATTCGTGAAAAGACATGCCCAATGCTAGATGGGTATTGCCGTACCGTCCACCAAAATTTTCATCATAAAGTGTCTCGGCCATAAAACGATTAATATGGGAAAAACGCCGATCAGTCAATGAAAATTCGCCGACTAAATCAGCATTGGGAGTGGCAATCATTTTACGGAGAACAGATTCGCCTTTTGAAGCCGTACTCTTGACGACATGTCCATCGATAAATTCTAAATAAATATCTCTAATCTCATTTCCATAGCGATAAAGTGGCAGGTTGAAAGAAATATGACCACTAGTACGGTGAAAATCTGGGGAAATGAATATTTCAAATGAGGGTATATTACAGCCACCGCCACCAAGCCAGCGACGATTTTTATCCAAACCAATGGTCAAATCTGTCCCCGCTGCTTTTATATTTAGACTGATGATTGGCAGTTCGTTTAATTTAGTGATGACTGTTTTAATGTTTGATTCAATCTGCTGCCATTTTTTTATGGGTTGAGGATTGTCGAGATAGCAGGCTTGGACAACTTGTTGCCAGCAGGTCCTCAGGGACATATGGGCTTCGCGGGCCATGGCAGGAGTGGGATAGAGACCAAGAGTCCAAGAAAACCGGCCTTTTGATTCTTTACGCTGGCGCCAATCGAGATAAGGTTTGAGGGCGGAATTTTTCTGCATTATTTTGTGGGGGTCGATACCTTCGAGTTCGTGTAAATTGGTCTCGGCTAAGATGCGGACAAAGTGGTCGGCCTCAGAAATTTTGCCTTTGAGAAACTTGGCGGGGAAATAATTTATTTGCTCGGCAGAGGCGTGGGTAAAAAAATGGGAGTCAATTTCATCGGGGAGGTATTGGATAATTGGATGACCACCGGACTCGAGAACGACTTTGTATAAGGAAAGCAGTAGGGGTTTGGCACTCTCGGGGACTTCTAAGAAAACCACCTCCCCAGTCCTAATCCCCCGCCCGCCATTGAGTCCATAATTGATCAGAACTCGGGCATAATTGTCGAGAATTTTTTGAGAGGGTGTATATAACATAGTTGATTGTATTAGATATTGGCTGATTTGACTAGTTGACATACTTGTATTATGGGCTATAATATTTTTATAAACCATTAATTCGGAGTCGCGCCCGAAGAGGTGATCCCCAAAATGGGATACAGAAGCAAACTGTTAAATGAGCAAGGCGTGTCGGCAACGGAGCGCTGAAAATTAATGAGGATTCCTCAAATTTCAGTTGAACTCCGCCACATCATAATGGCGGATTTTTATTTGAGGAGTTGAAGAAGGGTGGTATCGCCTATTATCTAAAAGGCCCCTTTGGTCCCGAAATTTTTTTCGGGGTCGAAGGGGCTTTTTATTTAATTATTTTTTAGACAATATGAGTGAAAAAGTAAAACACTGGGAAATACCGCCTGACCTCTGGCAAGAGTGGCAAAACCATGGATGTGTCACCTTGGTTGGCGCTGGTGTGACAGTAATGCTAGCTACCGTCAACGAAGTTGAGGAAATTGTAAGTTTAGTCATGGGTCAGGAGGCACTAGTTGGAGTGGGAAATGGAAAAGAAGCCAATAGTACAATTTCTGGGTTTGTACAAATGGGGAATGGACTAGTTGCCAAAGACGAAGTGGGTAGGGTGGTAGCATTTCAAGGATTGGGGCTGTGGCCAACAATTAACTGTTGCGAACTACGATCTGCTCTCACGGCGAAGGCATTTACCGGTAAGGGAATTAACTCGGTCATGAAAAAACTGATGATTAAAATGGCGGCAGAAAAATATCCTGAGTGGCAGTTTGTGGGATTTACTGAAGCCACCAGCAAGAGCCGGGGTATTATGACTAAGTTGGGGTTTGAAGAAGAACCGATGGTATCAGTGCGACAAAACTTACCTTCTTTGGGAGATGCTTGCCCACCAGTTGAAGTTCTACCTGATAACGAGTCTGGATGTTTTTTGCGATGTGGGGGCAACTGTGGCTGCAAAGTTTATTTATTAAATACTAATAATGAAAAGTGAACTAATCGACTTATTTATAGAATTGGTCAAAATAGCCTCTCCGTCGGGTGGGGAAGATAATATAAAACATATTATTCAGGAAAAACTGCACCAATCCTGCTGGCAGACAGAAATAGATAGCGGCGGCAATTTGTTGGCATTTAAAAAAATTCGACCGAGTATTTGGCTGACGGCACATCTGGACACTGTTCAACAAGTTGGCGAGATGGTAACGCCGATCATAGAGGGACAGATAATCAAAAGTGACGGCACCACTATACTGGGAGCTGACAATAAGGTGGGCGTAGCCATATTAGTATATATGGCTACAAACACTCTGGTTTTGGATAATTGTGGGCTAATATTTACGGCCAATGAAGAAGCTGGTGTAATGAGCTCAGCCAAGGCTGATATTGGAAAATATTGTCCCAAATTAATTTTAAACATTGATGGTTCTGAACCGGTGGGGACTGTCAACAATGCGGGAATGGGACAGATTGTTTTTGAACTGGATATATATGGAAAGGCTGCCCACGCGGCCAAACATCCGGAAGATGGTGTTAATGCCATTGAAATCGCCGCTAAGGTTATTAGCCTAATAAAACAAGGAAAGGATGAGAATAATAATACATGCAATGTCGGTAAGATCGAAGGTGGCGGGGCAACTAATGTAGTGTCAGACTATGTCAAAATAATTGGAGAGATGAGATCTATAGATAATCAGAGCTTGAAACTTAACTTTGAAAAATTAGACTCACTGGTGAATAGGGTTTGTGCGGATAGTCACTCCACCTATAAATTGACATACTTAGAACATAGTGGAGTGCCGGTGTGGATGGCAAAAAATGATTCTAAACTACTTAAAATTTTACGATTGGCAGCAATAGATTGCGGCGTAGAGTTTAGAGCAGAAACAATGTATGCCAGTAGTGACGCTAATTATCTTTGCCAGTACGCTCCGGTATTTTCTATATGTCATGGCGGCGCTAAGGCGCATACAAAGGACGAGTGGATCGGGGTTGAGGAAATATTGATGGCCAAAAAATATGTGGAGTCAAATGTATTAAGGTTTAATAAGTTATTGAAGTATTAGATATAATATGTGTATGAAATTTATAGTTGATAAAAAAGTATTTGAAAAATTTCCGGATTTGGTGGTGGCGATACCTATTATTCTGGGATTTGATAATCATAAATCAGTCGCAGATGCTCTGGAATTTTTGAGAAATTCGGAAGTGGCATTGAGGAATAAATTTACTTTACAGAATTTTAATGAGCTTGAAAATGTCACTGCATACGAAAAGTGTTTTAGTGACTTTGGATCTGATCCCAAAGTATTTATGCCGGCTCATGTAGCCTTGTCCCGCAGAGTTTTGGAAGGCGGACAAATACCAAATATTAATCCAATGGTAAATCTGTACAATGGTTTTAGTATTGCCAAGTCCACACCATTTGGTGGTGAGGATTTGGATACGGTATATGGGAACTTTAGATTGTTTTTCGCCAATGGTGGGGAAAAGTGGTTTCCAATTGGTGGCAAAAAAAGTAAAGAAGCGGTCAAGGGAGAATTGGTGTGGGGTGATGATAAAGATTTGTCGACGAGGGCTTTGAATTGGAGACAGTGTGAAAGAACGAAATTAACTTCCGGCTCTAAAAACGGATATTTCGTGATGGATGGATTTAAGGGTGTTAATAATGACTTGATTAAAAATTCAGCTGAGGAATTTGTATCAAAAGTTAAAGAATTGTTTGGAGGTAAAAGTGAAATTTTGTGGCTGGACAGAGATCATTCGGTGGCAGAAATTGATTTTGTAACTAAAAATATTGAGGAGTGGCAACCACAAGAGACACCAGTACAGATTAAACAAGAAAAAAAATATTATTTTCTAGCAAAACAAATTTTTGAAGCCACAAAAGCTGCTGTTAATCACCCAACAGTGGAAAAGTTTGGGGACTATGCCGTTAGGGGAAATTTTGATTTGTTAAATCTTGATATTGTTGAAAAAGTAGATAAGGTGGCTGGATTTTCTAATATTTGGATAAAAAATAATGTGTTGGTGGAAGAGGCAGAAAATATTTTAAATGAAAAATTTAAGAATGAGCTAAGTCAGTTAAACGCTAAAAAGAAAGTGATGGTGGAATTTGCCCACCCGAATACCCACAAAGAATTGCATGTGGGGCACATGAGAACATTGATCACAGGGGAGTCTTTGGGAAGGATATTTGAAACTACCGGAGCGAAAGTATTTAGGGCTAATTACCAGGGTGATATTGGACCGCATGTGGCTAAAGCGCTTTGGGGAGTGATGAAATTATTTAAGGCGAATAACGAAGACTTGGAAAGCTGGCAGAAAAAAACTAACGCAGAAAAGGCCCATTTTTTGGGTAAAGCTTACGCATTAGGATGCACTGATTATGAAAATGAAAATAAGGCTGAAATTGATGAGATTAATCAAAAGCTATATCAAAAAGATAAATCAATTTGGGGTTTGTACCAAACAACTAGACAGTGGAGCCTGAATTATTATGAAGAATTTTACGCCAGATTTTACACCAAGTTTGACAGTTTATTTTTTGAGAGTCAGATATCGGAAATAGGGAAACAAATTGTATTAGATAATTTGGGAAAAGTTTTTGAAAAAGGAGATGAGGGAGCTATTGTATTTGACGGTAGCAAGTATGGATTACACAAGCGGGTGTTTATTACCGGAGCCGGAACGGTGACATATGAAGGTAAAGAAATGGGGCTGGCAGTGGCCCAGAGAAAGGAATTTGCATATGATAAAAATATTCATGTAGTCGGAAATGAACAATCCGGCTACTTTAGGGTGGTGATTCAGGCTCTGGAGTTATTGGATCCGTGGTATAAAGATCGACAATATCATCTGCCAATGGGAATGGTAAATTTGGTAGGTAAAAAAATGTCTTCAAGAACTGGAGACATTGTTACAGTTGATAGTATTTTGGATGAAACTAAAGATGAGGTAAGAAAATTGATTAAGGAAGGTGTCGAAAACAAAGATGAGGTGGCGGAAAAAGTAACCATAGGAGCGGTTAAATTTTCAGTTTTAAGAAGCGACCCGACTCAAAATAGTATCTTTGATATAAAAAAATCAATTGATTTGAATGGAAATAGTGGACCATATTTACAATATACTTTTGCACGCTGTACCAGCGTGCTACAAAAGACAAAAGTAAAAAATAAAAAAACAAAACTTGAGGGGTTTGATGAGAATGAAATGCCGCTGCTGCGATATTTTTATATTTTTAATGAAAAAATTGTGGAGGCGGCAGAGCGATACTCGCCAGCAGTTATCGCTGAATATCTCCTCAACCTCGCCAGAAAATATAATGAGTTTTATGCCAAGTGCCGGATAATTGGTGAACCGGAAGAGGAAAGGCGACTATTTTTGACCGCAGTGAGCGCTAGAATACTCAAAACTGGATTGAACTTGCTAGGTATTGAAACGCTGGAGAAGATGTAGGGGGAAAGTGTGGTATATTCGGTGATGTGGCTAGAAGATGGTATGCAAAAAATGCTAAATGAAGCTGCCAGATTGTTGGCTAGTGGCAGTCTGGATATAAAAACTGCCAATCCTCAGGTACTATTGGCTATTAGAAACGGGGGTCGACGGGAAGAGTTTGAGGCCAGAGCCAAACAGGATGCCACACCTGATAACACATTGGCTTCACCACCGAGTGAAAATTATCTAGCGAGTCTAGATAAAAAATTATAAGGGTAACCTAATTGGAGTCGGGGTAGGGGCACGGCTAGGCGAAGGAGTAGGAGTGGGAGTAATTAATTGTTTGAGAATTAGATTTCGCTTGGTTATGCCACCATAGTTGTCGGTGGCCTTGATAATAATAGTTGCCGGCGAGGAGACTGTCCCAAATATTTGTCCCGATACTTGACCATCGATGGAATCAGTCAAAATATATTTGACTGTTTTGGGAAGATTAGTAATAAAGACATTTATTTTGTCTTGGTCGCTATCGGTCATAGTAAATGGCAGAGAGAAGTATTGGTTGTAACGAAAGTTGACTGGGGTGGCGAGATTGATAACTGGAGGATGGTTCACTGGGGTGATAGTGAATTTGCCACTAAGACCACTAACCTGATTAAGGTTGACTGTGTTGGAAACCATTATTTGAAAATATTGACTGCGGTCCAACAAAGTGCTGGGGACTGATACCCGCCAACTAAAATTGTCGGGACGCTTGGTGGTGGCAATCATGGTAGATTCACCTCGATCATTGCGCAGAGTGATGACAAAGGTAGCACTGGGAGTCAGGGCCTGCCATTTGATGACATAAATTTTGCCAAGGTGGATTATGTCTCCCTCGGTGGGAGTAATAACAGTAATGCTTTGAGGAAATAGCGTTGGAATAGGAGTGATCGGAGGGGTGATGGGTGGTGTAACTGGGGCAGCTTTGGAAGAAAAAATTGTCTGATAGCCAATTAGGGGTAAAACAAGAGCAAGAGTAGCCAGTAAATAGGCAGTATAAAGCTGATGACGACTGGCTAATGATTTCATAATATAGTTATAATTAACAATGGATAAATTTACAAGGACATACTGGATATTTTGGCTAGGGGTACTGCCACTGGTATATTTTCGGGGAAATATCGACTATGAATTTCCTAAATTTTTGGTGTTTTTGGCAGGAGTAAATGGGTGGGGAGTGGCCTATATTCTCAAGACAAAAAAAACATTTTTTAGGGTGGAGAACCAAATTGATTATTTAATTTTAGCGATGGGACTAGTTAATTTAATTAGCTGGCTAGTGAATGGACTCCGGTATAACGGATTGGTGGGAGATATCTATCGATATTCTGGACTAATAACCATTGGGTCAATGATCGAATGGTATTTTTTGAGTAAGCAAATGAAACTAACTAGGGATGCTAAAAATAAAATGATTTGGTGGCTGGGAGGTGGACTAAGCCTCCTAGCCCTAAAGTGGCCACTGATGGGAAATCCAAATTTTATCGCGGCATATTTGGCGCTATTATCGATAAACTCTGTCTGGTCAATCGATAAACTCGGAGCGGGAATAATTTGTTGGCTGACTAATAGTCGATCGGCGGGACTAGCGTGGCTAATATCAGGGCTGATGAATATAAACCGGAAGTTACTGGGGTTGGGACTGGTGGCAGGGATAATTTTGATAATTATTTTCCCTAAGAAAAGTATCTCTCATTTTGATAACCGGCTAACTATCTGGAGTAAGTCTACTGAAATAATTTGGAATAAACCCCTATGGGGATGGGGACCGGAGGGGTATGAGACTGGTTTTAAATCAATCTTGACCGATAAGGATTTTGATCTAAAAAATATTCGAGTAGACAGGGCCCACAATATACTACTTGATATAGCCGTAAATACGGGAATTGTGGGCTTATTTATCTGGGTCGGCTTATTTTATTGCTTATTTAGGGCTGGCGATCGCGACAGTCAAATATTTTTGATTGCCTTTCTAATAATCAGCGGACTAAATGTGATTAACATTAATAGTTGGCTGCTGTTTTATATGACGGCAGCTAGAATTAGTGTGGGAGACAAATTGGAGCCGACTACTTTTTGAATATTTGACGATAAATCTGGGAATAATGAGCGACAGGGATAAATTTGATAGCTTTTTTGACCTCGGCTGGAACTTCGACTAATGACTTGACATTGTCATGTGGGAAAAAGATGGTTTTGATACCAGCCCGGGCAGCGGCAATAGTTTTCTCCTTCAACCCGCCAATCTCGAGAATATTACCACGGAGGGTTATTTCGCCAGTCATGGCAATATCGCGAGGCATAGGGATATTCTTGAGAGCCGAAACTAGAGCAGTGGTAATGGCGCCACCTGCGCTAGGGCCATCCTTGGGAGTGGCTCCCTCGGGAACATGAATGTGAATGTCGATTTTGTGAAAGTCTTGCTTGATCCCCCATTCGGTGGACATGGAACGAACAAAAGAAACGGCGGCCTGACATGATTCTTTCATGACACTGCCCAATTTACCGGTCAAAATTAGACTACCTTTGCCGGGCATGACATTGACTTCGATAAAAAGGATATCGCCACCAACACTAGTCCATGCCAATCCAGTGCTGACGCCAACCTCGTCTTTTTTGCCCTTGAGTTGGGAGGAAAATTTTTCTGGACCTAAATATTTTTGGATGACTTTGGGACTGTTGATATCTATTTTCAGAGTTTTTTTGGAGACAATGTGACGGACAACTTTGCGGTATAAGGTGGAAATAGTCCGCTCTAAATTGCGCACCCCAGCCTCACGGGTATATTTGTCGATCAGGTAACGATAGGTATCATCAGTAATTGGCGGTATTTGGGAATCGCGCAGACCATTGGCGGCCAATTGTTTTTTGGTAAGATATTTTTTGGCAATATTGAATTTTTCTTCGAGAGTATAGCCACTAAAATTAATTATCTCCAATCTGTCTCGCAGAGCATAGGGAATAGAGCCAAGATCATTGCCAGTAAGGATAAAAAATACTTTGGAAAGGTCGAGGGGGAAGTCGAGATAATGGTCAGTGAACTCTCGGTTCTGCTCGGGATCGAGAGTTTCCAAAAGAGCAGCGGATGGGTCGCCGCGATAATCGGCCCCAATTTTGTCGACTTCATCGAGCATAAAAACAGGATTCATAGATTTGGCTTCTTTTAGCCCTTTGACGATACGACCAGGCATAGCGCCAACATAAGTCCGGCGATGACCACGAATCTCGGCCTCATCACGGATTCCGCCTAAAGAGGCACGAATAAACTCGCGGCCCATGGCTCGAGCAATAGATTTACCGAGAGATGTCTTACCCACGCCCGGAGGTCCAATAAAACAAAGGATATTGGCAGAGGCTGTTTGGTCGGGAGATTTTTGAGATTCTTTGATTTTGAGAACAGCGAGATATTCTAAAATACGTTCCTTGACCTCGCGCAAACCATAGTGATCGTGGTCGAGTATTTTTTCGGCTTGCTCGATACTTAATTTTGATTTAGCATATTTACCCCAAGGTAATTCAACAACTACCTCAAGATAGGTGCGAATATAACTAGACTCGGGAGACATACTACCCATTTCTTCGAGACGATGAAGCTCTTTTAAAACCTTCTTCTTAATATCCTTGGGCATGGGACTCTTTTTTATTTTTTTACCTAACTCATCGGTGTCGCTGCCAGTCTCGTGGCCTAACTTTTTCAGTTCCTTTTCGATTTGATGTTTACGCTCCTCGAGAACATTGCGCTTCATATTGCTATTAAATTTTTCTTGGGTTTTGTCCTCAATCGATCGCTCCAATTCAGCCACCTTCATTTCTTTGACTAAATATTCAGCGGCAGCGCGGAGACGCTGGCTGACCATGAGGGTCTCCAATAATTGCTGTTTCTCGACTAATTTGGTGTTGACGGAAAAACAAACCTGATCGGCCAGATCGGAACTACTGACGCCAGTACTGAGCTGCATCATGGCGGGGAGGTCAAATTGACGACCCATGGCAAAGGCCTTTTTGAGCTGATCGAGAAGGACTTCGGCGGATTGCTGGATATCGGTGAGTGACTCGGTAATAATGGGCAGATCGACAAACTCGACCATAAAATGGGGCTCAGTTTGAATGAGATTAACAATATTGACCCGAGAAATACCCTTAACTATGGCATGGAGGCTACCATCGGTGTGGAGAATGTGTTCGATCCGAGCCAAAACACCGACAGAATAGAGATCTTTGAGCTCTGGTTTCTCCGTCTTGGAATTGTGCTGAGTAGTAATTATGACTAATTTATTGGTGTTATCGTAGGCATGCAAAAGGGAATTCATGGATTCTTTGCGACCAAAAAAGAGGGAGGTCTCGACTGAGGGAAAGAGAACTAAGTTACGAAGAGGAATAAGGGGTAAAACCTTCTTAATTGGTTCGAGAGTGACGATGGTATTTTCTGACATATTTAGCAGTCTAACAAGGGTGGTGCTAAGTGTCAAGAGATAAATCACGCCTTTCAATCCCTCCGCTCGCTTTGCTCACACCTCCCCTTAACAGGGGAGGTAGTGCACATTTATCTGAGATATAGGTTAAAATACCACTAATGATAAATATGTTGAAATTTGGAAGGGTGGCGATAGTAGGTAGGCCTAATACCGGTAAATCAACGATGCTCAATGCTCTGATGAACCAAAAAGTGGCCATCACCTCTCCCCTACCCCAAACCACCCGTAAGAGTAGTCAGGTGGTATTCCGAGATGAACGAGGGGTAATAGTGTTTACTGATACCCCAGGGATCATTGGCAAGGTGGAAGATTTGATGTCTAAAAATATTAATTTGGAAGCCCCCAAGTCAACAGCCAGAAAAGATGTGGTGGTCTGCATGGTGGATATCTCTCGGGAAAAAACTGAGGAAGAAAATAAGGTAATTGGGCTAGTACGAAAAATGCCCTCTAAAAAAATATTGGTCTATAACAAGATGGACAAGGCCATTGGGAGCAAGGATCACTTGGCAGAATATAATTATTTGGAAGATGAGTTTGATAAAGTAATTACTACTAGCGCCATTAAAGAGAAAAATATCAAAGGACTACTGAATATTATATTTGATTTTTTGCCGGAAGTAACGGAAAAAGAGATCAAGGATGAGCTGGGAGTGATGGCAGATAATAAGGGTGGGCCGTTGATGGGTATGGGGTCAAAAGAGTATGTGTCAGAAATTATTCGAGAAAAGGCATATTTGTTTTTGAGAGAAGAGCTGCCCTATACTATCAATGTTGAGGTGAAAGAGGTGAAAGATAAGGGAAAACTAATATATATTAAAGCGATAATTTTTACTAATGCTGATAGATACAAGAAAATGATTATTGGTAAGAATGGTAAAAAAATTAGAGAAATTGGATTCAATGCGCGTAAAGAACTAGAGCTAATGTCGAGTCGAAAAGTGTTTTTGGATTTGACGGTCGAGATCGATAAACACTGGATGGAAAGAACGTATAATAACTAACCAATCCCTCTAAATCTCCCTTTAACAAGGGAGACCATAAGTTTTGGTTTTTTGCTTGATTTTATATACAATATATGATATTATAGGTCTGAATAATCAGACAACACAAAAGCTGTGGAATAACGGTTATTCAGTACATTAAAAATTTGGATAGGAATTAATTTTGGGCTTTTGAATTAGTAAAAATAACATTCGTTATTTTCTAATATAAAAGCCCAAAAGGAGAAGAGCAGTGAGAACACAGATGGTATGCATTTTTATTGCAATTCTGTTCTGTTTGAATAGCACACCGGCAGTTACTACTGATGCCGCTACTGTGCAAACAAACCAAATCGTTTTTGGAACCGAAACAATTAAGTACTCCGTTGGAGGACATAATCTGGTTTCGGTAAATGTGAATGATTTGGCCAAAGGGGCGAAATTTAGTTGGGAGTATTATCTCTCAACTCACGTTGCGATAGTCGTGAATGTTGACGGCGAGCAGTATGTATACGTTTTGTCTCAATCTGGGTTTGAATTTGACAAGTTTAGAGTTCCTCCTGAATTTGGGACCGTCAAATCAATTTCCAGCTTGGACGTGTTTGATTATTCAAAATTATCCGTCAGCTTTGAAACTGATTTGGGCAGTTATGAATATGTTAGACACGGGCCGGATACGACCATAAACAAATTGTCGAAATAGTTGTGAAATTTGACTTCAAGGCGCGATCGCTTTGAAGAAATGATTTGAATTGAATAGGAGAATGAAATGAAAAAGAATTTTTGGTTTGTTTTTTCCGCTATGATAATTGCAAGTGTGCTTCTCGCAGCCTGTGGCGCTAAACCTGCAGATGCGACTTTGGTCTGTTCAGACGACATCTGTCGACTGACTATTACGAATAGCACCGAGGATGAAGCAAAGGTAACCTTTGGAATAGATTACGTCGCCCAAAATGCCGATGTCAACAGGAACAAAGTCAATCTCAATCCAGAAGGGTTGGAGTGGAGAACTGTCTTATATATGAACAAAGACACTGCCTACTACAAGCTTTCACCTGGCACCGAAATCACAGCAGAGTGGTCAACCCATCAATCTGGGCTTTACCGTGCGACTGTAAATGTTGATGGAGGATCAGGGAGCGATGGTGTGACTCAAGTATTTTCTTACTACGAATCGCTTACCACGCCTAAAGTGACATCATCGTTGAGAACACTTTCATGCAATGAAAATGGCATGCAACTCACATTTAACACTGATGATATTAACGCTGGCTCATGGGGTTCTGCGATCTATGTGAATGATAGCAAATGGGCCATTTTTGCTGATCCAGATGGCACAGTGTCACACCTGAACCTGCCAGTGCCATATTTCAATATTGACCCTGACCGGATTAATGTAAATACCAATCATTGGGATCATTATATTGAAGTAGACAGAGATGATCATAAAGACCATCCAAATGCGGTCTACTGTTCATACCCATACTCTGAAAATAATTAATTCCTAATCCAAGCGCTGAGCTTTTCGACAATGGTGAGGGGTTTTCCCCTCACCGGCGTTGGAGAGCTTAGTGAATTGTAGTCCGAAAGCTTTCGGACCTGATGAGTCCCGCCGCTGCGGGACGAAACAATTCCACATCCTACGCTAAAACTACGGACTGGCAAGCTATCAAAAATACTTTATTATTTTTGATAAAGTTAAAATTCAAAAGTTAAAAAATAAAATGGGAATAACACAGAAGAATTTATTTGGCTTCTGGCGGTTTAAGTAATTTTAGACCAGCTTCGTACCCACCGATGATCCGCCTTAATTCGTTAGGCTCGTATTGAGTACTGTCAAATTGATCAGATCCACTGACAAAATCAATAGATGATCTAGTCAAACTGATAATTTGCTGCTGATTGGGAAGAGCCGGTACCATATGGGCATTACATTTCTCAACTAAAACGTCCCTACCGGCATATCTAATGATACCGGCATGTATTTCTGGATCATATTCTAACAATCTATCCATATTAAGCAGATTATACACCAATGATTAATGTTAAAATGGGGTGTGAAGAAAAGTAAAAAGATTGGTGAATTTTGGGAATTTTTGAAAAATTATAATGTGATGGAGCTGGCGCTGGGGGTAGTAATTGGTGGAGCCGCCAAAGACCTAGTAACATCTATCGTCAATGATATGATTATGCCAATAATTGGGATAATCTCCCCGAGCGGTAGCTGGCGAGAAATGGTGCTGACTATAGCTGGATCAGATTTTAAGATAGGTAACTTTCTCGGAGCGTCCATCAACTTTTTAATTATTGCTATTTTGGTTTTTATTGTGATAAAAAAGATTTTAAAGGTTGGGGAAAAACAAAAATAAAAAGACAAAAGTAAAAACGGATGAGATTGACAGATTGGGGGAAAGTATATAGACTCAGATATTAATATTTAATTAATTTAATGTCTAAAAATAAAAGTGGATTTTTCTTGGCTGGATTAATTGGGGCTTTGGCGGGGGCAGTGGGCGGACTACTCCTAGCACCCAAATCAGGTAAAGAAACGAGACAGGATATAGCCAGACTGGCAGCGGATATTAGTAAGCGAATTAAGACAGAGACCAACGAAACCAAAGAGAGGGTGAAAGATGTATTTGGTAAGGCCACGGAAGAAGCTACCGATAAATATAATCAAGTAAAAAATGCAGTAGTGGGCAAGGTAGCCACTCTACGGACCGCCGGCGAAAATATCGATAAAGATAAATACGCTAAAGTGGTAGATGATGTAGTAGCTGAATTTAAGGATGATTTTAGATCCTCGAAAAGCGGCGCCGAGAAAATTGTGGGGTATCTCAAAAAAGATTGGGAAAAATTGAAGAAAGCACTGGCCTAGGGAAAGACAAAACACAAAAGTAAAAAATAAAAACTAGAGTGATTTTGAAATCAGGTCGGAGAGATTCTTTAAACTGTTGTCGTCGGCGATACTGGTGGCGAGAACGGCTTTGATTTTTTTAGAAACTGTTTTTATTTGCTTATCATCTAATAAATCGGATTTGGTGAGGACAATTATTTCCGGTTTTTCGTCGAGAGTAGTACTATAATTTCTGAGCTCTTGACGAACTACCTGATAATCAGCCAAAGGATCGGAGGATTCGGCACTAACACAGTGTACTAGAATTTTGGTGCGCTCAATGTGTTTGAGAAATTTGTAGCCCAAACCTTTACCATCTGCGGCACCCTCGATTAACCCTGGGATATCGGCAATAATTTGACCGCTGGGCATGACGCCGAGGTTTGGCTCGAGAGTGGTGAAGGCATAGTTGGCGACTTGGGCATTGGCTGAGGTTAGCTCATTTAACAATGAGGTTTTACCAGCGTTGGGTAATCCAATTAAACCAATATCGGCAATTAATTTTAACTTGATATGAATACGTTTGACTGGAGGCTGGAAACCGAGAGTGTGTTCGTGGGGCTGTTGATTGGTGCTACTACGATAATGGTGATTGCCCCGACCACCATGACCACCCCTGGTAGCCAGAACTGTTTGGCCGACAGTATCTAGCTCAAATTCGGTACCATTATCGTAAATAACCACCGAACCATAGGGAATATCTAAATATAGGTCGGTGCCGTTTTTGCCAGTACAATTGTTGGGGCCACCCTTGCCACCATCCTCGGCCTCGAAATCTTTTTGATGACGAAATTGATGGAGACGGCTAATGTCGGAGACGGCGCGAAAATAGACGTCGCCACCATCGCCGCCATTGCCACCGTCGGGGCCACCCTTGGGTCGCCAGCGATCGGTATAGAAATGGACTAGACCATCCCCGCCTTTGCCGGCCTGAACTGTGATTTCGACTTCATCGATTAACATGGGTTAGTTTGTAAAGTTTGTAAAGTTGAAAGTTGTAAAGTCATTTGATTATATCCTATTTTTCGACAATAAGCTGTCCACAGGCGGAATTGATGGATTGGCCAATACTGTGGCGGACCGAAAAATAGACATGTTTTCGAGTAAGAACGTCTTGCCAATGATCAAGTTTATTTGAAGGAATTAGTCCACCCTTGATGGGATTGAGAGGAATAAGATTTAAATAAAATAAATTATTGCTCTTAATAAAATCGATCAATAAATCGAGATGATAATCGGAGTCATTGATATCTTGGGCTAACAAATATTCAAAAAATACCTGTCTTCTGGTCTTGTTTGTATAATAGTCGAGTGCTTTTTGTAACTCGTCCAAACTATATTGACGAGCGATAGGCATCATTTTTTCTCGAGTGGCTTGGTCGGCGCTATGGAGGGAAATGGCTAGATTGTAATCGGTGTCGAGATTGGCGAAATCAATGATACGGGGAGCGACTCCAGCAGTGGAAATGCTAATCTTGCGCGCGCCAATGACCAGATCGTGATTGATTATGTCTAAAGATTTGATGAGATTGTCCCAATTGAGAAATGGCTCGCCCATGCCCATGAAGACAATTCTCAATCCCCCCTTAATCCCCCCTTTAACAAGGGGGGATTTCCAAAATAGAACTTGATCGACGATTTCATCGACAGTTAGATTACGTTTGAGTCCCATTTTGCCAGTGGCACAAAAAACACAACCAAGGGGGCAACCCACCTGAGTACTAATACAGGCAGTGCGCCACTGCCCATAATCCATCAGGACGGTCTCAATTTTGAGACCGTCAGCAAGAGTCAGAAGAGCTTTTTGGGCAAACTGGTCGGACAACATTTTATCGAGTTTGACTGATGACAGGGGAAACTGGGAGTCTAAACTAGTGCGTAGGGCTAGGGACAAATCAGTCATTTCCGAAAAACTAGTATAACGACCGCTATAATAATTTTTGACTATTTGACGATAACGAAAAGCTGGCTCGGAGGTTGATTCTAAATATGCCTTAATTTTGGGGAAAACCACATTAATTTTTAATTTACAATTTTTAATTTTTAATCAATTTCTAATTTAGAAATGAAAAAAAATAATAGGGTAGTTTACTTCAATTTGTTCAAATAATCTTGTTTCTGGTGGAAACCGACAATGGAGGAGACGACTTGGCCATGATCAAAAATGACGACGTTGGGAATACTGGTGACATTGTATTGAGTGGCGAGTGAACCCTCTGAATCGACATCAACTTTGACGAGTTTGATATCGGGATAATCAGCTGCAATTTCTTCGAGAACTGGGGCGAGCATCAGACAGGGACCACACCAAGCCGCCCAAAAGTCGACAATTACCTTGCCTTTAAATTTGAGCACTTCGGAGTCAAAATTTGTTTTTGTACCAGTAACAGTTAACATAATTTTTTTGATATGGATTCCCGCCTTCGCGGGAATGACGTGGTTTATTAATCTTGTTTTTTAATTAATTTGGCGCTAAAAGTAATTTGACGGGTAATGCCATCTGAACCTTCAAACTGATTGGTGCCCGAAAGACTAACATATTGGGACAAATAATCAGAGAGAGCGACTTTGAGTTCTTTTTGTTGGCTGGCCAACTCTTTGACTTTTTCCATGATAGTGACCCCATTTTGAGTGTGGAGGACTTTTTGCTTGGCAATGGTTTTTTGTTTGGCCAACTTGGCGGCCTCCTGCGCTACTTTACCGTATTCCTCGTCATTCTCGAGGATATTGTTGAGCATTTCTTTTTGGACGCTAAGCTCCTTTTGCAGGGTCGACAATTTGGTGTCATGGCTATTTATTAGGGACTCGATGGAGAGAAGCGTGGCCGCTTGATTTGTAGGCATACGGATAACTTTAGCAGGTGAGAAAATCTTCTTCAAGGGCATAAAGTTCCGCGAGGGTGTTGAGACGTATTACCTTTTCCCGTAGTTGCTTGGCGCGGGGATGGCCGCTGCAATAGAGAATAAAATGATGGCGGAGGGGATCAAGACGACGGTGAGGAAATATCCGAGAAAATTGATCAGCGTGGTAACACATCAGGGAAAATTTGTCCTGAAGGCTGGGAATGGTATCAGAAAATACCCAGGGATTGCCCATACTGGCGCGGCCAATGAGGACTCCATCAACGCCAAATTCGGAGATTTTTTGATGAGCTAGGGCAAGACTATCGATATCTCCATTGCCCCACAATAGAGTTTTTGATTGGTGGGCCAGTTCGGTGGCCTGACGAATGGCCTGCCAATCGGCTAAACCTGAATAACCCTGCTTTAGCGTCCGGCCATGAAGGGTAATAAAATCTAAATGGTGGGAAAGAAGGTGGGGAATCCAAGTACTGACTACATTTTCGGTGATACCGACGCGGGTTTTGACCGAGAGGGTGGGTTTTTCAATCTCCCCTAACCCCTCTTTAACAAGAGGGGAATAATTACTAAATGTTAAATTACGGTGGATAACATCTAATGAAGACTGTTTGAGACCAATATCAAGGATAGAAACTTTGCCGGAAAAATAATCATCAATCCCCTGCCGAGTCGAGTTGATAATCTGGCTAGCTATGTCTGGTTTTTCGATGAGGGCAGCGCCGGAGCCATGCTGAGTAACTGTCTTGGCGGGGCAACCCATGTTGATATCGATACCCTCAAAACCAAGGTAGCATAAAATAATGGCGGAACGGTAAAAACTCGGAGGATCCTTGCCAAAAATTTGACCGACAATAGGCCGCTCATTGGCTTCATAAAGAAGTTGATCGTACAACTTGACCCCGCCGCGACTAATTCCCTCGGCACTGACAAATTCGGTGAAAATGACATCGGGCTGCTTAACAAAACACTGGGTTTGACGATAGGCACAATCGGTAATGCCGTCCATGGGCGATAAGCCAATTATTTTTTGGGAATGGATAAAATCACGAAAAGACATGTTGAATTATAACCTATGTTGGTGTATATTTCGTCATGGATTATGAAATACCAGATAATATACAAATAAGTGCACTATATTTATTAAGTGCGGAAAGGGATTTGGATATAGCATCTTCTCCAGATTCTCCGGCAACTGTAGCGCTAGTAAGGTTGAATGATGCTCTTGATAAAATTAAAATGGCATTTGTTGTTGACAAAAATTTGGCGACTAACCATCGAGGTAACTTGGTGAAGCTAAATATATTTAGAAAGTATTAGCGACTCTTCCTCTTGGCAAACTTGGCACCGACACGGGAGTGATGGGATTGAGAATCAAAGACTGATTGTCTAGTAGAACCAAATTTTGGCTTACCTCTCAAAATCACTCTCGGCTTCGCCGCTTCTCCCTTTGACCCACCTTCGCTAAAGCTACGGCGGGCACTGAGAAAGGGGGACCTAGCTACTTTTGATGATTTAGATTTATTGGTACCACGATTTTGCTTGGTATAGGGATCTCGAGTAGTAAATTCCTTTTTGACTGGTTCATCTTTATTGATTCTTAATTCAGGGTGTAATACCGGATCGGGGGCGGCATAGTCGACAATAATTGTCCTATCTTCGGCGATTTTGTAATTGTGTAATTGTTGCTTGGCAGTGATAGCCGAATCTAAATTGTCGAATTCAACAAAGCCCATACCCCGGCTCTTGCCCCATTTGGTGTGCATGATTTTGAGGGAAACAATGCGGCCATAAGTGGCGAAAAGGGCTAGTAATTCTCCCTCGGTAATTCGATAAGGTAGACCACCAACAAAAAGACGAGTAGTTGGGGCGATATTTGGTGAAGGCATAGTTGATTATAACAATAAAAACATAAAAAACAAAAGTAAAAAGTAAAAAAGTAGGGTAAAATAGGCAATGCTGAAATACGAAAAGATGGTGTTGGGGGAGATGGAAACCAATTGTTATCTGGTGTGGGACGATGAATCAAAAGAGGCAGTAATTATTGATCCAGCCGATGCGGCCACAGAAATTAGCGATGAGATAGAGAGACGAGGGCTAAAATTACTGGTAATTCTGGCAACTCACGGCCATTTTGATCATATGCTGGCGGCGATGGATCTGAAATTAATTTACAATATCCCAATTGCGGTCAGTAGCCTTGATAAATTCTTGCTGGAACGACAAAAGAGTACGGCGGAGAAATTCCTCCGACATAAGGTAAATACTTTGGATATTTCCCATGTCGATATTGACCTAAATATAGCCAAAAATATAATTTTGGGTAAATATAAGATGAAGGTAATCAAAACTCCTGGGCATACCCCTGGGGGGATTTGTTTTCATGATGCTACTAATCAACGCCTGTTTACTGGTGATACCCTGTTTGCCGATGGTAGTATTGGCAGTACTGAGCATGGCTATTCATCGATGCTTGTCCTGAGAAGGAGTGTGGCCCAGTTAACAGCTTTGCCCAAAGATACCTTGATACTAGCTGGACATGGCGAGGAAAACACTATTTCGAATTTTTTATCGAGTTGATAGTCTCGTCGAAGTTTTGGACATTGTCTTGCTTGATACTCTCGAGGAGCTCGATAATCATTTGGCCGAAGAATTTTTCGACTGATGATTTTTGGACTGGAGTCAGTTTTAGTTGAGTAGATAGTTCATCAAAGTTTTGCATAGAGTATATTTTACCATTAAAACCCACCCCTGACCCCTCCCTTGACAAGGAGGGGTGTGGAGAAGTATTAAATAATAGGATAAAATACATATAAATTACCCCGTCCACCTACGTTCTACGAACTACGGCGGATAAATCGTCTAATGGCCAGCCTACGCCAAGGCTTCGGCTTGGTACAACCATCCTTCGCTAAAGCTACGGACTGGTACAATAGGACACTAGCTCTTTGATTTCTTTTACTACCCCGTCGTCTAATGGTAGGACACGAAGCTCTGAACTTCGTGATTGTGGTTCGAATCCATGCGGGGTAACAGTTTTTAGGCACAAATTTTATCCCTATAACTCATCACCCCAGCGTGGATTCGAATTTTGATAGAATTGATAAATAGTCATGAACAAACTTGCTGATATTAAATTATGTGTTGACAATGGAGTGCCATCAAAAGAAGGTATACCTGAATACTTCCCAGGAATGTATAGTGCTTCAGGTACCCTATTGATTGAATCGCCACAAGTCCCAGTGATTCAAAGATTTGTGGAAATGGATGAACGGATTACATATTTTCATCTCCGAGAACCAAAAGTTGTAAAAACTGATGGATCTGATGACCCAAAAATAGAATTTTTTGAAGCCAATGACCCGATTTCAGTTTATCCTGTAACTGATATGGATTTATCAATTGGGTTTGACATGATCAATAGAGTTGGAGCACCGACAAATATCATTCAGGACTGTACTTCAAATCCACTAGTGAGATATTTACATGAAAAATATGATGGTAAAAACATAGCGGTCCGAGGTGTTGCTTGTTCTTTGTCTGGATACCCTGTTGTAATAAACGATGAACTAATCACCAATCCTGCGCAGATACTACAACTAGGTGCAGAAAAGGCTGTAGATCACTCCCCACAAATAGGATTTACCAGAGATGATGAAAGAATCCCCTACCGCTCAGAACAATGGCTATATCAACACCCACAGGCAATCAGAGGGATGGCTGTTAAAGAAGGTAAAACAGCTGAATCTCATTCCATTTTTCCTTTATTAATTATTTATAATCGAGATAAATTTAACCCTACTGACACAAAACTGCCAGACGATCCAGATAAGAGGTCCGATGTAGTTTTAGAAGTAATTGTTTTAGACTATCCTCTAAGTAGAGAAGAATTTAATTTATCTAGAGTCAAAGAGTAGTACAATGACGTCCTGAAGTTCTAAAATCACTCCACTGCGCTTACAGATTGACAATTGAATTTACAACTACTACTATTATAGTATTAGTTATTTAATATACCTATGTTGAACCTGAGATCAATCATGTTGGGAACAAAACAGTTGGAAGTGATGACAGATTTTTATAAAAAAGTATTGGGTAAGGATCCCGATATGACTGAAGAAGGGTGGAGTGGATTTAGTGCTGGTAGTACTTATTTCATGATCGGTGACCACTCGGAAATGAAGGGAATGACAAAAGACCCTGCTAGAGTAATGTTTAATTTTGAAACTGCCGATGTCAAAGGTGAATTTGACAGATTAATAACGGTCGGGGCCAAAGAAATCAAGGCGCCTTATGAAATGGAGGGGGCATGGATTGCCACGTTGGCTGATCCTGATGGAAACTACTTTCAACTAATGAGTCCGTGGGAAGAGAAATAAGAGGTACTTTAGCTTCGAAAAAATCGGCGTGTTATAATATAGGCTGTATGAAAAGCGGTAAGTATATAGTAGAGATTGGGTCAAAATATAATCCTATTGGGGATAACCTGAGGGAAGAGGTGGTGGGAAGTGGCCAACTGCTACTAGTGGACAAACGGCATTGGGGTAAAAGACTAACTGAAGACGGAATTGGACCAAAGGTAATCCCCTATTACCAAGCAGAAGCCCAAGCGTTGCCTTTTGCCAGTAGCTCAATTGAGACGGTGGTGGAAAAAGATGTGTTTTGTGCTGATAGTGAGACGGCAGATACGCCAAAGGATGGCATGGTAATCGAAAGAGTAGGAAATAGAGAAGTTATTGCCAGAGAAATTTATCGGGTTTTGAAACCTGAGGGACGGGCAGTGCTAGTGGAAACGTTGACTCCGACTGAAGAACTGGTTGAGAGTTTGAAGACAGATTTTGTCAATGCAGGATTTAAAACCGAAAAAATACTTCATAGACACGAGATAGCTGAAATATTTGAGGGTGAACCACGACCGTATACGACACTGGCTCAAAGAAACGCTACGGCGATAATATACAGAAAATAACTACTGATGGTCGGGACAATTGCCTGAGCGAACATAGCCTGCTTTGATAGCATCCTGCTCGCTACAAAACCACTGATCACCAGAAAATGTTTCGACTACAGTCAAATCGTAGTTGCCACAGCTGGGAAAAGAATATAGAAGGCGATTTTCGCGCTGGTCAAGATTGCCCTTGATGACACAACCGAGGTCTGGGGGGACAACTTGGGAGCACTGGTCACTATAAATACCAAGGTTGTGGGAACGAGCGTAGGTATTGGCATCCTGGAGGGCTGCTTTGGCTGCAGTTTTGTCATAAGTGTAAACGGCAAAGCCATTGCGGACGAGAACTTCATTGATTACTTGACCTTGACTGATAACTAGAGCCATGATTCGGCCATATTTGTCGGAGTAAGGGTCGGAGAGAATTACCCGTTTATTGAGTATCAAATCTGAAAGTGCCTCCGTGGCCTCCCGACTATAACAACGACCGGTCTCGGGAGCGTCAATACTAGCCAGTCGAATGGTTTGATTGTTGGCCAACTTGAAGGTATCACCATCGACTATTTTGACCACCAAATCTCCTACTGATTTATCTTTTGTAAACTGGAGAGCGACACCCAAGCTAGGAACGAGCAATAGCAAAGTAGCAATAGCTAGTCGGTGGTATTTCACAAAATAGTATAGATCATTGTTGCTATAATTTTGGGATGGATATTGATCGAGAGAAGAAACTAAGGCGAAATTTTAAACTGACGTACTGGATACAAGCGTTGTCGGAAATGAGACTAATTAGTGTGGTGAGTACTCTATTTATGCTGTCGAGAGGATTGACCATGACGCAAATATTTTTGACAGCTGTCGTCTTCTCGATTGTGGCAATAATATCTGAACTGCCTTCGAGTTACCTTGCTGATAAATGGAGCCGAAAGGGATTGATGAGTATCGCCATAATTACGGCAGTAATTTACACCACTTTCAATATGTTTGCCTATGGATTTGTAGCTTTTGTGATTGCGATTGGGATATTTTCGATATCCTACTCCTTTATGTCGGGGACAGATGAAGCTCTACTATATGACTCTGCCCGAGAACTGGGTGAGGAAAAAAGTGGGGTAAAATTTATGGGTAGGTTTATCGCGGCGGGTAGAGTTTTCAAAATAGTAGGGCCACTCCTAGCTGTCTTGATTGCCGCAAATTTGACGGATGGGCAGTTTAGAATAATCTTGGGAATTGATTTACTGGCTGGCCTAGTGGCGCTATTTCTAATTGATTTGCTGGTAGAACCAAAGCATTTTCAGAGAGGAGAAAAAATAGCCAAAGGGGTTCTACGAGATTCGCTTCAACTATTTAAAGATAACCCCACACTAATCCGAGTGACAATCAACCGAACTTTGATTTTTTTGGCGAGTTTTATGCTGTGGAGAGTTAGCTCGGTATACTTTACTAATATGGGAATGGCGGTACTTTGGATTGGACTAATGGCAACTTTCTATCATGGAATAATTTTTATTCTCAATATGAAATCACACCAGTGGTGGCGATGGTGGAGCAGTGAAACGATAATTAAAGTGGCCAACTGGGGATGTGTATTTTTCTTAGGATTGTTTTGGCTAAACGAAGTATCGGTAAAAAATATATTGGTGGCCATGGGGGCATATATAATGCTAGTTATTTGTGAAAATGTGAGATATCCCTATTTTTCCGATATTATTAATAAATATAGTAACTCCTATAATCGAGCGACGACTATTTCGGGATCGAGCCTGATAACTGAACTGTTGAAGTTTCCACTACTGTTGATATTCGCCTACATGGTTAACTATGGATATGGAGTATTTGTAGGATTGCTACTGGGACTGGCGATATCGACAGAAATATTTTTTTCGTTAAAAGAAAAAAATAATCAATGACTTTTCTCTTGCCAGAATATATAAAGATTTTCTATTTGGGAAAGACATTTTTCAGTGTCCACGACTGGCACTGAAATAAAATCATTCCATAAGAAATTTAATTTATGACGATTGGCACGTCCTGTAATTGTTTTGCGGGGTAGGCGGGGGACTGCTTTGTTTTGAACAGTCGGGTGAGGATCGATAGCATGGGCCAGCCGAGAGAGGACGAATTCTTCTAAGAAACTAATCCAGTTAACATTGTCTGGGGGCAATTGTTCTCGGGAAACGCTAAGAATGGTGGAAACCAGATGATAATGATCTTTGAGATTTTGATGTTTATCTTGGTCTAAAATTGGATGATGCCTCGGTAAATCAATTGTCATCTTATGGAAATATATGAATTGTACTATGTCACTACTTAAATTATAATTCACAAATGACCGATACGTTTGAAATACATAAAAAAAATATTGGTAAGCTAGAAATTTGTAACACTGTAAAAGTAGAGACGAGAGACGATTTGTCGCAAATATACACCCCAAATGTAGGTAAAATATGTATGGCAATCAAAGACAATCCGGATCTAGTACGGGACTATACAATTGCTGGCAAGATGGTGGCAGTGATATCGGATGGGACGGCGGTGTTGGGATTTGGGAATATCGGGGCAAGAGCGGCACTGCCAGTAATGGAGGGGAAATGTGTCATCTTTAAAGAATTTGCGGGGCTAAATGCTTTTCCGATATGCCTAGACACCCAAGACACCGAGGAAATAATTAAAATAGTTAAGGCGATTTCGGTAAACTTTGCCGCTATAAACCTCGAAGACATCTCAGCGCCACGCTGTTTTGAAATTGAAAAGAGATTGAGTGAAGAATTGGATATACCAATTGTCCATGACGATCAACATGGGACGGCGATAGTCTGCCTGGCAGCACTGAGAGGAGCACTGCATATAAAATTTAAAATTTTGAATTTAAAATTTAAAAAAATAAATGTAGTAGTTGTGGGGGCGGGGGCAGCAGGAAATGCGATTACGAGATTGCTACACGCCTCTGATTTGCCAATCGAGTCGATAAAATTGTTTGATTCTAAGGGATTGGTATCCTCGGACCGGACTGAGATGGATAAATACAAAATGGAGATGGCAAAACTGACAGGACAAACAAAAACAGAATCTTTGGGGCAGGGATTAAAAAATGCCGATGTATTTATCGGGGTGTCGGGACCGAATATATTGACCCCAGAAATGATCAAACAAATGACGCCAGAACCGATTATATTTGCCATGGCCAACCCTAGTCCAGAAATAATGCCCGATGAGGCCAAAAAAGCCGGAGCAATGATAGTGGCTACCGGTAGATCTGACTATGATAATCAAATCAATAATGCTCTGGCCTACCCTGGGATGTTTAAGGGGTTACTGAGTGCCAAGATTAATAAGGTGACAATTGAGATAAAATTGGCGGTGGCTAAGGCTATTTTTGAATATAATTTGCCTAATCTAAGTGTCACTAACTTGCTGCCGTCTATTTTGGATAAAGAGGTACCGAAGATGATTGAGAAAACCATAAAGGGATTAATTTAGAATTTAGAATTTGTGGTTTGCTGATCGAGAATATATTGGATTATTTCAGAATAATTATTCACCCCACCGGTGGGTATGAGAACTGACTGGCGATTTTGGAAACTTTGGAGGAGAACATTTTTGTCATTAAGTGAAACAGAGGTCACCTGATATTGAGAAAACTCACTGGCCCGAGATAAGTGAGACTCCATCGTTGATAAGGGAATATTGGTGCGGAGGTGAGACGATAAAGTCCGAAGTAGGGGGATGATTTTACTAATAAAGTTGAAATTAATTACCCTAGATTTGATAGCTAAGATAACTTGACGCTGGCGACTGCTGCGATTGAAGTCCCCCCCGTCAAACTCAGAGTGGCGGGAACGGGCGAATTTGAGAGCAGTGGCGCCATCCAAATGAGTAGTACCTACCGAAAAAGCCAGTGTTTCGTAACGACAGGTAAACTGCTGATCCAGTTTGTCACCGGACATGGTGGCTTCGAGGGCGATAATCTCTTCTCCTGACTTGCCGCAGGTATCGGTGGTACCGATTTCGAGGGGATAAAATTTGTCGGTAAAAGGCTGAGTGATCCGCAGATCAATCCCACCCAAGACATCGACAGCTTTGGTAAAACCGGCAAAATCAACGGCTAAAAAATAGTTAACTGTTTTGCCGGTGACTTGGGAGACAACTGAGGAAACCATTTGGCCGCCGCCGGCAGGACCGGTAAATTGGGGCAGTTTGTCGGGGAATTTTTTGTCGTCATTGCCATAGGGATAGGCGGAATTTAGTTTGGAAAAATAGGGGGTACTAGTACCGACTGGCAATTCTACCCAAAGGTCACGAGGAATAGAGATGAGACTGATTTTCCGGTCGTGAGGACGAATATTGGCAAGGATAATTGAATCAGTTAGGGCACCGCCATCATGCAGACCGCCGCCATAACCGAGCAAGAGAACTGAGAACTCAGCATCTGGATCAGAGGTGGGCGTAGGTAGAATTGAGGTAGGCAGTGGGGTTGGAGCGATAGGGCTAACGATAATTTTTTTGAGGCTAAAAATACCATAAAGTGCCCCGAAGATAATGAGGATTGATATGAATATTAGTGAATACCAGAGATATTGGCGGCGCATAATCCATATAGGATATCACCACTCGCCTATATTTTGGTAGAATTTTGTATGAAGGAGATGAGACGAACTAAAATTGTGGCGACAATCGGACCAGCGACGACTTCGGAAAAAACACTACTATCCTTGTTGAGATTGGGGGTAAACGTATTTAGATTTAATCTCAAATATAGCCCAACAGAGTGGCATAATCAGAAAATTGGCCTGATTCGAGCTTTGTCTAAAAAAGTAAAAATAAATGTGGCGATAATGATCGATATCCCCAGTGCCGATTTTAGAATCGAAATAAGGGATTTTGATTATGTGGCCTTGTCCTACCTAAAAACATCTAAAGAGGTAGAGAACTTGAAAGGCAGACTGCAGAAAAACAAGATATCTGCCAAAGTAGTGGCTAAAATTGAAAATGGCATGGCAATAAAAAACTTGATACCGATTATAAATTCCGCTGATGGGATAATGGTGGCCAGAGGAGACTTGGGGAGAGAGATTCCGATTGAAGAGCTGGCATTTTTCCAAAAAAAAATAGTCGATGAGTGCCGGAGGGGGGGCAAACCAGTGATTGTAGCCACGGAAATGTTGTATTCGATGATTAATAATCCTAACCCAACTCGGGCTGAAGCAACGGACGTGGCCAATGCCGTCTTTGATGGGACAGATGCGGTGATGCTCTCGGAAGAAACAGCGGTAGGTAAATATCCAATTGAGGCGGTGAGTATTATGGGCAAAATATTGAGTTTTTGCGAAAACACCGGAGAATTGAGAAATGTGGAAATAGTGGCCAAAACACTAACCGACGCCATAGCCGAATCGGCCGCGAAAATGACCAGAGATAAGTTGGATAAGCCGATAAAAGCGGTGGTGACTTTTACCCGTGGAGGGACAACTACCAGAATAATGTCACGATATAGACTGGCAGTGCCACTAATTGCCATTTGCAATGATACCCAAGTATTGAATCAATTATGCCTATCTTATGGGGCTATCCCCTACTATAAAACATTCAAAAATGAAGTATATACTGGTGAGGACCCAGTATTTGAGGAATTAAAAAACAGTAACTGGCTAAAGAAGGGCGATACCATAGTGATTGTCCATGGTGATTCATGGTTTGGACTAGGGCCGGCCAATAGATTGAGCGTGAGGACAATATAATAAACTAGGCTTTGTAAAGTGACTTGACCTGATAGAGGAAATAAAGCGATAGGCCAGTACTGATAATGAGTCCGCCAATGTCGAGTCGTAGCAATTGGTAGACGGCGTTGATAAGGGTACCATATAGCATAAAATTCCAGCCAGTAATTTTGCGAGCAAAAAGGCCGGGGATAGCTAAAGCCTCGATGACTAGGGAAGCAATTAAAAATAAAACGGGGAAGGAAAAGGATGGTCGATATAATCCAGCTGTATAAGCAAATGGCGTCATCATGGCCGAAAGTCCTAGTAAAGCAATTACACCCGGAACTGCCAGAACGATAACTAAAATGCTGAGATATGGTGCGTATTTGACGATGATTTCCTTAACATTGTCGGGTAAACTAGGGGCTTTTTTGACCAGATACTCGGTCAAAAAATTGTCCAATTGGACTAATAAACCCTTGAGATCGGTGGAGTTGGTTGAATTTGTCATATGTTTAATTTATGACAACAGAGGGAGAAATGCAATGACTAGTTGACAGACAATTGGGCCTGAAGGTTGCCTTTCTCGGTCTCGAGATCGATAACTCGCTTTTTGAGAGTCTCCACTTCATTGCGGACCTTCTGTTGATGACGCTCGTACATCATTTGATTGACACGAACTAGGCTTTCAAAAGTACCGGCATCCTCCCACATACCTCCAAAAATGTTGACTCTTATTTCGCCATTCTTTAGATATAAATTGTTGAGATCGGTGATTTCTATCTCCCCACGAGCTGATGGCTGAAGATTTTTGGCATAACCAACTACACGGTTGTCGTAGGTATAGAGTCCGACGACGGCATAATCACTCTTGGGAACCTTGGGCTTTTCTTCGATATTGAGAGCCTTCATATTTTCATCAAACTCGACTACACCAAAACGCTGGGGATCCTCAACCTTCTTGGCAAAGACCATGGCACCACTCTTGAAAGTACTGATTTCTTTGGAAAAGTCTTGATCAAAAATATTGTCACCTAAAACCATGGTGACATTGTCTTGGCCTATAAAATTTTCGCCAATAATAAAGGCCTCGGCTAGACCTCGAGGCTCATCTTGAATTTCGTAGCTAAAATCCACTCCCATTTCTTTACCTGAACCGAGAAGATTGAGATAGTGGCCAGCATACTCGGGAGCAACGATTATAAGGATTTCCCTAATGCCCATTTTGATGAGGGTATCAATGGGATAATAAATCATGGGTCGGTCGTAGACCGGCAATAACTGTTTACTGGTGATTTTGGTGAGAGGACGAAGCCGAGTAGCATGTCCACCTGCTAAGACGATACCTTTCATTTGTGTTATAAATAATCGATAATGGTCGTATTATACTACAGACTATATCTAAAAGCTATAAGTTGATCCATTTATATTATTATCCTATATTTCTATGTTTTTGGCGGATAAATACAAAGTAATAGAGTTTAAAGAGTTAACTAGAACAGTGGTGGAGGCTGCCAGTGCACTAGGGTGTGAGGTGGCCCAAATTGCCAAATCTATTATCTTTAAAACTGCCGAAAACAAGGCTATTTTGGTGGTAGCTAGTGGGATAAATAGAATAGATGAAGCACTAATAGAAAGTGAGTTGGGAGAGAAAATATTTAAAGCTGATGCCGATTTTGTCCGTGGCCAAACTGGCTACGTAATCGGAGGTGTGCCGCCATGGGGGCACCTAAATAAGATAGAGACCTATATAGATATGGATTTGGATAGATTTGAGAGGATTTGGGCGGCAGCAGGAAAAAATAATGCTGTGTTTGAACTTACTTTTGAAGAATTGGTAAAAGAGACAGGTGGAAGGGTGATGAAAATCAAAACCCCTCTGGTCCTTCTACAAGCTCAGGACCATCTCCCCTTGAAAAAGGGAGAGTAACTAACTATTTTTTCTGATATTCTGTGCGAAGATCCATCCAAATATGGCCTAATTTGTTTTGACCGTCCTGATGCAACCCCCAGCCCCATTCTGAATCACGCCATGAGTCTTCGATAATCTCCCTAGTGCCGGATTGAAGTAACTTTTTGAGAACGTATGGATGTTGGTCAATTTTGTGGCGAAGGATGTCTTTCATTAGATTAACTTTTATATTATCCCAATCTGAAGGTAATTTATCCCTGTTCTGGTAGGCAACTTTTTGGGCATCATGAGCCGATCGAGCTGATTGTATTTCCGAATAAATATCTGGGGCGGTATCAATAAAGCCGGCAGCCTGAAAAGCATGCTCGGAGGTGGGCCAGAGAAAACCGTGCCATTCGACCTGAAATGAGCTGAAATTATCAAAGACATAAAATTCTTTGGGATAAAAGAATATATTGTCGTGGTCGCCGGGTTGATTGACTTGATGATGACTGGCTTCTGACATTTATTTCTTTTTCCAAATAAAGGTGTTGTACATCAGCCAATTGTAGGGCAAAACCAGAAACAGAATGATAAGGGGTAATAATATCTGACGAGAGAGGCCAAACACGGTAACACCAATTGAGCCAACAACTGCCTGTATAATGATGGCTCCAACAGAAGATAAATTGAATTGAAAAAACTTTTTGATAAAAAGAGAAGTGTCGGTAATCTTCTGTGAGCTAAACGTCCAGACATTATTGAGAGTAAAGTTGCTAATGATAGCTACTTCGGTAGCCAGTAACCAAATAAGCCACTCGATTGTGGTGATTTTGGCAAACAAAACGAGACCGAAGGCATTGAATAAATAGCCAACAAAACCAACTGTGCCAAACTTGAGGAATTTTTGGGTAAAGTCATCAAACCAGCGTATTTTTAGGGTAGTCATCAACATCTCGATAGTAGCCTGACGCTCTATTTTGGACTCGCCAGTAGTCCGGACATTGAAGACGAGGGGAACTTCTTTAAATCGGGCACCTAAGGCCAGAGTTTCGAATAATAATTGGAATTTGTAACCAAAGCTCTTGGTATAAAGATGATTAAAATTTAGATTTAAGTGATCGGCAAAACCACGGACACGAGTGACCTTCAGACCAGTGGTGGGATCGGTGACATGGAAAAAGTTTTTGAATGGAAAAAACAAAATAATTCTGGCAACTAGACTGCCGGCCTCGGAGAGGAAGGTCCGTTTGAATCCCCAACCCTTGGGGTTGCTACCACCCTTGATTTTACGGGAGCCGATAACATAATCATAACCATCGTCTATTGCCTGCAACATTTTGGGGATCATCTCGGGAGGGTGTTGGAAATCACCATCAAATTCAAATACAAAATCGGCGGCCAATTTTTCCATGGCATATTTGAAGCCTTTGAGGTAAGCGGCACCAATGCCATCTTTGCTGGTCTCAGTAAGAAGAAAAACGTTTTTATATTTTTTAGATTTGTCGGTGACGATTTTGCCAGTACCGTCGGGGGAGTTACCATCGACAACTAATATTTTCATTTCCCATTTTTTGTCCAAAGATGGGAAAGTTTTGCTGTTTAAGTAATCGATCATCTGACCGATACTCCCTGCCTCGTTGTAGGTGGGGATAACTATCACCGCAGTTTGTTTGTCTTGTGTCATGAAATGAGTATATAACAAACATCAGCAATTTTTGAAACTTTGAAATATAATCAACCAAATGTTAAATTCTGAGTCAATAGATAATATAAATTATCAGCTGGAACAAAATGATCCAATATTTTTTGGTAAACCATTGGGATTAGATGAGGATTTGGCCGAAATCCAATCTCAAGAGGTAATGACGGCAGATGACTCAGCCATGCATTTGTCAATGCAACGAAGCAGAGATGGAGTAATTAGTTATGATAATTCTAATGAGTGGTTTGATTATTATTATCATGGAGAACAAGATTTATACCAAGATGAGGAAGATATTGAATTTGTTGATAATGATTTACTTGATACGGTTGGCGAGATATTAGATAAAGAATTTGTAAGAATGCCAGAAATTAGACCATTAACTGCGGATGATGTAGCGGAAGTTCCGGAATGGCTTTTTGAACTAGCTGGGGGTGAAGATAATTATTGGTGTCATGAAAAAAGTGAAGAAATGTGGTATCGAGAATCGATAGTACAAGAAATTGTGATGGCAGAAATGCGAGATATTAATAAACGCCGATTACCAGATTGTCGATTAATGACGGTTTTATCTAAAAATGCTCGTCGGTGGTATGAATATATTTCGGTCAGAACTGGGAGAATAAGATACAGCGATAGAGGTAATTGGTATTATGAGGAAACGAGATATCCTATTAAAGAATCTGGTGAAATCCAGCCTCGAAAAAGAAGAGCGGTAGCACCTGACGTCTGCGCCATAGAAGAGCTGACGCCACTAGGTATCCCCAAAGAAGAATGCACTACAGACTTGCTAATAGATATCTGTAGACGGCAATCGAGTAAGTGGTAATACAATGGTATATAATATTATACTATGTTACCTACAACAGATGAAGCGTTAGTATTGGCAAAGTTTGTGCCTGTAGGTCGACATACTGCCTATCCAAGTGTGTTTGCATATAATAACGGTGTATCATTTGTCTATCAAAAGCGTTTTGAATTTAGTCCCGACCAAGAAAAATTAAGAGAAATGTTGGGCTGTGATTTGTGTGAATTGTTGAAAGTTAGAAAAACCAGAAGCATAAGTGGCGAACATCAACTACATTTAAATTTAATGGCTAAAGGAATTTTTGGTAAAATTCCAAAAAGAAGTGAGGTAGAATGTCAAATTACAGCTGATGACTTAGCAAATGATATTATGCCTGAATGTGAGAAAAGATTTAAAAAAACCCAACAACTACGAATGAATTTACCATTAATGACAGATGGTGATAATGAAGTAGAAATTGACCAATTATTTGATTAATTGTAATTTTGCTAGGTCATTGATAATCTGAGAGGTGCAAAGGAAAAGAGGAAAATTTATTGTGATTGAAGGGATTGATGGAAGTGGAAAAACATTGCAGTCGGGACTGTTGATTCAGAAATTAGTTAGCGATGGATACGCTGTAGATAACAATAAATTTGAAAATAATCAAATCAGTTTGCTGGGTGATCAATTTAAAGATAGGGGGTATAAAGTTGAAACAGAAGATTTTCCCCGATATAAAACCAGTGTCTGGGGAAAACTGGTGGGGAGAATGCTAATTGTGAATTTGGCGAATTATTTTCGATAAGTCCTTATCTGTCGGTTTTACCATATATGATTGATGAATATTGGGGTAGCCAAGAAATAAAGAAAAAAATTGATCGAGGACTGTATGTAATTTCTAATCGATATTTCACCTCTAATGTCCATCAAGTGGCCAAGTTGAGTGGTGATAATCAAAAAGAATATCGCGACTGGCTATGGAAAACTGGTTGGAAAGAAATGAAGATTTTTAAACCTGATTTAATAATTGTACTATTTGTTGACCCGGATATTTGTTATCAAAATATTTTGAATAAACAAAAAAGAGAATATGCTGGTGTTGTAAATATTGACCAAGCTGAGGCAAATCTGGAACATCAAAATCGAGCGGCAGAAGAGTATCGCTATATGATAAATACGAATCCAAATTGGTGGGTGGGAATTGACTGCTGTGAAGAGGGAAAACTGCTGAGTCCAGAAAAAATTGCCAAAAAAATTAATGAGAAGATAGGGATGATGGATAAGTAATAAGTTGGTATAATATTCCATGAAATTTGATATTGTGACATTGTTCCCGAAAATGTTTGAGGGAGTGTTTGGGGAGTCAATGATAAAAAAAGCAATGGATAAAAAAATTGTCGAAATAAATACCCATGATATGCGCCAGTGGGCATGGAATAATTATGGGGCAGTGGATGATCGACCTTATGGTGGTGGAGTGGGGATGTTGATAAGAGTCGACGTGATTGCGAAGGCAATCACTGAAGTTACGAGTGATAAGTTACGAGTTAAAGAAAAAACAAGAATAATATTAACTTCGGCGCGAGGGAAAAGGTTTACGCAACAAGATGCGGAAAGATTGGGGCAATATGAAAATTTGATTATTATTTGTGGCCACTACGAGGGATTTGATGAACGGGTATCGAGTCTGGTAGACGAAGAAATATCGATTGGTGATTATGTCCTAACTGGTGGGGAAATTCCAGCAATGGTGATGATTGATAGTGTAACTAGATTGTTAAAGGGAGTCCTCGGAAAAGATGATTCGAGTAAGGAAGAAAGTCATTCGAGTGAAGGCTATATCGAGTATCCTCAATACACTAGACCAGCGGAGTATGAGGGACAAAAAGTACCTGAGGAACTACTAAGTGGAGACCCAGTGAGAATAAATAAGTTCAAAATACAAAAGTTGAAGAGAGAACTAGTAATCCGAGGGAGATGATGGCTAGATATTCGATAATAATGGACAAGTGGAGGTCGCCAAGACGATAGTGGTGCCAGAGACTCCAAAGAAAATATAAGCCACCGGTAACGTAAATAACATTGCGCTGTAAATGACCATTGTAGGAAAAATAAAGATAAAGACAAAATCCAAAAGAAAAAAGTAAAAACACTAAGAGATAATCGAGTTTTTGTTTCATTAGAATAGAATACTCCCCTGCCTCGTAAATATTAAGAGCATGAGAATAACTAGTAAAAAGCCGGCATGGCTAAGTGAGGAACCGCTAAGACGATGATGCTTGAATTGGAGGGAATGATAAATATCAATAATTAAAGTAATGATGATTAACCCAAACATAAGTAATCCAACTATTTGGCTGATGGCCAGAGGACTAACTAGGGGTCGAGAGCTGGGAGCCACGTCGTTGACTGGGGAGACAATTTCCGGCTCTTGAGTGGTGGCACTATAGACAACTCCACTTTGGGGGGTACCAAAATGCTGGACGACGAGGGTGGTTTTGACACCACCGAGGACGCCATTGACCACACCAATACCAATTTCTTTGTATTTACTGTTAACAATATTGTCCCTGTGTGTCGGTGAATTCATCCAAGCTTTCATCATCGAATCGGTGTCATAAAAGTCCTTGGCGAGGTTTTCGCCAGCAAGGGAATATTTGTAACCGGCAGCTTTGAAAAAATCCCAAGGGGTGCGACCACTGGGCGAATTGTGAGCCCAATAATTGGCGGCAAACATATCGGCGGCTTTGCTGGCGGCGGATTGGGATAGGATGGGATTGTAAACTAGACGAGGTAGACCCGCTTCCTTGCGAAGCAAATTAGTTTGGTCTATGACTTTTTGAACAGTTATTTCTGAGGAATAACCGAGTACTCCAGGGCGAAGAATAGTAAAGGATTTGATAAATGACTGGTTGAGGAGATAGACAGCGATTAAGACACCAATAAACCCTGGCTGAATGAGATAGGCCTTGTGATTGTTGTCGGGATGGGGCAGGAAATATAGTTTGAGAAATTTGAACACAATTCAGTGTAGCAAATTCAATCCCTCTCGGCTACGCCGTATCACTCCCACTTCTGGGACCGCACGCCTTTAACAAGGGAGAATAGTTTTTTTATAATAATTATTCCGAGGGTAATTCCAATCAAATCTATTAGGGTGTCGGAAAATTTGCTGGTACGACCAGTGACAAAGTGTTGATGGATTTCATCGGTGATGGCATAGAGATAGGAAATAAGAATAGATTGGGGTATTTTTTGAATTGGTAAATAGATGAGGATGGCCAACACGGCATACTCTATTAGATGAAAGGATTTGAGAATGAGGAAACGCTGATTGAAGGTGCCATGAATAGATGAGGTGGACAGGGAAGAGAGAAAAAAAATAAAACACATCCAGATAATGGAGGGTAATAATTTGAGATATGATGATAATTTCATCTCTTAAACTTTTGCATAATTAAGGGGGTGACCAAGAGCAGAAGACCAAGGCCAATGGCCAGAGTGGAGATAGTGGTGGGAGTGAAAAATGAAGTTTTGAGGGCGGGGGTAGGAGTGATGTTGAGGTCAGTACTGGCTAAAACCATGGGTTGATCGGGTAAATCGGTGGGGGTGGGCTCCATGACGACTGTGGGTTCCGGGGTGGGGGTAGGGGTAAGAGTCGGCTTGGGGGTAATAGTGGCGGTGGGAGTGGGAGTAGCTGATGAGGTGGGGGTGGTTGTTGGGGTATTGGTGACAGTGGGAATAGGAGTATTGGTGGGTGGAATTGATGTGGCGGTAGGGGTTAGAGTGGGCGTTGGTGAAGGAACACAAGTATTGTCTGATCTTTGAGTACTATCCGTTTTGCCTACTGAATAGACCAACTGATCAATTAATATATTATTTTGGTCAAACAAAGATATAGTATCACCATCGTTGTTCAATAAGGCTGACTGTTGGTAAACAGTAAGATAAGAATTTTCCGACAAACAGCCAGATAATGAGATATCGTATTCTGGTGTAGGATTGCTATCGCCTATTTTCCAGCCAGTTAAATCAATTAAATTGTCAGTCTCATTGTGAATTTCGATCCATTCAGGTAAAGAGTTGGAGGAAAAATTGGTAATTTTAATTATGGGTGTAGCAAAAACGGGAGAGGAAAATAAAAATAATAGGGCTAAAAATAAAAACACAATTTATTTTAGCAAATTGATGGCCAGATCTAATTTGTGAATGGATTTTTCTGGACCCAGAGCGGGTAGACATTCGACCACTGGGGGAGTAAAAGCAGAACCATAGATAGCCACTCTGAGTACCATAAAGTATTCGCCCTTGCTCCAATTATTATCAGCAATTAAACTGTCTATCTTGGGCTGTAAATCTGTAAAATCTATAAAAACATTTTTTGTCTGAGTCAACATATCGCGAGCAACTTCGACACTAGTCCCCTTCTTGAGTAATAATTCTTTGTCGTAGACAACGTCTTCAAATAAAAATTTAAGTGATTCTTTTAAATCGGAAAATTTGACGATTCGTTCCTTTAAGACTGGAGCTAATATTTTTACTTGTTCGTCGCTGGCTGAGGGTAAAAAATTTTTGAAATAAGCAAATAATTTTTCGTCAGATAACCGACGAATATATAATCCGTTAAAATAATCTAATTTTTGGCGATCAAAAACTGGAGATTTTTTGTGTAAATGATCGAGGCTGAATTCTTTGACAAATTCTTCGAGGGAGAATATCTCTTTTTCCGTGCCGGAGTTCCACCCTAGTAGCATCAGAAAATTTAGCATAGCTTCGGGCAAATAACCGTCATCCAAGAATGAACGAGCGGAAACAGAACCGCTACGCTTGCTCATTTTTTTCTGTCCACCCGGATCGAGCAGAACCGTCAAGTGAGCAAAGAGAGGGACATCCCAACCCATAAAACGATAAAGTAAAATTTGTTTGGGGGTAGAGGTGATCCACTCCTCACCCCTAAAAATATGAGTAATGTTCATGAGATGGTCATCGACCACCACGGCAAAGTGATAGGTGGGAATGCCATTTGATTTTATAAGTACCTGATCGTCGATATCACTCGAGTTAAATTTTATTTTGCCACGAATAAGATCGGTAAATTCGATGGTCTCACGATCTGGAATACGCATGCGGATAACAGACTGCTCACCATTGTTTATCTTGGTCTTAATTTCCTCTGGAGTCAGTTTGAGACAACGACGGTCATACTTGGGTATTTTTTTGGCAGCTTTTTGGACTTCACGCATCTGGTCGAGGGTCTCTTGGCTGCAAAAACAGTGATATGCATGGCCTTTTTTGACTAGTTCGTCGACTATCGGTTGATAGGTGGACAGACGTTGGGTCTGGATATAGGGAGCATAGGGACCACCAACATCAGGACCTTCGTCCCAAGTGAGACCATAATCTTTGATTACCTCTAAAATTTTCTCGGTAGCACCGAGGACAAATCTTTTTTGGTCGGTGTCCTCAATACGAATGACAAACTGACCGCCACTTTGGCGAGCTAGGGCATAGTCGTAAAGACAGGTGCGAAGATGACCAATATGATATTCACCAGTGGGGCTAGGCGCAATACGGGTACGAACAGTAGTAGAAGACATGGGATATTTTAGCATTTCAATCCCTCTAAATCTCCCTTTAACAAGGGAGACTTAAAATAATGTAGAATATTTTATGTCTTTGACGCACACAGCTTATGTTAGTCGGAAAATAATAAAATACGGAGGAGTGGGAATTGCTATTTTTACAGGATTGTACATGTTGATTGGGATGGGGATTGCGGCCTATGTCCGAGCCCATCCACCCTATACTCCCCCCGATGTAAAATTTGGATTGTTGCCCAAGACGGTTTTCCCTGAGAAAAAATTTGAAAAGAAAAATTTTACGACTGAGCTGGCCAGCGACAAGTTTCCAGTCTACAAAGATCAAGCGAGGGTGTTTGTAATTACTAGACCGGATAATACTTTTTTGGCCTTAGATCAGGATACGATTACTGCCAGAGACCTCGGATTTGTGGGTAAGCCAAGTGAAGTAAAATATGGGGTCTATGAATTCAAAAATGATAGCCTGAACTTGACACTGACTATGAATGTATTGGATGGCAGTTTTAGCCTTAAATACCCGTATGAAAGTGACCAACTATTGCTGAATCCGGAAAAGATGCCCACTAAGGAAGAGGCGGTTAATATTGCCAAGGGATATTTGTCAGGAGGAAGTAAATTCCCGACTGATTTAGTCGAAGGGGATGCTAAAGTTAGCTTTTGGAAAATAGGATTTGAGGGACTAAAATCGGTCTCATCCTTGTCCGAGGCAAATATTGTTAAGGTAGACTTCTTTAGAAAAGTTATTGCCGACAATATGAAAATAATGTCGACAGATATTAATGGTGCATCGGTGTCGGTGCTAGTTACTGGCTCACAAACGGAGGGGAGAAAAGTAGTCGAAGTAAATTATAAATATGCCAACATAGACCGAGAGATATATTCTACTTATCCTATAAAAACAGCTGAGGAAGCATTTAATGACCTAAAGTCAGGGAACTATTGGCCAGCATCGGATGTGGTGGCCAATAATGTGGCGATACGAAACATATATTTGGCTTATTTTGAGCCAATTAGCCTAACAAATTATTTACAACCAATTTATGTGTTTGAAGGCGATGGTAAGTTTGCCGCCTATGTGACGGCAGTAAAGGATAGTTATATAAAATAATTAAACCCCTCTCCCGACATAAAGTCGGGATCTCCCCTTGAAGAAAGGGAAATGCACAAATTATTTATAGGATTGCCAAGAGATGTTGTCTTTGGCCCAAGAAACAATCTTGGTAGTATCACCAAAACGATCATCACTTTGGGCAACTACACTAATTAATTCGTGACCGTTAATATTGATTAGAGCGACAAAACAACCACCGGCCTCGGGTGTCCAACCGGTCTTGAGACCCTCTATCTCAGGGATAACGCCGAGTAGCTCGTTGGTGGACTCGAGGAGATGAACGATTTTGCCACTAGTGTCGGTAACTGTAATGTTTTTACTTTTGACTGTATCTCGAATAATTTGATTCTTGATGGCCAGTCGGCCTAACTGGGATAAGTCCCAAACTGAACTGTAGTGATTATCGGAATGGATGCCATCATAATTGACAAAATGGGTGTCCGATAAATTATATTTTGTAGCGATTGAATTCATTTCTTTGATAAATCCGGCAACACCTAGTTGATGATGACTGGCTAAATTGTAGGCAGAGTCGTTGGCGGAATAGACTAAGAGGGCGGTGACTAGTGAACGGATGGTGATATTTTCGCTGCTTTTCAATTCCATAACTTTACCCTCGGCATAAGTGGCCCCAATATTGACTACTTCGTCGAGAGGATAGATATTGAGGGCAGTCAGGGCGGTAGCTAACTTGGTGGTAGAAGCCGGATAAATTCGCCCATGGGGGTTTTGAGATAATAAAATAGTGTTGGTGGCGATATCAATTAAAATATAATTTTTGGCTAACAAGTGAGGATTAGTAGTGGCATTAACATGGGGGATAAGTGGATGCTGGTAGAGAGAAATGGGTGCAAAGACAGGAGAATTGACTGCTAGTGGCGATTTGTATAAAAAAAATATTAAAAAACTAGATAGCAAGATAACCGTTGATAATAGCCAAAATAAAAGCTGATTATTTTTGGGCAGGTTTTTTAATTTTGTCTTCATGGATTAATTTGATACCAACATCGGATAGTTGCCGCTCGTCGACAACGCTCGGGGCGCCCATCAGGACATCGATGCCATTGGAATTGAGAGGAAAAGCGTAGATATCGCGAATATTGGGCTCATCAAGCAAGAGCATTAAGAGCCGATCCAAACCAATAGCCCAGCCACCGTGGGGTGGGGCGCCATAGTGAAAAGCGTTGTAGAGGCCACCAAATTTACGAATGACTTCGTCGCGGCCATAACCGACTATTTCGAAGGCTTTGACTAAAGTCTCAGGTTCGTGATTGCGAATACTGCCAGAGGCCAACTCGAAACCATTGAGAGTCAAATCATATTGATGGGACTCGATAGATAAGGGATCGTTACAGTTAAGAGCATCGATGCCACCGACTGGCATAGAAAAAGGGTTGTGACCAAAATCCAATATACCCTCATCATTGATTTCGTAAAAAGGAAAACCAGTGATCCAAGCAAATGAGAGGAGATTTGGGTCAATTAAATTTAGCATTGTGCCCAAGAGATTGCGGACATGACCAAGTGATTTGTTGACTGTCTTTGAATTATCGGCGACAAAAATTAAGAGGTCCCCTTCTTGTGCTTTTGTAGAATTGATTAAATCATTTTTTGTTGATTCAATGAATTTGGAAATACCAGTATCAAAACCATTCTGGGTAACCTTGGTATAGGCTAGCCCCTTGGCTCCCTTTTCTTTGGCGGCAAACTCCAAAGTATTGATTTGGGCTTTGGAAAATTCACCACCACCGGTTACTACTATTGTTTTTATAATTTCTGCATTGTTAAAGACATTAAATTCGGTTTTATTTTTTAATATGGAGGTGACATCCTGAAGCTCGAGGCCAAAACGAATATCTGGCTTGTCGGAGCCATAGCGATTCAGGGCATCGGTGTGAGAAATCCGAGGGAAAGGGAAAGTGGTAATTTTCTTTTGGGGGGCAATGGTGGAAATAGTGTCACGGAGCAGATTCTCGGCAGTGGAAAAAATAATATCAATAGTGGGAAAACTGATTTCGATATCGATTTGATAAAAGACTCCAGCATGGCGATCAGCCCGAGGATCCTCATCACGGGCACAAGGAGCAATTTGAAAATATCGATCAATACCGCCAACCATGAGTAATTGTTTGAATTGCTGGGGAGCCTGAGGGAGAACAAAAAATTTACCTTGATGAATCCGCGAGGGAATCAGAAAATCACGGGCACCCTCAGGAGAACTAGTGGTCAGAAGAGGGGTGATAATTTCGGTAAAACCGGCGTTGTCCATCCAATTACGGACAGCTAAAATATATTTGTGTTTTTTTTGAATAATATTGGCTAGTCGAGTCCGTCGCAAGTCAAGATAACGGTATTTGAGACGCAAGTTTTCGTCCTGTTCGGTGCCATCGGTGTCGAGTGGAAAGGGAGAGACCTCAGATTTGTTCAAGATAGTGATCCGAGTCGCCTCTATTTCGATTGAACCTGTGGGTATTTTGGTGTTGACTGATTTTGGATCACGATTTTTGACCAGACCCTCGACCTCGATGACCCATTCTTTACCAAAGTCAATCTCCCTATTGGTGACGATTTGAACTGTGCCAAACCAATCACGTAAATCAATAAAAGCTAATTGACCATGATCACGAATATTGGCCACCCAACCCTGCAATTTGACGGTTTGACCGACAAGGACCAAACACTCGATAGTTTTGCTACGATTCATAGAGGAATTATATATTTAACCCAGCCCCTTGTCACGACATTAGTCGTGACATCCCCCTCCCTTGACAAGGAGGGTGCCAAATTTATTTAAAATATTATTTCTTTAATTATAAGCTGAGGAATAATGGAGTTTGATTTCCATTAGACTTCTTTGACAGTTTTTCTTGGAAAAGTAATTGAGACAACGGACTCATCTGGACTAAGAAATTCGATTCGTCCCTCGTAGGTGCGAGGGGGAGGAAGAGTAATTTTTCCTAATTTACCACGTCGTACTTCGAAGTGCCCATCATTTTCAAGTCTCTTGACACTGGCAACTCTGATTCTCTTATCTAGCCTAATTAAACCAATATCACTAACTTCAATACCGACGTCGGGGTATCTCATTCCAGCGATAATATTAAAATCATGTGGAACAATTTGTTGGTGTAGATGTCCAATGGCAACTACATCGTATCTCTTTGTCATATAGTTCATATTATATGATAATTTCTTTAATTATCAACTGAGGGGAGCTAACATTGTTCCATTCGTTGATTGACAAACTGGCGATAACGTCGAGGCTATCGCCAACTTTTAATTTGTGGACTAACTCCCCTTTTTTAAAGGCAATGGCATCGATATTATTTAATTTTAGTTTGAGGTGATCATTAGTTTGGCCGATGGTTCGGATATTTTGAATATTTAGATCTTTGAATAAAAATAATGGCTCGGGGTTGCCAATACCAAAAGGAGCCAACTGCTGAATTGATTTGATGGTTTTGGTATTGACTACAGATAAATCCATTTGTAAATCAACGTCAAGATGGGGCATTAAATTCAATTTGTTGAGTTTGGAGTTAACAGTTTTCAGTATGGATTTCTCTAGTTTATTGATGTTTTTGGTTAAAATACTAAAGCCTGCCGCACCGGAGTGGCCCCCTAAATCAATAAACAAATCAGAATGATGGCGGAGAGATTCAATAATATTTAGTTCGGGAATAGAGCGACAGGAGCCCTTGGCGATATCGCCATCGACACTAATCACAATTGAAGGCAAATAATATTTTCCGGTGAGTCGACCGGCAATTAGACCAATGATTCCGGCATTATATGGACCAGAGACAAAGATGATTTTTTGGTTGGGGCGAGCACGAGACTCGCCCTTACTTATTGATAATTCAACCTGCTCAAGTGAATCTTTTTGGATGACTTGGCGGTCTTGATTAAAATCATTGAGCGACTTGGCATAACGTGAGGCTTGAAGGTTGTTTTGACTACATAAAAGTCGCAAGGCATCGGTGGGATCGGAGAGCCGGCCAATTGCATTTATCCGTGGACCGATAAGAAAACCCAATTCATAGACAGAAACTGGATGGTGGATACCAGAAATTTGAATTAGCTTCTGGAGACCAAGGGAGGGCGTGGAATTTATTTGGGCTAGACCATGAACGACCAGAGAACGATTGACACCAGTGAGTGGTAGACAGTCAGCCACACTACCTAGGGCAGCCAACCCCAAATCAGCACTGGGATCCAATTCTTTGGCTAGAAACCAAGATACTCCAGCACCTGATATTAAGACATTGTGGACAATGCAATCGGCAGATTCTAATTTGACGTTACCTAGATGATGATCGGTAACAATTATTTTTATCGGCTGTTTGGACTTGATTTTGGCCAATTCTTTGTCGGCCACGATACCGTTGTCGACAGTAATTAACAGATCAAATTGAATGTTTTTCTCCTGCTGGAAACGAAAAAATGAGGCGGCCTTGATACCATAACCATCACGTTGACGATGGGGAACAAAGGGGGTGACGTTCGGATAATTTTTGTAAATTGCCTGCCAAAGTACGGCAGTGGCAGTAATGCCGTCGACATCGTAATCCCCGTAAATAAGGATATTTTTACGTGATTTTATAATTTTATTTATTAGATTGATGGCTGGTTTTAGAGTTAGTTTTAATTTGGGATAGGGTGGATTGATAAATTCATCGAAATCGGTTATGGAACGATTGTGAACTAGAGTTGGCACTAACTGGGATAGTGTTTGGCTACTAATTACAATTGGTGATAATAAATTTATTTTCTTGTCCACAAGCTATTATATGTTATACTTTTGTTGATCAAGGGGTTCTGACCTTAATCTTGGTCGTATTATATAAGGTTAAAACGCCCAAGTTTGGGCAAAAATAATGGCAAAAAAGCTTTTTATAGGAAATCTTTCCTTCAACATGACCGATGACCAGCTGACACAGATTTTTTCTGCGTACGGTAAGGTTATTTCGGCAAACATAGTATTTGATAAATTCTCTCACAGAAGCAAAGGCTTTGCCTTTGTGGAATTTGAGACTGAGGAAGAAGCCCAAGCAGCCATGGCTGCTCTGGATGGCTCCGAACAAGATGGCCGAAATATCGCCGTCAAGGAAGCCCTACCTCGACCTGACAAGCCACAGATGTAATTTTAATTACATTAAAATAAAAACCCCTCCGAAAGCTTTCGGAGGGGTTTTTGGTAGGAAATATAGTTCTAATTTTGTGATTGACCTTTTTTGAAAATCTTGTCCCAATCCGCTTGACTCATGTTTTGGCCTGGGGCAAATGATTTACCATTATTTTTACTGCGTTCTATTGGTCTAGAGGTAATACCCATTTGGTGTAAAAGGTCTAGGGTAGCGTTCTCGGCTTCAAGGGAAGTGGAGCGAATCACGGTAGAAATACTTTCAACTTGACCATTTTTACCAATAGTTGCACCAACTGCTCTAATTTGTGAACTTTCAACTCTGGGTCCTTTTTTACCTGCCATATATGTATTTAAAATATAATTTAGCTGTATTGTAGATCCTGACTATTAATATATCAATATATTTATTATTTTGTGATAGTATTGGCGATGAATGAGATAATAAACATGGCAAGTGTTGGTGAGATAGTTGGTCCTGTTTTTGAAACCATAAGTATATTTTGTGCGGCACGAAGACGAGACGGCTGTATTGAAGTGGCGGCAGTGACACTTGGGGGAAACTCGGATAAAGTTTATGCCGTTAGTCGCAGGAAAATAGCGGGTCAACTAGATCCAAAAAGATGGGATCATGAAATAATCGAAGAGTCTGATCTAGTGGTAGCGCGTGGATTTAATATAACTTGTGGTGGTGAGGGTATTTTGACCGAAGTGGAAAATACTTTGAAGGAAAATAATATTACTGGAGCAATGGTAATATCAAGTAGAGGAAGAGATGGCCACGCAGTGGCAATTATTCGAGATGTAGAAAGTGGAACTTTGCTGAAGGTCGATGCTGGGGCAGATAAATTATTTGAAACGACGACACTGACAGACGCATTGAGACAAAAAGGAGATGATGTACCCTATGCGGTGTTGTTGACGAGGAGAAAGAAATGATGGAATAGGGTAAAATAGAGAATGGAAATGAAATTGCCAGAGAAAGTAACTAAGGTTATGAAAAAATTCTCAGATAATAAATCTGAGATTTTTGTGGTGGGAGGGGCGGTAAGAGATTTGATGCTAGGACGAGAGGTAAAAGATTGGGATTTTGCCACCAACCTCACTCCCGAGGAAATGAAAAAGATTTTCCCGAAAAATAGTTTTTGCGAGAATGACTATGGGACATTTAGTATAGTTAATCCAGACGGGGAGATTTTTGAAATAACCACTTATCGCACGGAGCGGGAATATAGTGATAATCGACATCCGGACAAGGTGGAGTGGGGAAAGACAATTGAAGAGGATTTAGAGAGGAGAGATTTTACGGTCAACGCTATCGCGTTGGAATTACGAATTACGAATTACGAATTACGAATTATTGACCCATATGATGGGCAAAATGATCTTAAAAATAAAATTATTCGGGCGGTGGGAAATCCAGAGGAGAGATTTAAGGAAGATGCCCTGCGAATGATGCGGGCGATCCGTATCGCCTGCCAAATTGAATTTATAATAGAAGAAAAAACGTTTGGAGCCATCCAAAATAATGCCCCATTAATTAATAAGATTGCAGCGGAGCGGGTGCGAGATGAATTGTTTAAAATATTGGCGAGTGATCAGGCTGTAGATGGAATTAAGATGCTGAAAAATGCCGGATTGTTGGCGGAAATTATGCCAGAAATTTTGGTGGGGGAAGGAATGAAACAGCGAGGTCACCATATATACGATGTCTTCACCCACAGCCTCGAGGCACTGCGAAATTGCCAAACTAATGATCCAATCACTAGATTGGCGACACTGATTCACGATATAGGCAAGCCGGTAGTGATGAAAACAATAAATGGCATTAATACTTTTCATAATCACGACATTATTGGCAGTAGAATTGCCAATAAAATTGGTAAAAGATTAAGACTGTCTAATAAAGAATTAGATAAATTATTTAGACTGGTGCGATGGCATATGTTTACGGCTACGGAACTACAAACTGATAGCGCGGTACGACGCCTAATTCGCAATGTGACACCAGAATACCTAGAGGAGATGATTGACCTGCGGCGGGCTGATAGGATAGGCAGCGGGGCTAAGGAAACGAGCTGGCGCTGGGAACTACTCAAAAAACGATTTGTCGAAGTGCAAAAACAACCTTTTTCGGTCAAAGATCTAAAAGTAGATGGGCTGGATGTAATGGAAACTCTAAATATTAAACCGAGCCGAAAAGTGGGTGAAGTGCTGGATGCTCTGTTTGAAGAAGTAGAAAAAGATGTGAGTTTGAATGTGAGAGAAGTGCTACTTCAGAAGATTAGAGATATGGCCTAACCTTGCAACAATTTCTGTACAATTGCGACGGGAGTTTTGGTGACAAAGACGGCTATATTTTTACCCTCAACACTTCTTAGCTCGACTATAATATCACTATGGGCTGCGGTCGAATAAAGACGAGATCTGATTTGGTGATAGTTGGAATTATCAGTGTCCACTTTGGGCTCGGCTATATTGACTCCAAGAACGGTGGCGACTGTTTCTAATGCTGGGGTGATTTCCTCCCCCTCGAATCGGACGCCACGAATTGTACCTAGTTTTGATTTAGAATTTATTAACCCTTCTATTTGAACGAGGATTTTTTCTATCATGTGGGTATTTTACTCCATAGCAATGTGTTTTCAAGTGTACATTTGATATAATAGCCGAAATGAAAATAGCAAAACAGGTTGAGGCAAAAGGTGATGTAGTAAAAATAAAAATGGATGAGGTGACAGTGGGGATAAAAAGAGCTGATGTATTTAACGTAGATGAGGTTGAAAGGCAGGGAGTACTGGGAGTAGTAAAAAAAGCAGGTATAAGCTTTGTAATGGATGCAGAGATGGTAGAGGGGAGATTTACTTTATTGAACGGAAAAATAATAAAAATAATTGAATAAATTATTTTTTATTTTTCTTGAAAAACAGAACTAAGGGAATGGCGACACCGGTACTAGAATAAGTGCCACAAATTACACCAATAAGTAAAGCTAGGGCAAACCAGCGGGTAATAGCTCCACCCAACATAACTAGAGACAACAACATAAAAATAATAGTCATAGAATTGTTGATAGAGCGGACAATAACCTCAGAAACTGCCTGATTGGCGAGATTTTCCCAATCTATTTTGAAATTTTTCCGGCGTAATTCACGAATACGGTCAAAGGTAACAACTGTGTCATGAACTGAGGCGGAGAGTGTGGTCAACAGTGCCGTTACAAAAAGAGAATCAAGCTGCGCCCCGAAAAAGTGTCCCAGAAGGGAAAAGGCACCGAGTAGAATAAAAGCATCGTGTAACATGGCCAATACTGCGGAAACACCAAAGGAAAAGTCACTAAATTTGGAGCCAATAAAAATTAGCAGAGCAAATGAAGATAGAATAATAGCGATGATGGTCTTGCGCATCAGCTCCTTGCCTAAAATTGGACCAGTAGTTTCGAACTTTAATTCAGTGAATTTGGGATCGATGGTTTTTATTTTCTGGTCTAGTACTTCTTTTTGAGGATGGGAGATATGGGAAAAATGGAGAGTCAATTTGTTTTGGTCAATTTGTTGGCTGGAAAGGTCTATTTTTTGATCGGCAAAAACTTGGTTGACTGAACTGATATCAGGTGCTTGGTTAAATTGAATTTCCCAGACCGAGCCGCCGGTAAAATCGGAGGAGAGGCGAAATCCCCATTTGGCAATAGAAAATGCAGAAACTAGTAACAGGAAACTGGAAACAAGATAAAATAGGGGGCGGAATTTCATTACATTCATAAGTTAGTAGTAGGTATTAAGTATTAAGTAGTAAGTATTAAGTATCATAATTAATTTTTTTTATGAGCAAGAATACGGAGTAAGTTACGGGTGACAAAGACACCGGTGAACATCCCAATAAGAATACCAAGAATCAGGGTGAGGGCAAATCCTCTGACCATCCCAGAAGTATTGAGAAAATTCCAACTAAACGGATTGAATAAAATAAGTCCGGTAATGATGGTGCAGGTATTGGCATCTTTGATGGAGTCCCAAGCCTTACCAAAACCCAACTCCATAGCGATATTCCATGGCTTGCCTGCACGAGTTTCTTCTTTTAATCTCTCAAAAATGAGGATATTGCTGTCAACGGCCATACCTATAGAGAGGAGGAAACCGACAATTCCTGGAAAAGTCAGCGTAATAGGTATTAGACGGTAGAGAGTAAGGGTAATCAGGCCATAAATTATTAGTCCAATAACTGAAATAAATCCCAAGTATCCATAGTTTCCGACCATAAAAATAGCGAGGATAAGTAATCCAATTAGTCCAGCGGTAATCCCCTTCTGAATAGTGTCTTTGCCGAGAGTAGCACCGATCGTAGTCTGAGAGAGAATGGTGATCGGTAAAGGTAGAGCACCAGCATTGAGTTGGGCGGAGAGTTCCTTGGCGGTTTTGATGTCGAATTGACCATTGATAACTGCCTTGCCATCGGTAATAACTGATTGGACCGTGGGATAGGTAATGGGCACATCGTCTAAGAAGATGGCTATTCTCTTGTTGAGATATTTGCGAGTGGCTTCTTCAAATAAACGACTACCCTCGGGATTGAATTCTAGTCCAACTTCGGGAGTGGAAGTATTGGAATTTAGTTGAACGTTGGATCTAACTAAATGGGAGCCATTAATTTTGGTATCAAACGGGAAAGCGTCGATAAAACTGGCGGAGGTGGTTGCCTCAGTAACAGCTGAATCTTCTCCGCGAAAGCTGAGGTTGGCGGTTTTACCAATTAAATTGATGGCCGAGTTGATATCGGCAACACCAGGGAGCTCGATGGAGAGTCGATTTTGGCCGGAATTGTTGGTTAACTTGACATTGGCCTCGCTGATGCCGAATAAATTGACGCGACGCTCAATATTGTTCTTGAGAGATTCGAGGGCGGAGGGCAAATTTTCTGAAGTGGTCTTGGTAGTGTCAATGTCATAGAGCAGCGAGGCACCACCGGCTAGGTCGAGACCGTAACGAAGGTCGAGATTTTTTTTGAAACTAAAATTGCCTATTTTTATCGAAAAATCGGGACGATAAAAGGTTTTGTTGAGGATGGTAAAAGATGGCGGCAGATTGACAATCAGACAAAGAAAAGAAATGCAAAGAATTGTCCAGAAAATATTTTGGGCACGGGTATGGGCAGTCATGTTAGGATTTTTTAATAAGAGAAAGTTGGCGGGGATGTCCACTAAATAAATAGGTCAGAGATGAATGGGTTTTATTGATGGTGATGCTGCAAACATCGCCTTCTTTGAGATTAAAATCGTTGATGGCAAGAGTAGGGATAGTCAGGGCTAAACTATTGCCGGTTTTAATAATTTTGCGCAAAATAGGCATGTTATTTGGAAATATTTTCGGGCCGACCAATAATTAAGGCGGGGTAATTAAGAAAGAAGTCTACCATAACTGGATCACGCTTGCTAAGCCGGAGATCCATTTCAGACTGGGACATGACCATGTAATTGATTTCACGGCCGATAACTAATTCTTCACTTTTGATATATTCGGCAACCATCTTGAGAGAGATATCTCCAACCAAAACCAGATCAACATTGTGACTGTCGTCGACTGGATGTGATAGAAATTCCTGACTGTAAAATAAATATTTTATTTTACCTAGTTTTAGGTGATTTTCCCTAATCTTTGCGCCAAGACCATAGTGCTGATGAGCCAAAATGATGAGATCGTAATAGAGATAGTGGGCGGGATTGGACCAATAGTATACTCGATTGCCTCTGGCTTCGCGAATGATAAATGAATGCTTTTCGAGATTTTGGAGCTCGCGACGAACTGAATTGATTTCCTCTGAGGTGAGCCTCACTAGCTCGCGGACATAAAAAAGGCTACCTGGTGAATAGAAAAAAATGTTAATTAATTTTAATCTAGTTTGGGAAGTAAGCAGGTGAGCAAAACTATGACTGACCTTCATAATTTACGGTGTTTCCAATTGGTAAAATTTCAACCCAAACTTTGCCAGGGACAAAATTGACTTCGGCACCCTTGCTATCTTTGTAGATGGTGCGAGAGAGCCGATTGGCCTTCTGCCAGGTAATTTCTTCTTTGGCACCGTTTTGGAAAAGAATTCCCTTGCCGGAACCAATTACCTCATAGAGATTGTGACCATGGATATCAATCGATCGAGATTCTTTGGTGAACTCGATAACAATGTTTTTGGTGCTAAGTACTTCCTGAGTATTGAAATCGATATGGGGCTGGGCACCGTTTTGACGAGTGTATTCATTTTTAGTTTGATCATAAGTCCAGGTAACATTGTAATCGGCATAGCCGGCCCAAAATCCAAAAGAAATTTTGGGTGCCGAGATAGTCGCGGCCGGTGCATCTTTTTGTTTGAACGACCAAGCGCGATAGTTTTTGTCCCAGCTTTGTTTTTTAACTGCGGTTAAATTGGTGAGTCCACGTGCGGCAGCCACGTTCCACATTTCGGTAGTAGAACAATACATCGTGTGTTCGGTATCACGGACTTCACCGGTACGCTCGGCCTCGCGGCGACAAGCTTTGTATGATAATGAAAACTGGCTAAGATCGCCCCATGTACCGGCATTATTCCAACCATAGTCGCCGATTTGCTCGATAGCTAAAGCCTTTTTGCTGGTGGTACAAGGACCAGCAGCTCGACCAGTCACCGGATCGAGTGGAGCACTACAATTGGCACCACCGACATGAGCGTAGAGTGGATAGTCGGCATACTCAGAAGCTAGGTCGAGAAAATAAGTACGGGCGGAACGAACTGGGCCAACATCGTATTTGATGGCAGCACCACTAACGGCTCCGCAATAGAAAACACCCATGAATCGGGTAATTCCTCCCTCGGCTATTGCCTCATAGACTATATCAGCGTTTTGGAGACCTGATTGGGGTCGGGAATCGGTATGATTTTCAATCATAATTTCCATGGGTCGGCGGGTAGACCAAATCTTTTTTTCCTCGGCGGTGTACAAGAGACCGTTGAGAGGACAAACCTCTGTTTTGGGACCATTGAAAGTTATAACACCAATTTTTGTAGGTGTGGCTGAAATATCGGTCGCTTGATTTTGATTATTGGCTCCACCAAGATTTACGGGTAATACTTTGGAAAATAATAAGAAAAAAGCCGGAGTAAATACTAAAAATATGCCGAAGTAAGTAAAATAAGGCCACAACTTGGAGTTCATATCATATATTAACTGTTAACTGTTTTGATTAAGGCCTTGGTTTCCTCTTTGGATAAAGTCAAGGAGTCGCAGGATCCGTTTTTGATGGCCTTGGCATAAACACGAGTTGAGTCGCGAGTATGCAATGAAGTAATAATAACACCGGAATTTGTTTTGTCCAACAAACATAATATAAAACTTTGATCACCACCAACATCGTTAAATGGATTGTAACGAACTAACTGGAGTTTGAAGTGACCGGCAACTAACGGAGGGGTAGAAAAAATTTGGCTAGACTTGAGAACTTTCTTGTAAATTAAAAAAGTAAGGTAGGACAGCCAAATACAATTAAGAATTAAGATCAAGATATAGAAATTAGACATAACTAAGTTATTGTAACAAAATTGATTGTGCTATACTGGCTTTGAAGCCAAATGAATCAAGAAAATTATTTAAAAAAAGATTTGATTAAAAGTATTGTCCTTAGTTTGATCTGTGTCGGGTTGGTATTGTTCGTATATTTTTCCAAAATAACCGTTAATTATTAATTATTTAGGAGGTGAAGATTAATGCCAGTAATAAAATTTTATTCAGTAAAATCTCGAAAATCCGTCGAGGTTGATGTCAGTAAGGTTAAAAAAGTAATGTTGAAGAACGGTAGACCAGCAGCAGAAGCAGTCGATCCAGAGACCGGAACTAAAATGTTCAAAATACTATCCGCTGCAGATGCAGCTTTATTGTCGTAGTAAGTACTTAAAAAATCCCCCTCGACAAGCTCGGGGGGATTTTTTTTGGTAGAATGTAGTTGCTTCCAAGTAGTTGAGGAATCAAGCCCGATTTTAAAAATCGCGGCAGGAAAGTCCGAACCACAGAAAGAACAAAGGTCGAAAAAGTAGACACTGGCGCAAGCTAGGGGCGCTGCTACAGAGACGAGATGGGGTCGCCTTCGCAAGAAGCTCCGGCGCCTGAAATGAAACGAGCAACCCTTTGGTGGAAATCTTGAGTCGAGACGTTAATATCTCTCTTTCGAGAGTCTCAGGTAAAGAGAATAGATAAATGGTTCCTAAACAGAATTCGGCTTATCGGCTACTTGGAAGCACTTTTTTTCCACTCCAAAATGGAGCGGACGATAGTCTCAAAAGTAATATAAACAGGCACGGCAAGTAGGGCGCCACCAACACCGGCAAACTTGGCACCGATGGTAATGACGAGAATGGTAATAATGGGGTGGAGACCGACGGCAGCATTCATGATTTTGGGGACTATAAAATTGTTTTCTAATTGCTGAACAATAATTCCCCAGAAAACTGCAAATAAAGCAGTTAAGGGGGAGGTGGTCAGTCCAACAAGGGCAGCCAGAATTGTCGCGGCAATTGGTCCAGCAGTAGGAACTACTTCTAGTAATCCAGCTATAATAGCTAAAGGAAGGGCATAGTTTAGACCAACTGAAACATATCCCAAGTATGACAAGATACCAATCACGGACATCAAAATAAGCTCGCCGTTGACCCAGCGACCAAGCCTCTTCTCGACTTTATTGAAAACACTTTTGACTATATCCTGCCCCTTTGAATCAAAAAACATGGCGGTGTAGTCGTCTAATTTTTCTCTCTCAATTAGTAGATAAAAGGTGATAACTAGGATGAGAAAGCCAGTAAATAAATTGGAAAAAAAGGAAATTACTGTCCAAGCGACATTGGCAGGAATTGACTCAAGAATTTTAAATTGAGATGACAAATCGATGGCGGAAAACCCCATGATGTTTATGTTTTGGAGAGAGTCTGGTAAAACTCGAAGTAGTCCAGATGTCTCGCTAACTAATATAGGAATGACCCAAGCTAGCATAAAACTAATAAAGCTAATGACCACGGTGTAGATAAAGATAATGCTGAGAAACCTAGGGATTTTAAAATTCTGGAGAGTGCTGATAGCAGGATTGAGGACCTCCATAAAAATCACACAAATAAACATGAGTAAAATAATATCGCGCAAAAACCACAGCAGCCAAAGCCCGAGTAAAAAGGAAACGGTAAATACAATTGTCTTGGTGGATATTTCAATTCGCTGGGCTTTCATTACTGATTGTACCATTTATTAATTTTGGTCATGAGATTTTTTTTATACCCTGCGGTGGAGATATCGATAAAAAGCGGATTAATTTTCTTAAACCATGTTTTTTGGCGACGAACATAAGCATGTTCGGCAAAACGCCATGATTCAATACAACGAGAGAGTAGAGACGCCATATATGGCGTCTCTACAAAATATGGTCTAAAATCCATATAGGCAAGAGTGTTTAATCCAGGGTCAGTCCATTTATATTTTTTTAATAACATTTTGATTTCGGCTAATAGTCCAGCATCGAGACGGGACTGGACACGGGTGTCGACACGAGAGTAAAGAAATTGGTTTGGGGCAGTGAGAGAAAGATGGAGAATATCATAATCTTCAATCTTCAAACTACAATCTGCAATCTTTTTTTTTGATAATCTTATTTCTATTTTTCTTATAAGACGGTGGGGGTTGTGGAGATCGGAATTGTTAAGTGAGTTGAAAGTTTTAAAGTCCAAAGTTTTTAAAGTATGTTGAAGAAATTTTAGCGGAAGGTGATTCAGAAAAAAGCGTAAAAAGTTGTGGGGAGGGATGGCAAAAGTGGGGCGGGGATTGACGAGGGCATCGATATATTGACCAGTGCCACCGACAATAATTGGAAGTTTATTTTGACTATGAATTTCGTTGATATTTTCAATAGCGAGTTGCCTAAATTGCGCTACAGAAAAACTTTGATCGGGATTGATAATATCTATTAAATTAATTTTGATATTCGGGGGGTGATCCTTGCCTGTGCCAATATCCATACCTCGATATATTTGACGAGAATCGGCAGAAATTAACTCGCCAGCGAACTTTTGGGCTATTTCAATGGCCAGCGCTGTTTTCCCTGTGGCTGTGGGGCCGGAGAGGATTAGTAGTTTATTCAATTTCAAATTACGAATTGCTAATTACGAATTGGTTGGTTTATACATTAAAACGGAACTCGACGACATCGTCGGGGTGCATAATGTAATCGCGGCCCTCATGGCGAAGAAGACCCTTTGATTTGGCACCTTCGATGCCATTGTTGGCGACAAAATCTGAATAAGAGACAATTTCGGCCATAATGAATCCCCGCTCGAAATCGGTGTGAATTGCACCTGCAGCCTGTGGGGCAGTAGCTCCGGTAGGGATGGTCCAAGCCCGAGTCTCCTTGAGACCGGCAGTGTAATATGACTGTAGGCCCAAGGTTTCGTAGGCTTTGAGGATTACTCGTTCAAGACCTGATTTTTCCATACCTAATTCTTTTAGATAATTTGTTTGATCGGTTTTATCCAATTCGGATAGATCAAATTCTGTTTTGGCACAGACTGGGACGACAGTATTGAAACTGGAAATTGGAAACTGGAAACTAGATAAATTTTGGTAAACAGACTCGTCGACATTGGCGACAATAAAATAGGGCTTGTTGGTTAATAAGAAAAATTCTTTGGCTAATAATTTCTCCTCATCGCTCAAGGACATATTGATAGTCAGAATCCCCTTTTCTAATTCGGACTTTAATTTGGCGGCAAAGAGATATTTTTTGGAGGTATTTTCCTTAGGATTATTTTTGTAAGAACTGAGATATTTGTCGACTGATTCTAGATCCTTGATAATCAATTCGGTACAGATGACTTCAAAATCACCCTGAGGGTCGAGTGAACCCTCACGAATAATGTTTTCATCAGGAAAATTACGGACGACATGCATTATGGCATCGCAATCACGAATGTTGGTTAAAAATTTGTTGCCCAGACCCTCACCAGTGGAGGCACCTTTGACTAATCCGGCAATATCGACGAACTCGACGATGGCGGGGACTATTTTTTGGGTTTTGACAATATCGCCGAGAATAGATAATTTTTCGTCGGGGACTTCGACTACGCCGACGTTGGGATCGATGGTACAAAAAGGATAATTTGAGGCATCGGCCACCTTTTTACCTAAAAGGGCGTTGAATAAAGTGGATTTGCCGACGTTGGGCAACCCAACTATACCGATACTAAGTTTGGACATGGCCTATTTTAACAGAAATTCAGTTCCAAAAACTTGATGTAAATGGTCTTTTATTTGATTGGCAGAAGCAGTATCGAAGCGACTAATATATTCCAATGAGGGGTCAATAAACTCAGATCGACGTTTGATGGCTTCATTAATAAAAGTGGGATGCTGAACATCAAAAAGCATGGCTAGGCGCATAGCTAAATATGAAGACCAAGAAGTTTTTATATCGGCAAGATTGGCTGATTGGTGTTGTCGGATGGCGGCAATAATGTTTGGATTAACTGGTCCAGTCATAAAATTATTAAGTTGATCTAAATCGAGATTAGCGGTTTGCTCGCTACTTAAGATTTTTTTGAGAAAGTCGAGGATAGCTGGTTTTTCTGAGAGTGCGTTTTGTGGCAAGAGATGGAGTGAAGTGAGTTGGCCTAGAACACCTTCAGCACGATGATATTTGTCAAACTCAAAAAATAAGTGGAGTTTGTCGAGATCACGAAGAATATAACAATAGTTGTAGGCTTTTTTGACAAACTCGGGATCGTCGGGGCTGGGACTGGGGACTTCTTTTTCGGAATGATAGGTAGCCGCGAATAGAACGCAGTATTGATCCTCGGGTGTGAGTAAATCGAGTAAATGATTTTCTTCCAAAAATTGGGCTGATAAAATACCGTGGCGCTGACCACTGGCGAGAGTGTCTCGCCTTTGGATATATTCAGAGATTCGACCAGTATCGTGAGTGCCTAATATTATCTTGAGTATTTGCAGATCGTGACCATGAATATTTAGTCGGTCGCCGATAGTGTTGATTCCACTAGTCAAGACATCCATTTCCTTAATTTTATTATGGCCGGCCATATGACCTGGGCTCTCTGATTCAACGATATTGACTAAGGGCAATAGTAAAACTCTTGACTCTGCCAAGATACTGTTGGCGAAATCTGGAGGATATGGTCTGGCCTCAATTTGGCTAATTGCTCGGAGTCTATAAGAATCGAGATTCATGGGGTATTTTAACTGCTAGCGCTGGTGTAGCGGCTGAGGGAATAATTCCAAAAATATAATGACAAAAATAAAAAGATAAAAGTGAAAACAAAGGAATAGATAATACCGACTGGCGTAAGAATACTAAGTAATGCTTTGGCGGGGAGAGTAAAAATAACGGTAATAGGAATGAGATAGTCTAAGATAAATCTAAAAAAGTTACCATAGATATCGGTGGGGACAATGGCGGCTCGGCCGAGTGAACGGTAGATCATGACCAAGCTATCTATTTCAGTGGTAATGATAGAAAAAGCGGCAATAGAAAGATGAATGGCGAAAGCTAGAATAATACCGTTTAGTAAAATCAAAAGAAAAAAGATAAGAGTAAAAACAGAGGGTACCAGTGAATAGTGAAAGAGAAAAAAGATAAGGGCAATAACTTGAATAATAATCATAGGCACATCTAAAAAATCTGGCCCAGAAAAAATGGGGCGGAAAAAAGAGGGCAATGGTTTGAGTAAATCTAGATCAAAATCACCTTTGAGTAATATGGGGCGGAAAGTGTAGAGGGCCCGAAATAAAAAATTGGTGATGGAGTCAATAAGGCTAAAAACTAGGGTAATGATAATAGCCTGAGGTAAGGTAAAGTTTTTGATAGTGGAAACTTGGTTGAAGATGGAGAAAATTATGATTACCGAAAAAATGAAATTGAAGAGCTTGCCTAGAATAAATAATACTGAAGAACTAGGAGTGAGTAATTGATTTTGTAAGTTGTTTTTGGCCATAATTGACCAAACCTTGAGGAGTTTGTTAGTTGCCATAACTTTGATATTTTTGTTTACCCTTTAACCATAAGAATTGGGAGAGAAAATAGAAAAAAATAGAAATTAGCAAACCATTGAATAAATGCCAATATATTTGGGAGCTAGGAATTTGGCCCAACCAGATTTTGACTGGATAATAGTACATGTAAGGAAAGGGGGTGTAATCTAGGAATCTGGAAAATACTGAGGGTAAAAAATCTAGAGGGATATATTGGCCACTAAAGAGGGTGACAAATACAACCCCAAATAAAAAACGGGATGACCAAGCACTGTCGGACCAAAAGGTAATAAAAGAAATGACTAAACTATAGAAAAAAAATAATAATATGGAAATCAACAAGGATGCCAAAAACAAAAGGAAATTGGCAAAGGTAGGATGGGTAAGTGCTGGCTTAAATAAAAATAAAATTAATAAGAACTCCCAAAACATGAAAAAAAGATTGAATAATTTGTCAACCAAATCGCGGGCAAAATAATAATTTAGGGTGCTAATTGGCTTAATAAGGAGGAGAGAAATATTGCCGTTTTGAATTTCGGCTCCAATGTCTTGGGTGCGGGTGGCAAAAACAATTGCCCGAATAACATAGCCAATGACAAAGTAACTATATATTTGGGGAATCGAGTAGATGCCCAAATTATTTTTACCAATAGAGATAGCTGACCAGAGACTAAAAAACATGACAAAAGTAATAAAGACCTGAAGGCGCCAAAAGAAGAAATTGACTCGATAGACAAAATACTCTTGTAAAGTATTTTTAGCGATCAGTATATACTTGGCGAATGACATCTTCGATGGGGGTGTCTTCAATATTTAAATCAGTGACAGGTAGGGTGGAGAGAATGTTACTGGCCACGGCAAGATACTTATCCTTGGCTACTTTGATGGTATAACTGTAGCCATCACTATTTACTATTTCGCCAAAGTGAGAAATCTTGTTTTTGGAAATTTTGTTTTCAAAAGTAAATTTAAGAATTTTGAGCTCGGTAAATTTTTTGGTTAAATCAGTCAGTTGACCGTCAAATTTTATTTGACCGTGGTCGATTAAAATAACTCTTTGACAGAGTTCTTCGACATCATTCATATTGTGGCTAGTCAAAATAATAGTCGTCTTGAATTCAGAATTGACACTTTTGATAAACTGACGAATTTTTTGGGAGGCGATAACGTCAAGTCCAATAGAGGGTTCATCTAAAAACAGGACTTTGGGGTTGTGGAGGAGTGCAGCGACAAACTCGCATTTCATCCGCTGGCCCAAAGATAACTTTTTTGTTTGGACGGAAATAATCTCGCCAATATCTAGCGTCTCTTTAAAAAAACTCAGTCGTTTTTGATAATCTTTGTCGGAAATACCATAAATGGCTTTGTTGAGGAGAAAAGTTTCCTGAGGAGGAATATCCCACCAAAGTTGATTTTTCTGGCCCATAACAAAACCAATTTGATTTAGATACTCGTATTTACGATCAGATGGATGATAGCCAAGTACATCGATTTTACCTGAGGATGGGTATAATAACCCAGAGAGGCATTTTAGGGTAGTCGTCTTGCCAGCACCATTGGGACCAATAAAACCAACCAGCTCCCCCTGATCGATATCAAAACTAACGTTTTCTACTGCATGAACAGTACGCTCGGGACGGTAAAAAATTGATTTGATCGAAGCCATGAGTCCGGCCTGCTTGTCGAAGACTTGAAAGGAGCGGCTTAAATTTTGGACGGAAATAATTGACATGGTATATTTTAAACTAAATTGACAAAATGTTTTTAGTATAATATAATATAGGATATGAATTTTATTGACAAAATAGAGCTAAATTTAAAAACAGCGGCTATCGATGAGGTCGATGGTAAACCAAACAAGTTTGCAGCGATTCAGATTAGGTTTGGGAAAAAACAAGTGAGATCTTTTAGTTTTAATGGTGATGATTCTAAAAAGATACTGATGGTAAGAAATTTGTTGGAGGGTGAAAATGTAAGGGTGACTGGTCAGGCTGTGGGGACAATTACGGAGGATTAAAAAAATCCCCCACTTTCGTAGGGGATTTTGTAAATACAAAGTGTATTTATTTGACCATTTTCTTGATCTTGGTGCCGGGGATATAACGAGGCATGCGGCGAGCAACGATCTTCTTGGATTCTTTGCTACCGATAGCTTTGATGGTCTTGGCCTTGAACATTTTGGTTTTGAAAGTACCAAAACCAGAGAGTTTGACAACATCACCATTGCCGAGGGCTTTCATGATTTCATTTAAAAATGTTTCAACTGCTACCTTGGCGGCTTTCTTGGAAAGTTTGGCCTTGGTGGAGACGACTTCGATTAGATCTTTTTTGGTCATAATTTATTAATTTATAATTCAACTATCATTCTAGCCCAATATTGGGCAAAAGCAAGTCTTACGAAACGCTATTCACCGCACTTTTATTGATTTTGCTACCAACAATGACGGAACTGGTGCGGGTTTCGCGAATACAGGTGACCTTTATTTGACCGGCCCACTTGGCTTCTTCGTCGAGTTTATCGGCAATATTTTGTGATAGGACAGTGGCCTCAGAGTCGGATACTTGACTCGGCTCGACAATGACCATAACTTCACGACCGGCCTGATAGGCGGCGACACTAATAACGCCAGGAAAGCTACGAGCGACTTCCTCGATGTTTTTCATGCGTTTGAGATACTCTTCGTGGACTTCATAACGGGCTCCAGGGCGGGCTCCTGACGCAGCATCTCCGACATAAACAATAGCTGACTCAACTGAACTAAAGGCTTTTTCTTCGTGATGTTCAGCTACCGCAGCGATAACTGCCTCGGGTAAGTGGTGTTGGCGGAGGAGATCAACCCCCAACTCAACATGGGTACCTTCGAGATCGGTGATAACCTTGCCAATATCATGGAGTAAGGTACCAAGACGAACGGTGTTGACGTCGGCGTGCAACTCTTGAGCGATATTGACGGCAATTTTGGTAGCCTCGACAGTGTGTTTGGCTAAATTTTGGCCATAGGAAAAACGGAATTTGTATTTACCAATAGTTTTAATTATCTCGACAGGGAGGTTGAAAACACCGACTTCTTGACAAATTCTCTTACCTTCATTGAGGAGTATCTTGTCCATTTCCATTTTTGTCTGAGCAACGATTTGCTCAATCTTGACTGGCTGAATACGACCATCGCGAATTAATTTTTCCAAACTTTGTTTGGCAATTTCACGACGAGTACTGTCAAAACTGGAGATGCGGATATCATTGGTTTCGTCTAATTCGAGTTCAACTCCAGTAGCTTTTTCAAAAGCGCGAATGTTGCGACCCTCGCGACCTATAATTTTGCCTTTGATTTTTTCATCGGGCAAGGAGATGGTGGAGACTGTATATTCGGCGACAGTATCAGTAATTCCATGTTGGATGGCTTCGGATAGTATTTCTTTGGAGAGTTCTTCTTCACGTTGGTGGAGATCCTCTTTGGTTTCCTCTATCTTCTTGGCAATCCAGTCGGCCATTTTTTTCTCAGTGCTGCTCATGATGAGCTGCTTGGCTTTGGCGACATCCAGCCCAGAAATTGTCTCGAGTTTTTCTAATTGCTTACGATAAATATCATCTAGTTGGTCTGTTTTCGTTTTGACTTGAGCAGTTTGGTTATCAAGATTTTTCTCCTTTTGAATAAGATACTGTTCTTTTTCGTCTAACGAGCGAAGGCGAGTAAAAACCTCTTGCTCCTTGGCTTGGGCCTGAGCCTCTAATTTCTTGGCATTTTGAAGAGCAATGTCTGTCTGGGGGTTAGGAATGACATTTTGAGTAATAACTGTGGGGGCTGGAGCAACAGCTTTGGTGGACTTTTTGTCTGCTTTGGTGGACTTTTTGGGGGAAAAGACTACCCGATTGTTATCATCAGTACTATCATTGACAGTTGGGGTGATAACCGGAGGAGGACTGGTAACCGAACCTGCTGACGAGAAAATATCCTTAAATTTGGATAAAAACGAATTAAACATAAAACCTCCTGTACTTTTATTTTGATCACAAAAATCCGCTATGATATATCCGTTTGCCTAAGAAATTGATTTTTATTCGTAGTGATCAAGTTGATAAAAGTAGAAATATATAAATTAAATGCTTGTAAGCCTCTTATTCTATCCAACTTTTTGGGTTTCGTCAATTGCTATTTTTATGTAATCTCCGGCAAAACCTCTACGGTACAAACTATTAATAAGTTTGTTTTTCTCGTTGTAATCGGACAAGTTTGTCTTTGAGTATTTTTTTATTATCAGATTTTTTATCTTATTTATTTCTTGTCTTGGGTCGATTGGTAAGGTGGTGTGAATACCCTGCTGGGATAATATGATTTGGATTTCATATTGAGACTTTTTGGAAAACTTTCTTTGAATGTATGCAATATAGTTTTGGTCATTAAGTAGTTCTAGTGAAATTATCTTGTTAATTGTGGGGTCTATAAGTTGATTTAATAAATCTTGTTTAAACTTATATTTATAAACTAGTCTTTGAACATATATTTTTAGTTTTTGGACGAGTATTTTCTGTGTTTTGGGTGATATGGCTAATTGGCGCAGGCAGTACTCTATTAATAAATAATTTCCAGAAGCGAGAAGAATTGTGTGGTAAAACTCAGGGGTAATATCAATAAATTTTTTGAGTTTAAGGGAGACGACATCGTCGACCCTCAGAGGTAACAAACTATCATCACTAAATTTTAGCCAAACCTGCTGAGGTTTACGACTCGGGCTGATCTGAAGAATCTGCATTTTTGACTAAGGGATTTTTGATTAGTTCCCAAATTTTGGTAGTTATGCCCTCGGCTACGACAGGGTTTTCCTTGAGATACTTTTTGGTACCTTCGCGGCCTTGAATGTTTTGGCCATCGACTTTGAAGAAGGCGCCTGATTTGGTGATTAGGCCATGGGTGACGGCTAAATCAACTAAACTACCGTAGACAGAGATGCCCTCGGTATTCATGACATCAAACTCGGCTTCTTTGAATGGAGGAGAGACTTTGTTTTTGACAATTCTGGCACGGTGTTGAGAACCAACTGCCTCACCACTGGGTGTTTTGATGTTGGCGATTTTGCGAACATCAATTCTAACTGATGAATAAAACTTGAGGGCTAAGCCACCAGTAGTGGTTTCAGGATTACCAAACATGACGCCAATCTTTTGGCGCATTTGGTTGGTGAAGATGACAACTGCTTTGGATTTACTGATAGCACCAGTTAGTTTGCGCAACGCCTGAGACATCAGACGGGCTTGTAGACCCATCATAGAGTCCCCCATCTCACCTTCAATTTCGGCTTTGGGGACGAGGGCGGCGACAGAATCGATAACGATGACATCAACAGCATTACTACGAACGAGGGTATCAACTATTTCCAGAGCTTGCTCGCCGTTGTCGGGTTGGGAAATCAGCAGACTGTCTAGATCTACACCAATAGTTCGGGCTCGGAGTGGGTCGAGAGCGTGCTCGGCGTCGATAAAGGCGGCGGTGCCACCGAGTCGCTGGGCTTCTTTGATAACATGAAGACAAATAGTGGTTTTGCCGGAGGCCTCGGGTCCAAAAATTTCGGTAATGCGACCACGTGGTAGACCACCAATACCTAGAGCAATATCAAGTGGAAGACAACCAGTGGGGATCGACTCGACTTTCATGTCGGCCTGCTTGTCGCCCATTTTCATGATGGCACCTTCACCATATGATTTGGTGATCTGATCCATTGCCAGACGAACAGCTTCTAGCTTTTTGCCATGAAGTGAGTCATTGATTTTGGTGTTAACAGTAATTGGAGTTTTGGTAGACTTTGATTTCTTGGCCATATTAATTAATTACAAATTACGAATTACTAATTACGAATTGAATTTGAATTAATATATAAGTAATAGCAATTGTAACTATATCAAGTCAAGAGGCAAAACCGAAGATAACCCGAATATACTTAAAGTTAGGCAAAAGATAATATAGATAGTATAATAGTGTCTACAACCACGGGGATTGGCGCAATTGGCTAGCGCGCGCGCATGGGGTGCGCGAGGTTGCTGGTTCGAATCCAGTATTCCCGACTTATGTATTTTGTATACTTCTTGAGAAGTTTGCGAAATGGAAAAATATATACTGGTAAAACATCACAACTGCCAGAGATAAGGCTAAATAAACATAATAGAGGTATGAATAAATTTACTGCAGAGAATATACCTTTTGAATTAGTATATTTTGAAAAATATATTTGTAAGGATGATGCTACCAATAGAGAGATCTTTTACAAAAGTGGTTTTGGTAGAAAAATTAGAGATATAATACTGAAAGAAGTTGCTTCCGCCAAAGGCGGATCAGCCTGTGGCTGAGGTTCGAATCCAGTATTCCCGACTTCGTTCTCACTTCGCTCGAACTTCGTCGAGGCAAGCCCGACAATTAGAGAATGTTCTGGGATTTTGGTCACAAAAAAATACCCTCCTGTCCATTGTTATGGCGGAGGGTATTGGTTTTTATATCTAGTTTACAAACTTAGCAAGCTGGTAAAATATTCAGCGGGTGAGCTATAGCCAAGTACATCGGCAATTGACATCATTTTTAAGCGATCGCCACTATTGGTAGAATTGGCAGTGAGTGCCAATTTGACGATAGATGCAGTACCCATTCTCAGCCCATATCCAGAGTTAACCCAAGAATAGGTTACTCCTTCGGCAGTAATTACAGGTTTATAAAAAGTACCGTTGGTAACACTTACTATTTGGACATTTGAAATCACATCACTGGGAAAAAACACAGTTCTTTTAAATGGAAGAATGGCAGGTCTCAAAAAAGAGTTTGGATTAATCAGGGCAAATGACTGATTAAATACTTGTCCCTGAGTGATTGACTTGGGCGCAGTGGCGGAGAGTCTAAGTGGTAGTATTGCCGCCTTGGCACTAACTGTGCTGCTAACAAACATTAGAGCCATGATAATAAGCGAACTGAATACGGTTTGAAATTTAATTTTCATATTTTGATTTAATTTATAATCAAGTGATATTATCAAGACAACATTAAGGATTTATTAAGAACAGACTGTACTAAAATATAGCAATGTATGAAGCTAAATTGATATCAATTTAGATGCGCAAACTAATTACTGGCTTTGCTGTTTTTTCTGAGACGCTTTGATGAGCTGATAGGTGTCGAGGCGATTGATCCAACCACTGAGCTTGACTGGTTTACTTTTTCTTTCCAAAAATTTGTAGGTAAGCCAAAAATGCTCAATTTCGTCTAATAAATGGGGTGATAAATCTTTTAGTTTTTTGATATGAGTAAACTGAGGATTATGAAGAGGTACAGCGATGACTTTTTCGTCGCCGCCATGTTCATCTTCCATCATTAATGCACCAATTGGCCTGACCTCAACTAGACAGCCAGGGAAGGTAGGGGCATTGGTGATCACCATGACGTCGAGATGATCGCCATCATCACACAGAGTTTCAGGGATGAATCCGTAATCAAATGGATAGTGAACTGGTGAATGGAGAACTCTGTCTAACTTGATAATACCTAACTCTTCGTCGTATTCGTATTTGTTACGTGTCTCACTGGTGATCTCGATAATGGTATTGACTATTTTAGGGCTTTTGGGGCCGATAGTGATATGTTTGAACATAGGTTTTATATTATAACAAATGGTTTATTTTGAGATATAATTAGATATGGATCTAGAATATACGATTGAAAATGGTCAGGTATTGTTTAAGGAGACGGATAGTAAAAAAGAAACCCAAAAAAAGCGTCGGAAGAATATCCGGTTGATTGAAGATAGATTGCGAAGATGTGTCGAGGACATGATCTTAGGGAAAAGAGGCGACTGCTAGAGAACAAAGAGTAGTGTCATTCCTAGGAAAAGACAATAATAGCCAAATTTCCACAGTGAGCGATTGACCATTATCTTTTGCAAATAGTGGAGTGAAGCAAGGCTAATGAAAAAACAAACAAAAAAGGCAATAAGATTTTGACTACCAAAAATAGTCAAATTACTTAGCTCTTTTATATCGAGTAATAGCGCACCAATTGAGGCGGGTATTAGTAGGGCAAAGGAAAAATTGAAGGCATCAATTGGCGCCAGTCCCAATAGTAGAGCGGCAAAAATAGTTGAACCAGAGCGAGAAATAGCAGGAATAATAGCTAAGGCTTGGAACATACCTATAACTAGGGATTTTTTGTAGGTAATGGATTGAGACTGATGTTTGAAATATTTGGATGATAAGAGGAGAATGGCGGTAAACAAAAACTCATAGGGCAAAGTTTGGACAGAGGAGAACATGACTTCGATTTGATCTTTGAAAAAAAGTCCGGCGACAAGAGCGGGGATTGTTCCCACAAAAATATATTTGAAATTTTTGAAAAAATAGGGAACTTTTTGACGAAAATAGAAAATGACTGCCAGTAAACTGGCTGTATTTAGAAAAATATCAAAGGTGAGTGAGGGACTAAGTCCAAAAAAATGCTGAAGTAAATTGATATGTCCCGTAGAGGAAATGGGGAGAAACTCAGTGATGCCTTGGACTACGGCCAAGATAAGGGCTTGGATAAAGCTCATAAAGTAGTGTAGCAAAAAAAACTTGACAAAATTAGGCGATATGGTTGATTATCACCATACGAGCCGCGGCTTTTCTAGATTTGAAACCATCAATTTTTTGTTGTGCCTTTATATCTCTTCCAGTAATGCCAGTATTTAACAGGTCTTCAACAAGGTCCACTTCACTTTGCAATTTTGTTACCTGTTTGTATGCCTTGACGTCTTGACTTCGTAAACATCGAGCTCGAAGTATAAACTTTTCTTCACCGGGTAAAAAATTTACTGACATATTTGACTTTAATATTTTAACGCTTAGGAGATTGCTTTTGGCGGCGGGCCTTGCCACCAGTACCAACCATCCGTCGCTCACGGACACGAGAGTCAACAGTGAGAAAGCCAGCGGCTCGAAGTAGTGGTTTGTAGGCAGCTTCATCAATTTTCTTCAGAGCCCGAGAAATAGCCAAAACTAGGGCATCTAACTGGCCATTCTTACCACCACCAACGATTTTGGCCTGGTAGTAGTATTTGCCGACAGTCGAGGTCACCACAAATGGTTTTTCGGAAATAATTTTATTATGTTCACCGACAAAATAGGCTTCGGCTTTTTGACCATTGACTTGGCTTTCGCCAGATTTACCGGCAAAAAGCTTGACTGTAGCGACGGCAGATTTGCGTCGACCGAGAGCATAAGTATAGGTGTTTTTACTATTTGATTTTGTCATTGTAGGTGTGGTTGGCATCAATAAATATTTTAAGACGAGTCAGACGTCGGGCACGTAATTTGTTTTTGGGTAACATACCACGAACACCAATAGAAATGACCTGTCGAGGATCTTTTTTCATTAGTTGTTCAAGGGTTAGTTCGCGCAGATGACCAGCATATCCAGTGTGATGATAATAAATTTTATCAGTCATTTTCTTGCCGGTGACACGTATTTTGGCAGCATTGATAGCGACCACATAATCTCCGGCGTCACGGTTGGGTGAATAATCAATTTTGTCTTTACCTTGTAAAATATTGGCAATTTTGACGCAAACACGACCTAATACTTGATCTGATAGATCAATTAAATGCCATTTACGATCTATAATGTTACCTTTGGTGACGGTTGTTTTGGTTTTCATTTTGTTTTAGAAACTTTTGACTTAACGACTTTCTTCGCTACTGCCTTTTTAAGAACTTCTTTTTTAACAGCTTCTTTTTTAATGACTTCTTTTTTATCTTTAATGATTAGTTTGTAGGGTTTAACAAAACCAAACTTTACAATAAGAGCATCGTCACCCAGTCTGATTTTGACTTTGGACATGGTGGTGAAGTTGCTAGTTTGATCGGCAAAGGCTGATTTGGCACTGGCAACAATTTGACTGACTAGATTTTTGTCCTGAATATAAGTAGAAAGTTCGCGTGAGGCTAGGACAACATCCTTGACCATGATATGGTTGGCGAGTTTTTCAATGATGGGGACAACTGATCTTGCCTTGGCACTAGTGGTTTGAATGGTACCGTGGGTAAAAACTGATCGGACCAAAGATTTGAAAAGTGCTTCTCTTTCGCGACGATTGCGTCCTAGTTTGATGCCAAATTTACGATGGTTCATACATTTTAGTTACTTCCAGCTAAAGTTTTTCTCCTTGAGCCATGCGTCAATAATTTTTAAAGATTTTTCACCAACGTTTTTGGCCTTGCTAACATCAGCCCGTCCACCCTTGAGCAGGTTGTCAATAGTGGTATAGCCCGATTTTTTGAGAGCATTGGTGACTCGGAGAGGTAGTTCGATTTCTTCGATGGAGATGTCTAATCCAGAGACTGAAGGGTTGCTGGCAAGTGTGATGACTTCATCATCAAATTCTTTGGGATCAACTATTTGGGAAAGTGTCTTGATCATATCCTTGGCAGCGATTTTCATAGCAGTCAGGGGATCGATGGAGCCATCAGTCCATATTTCCATAGTCAACTTATCATAGTTTGATTTTTTACCAAGACGAGTTGGCTCTACCTGGTAATTAGCGCGTAGAACAGGAGTAAAAGTGGCATCAAGAATTATTTGGCCGATGATATCGGTCTTTTGTTCTTTGGCCAGTGTATAACCGACTCCCCTTTCGACGACTAATTCGATACGAAGAGTGGTCTTGCTGTCAGTAATTGTGGCAATGATTTGGTCGGGATTGGAGACTTGGCAAAGATCGTTGCCAATAATGTCTTTGGCAGTGACTACACCGACACCCTTTTTATTGATTTCGAGAGTAATTGGCTCGTCCTGATGATAGGTAAATTTTACTTTTTTTAAATTAAGAGAAATATCAACTAAGTCTTCCTTGACTCCAGCGAGGGTGGTAAAGAGATGGTTGACACCATCAACTTTGATTTTGGTAATGGCAGCACCAGGGATGGTGATTAATAAAATTCTGCGAAGACAATTACCAATTGTATGACCGAATCCACCAATAAGTGGTGAGAGCTCGAATTTTCCATAGCTATCATTGGCTTTGATGGATTTGATGTTAAATTTGCTTGTATCTACCATATTTATCTCCTTTATCTAGAATAATATTCAATTATTAAATTTAGATCAATCTCTTTTGCATAGCCATATTCCGGAGTACCAGCGGCTAAAGAGACTGAATATTTGGCTTTTTGAAGGTCCAACCACTGCGGAGCTTTGAAGTCCTTGTCGGTTAGACGAATAGTATCGATGCTTTTGGAAGCAGAGGTGGTATCTAGGGTAATAACATCTGACTTTTTGACCGGATATGAGGCAATATTGAGCACTTTGCCATTGACCAAAATGTGTCGATGAGAAATTAATTGTTTGGCATGGGAACGGGAGAGTGATAGTCCGGCTTCGTAGACAACATTGTCAAGCCGACGGGCAACTAAATCTAATAAATTTTCGCCCACTAGCCCTTTCTTGGTCTTGGCTAAGAGAAAATAATTTTTAAATTGAGTCTCTTGGACGCCAAATATTCTTTTGGCTTTTTGCTTGGCTTTTAATTGAATGCCGTAATCAGTGGGTTTTTTGGATCTCTTGGCACCGTGCATACCTGGAGCGATAGCTCCCTTTTTCTCAATAGGGCATTTTGAAGATAAACAACGGGCACCTTTGAGATAGAGCTTGGTACCAGCTGCTCGACAGAGACGACATTTTGAATCTAAGGTTATTCTTGACATATTTAGTTATTAGGCACGGCGGGACTTGGGTGGTCGAGGACCGTTATGGGCAATGGGAGTGACATCAGAGATCATTTCAACGTCGAAATCGCGTTTGCTGCGAAGAAAACGGAGAGCGGCATCTCGACCAACTCCAGGTCCATTGAGATAAATTTCTAACTTTTTGATACCATATTTTTTGGCTTCTTCGAGAGTGCGTTCGATAGCGGTAGTAGCCGCAAAAGGAGTAGACTTGCGGGCTCCCTTGAAACCACAATGGCCAGCAGAAGACCATGCCAGTGTATTCCCCTTAGCATCGGTAATAGCGACAATGGTGTTGTTGAAAGATGATTTGATAGTCAGTCGACCCTCGGCGATATTTTTGTAGACCTTTTTCTTTGTCGGAGTAGAATTGGTAGTGGTAGTTGGTTTGGAGGTTTTTTCTGCCATATGTTTTATTTATTGGTGGCCACGGTAGCGGCTTTTTGCTGGGTTTCGATTTTTGCCCATGCTTCTTTGGTAAGTGAACCGACGGTCTTTTTCTTGCCTTTGCGAGTACGGGCATTGGATTTGGTCCGTTGACCGCGAACAGGTAGAGAGACGATATGGCGAATGCCGCGATAGCATTTAATGGCTCGGAGACGATCGATATTTTCGCGAATGTCTTTTTTGAGATCCCCTTCGACTTTGAAACTCTCGAGTGCTTTCATGAGACTTCCAATTTCGTCGCGGGATAAATCTTTGATTCTTTTGTTTAAGTCAATTTTGGCGAGGACGGCCAGGGCTAGAACATTGACAGGACCAATACCGTAAAAACGGGTGAGGCCTACCTGCGCTCTCTCATGATCGGGAATTTCAATACCGGATATTCTCATAGTTTAGCCCTGTTTTTGGGTATGTTTTTTGGTAGAACAAATAATTCGTCGGACACCAGATCTGATAACCACCTTGCAATTTTTACAACGACGGCGGATGCTAGACTGGACTTTCATATTTTTTTGGTTTTTAAGACTTGGATATTGTAACCTAAATAGCCTTCAATATCAAAGAGTAAATTTAATTTAGCCTCGGTAGACAATTCTACCCTTTTCACCCTCGGGGGAGAGAACTAGGGAAACTGCGTCACCTGCGAGACAGCGGATGTGATTCATCCTCAATTTGCCGGCTAAATGGCAAATAATTTCTTTGCCGTTTTCGAGTTTAGCTCGAAATAGTTGATTTGGCAATACCTCAGTAACAGTTGCTCGAACAGTTGGATCTTTCATCAAGTATATTTATTAAATTATAAAATATTAATATCTTTTATATTGATAGTCTGGGAATTGACGTCGGAGCGGCGGCCGTCGAAGGCAATCCAAGCCAAACTAAGACAATCTCCTGAATCGCTTATGTTAACATAGTCGGAAAATTGACACTCACCTTCGATGTCATGCAATCCACCGACAATTTTTTGTAATACAAATTGATAATCGTGTTTGTTTTCCAACTTGAACTGGTGATTTTTGTATTCAATTATATCTTTTTCACCGACATCTTCGTCGGAGATTGATTTTATATGACCCAATTCCTTGTGGGCATACTGAACTATCTGTTCTTCTGGCAGGACAATTAGTAGACTGTTGTCTGAAAAGACGATTTTGTAGTATTTACTGCCATGTTCGGCTGAATATAGTGACATACCTTTGATTGTCTTTTTTTGACCAAAGATTTCAAAAATAGTTTGGCTGTTGGCGTTTTGAATTAGTTTGTGGAAAAATTCGGTAAAGGTTTTCATATTTTATTGATTTTGTAATGTAGGGTGACAATACCTTGTTCTGATGTTTTTGTATCGATTAAGGTGAGATCTAAATTATCAATTGACTGAGAAATTGATTTGCCTCGACCGATATAAAGTGGATGTACATCTAGATATATTTCATCAACTAGTCCCGCCTTGAGAAATTCAGTAATAGTATATTGACCTCCAATTAGGAGTAACTTGTCGAATCCCCTCTTGTTTAGTACTGATAGAGCTTCTGCTGGAGATAAATTTAAAAAAATTACCTTGTCGTTGGAAATCTCAGTGTTGCTAGTCAAAACTACATTTTGAGCAGCAGGAAAAGGAGAGACTTCTAGAGAAGCTTCATATGTTTTACGTCCCATAACCACGCAACCATATTCTTTGATGATTGTGGTAAAAGTATCCCAATCATTGACCCAGTCTGAGTCAAAATCAGCTTTGGTAATTAGACCATTAATAGATGTGGCAATAAAAATAGCTACTTTCATAAAAGTTTATTGATGGCCAAACAGATATCCTCAAATATAGGTTCGATAGGGCGGTTGCCGTCGATATCAATGAACTCGCTTTTGCGAGTGAAATAATCACGGATAGGTTCAATATTGTCATCGTAAAACTTTTGACGGTTGGCGATATCAGCAGGAGTATTGTCGGTGCGGGTTTTGTCTTGAAAGTCGTCCCCCATTTTGACTCGACGATCAGTGATTTCCGCAAAGGTGACACCCAAATGAATCACGGCTGATATGGGCATATTTTGCTTACGTAAATAAAATTCGATGATCCGTCCTTGATTTAAAATTCGAGGGAAGCCGTCGATAATAAAATTTTGATAATTGAGAGATTTGAGTTTTAAAATCAATACGTCAAAAACTAGATCATCTGGAACAAGTTGTCCGTCATCAATATATTTTTTGGCTTCAAGTCCAAAACCACTCTTTTTAGTAATTTCGTCTCGTAGCAATTGCCCCATGGAGATATGGCTGAGAGAATATTTTTCAGCGATTTTTTTGGCCTGGGTAGTTTTGCCACAGCCACTAGGTCCGATTATAAATAAATTAAGAGGCATTAATAAGTTAACTTATCGTAATTATAAGTTTGGACAACGTTTTCGATTTTGCGAGTGAGCTCGATAACTACTGAAACCACAATCAAAACAGAGGTTCCACCAATGGTTAATGAAGTGATGCCGGTCATTTTTTGGACAATCGAGGGTGAGACGGCAATGGTACCTAAAAAGACAGCTCCAATAACTATAACTCTATTTATGAGATAGCCAAGGCGTTTTTCGGTGGCAATACCCGGACGAATCCCTGGAATAAATCCACCAGACTTGCGTAATTCCTCCGCAATATCTTTGGGCTTGAAAACAACACTAGTATAGAAAAAGGTAAAACCAATGACGAGTAAGAAATAAAATATGATGTAAAAATAACCATCAGTACGGAAAAAGTGAGCCATGGCTAAAGCTGGGTTGGCTATAGCTGGATTGGAGAGTTTACCTAAGGATTGACCGATTAGTGAGGGAATAGTGGCCAAAGATACAGCAAAAATAATGGGCATGACTCCGGCAGTATCAACCTTGACAGGTAGATAAGTGACCTGAGCCCGCTTGGCATAGTGAATGGGAATGCGTAATATAGCTTCTTCTACCGTAACTATGGCTAAAATTAATCCAATGGCCATTAGAGCAAAAACTACCAAATTTATGCCGGTCTGTGGATTACTAAAGTCGGTAATGCTATATGCCTGAACCGCAGAAAGTGGTAATCGAGAAATGATACCGGCAAAAATAATCATAGAAATGCCATTGCCAACGCCAAATTGATTTATTAGCTGGCCTAAAAATATCATGATCATAGTGCCGGCCAACATACTTAAGACTAAAGCTATCAAGGTAAGTGGAGCTAAGTTGGAAATAATGTTTTGCGATCTTAAAATACCATACATTCCCAATGCTTGGACAATCGCCAAGGGAATGGTAATGATTCTGGTATATTGGTTAATCTTGGCACGACCATACTCACCTTCTTTGCTGAGTGCCTCCAACTGAGGGCTAACTAATGTCAGTAACTGCATCATCACTGAGGCGTTGATGTAGGGATTTAACCCAAGGGCAGCAATAGAAAAGTTGGCGAGAGTGCCACCAGAAAATATGTCGAGAAGTGATAATAATTGGTTTTGGGAAAAGAACTGACGCAAGAGAGCTAAATTGACACCCGGAACAGGGATATGAGCAATTAAACGAAAGAGAATAAGGATACCAAGAGTAAAACCTATTTTTTTCCTAAGAAGCGGAGTTTTTAGACCTTCGACGTAGAGAGAGAGGGAATGAAAGAATTTGTTCATTAATCTATCTTACCACCGGCTGCTAATATGGCCTTCTTGGCTGATTCGGAATAAACCAATCCTTTGAAGTTGAGGGCTTTGGTCAGCGTGCCACTACCCAAAATTTTGACAGACATAAATTTGAGGGCTTTGGTATCAACGGTTTCCCCTGCCTTGAACATAGCATCAATTCGGGATAAGTTGAAAACTGCATAGGTGCCGAGTTTGAGAGTGCGATGTTTGCCGCGCAAAAAAGGTGTCCGTTTGATCCAGCCTTTTTTGATTTTGGTACCATCAAAAGTAATTTTGGTGGTGCCGCGAACTTTGTCACCCTTGGAGCCGCGACCAGTGGTGTGGCCACCGACACCGGAACCATAGCCACGACCGACTCTTTTTTGCTGTTTAGTAGTGGTTTTGGGTAAACTTGATTGAATATTCATAATAGAGTTTGTAAAGTTAAAAGTTTATAAAGTTTGTAAAGATTAGTTTTTTTTGAATTGTTCTAGAGCTTTGAAGGTAGCCCAAACATTAACTGATTTGGTCTTGGAACCAATGACTTTGCTAACAATATCCTTAATACCAGCTAATTCAACAACAGAGCGAACTGGACCTCCGGCGATTAAGCCGCTACCCTGCTTGCCTGGACGGATTAGAATTATGGCACCCTTGAATTTTAATTTAATCGAATCAGCAATGGTACCGTTGATAATATTGATAGTCATAATGGATTTGCGGCCTTTTTGGATAGCCTTGGCAATTGCATCGGCGACACTCTTGGCTCGGGCATGACCTACCCCGACACGAGATTTTTTATCACCAGTAACAACCAGAGCGGTAAAAGAAATTTGATTACCACCCTTGGTCTTCTTGCTGACACGTTTGATCTCGACTACTTTGTCGGTAAATTCAGACTCAGGACGATCCATATGGCGAATTTGTTTGTTTTCAAATGATGAGTTCATAAGTTAGTTATAAAGTTAAAAGTTCATAAAGTTATAAAGTTAGAACTTGAGTCCTCCATCGCGGGCAGCATCGGCCAGAGCTTTGACTCGGCCATGATATTTGTAGCCACCACGATCAAAACGAATATTGAGAATTTTCTTGGCTAATGATTTTTTGGCAATATCGGTCCCAACCTGAATGGCGACTTCGGTTTTGGAACCAGTAGCTTTGATGGTTTTGCTGGAACTACTGGCTAAAGTTTTACCATGTTTGTCGTCAATTACCTGAACCCACATATGAGAGTTAGTACGAAGGACGGTTAATCGAGGAATACCAATGTTTTTGGCAATTTTGGCACGGACACGATTTTGTCTTTTTTGAGTTCTATTTTTAGTGATCATATGTTTTAGGCTTTAGCGGTCTTGCCGGCTTTGAGCTTGATAAATTCGTTAAGATATCTAATTCCTTTACCTTTGTAAGGCTCGGGTGTTCTTATTTTACGAATATTTGAGGCAGTTTGTCCAACAACTACTTTGTCGATACCAGAAATGGTTAGTTTTGATTCGTCGGCAGAGGCAAAAAATATCCCATCTAGGGCTGTGACTACGACAGGATTGATGTAACCAGCATGGACAGTGAGCTTGTTGCCGGCGACTTGGAATTTGTAACCAGTGCCACGGATTTCCATATCTTTGGTCCAAAGTGTGACTACACCGTTTATCATATTGGCAATTCGGGCACGGATAGTGCCATGATTAGCCTTGGTTTTCTTGTCCTCGCCTAAACGAGAAATGACAACTTGATTATCGGTAACGACTACTTTGATTTTGAGTGGCAGAGAGAGGGTCAACGAACCCTTGGGTCCAGTGACAGTAATGAGTGACCCTTCTTGGGCTAGAGTGACTCCTGCAGGAATAGTAATGGGAAGATTTCCAATTCGTGACATAGTGGTTTACCAAATTTCAGCGATAACTTCGCCGCCCAATCCCCTTTTCTTGGCCTCTTTTTGAGACATGACACCGGAGGATGTGGAAATAATAATAAGTGAGTCTTTTGATTTACCCCAGGGAAGGGAAAAAGCCTTTTCATAAAGTCGACGTCCCGGACGAGAAAATAATTGAACATCGGAGATAGCTGGAACACCATCATGATAGGCAAAACTGATAGTTATCAGCTTGTCAGAGTCGGAGATAGAATAATCAGCAATATAACCATACTTTTTGATCAATTGAGCAATAGCGACACAGTACTTGGAAAGAGGGGCCGTAATTGTTTTACGATCAGCACGGGAACCATTTTTGAGTCTAATTAAAAAATCGTTGGAAAGTGAAGTAATCATAGTAATTTTTACCAGCTAGCCTTTTTAACTCCGGGCAACATACCGGCATTGGCGAGTTTGCGAAAACAAAGACGGCAAATGCCAAATAAACGAATAAATGCGTGAGGACGGCCACACAAACTACACCGATTGTGGTGACGGACCGAATATTTTAGTTTTTTAGTTTCTCGAACTATTTTTGCAGTAGTAGCCATATTTATTGTTTCTCAAATGGAAAACCTAAGGCGGATAATAACATTTTTGAATCTTCTTTTGAAGAGGAAGATATACACAGAGTAATTTGAATAGGTCTAATTTTGTTGACTTTATCTAAATTGATTTCAGGAAAATAGGTCTGATCCTTGATAGTTAGATTATAGTTCCCCTCCTGATCAAAGGCGGAAAGAGGCATACCTTTGAAATCACGAAGACGAGGCAAAACAATGTTGAAAAGTTTCTCGACAAATTGGTGCATACGCAGACCACGAAGGGTAACTTTGTAGGCTAAGGGCTCACCTTCACGTAATTTGAAAGTAGCGATAGATTTTTTGGATTTACAAAGCTTGGGTTTTTGACCAGCGATAGCGACTAGTTCTGTCTCGGCAGCAGCTAATTGCTCTTGACTATCACGACCGTCGCTGACACGGTAATTGAGAACTACCTTGGTAAGGGAAGGGAATGAATGGATGTTCCTCTGGGGAAACTGAGTTTGGAGAGTTTTAAGTAAGGAAGTGGTGAGAGATGAAGTTGAGGTGGTCATATTATTTGGTTAATTTATTGGTTAGTATAGCCTTACATTTTTGACAAATACGATACTTGGAACCAGTCTTGTCAATTTGATAACTGACACGGGTGGCTTTTTTACAGGAAGGACAAATCAACATTAATTTTGAAGAGTGGAGAGCGCGTTCTTTTTCGACTATACCACCCTTCTGTCCTTGAGAGGGCTTAACGTGTTTTTTGTAGATATTGAGGCCTTTGACGACTAGGGAGTCCTTTTTGGGGAAAGCAGAAACGACAACTCCCTCACGACCTTTATCCTTGCCGATTAATACTTTGACGGTATCACCTTTTTGAATTTTCATATTAGTAGACCTCCTGAGCCATTGAAGCAATTTTATTAAAACCTAAGTCTTTGATTTCACGAGCAATCGGCCCAAAGATACGAGTACCACGGGGATTATTTTGAGCATCGATAACGACGGCGGCATTGTCAGAGAAACGGATAAGGGAACCATCGGCACGTTGAATTTCTTTGCGTGTTCGAACAATAACCATTTTGACTTTTTCTTTTTTCTTGACCATGCCATTGGGAATGGCATCTTTGACGACGGCTAAAACAATATCACCAACAGTAGCACTACGATGAACGCTACCCTTGTAGATGTGCATGACCATGACACGACGGGCTCCGCAGTTGTCGGCTGGTTTGATGATTGAGCGTAGTTGTAACATAGAAATTAGTTTATAAAGTTAAAAGTTATAAAGTTGAAAGTTCTTGATTTTTTTTAATAATTTCTACAGTAGTGAATCTTTTGAGCTTGCTAAGGGGACGAGTTTCGCGGACTAAGACAGTGTCGCCAGTTTTGGCGGATAAGTTGTTTTCTGAATAAATTTTCTTATGTTTTTTGACGATTTTTTTGTACATCGGATGACGTGAGGTATAGCTCAGCTCAATAACGATAGTATTGGTCATTTTGTCGGAGACGACAACACCAGTAAATGTTTTTCCTTTATTTGTTTCCATTTTCGGTAATTAATGTTAAGACGTAGGCAATCTCATATTTAACTTTACGAATCTGTGAGGTGTCTTTCTGATTTCCAGTAAGATGCTTGAGTCTAGTTTCCACTAGTTTCTTCTGCAGATCGGCCATGAGTTTTTGAAGCTCTGGTAGAGATTTTTGCCTGTAGGACATTTTATCAGTTTTTTTCATAATTACTAGGTTAAATTAGATTCTTTTGACAACCTTGGTAGTAACAGGTAACTTGGCAGAAGCGAGATTGAGGGCAATTTTAGCTTCGGCATCGGTGACACCGGAAATTTCAAACATAATTCGTCCAGGACGAACTACACAGACATAACCCTTGACATCACCCTTGCCTGCACCAAGTGGTGCACCAGCACCCTTTTCGGTAAAGGGTTTGTCGGGAAAGACGCGAAGCCACATCCGGCCGTTACGTTTGGTGGCGTGAGAAATAGCTTTGCGGGCGGCTTCGATTTGATTGGCAGTGAGCCAGCCACACTCGAGAGCCTTGAGACCAAAATCACCAAACTCAACTAAGTGACCTTGAGAGAGCCCTCTCATGCGGCCACGGAATTGTTTACGATATTTGGTACGGGATGGTTGTAACATAATTTAGTTTATAAAGTTTATAAAGTTAAAAGTTTGTAAAGTTAAAGTTATAAAATTAGACCAGACATAAATAAACTTTAACTCCGATATAGCCAGAACGAGTTAATGAAGGGCATTCGGCATAATCAATTTTGGATCGGATAGTGGAAAGAGGAACTTTGCCTTGCGAAAATTTTTCGCGTCGACTAATTTCGGCACCATTAATACGTCCACCAAGGACGATTTTGACACCCTTGGCACCGGCGGCCATTGATTTTTCGATCGAAGAGAGGACAACTCGGCGATAGGGCATTCTCTTGGTTAATTGGAAGGCAATCTTTTCGGCAATTAGTTTGGCGGATAGATCGGCTAATTTAAACTCTTCTACCTGAATGTCAATGTTTTGTTTGCCTGGAGTTTTGGCAATAATTTTCTGGATATCTTTTTTGAGCATTTCCAACTCTTTACCACCACGACCAATAACTAATCCTGGACGAGAAACAACTAAGATAATTTTGAGCTTCTTGACTGAGCGTTCGATGCGAATGGAAACAATACCGGCAGATGACAATTTTTTCTGGACAAAATCACGGATTTTTTTGTCTTCTAATAACAATTGAGGATAGAGCTTTTTATTGGCATACCACGAAGACTGCCATTCTGGACTGTTTTTGACAGTCTCTAACCTAAAACCGATTGGATTAATTTTATTTCCCATAGATTAACTTTGTATTGTACCAGATAAAACGATAACTAATCGACTATGTCTTTTTTGAATAATACCTCGGGCAAAACGGGAACCATGTGATTTGTCCATGCGTTTGATCTTCATGCCTTCATCAACTCTCATTTCGGAAAATTTTAGAGTGGCGGGATCGAGATGGTGATTGTTCTTGGCAGAAGCGATCACATCTTGGACTGCTCGGGCTAATAATTGGGCGGCGTTAGAATTAGTAAACTTGAGGCGGGTATATGCGGTAGCTGGATCAAGATTTTTGATAGCAGTGACCACTAAACGTAATTTACGGGGGGAGACCTTGAGATTTTTGTTGATATATTTAGCCAGACCAGTTTTGACTGGGGTGGGAATTGCCTCAACAATTTTTGGAGCAGTTGTTTTACTAACAACAGCTTTTTTGACAGTAGTAGTTTTTTTAGTAGTAATAGCCATAGTTTAGGTTTTTTCAATAACACGTTTAACAATACGTCCATGACCTTTGAATGTACGGGTGGGAGAAAATTCGCCAAAATAATGACCGACCATGTCTTCGGTGACAAAGACGTTGACAAATTTTTTACCATTGTGAACAGCATAGTTGTGACCAATGAATTCGGGAGCAATCTGACTTTTACGGGCCCAAGTTTTGATGGCCTCTGAGGCTGATATCTTGGCTGACTTGAGCAGAAGTTTGGCGTCGATATATGGTCCTTTTTTGCTTGATCTTGACATAAGTTAGTTTATAAAGTTATAAAGTGAAAAAGTAAAAAGTTACTTTTTACGTCGTTGAACAATTAACTTGTTGGAAGCTTTTTTCTTTTTTCGAGTGCGATAGCCCATAGCTGGCTTGCCCCAAGGCGTCTTGGGATTCATACCAATACTGGACTTACCCTCTCCACCTCCATGTGGATGTGAGTGAGGATTTTGAGCGACACCACGAACAGAAGGACGGATACCCCGATGGCGAGAATCTCCGGCTTTGACTAATTTTTGGTTGAAGTGATCGGCATTGCTAACTTGGCCAATGGTTGCCCAAGTTTCGGCGTTAAATAATCTTAATTCGCCTGAAGGTAATTTAATAGTGACCTTTTTGTCATCAATACTTTGGATGTAAGCGGCTGAACCAGCACTTTTAACCAACTGAGCTCCTTTGCCCGGCTGAAATTCGAGCCCATGAATGGCAACTCCAACAGGGATATTGCGAAGTGGAAGGCGATTACCATCTTTGATAGGAGCGTTTTCGGAGGCAATGACCGCATCATCGACTTTGAGATTGGTAGTAGCTAGAATATAACCTCTAGTACCGTCGATGTACATAATAAGAGCAAGTTGAGCAGTCCGGTTGGGATCGTATTCGATGGCCAAGACTTTGGCGGGGACGTCAATTTTGGAACGTTGCCAATCTATGACCCGAATAAATCGCTTTTCTTCTCCACCACGATGACGAACTGAAACATGGCCCTGTGAATCGCGTCCTGATGTCTTTTTCTTAATTATATAAAGTGATTTAGATTTCATATTATTTGGTATTGAGATTTAATATTTCAATTTTTTTGTCCTTATCGATGGTTACTAGGGCCCGTTTGCGATCAATTCTATAAATTGTCTGGCGACGGCGGGGATCGGACTTGACCTTGCCACCTAAATTCATAGTGCGGACAGAGAGTGGGGTAATAGCGAATATTTGTTTGAAAGCTGAGGCCACTTGACCCTTGGTAGCAGTAGGTGCTACCCAGAATGAATAAACCCCACGAGACTGAGCCGCTAGAGATTTTTCGGTAACTATGGGAGCGGTGATGATGTTTTGCAGACTATTGTTGGCCATATTATTTGAAAGCTAAAATTGAATCTTTGGCAAAAATCAAAGTATTTTGAAGTGATAATTGATAGACATTTAACGAAGAACTGGTGAAAATCGAGAAACCGGGGATATTGCGGAAGGCACGGGTAACATGATTTGAACCAGCGGGGACGATGATACCAATTTTTTTGGAGGTTGCCAAGTCCGAATGATTCTTTTCTAATAACTCCATAAAATTCCAAGCTTCTTTGGTCTTGGGGGCCAACTTGGAAAAATCTTCGACAATCAATACTTTTTGGGCAGCCGCAAATTTGGATAATACCTGATTTAAGGTACTTTGTTTGAATTTTTTGTTGAGTTTGATGGTGTAATTTTGGGTACCCTGAGGACCATGAACGCTACCTCCTCCAACGAAAATACCGACTTTGGCTGTACTGTGACGGGCCTGACCAGTACCTTTCTGGGCATACATTTTCTTGGTAGTTCCAGCCACATCACCTCGTTCTTTGACGGTGGCTCGAGCAGAACGTTTGTTGGCAAGATAAGCACGAACAGCGAGTGCAATTGAGCTATCATTGACTTTGACACCAAAAACATTTTTGGGTAAAGACATATCCTCTATTTTTTCGGCTCTGAGATTGTAAACTGGGGCGGTGATTCCGGTGGCAACTTTAACGGCTTTGACAGTTTTAACTATTTTTTTGGTTTTGATAGTTTTGGTGACTTTAGTGGTAGTTGCCATATGATTTATGCCTTGCAAATAGTAATCCAAGAATTAACATGACCTGGGACTGGACCGTTGATAACAATTTCATTTTTGGCAGCATCGAGACTAAATATTTGAAGACCTTTGACATATTGACGAACATTACCCATATGACCTGGCATTTTTTTACCCTTGATAACTTTACCTGGAGTCTGGGCACCAATAGCACCTGGGGCGCGGACCCTGTCTGATTGACCACCGGAAACAGGTTGACGACGGAAACCATAACGCTTGATAACACCGGCAAAACCGCGTCCTTTGGTAATACCGTAAACAGCGACTTTGTCGCCAACGGCAAAAACCGAATCGATAGCAATATTTGAGCCAATTTCGGGAATGGTTTCGGAAGTGAGATCGAATTCTTTGAAAAATCGAGGATAAATATCTAACTTTAGTTTGGATATTTTACTGGAAACGGCTTTATTTAAATTTTTCTTGGCACCATAGGCGACCTGAATAGCCGCATAACCATCTTTGTCGGTAGATTTAATTTGGGTGACAGTCAAGGGACTAACAATGCATTTGGTGACGGCAATACGTTTACCCTCGGGGGTATAAATATTGGTCATAGTTGATTTTTTGACGACAAATCCGGATATCATAGTGATTACATCTTAATCTCAATTTCAACACCTGAGGGAAGATCGAGATGTTGGAGAGAGTCGACGGTACGTAAACTAGTATTGTAGATATCAATTAATCTCTTGTGGGTGAGAATTTGAAAATGATCTCGGCCATTTTTGTCACCATGAGGACTGGTGAGGACGACTATAATTTTTTTGGTTGTGGGAAGAGGAATAGGACCCTGAACAGTAGCACCAGCAGTAACAGCAGCCTCAACAATTTTGTTGGCGGCTTGGTCAATGATTCGATGATCAAACGATTTTAGTTTGATTCTGATTCTGTTACCTTTGGGCATTTTTAAAAAAATTTAAAAATTTAATAATTTTTTAAAACAATTTAGAACTAAAAAAATACATTTTTAAAGATCTATTTTTATAATAAATTGTTTTTTATGAAAGGGCGTCCCGAAAGCTTTCGGGGCGCCCCTTTAAAAAGACAATTACTTTATTATTTCGGTGATGGCACCGGCACCAACTGTCAAACCACCTTCTCGGATAGCAAAACGCATACCCTTTTCCATAGCTACTGGTTTGATGAGCTTGATTATAACATTGGCATTGTCGCCAGGCATAACCATTTCCATACCTTCGGGTAGGGTAATATCACCGGTAACATCAGTGGTCCTGATGAAAACTTGGGGACGATAACCATTGAAGATTGGAGTATGACGGCCACCCTCTTCTTTTTTGAGAAGTAGGACTTCGGCTTTGAACTCAGTGTGAGGAGTAATTGAGCCAATTTTGGCCAATACTTGTCCACGTTCAATATCATCTTTTTCAACTCCGCGAAGTAGGATACCGACATTGTCGCCTGCTTGACCCTGATCGAGTGTTTTGTGGAACATTTCGACTCCAGTAACAACGGCCTTTTTGGTGGCATTGAGACCGACTATTTCAATTTCTTCGTTGACTTTGACGATACCGCGTTCGATACGACCGGTAGCGACTGTGCCTCGACCTTTGATAGAGAAGACATCCTCAATAGGCATGAGGAAAGGTTGATCAAGTTCGCGCTTGGGCTCAGGAATGTAGGTATCGAGAGCTTCCATCAATTTCTTGATAGATTCAGTACCCTCAGCTTCACCGTTTAAGGCTTTGAGAGCTGATCCGCGAACAATGGGAGTGGTATCACCTGGATAGCCATATTTGGTCAAAAGATCGCGGATTTCCATTTCGACGAGGTCGAGGAATTCTGGATCAGTGACTAAATCGACTTTGTTTAAAAAGACGACGAGTGAAGGAACGTTGACCTGCTTGGCAAGTAGAACGTGCTCACGGGTTTGAGGCATGGGACCATCGGGTGCAGAAACGACGAGGATAGCACCGTCCATTTGAGCAGCACCGGTAATCATGTTTTTGACATAATCGGCATGTCCTGGGCAGTCGATATGAGCATAATGACGAGCATCAGTTTCGTACTCAATGTGGGAAATAGCGATAGTAACGATTTTGGAAGCATCACGGACAGTACCGCCCTTGGCGATGTCTGCGTAGGATTTGGAACTTCCCTGGACTTTAGAAATAGCCGCAGTTAAGGTAGTTTTACCATGATCAACGTGTCCGATAGTACCGACGTTTACATGTGGTTTGGTTCTTTTATAGTTGTCAGCCATAGATTTTTAGATTTTAGTGTCCGAATATCGGACGAATTTGTAACTATTAAGTATAGCGAAAAACGCTTTAAGATTGTAGCAGTAAGAAAATGGCTTTGCAAGAATGAAAATATAGTTGCAGATAATGCTAATTCAGACTCTCAAAATATTGAGCCAAACCATCATTATTAATTGAATCAATGACAATATCAGCCCTAGCCTTGAGGGCATCGCTTGCATTGCCCATGGCCACTTTTGTCCCGACGGCATTGAATAGGTGCAAATCATTACCTCCATCGCCTATTCCAGTGGCATTGTCTTTGGAGATGCCTATTATTTCGAGTAATTTGGCTACTGCCTGTTCCTTGGTGGCATCCTTGTTTAGAACATGGATATCTCGATTACGATTGTCATCTTGGGCAATTAAAACTAAACAAGCAATTCCAGAGATCTGAGTTAGTTTTTGACTAATTTCGTCGGCAAGCCCTGCTTCTACATCCACTAACTCCAGAAAAAATATTTCTTCAGGTGGGATAAAGCTCTTCACTTGATATTTTTTTTCGGCATAATCTGAGAGCGAATAATCATTGCGAAGCATGTACAAATCAGGGTACTGTTTGAATATATCCAATACTTGGAGAACATCTGACGGTTCTATGTTTTTCTGCCAAATTATTTCGCCTGTTTGGGGATTGCAGATTTGAGTGCCGGCGGTAATAACACAAGGATCGGTCAGATTTAGGGCTTGTAAGACTTCCTGACCATAAGACCAGCTGCGACCGGTGGCGGCACAAAAATAGTATTTATCCTGATGATGGGCAATAGCATTAATTAGCCTTTGACTAGGTAATTGATGAACCGGCGAGTCTATGGCTGTACCATCTAGATCGAATATTTGGGCACTTTTTCTGGTCATGGGTGAGTATAATTTATTTTTGGTAAATTGTGTAAAGCATGGTGTTGTTAAAAATATCCCCCATTTCTGGGGGATGTTGTTATTTATTCTTTTCCTACTTTGATGGTCAGTTTAGGACAGGGTTGGTAAGAAAATAGCTTTGCAAGAATGAAAATTGATTAAGTCTTATGCCTTAATTTTATTCTAGAGGGAATTGTTTTTAGATAGTGTCCAGCGATTAAAGAAATTCTTTTAGGCAGAGGAACTCCATGAGTATTGGCAATTTCTATAACCTGCTTGTCGGTTTCATGGACTACAATTTTGAGGACATCGACTATATCATCGGTGTTAAAACCATATCTACTTCTGATGGCAGCTATACGAGCTTTCCAATCATCGGCATTATAATTTTCTGAATTGGGTGATTGAGACAAGTCTGTAGCTGCTTTTTGAATTTTTTCCTTTCTGCTAGAATCCATTTGGGGATTGTATCACAGTAATTAAAAATATCCCCCATTTCTGGGGGATATTGTATTTAAGTCACGTTGTTAAAGATTGCCGCGTCGCTATGCTCCTCGCAATGACCCGCCACGGCGGGTAAACTCTTTATTCTTTACCTGGTTTGATGGTCAATTTTTCTTGGACATCACGAGGAACGGGATCATAGTGGGATGGCTCCATGTAAAAAGATCCGCGACCTTGAGTCAGAGATCTAATAACAGTAGCGTAACCTCGGACCATTTCTAGAGGGATGAGGGCAGTAATAGTAGTGTAACCGAGTGAATCGGTAGTCCCACTCACCTGACCGCGACGAGAAGCCAAATCTCCAATAACAGTTCCCTGAAATTCTGAGGGGGTGGCGACCTCCATCTTCATGATAGGCTCGAGAATTAGAGGTCTGGCCTTGGTAAAGGCGTCTTTGATGGCATAATTACCAGCTAATTTGAAGGCGGCCTCGGATGAATCAACATCATGGTAGGATCCGTCGTAAACAGTGACCTTGATATCGGTGCAAGGATAACCGGCGATAATACCCTTTTGGAGTGATTCTTTGACTCCCTTTTCAATAGCCGGAATAAAGTTGGCGGGAATAACACCTCCCTTGATGCCATTGACAAACTCAACACCTTCACCGCGATTTTTGGGCTCAACTTTGACTTTACAATGACCATATTGTCCATGACCACCGGATTGATGAATGTATTTACCCTCACCATCGGCATTTTCTGAGATTGTCTCACGATAAGCGACTTGGGGAGCACCGGTTTTGACACCGACATTGAATTCACGACGGAGACGATCGACGATAATATCGAGGTAAAGTTCGCCCATACCAGCGATAATTGTTTGACCAGTTTCGTGATTGTAACTAACTTTAAAGGTAGGGTCTTCAATGGCCAGACGATTGAGGGCGGCGCCCATTTTTTCCTGATCATCGGCAGTTTCTGGCTCAATTGAGAGCGAAATAACTGGATCGGAGAACTGAATTGGGGAGAGAGAAATTGGAGCTGATTTGTCGCAAAGTGTATCGCCAGTAGTTGATTCTTTGAGGCCAATACAGGCAATAATTTCTCCAGCATAACCTTCTTCAATTCCCTCACGTTTGTCGGCGTGCATTAAAAGCAGACGACCAATACGTTCGGTTTTCTGTTTGGTAGCATTGTAGACATCTGAACCAGAGCGGATAGTACCAGAATATACCCTAACATAGGACAAAGTACCGACATGGGCATCTGATTGGACCTTGAAGAGCATGGCCGATAAGGGAGCTGATTTCTCGGGATTGCGATAAATTTTGTCTTGAGTGACCACGTCATAACCTTCAATGGGTGGTAAATCGGTAGGAGAGGGTAAATAGTCAACAATGGCATCCAAAATGGGATGAATCCCCTTGTTGCGCCAAGCGGCACCACAGAATACTGGGAAGAGTTTGCGATCGATTGTAGCCCGACGGAGAGCTTTTTTGAGCTCGGGAATAGAAATTTCCTCATCATTGAGGAATTTCTCCATGAGATGTTCATCTTCACCGGCAATTTGTTCGACCATTTTGGCACGGGCGGCAGTGGCCGCCTTCATATAATCTTCTGTTACTGGTTTTACGGTAAATTCCATACCTTCTGGATCCTTGTCGTAGACAATCATCTTCATTTCCATGAGATCGATGACACCGACATGGGCATGCTCCTCGCCCACTGGCAGGACCATAGCAATAATTGGCGCACGGAGCTTGGCCGTAATAGAATCGAGTGTCCCTTGGAAGGAGGCACCGACTTTGTCCATTTTATTGACAAAAGCAATCCGAGGTACGCCATATTTGTCAGCTTGGCGCCAGACAGTTTCTGATTGGGCCTGAACTCCAGCATTGCCATCGAAAATCATAATAGCGCCATCGAGTACTCGGAGTGAGCGCTCGACCTCGGCAGTAAAATCGACGTGACCCGGAGTATCGATTATATTGATACGATAATCGTGCCAAAAAGTGGTGACACAGGCGGATTGAATGGTAATTCCTCTCTCCCTCTCTTGGACCATGGTATCAGTAGTAGTGGTACCAGCGTCAACTGAGCCAATTTTGTGAATTTTACCAGTGTAGAACAAGAGACGTTCGGTAGTAGTGGTCTTACCACCATCAATATGAGCAATAATACCGATGTTACGGACATGATCCATGCTAACATCGCGATTTTTGGAGAGTTTAATAGCATCAGCCATAGAAAATTAATTACGAATTATGAATTACGAATTACGATTTATGAATAAATAATAAATAATAAAAAATGCTGCCCTGCCTGCCGGCAGGCAGGTTTTACGTGAAATATGATAACACAAAAACCCTAAACTATCGAAGGGGAATGGGGATGGTATTTTCGTTGGCCAAAAGATAGGGTATCCTGCGGGTCTGAAAACTATCAAAAGGAGTAAAGTGAATTTCGACGACAGGTAGAGTTTGGCGTGAGTTAAACCTAACGATGTAATCAGGTTGCATATCACGAATAAATAATTTGTGGGACAACTCACCTGTCCGAATAGGATAGTTTGTGACTGCATTTTCGATAAACTTGTCTGTACCCGAGTCTATTTCTAGAATAAATGTATTTGTATCAATAAATGATTTTAGAGTTATAGTCTCAGGACGTTCTATAAGTTTGAGAATTTGAAAAAACTGAAACCGCGTATTTGGAGTATCATGGGCATAATCTACAGTGGCGCCATGAATAGTTAATAATCCAAAATCGGAGACGCGGGCGATGTCAACTGCCATAAATATATAGATAGAATGGTATTAATGGGTATTATTATAGCAAAAATATATTATAAGACAAGTATTTATTGGATGTCTCCAGACTGGAGAAACCAACGGGTATGGTTGAGAAATTCTAAGGACTTTGATTTTATGGTCAGGTAAATTCCTAATCTTTTGGTAAAGGATATCAGAGGAAATGCGTCACGCCAGAGGATGTTGGGAAGGTAGGTGTAGGTAGTAATTAATTTTCCCTGATGAAAGGCATAATTTGAAAAGGCTCTCATAATATCTTTTAACCTAATTTGAATATCATCGAAAATGATATCAACCACCTCGACCCGATATTTTGATTGAGTACAAGTCAGATAGCCAACTACCTGATCTGAATTATTTATAGAATAGTAGACATAAGAATTTTTGGGATTGCGAAGATAGCGCCAGTCGAGATAATCGGCTGACTTGTGAATATGAATATGTTGGTGCGGCCACTTATCTGAGGATAAAGTCTTGATTTTGGTAAAAAATATTTTTGATTGTATCTGAGGAATGCAGGGAACATACTGACGAGCAAACTGGCCAACTATTTGATAATTTATTTGACGAGAGTGCTTGTCAATTTGGACACCACTCTCATTGGAAAAACCTAAGTATTTAACATCATTCCCCAATTGGGATTCAATCATTTTGGTGAGTTGACCGACCAAACCTAGGCGGCGAAAATTAGGATGAGTTGCCTGAACAGCGCAAGAATAGAAGTGGTGTACTGACTGATTGGCTGCCTGTATTTCAATTGGAGTAAAACAGACAAAAGAACAAATAGTCTGCCCGCAAATGGCGACATAGGCAATGCTCTGGCTATTAAAGAATTTGTCAAAGTGTTTCCACACAAATGAACTTGGGGAAATATTTTTACTGGGAAAACAGAGGTTGAGGAGATCAACTACCCCGTTTTCATGTGAAGAGTCATAGGGTAAAAATTTTATTGTAGTATCGAGCGTGGGAGATGGAAGGTAACTCAGAACTGGCTGATTTGAAAAAGTAATCCCGCCAGTCGGGACAACTATTTTACCCGCTGTAGGGTGATTTAATTTGAGCAATAAATTCTGCTGATAATTTTTTGAATCGGCCAAGACATCTGACATGGTGTTTACTAGAGCACAGGGTATACCCAGCTTCTGCAAGATTTTGATTAACTTGGCGGCAGGGTAATCAGAAAAGACTTCATTAATAAACTTTTCTAGTTGGGAGAAATTTTGAAGACGTAAATGATTGGTAGCAAAGAACTCGAGGTTCAATTGGGGATTTACTTTGAGAATAAATTTAGAAAATGCCTGCCACTGAACAGCGTTACCTATGGCCAAGACCACTGATTTGTCCCCAGACTGAAAAATGCCAAATGGAGCAATGGCGTTGTCGTGATTGCCAGTTTTGGATGGGTTTTGATGAGAAATCGAGGCGGCAATTAAGTTTTGCTCGAGAAGGTCGAAAGCAGAACCCAGCATGGAGACGTCTATCTGACAGCCGCGACCAGTTTTTTGGCGTGTATAAAGTGCTGTGGATATGGCAAAAGCCAACTTTACGCCAGTAAAAGCATCAACAATTGAGGTGGCGTTTTTCATATCGCCATGAATACCGTTTAAGGACATTAGTCCAGACTCGGCCTGAGCCAGGACATCATAGTATTTACGATTTACGTTTTGACTAATGCCACTGATAGAGGCATAAATTATTTTGGGGTTATATTTCTTGACGTATGTGTAGTCTATCTTTAGGTGTTTTTTGACATTTGGACTAAAATTTTCCACGACTACGTCGGCATCGGTGCACAATTTGTAAAACGAATTTAGATCACTAGACTGTCGCAGATCGAGAACGAGCGACTCTTTGCCACGATTAAGGACCTCAAAATATCCACTCCAGTTGCCGATGAGTGGAGGGAACTGACGGCTATCGTCACCCGAGGCCGGTTCTATTTTGATTACCCTGGCACCTAAATCAGCAAAATGACGAGTGGTCAAAGGTCCGCTAAATACTTTGGTCAAATCTATTATTTTTAGGCCAGTTAACACCCCCATAAATTAATTCTATACCTTGAAATATAAATTTACTTAGATAAGGCACCGACATTGACAATAATGCTTTCATGGCCCTGACGGATTATTTTTTGGGCGTCTTCGATAGCTTGATTGTAGATTGATTTATCAACTTTTTCTAATATTTTGTCCAATATCTCACCAGCAGCAATAATCCCAACATTAATATCGTGCTCGGCGGAAAAATAATCAACTAACTCTTTGATTAAAATTTCTTTGTTTTCAGCAGATATGATGTTAGGTTTTTTGGGATCCATAGGCTAGGATATAATAATCTATGAAAATTGCAATTGTGGGGAAGAAAAAATCACCCCCAACCCCCTCTTTGACGAAAGAGGGGAAGTTAAAGATAGCGATTATAGGTGCCGGCATGACGGGATTGGTGGCTGGATATAGATTGTCACAAAAGGGACATGAGATAACTATTTTTGAAAAATCTGCTGATATTGGAGGTCTGGCAGGTGGGTTTAAAATTGCCAACACCAACCTAGAAAAGGCCTATCATCATATTTTTTCGACTGATAAATATATTATAGAATTGACCAAAGAATTGGGACTAATTGATAAATTAAAATGGCACGATGAGAAAACAGCACTTTATTTTGACCACAAAATGTATCCATTTATGGGGGCTACGGATTTACTAAAATTCAAACCTTTGGGAATTGGGGATAAAGTTAGACTAGGACTGGTCAAAATTTGGCTACAATATGATAATAACTGGCATAAATATGAAAATGAGTTGGCAACAGAGTGGATGAAAAAGTGGTGCGGGAGGAGAGCCTATGAAGTAATTTGGCAACCATTATTGCATGGAAAATTTGGAGATAAATACAAAGAAATCAGTATGGCGTGGCTGTGGGCGCGGATTCATACTCGAGGAAATTCGAGTAAACTCGGATATTTTGAGGGGGGATTTAGAATAATTGCCGACGCATTGGCCAAAAAAATAAATGGGAAAATTATTTTAAATAAAAAAATAGAGATGAAAGAATTAAAAGATTTTGACAAAATACTGTACACTGGTCCGAGTAAAGAGGTGGAATATTTGGGGGCGATAAATGTGGTGTTTACTAGTACCCAGAGCTTGAGTAAATATTATTGGCATAATATAAATGATATTGACTCCCCTATTCTCTGCTTTATTCAACATACCAATATGGTTGATAAAAAATATTATGGTGGCAAACAGGTGTATTACATGGGCACATATATTCCCAATGAGGGTGGGTTGATGGATAAAAGTGAAGCCGAAATTAAAAAAATATTTTTTGATTATTTACTAAAAATATTTCCCAAATTTAATAAAAAACTTATCGAGGATAGTTGGGTGTGGAAATTTAGAAATGCACAACACTTGGTAACAACAAGTTATAAGTTAGGAGTTAGCAGTTACGAGTTAGTAAAAAACAAAATATATCAGGCGAATTTTGCGATGATATATCCGGAAGATCGGGGGACTAATTTTGCGGTCAGGGAGGGGGAGAGGGTGGCGAGAATCATGTCATCTGATTAATGAATAATAAATTTATGATTAACTTTAAATACGACTATGTTAATTTTCTAGATAAGGTATTTATTAATTTAAGTCGCGTAAAAATTGATGTCAGCCAATTTAAGATTGACCACATCGCCTGTAGAACTGAGACTGATAATGATTATAGGGAGGTGTCTGCTTATATGAGATCTTTTGGAAAAAGAGTAACACAGGTTATTTTTAAGAACAGACCTGTGGACATGTACGAACTAGATCAACCACTGGAGTACCATCAGTATAAAATAAAATATTTTGAAGTAATGGCTCCGGCTGAAGGCGACAAATATAACAATGGCTTAGAACATGCAGAGTTTGTAATCAACATAAGTTTGACAGAATTTGTCTCGAGATATCCAAACGTGACATGGAATGTAAATTCGATAAATAGACCAATAGGGGCTGATGTGGGCGTAAGGTTTGAAGACGCGGCCAATGCTAAGTTTAAGACGATGACGATGGAAGAAATAATCGAAGCCGAAAAATAGATGGCTAGGGTTATCTTAGAGAAATAATTTTGGCAGAACCACAGAGGACGGCAGCGGCCAGAGCGGTGGGGCCATGGGAAGTATTCATAATAGCTTCTTTAATTGGTACAAAAACAAAATTTGGATTTGAGTTGGGGATAACATATTTGTCGGGTGTTATCTGAATTACTTTTTCGGGATTTATTTGAACAAAAACTGTTTTGAGTGTTCCCGTAAAATGAGCAGAATTGGGATTGATGGGACCACCGGACTGGGCAAGGGCCAATACTGTCCCATCACTTTCGGCACTGGTGCATCCGAGATTCTCATAAAATAGTTTTTCTGCCTCTTGATCTGAATAATTTTCTAGATTGATGGTACTAGATGGTGAATGAAAAATATTTGGCTCGGCAATATGGTCGACTGAGCCAAATTGTCCGCCGACATACAACTGACCATTAATTTCAACTGTGGCCATAACTACCATCTCGTCGGTATGAATAGCAAAGCCATCATAGATGTTTGCCTCGGGCTTGATACCATGGACAATTTCAGCACCGGTACGAATATTATGGAACCACATCTGACGAGGAACAATCAATTGATTGTTGAGAGTAATTTGCCAAGTTGGAGTTCCTCCGGTTAATTCTGGATAGCGATCGAGTGTTAGTGGAGTGATGGGATAGTTGTGGTGAGTTTGACTAAGGGATTTGGGACTGACCAAACGTTGCCAATATCCAGAAAAATCAAGATTGCTTTTACTAGTTAGAATTCTGGCAGAAGAAATCAGACTATATCCATCTACTGTACCCGACCAAATTCGTTGTGATAAAACTTCCATAATGTCGGTAAAGACACTGGCGGTGACCTTCTCGACTTCGGCTTGAGGTGCTTCAGTTTGGAATATTCCCTGTCGAATATGCCAACGTTTTCTGGGGACATCAATTAATTCTAATATTTCTGAAGGAAATTCGATAGAGAATGAGTTGGCGCCGCCGCGGAGGCGCGATAGCATAAATGTGGGCATCATATTGGTAGGCATGCCCAACTCACGGATAAATTTATCAACGTGTTGGAATCCAGTTTCTTGGAATGCCTCAAGTGCGGCCATATCTGCTTCATCAATGTGCGGTTCATTAAATCCGCGAACAACTCCGGCGGTCCAGCCCTTCATATCGATAGTGCCTCTTGGCTGCTCAATAATGGAAACAATAAGGGAATTATCAGTTAATTGGGTAGAGGCAATCAGCGACCAACCTTGATCGACTAATTTGAGACTGTTTCCCATAACCACTACCCCCTGATTACCATCACCCAGAGGATCATTTGACATATAGCCCTCAATTATCTTGGGTCCATTAGCTGGATCAAAAGTAATTTTGGATTTTATATATGAGTTATAAGCCTCGAGTGAGGTGACTCTATCGATGGGAGGGGCTTGTAGATCTTGGAGGATAACTTGCATCTCCCAATCTCCCGATCTAATCAGATTTTCTGACTGTTCAGCTGTTGGGACGAGAGGATAAAAGTGTTGTTGATCCAGGGCCATATTTTGGCCTATATTATATCATTTTTGCTGTTAATTTACTACTGTAGCTATTACCTCGATATACTTTTTGTTTTTTGACCATTTCGTAAATCTGATAGTCTTGTGAATGAAATTCCTTGAATCTAGCGATAAATGAATTGGAGACTTTTATGGTTCGATTGCCGCGATAACAGTTAAGTCTCTTTGGACATGAGTCGGTTTGAACTTTTAAATTACTTGATATTTCAGTAAGGAGTGCGTCCATATAATCGGTGACCCCAATAATATCAAATTCACTAAGATCAAATGAATCCAGTGTATATGACTGATAATTCTTTAACTCGGGTAACAGAGCATATTCTGCAAAAGCCGTGTTTTGAGTTAAACACAATATTTTTATGCCAACATGGTGGTAAAACTATTGACGATAAAGGATATAGTTTTATGATTGAGATTATCCCAATTGATAAGTTTTATGAATTTTTCGGGTCGGTGGCTGATTCGTTTTTATTGGCAATATTTGGGAGATTACAAGCTTTGGACATTGTCAAACTATAGATGAAAAATATAACTCGATTTTGCCTTGACTTTGGCGGAGTGATTAGTGATCCAAGAAAACTTAAGACTGATTTGTCTCTGCCAGAATATGGTTACATAATGACAAGGGAGAATTCAAAACGCGACACTGCCGTAGATCATTATAAATTGACTGAATTTCAATACCAAGAACTAGTAAAAGTTGTATGAAACAGAGTTATCCATGAACGTGAATCCAGTTACCGGAGCTATAGATAGTATTCATAAGTTGGCGAGTATCTGTTAATTGGTAAGATCCCTCACTTATATTTATTCTCTTGGGAATACAATAAAAATGATGAAGTGCCTGCTGGCATTACCGGTGTATGGTCGTGGAAAGAGTTAGCAAAGATACTACTGGCGAAGTAATGTCTTCCATGCATCATTGGTGACGGCACGCTGCTTACTCGACTCGGCAGTGGAATTGAGAGTCTCATTGACTAAATCTTTGTCGGCGGTTTTGAGATTGGTGGCCAACTCGATAATGATTTCTTCAAGTCTCTTCTCAAAAGATTCGACGACGATCCCTGGAATGGCTTTTAATTTATTAATATTGAGAATAGTATCGACACGCTTGTTGGGAGTGATGGTATCGAGCTTGGCCTTGGTAATTTTCTCGATAGGCAAACTTGGCAAGACATGTTTCTGGAGCAATTGAGCAATTCTGTAGGGAGTGCTCCAACCCTCGTTGGCGACATGGAGAACTCCAGTGTAACGCTGTTCAATTAGTATCTTGGTCCAATTCATTAAATCCTCGATAACTGTACCAGCATTAGCAGTGTCGATAAACTGAGTGTAGGTTAACAATTTAATCAACATGTTTTTGTGGGAAACCTGGGCAGAAACTGGCTGACGTGGACGAAGGATAAGACATTTGAAATCGGCAGATTTGTAGCAAGGAATTAGCTGTTCAGCCCAGACCTTGGACCAGCTGTAAAAAGCGGCAGGGTTGGGGATAGTGGTCTCTAACTTGACATCGTTCTCGTCTTTACTCTCAAAAATACAGCCAGATGAGAAATGAATAAAATAAATTTTGTTGACATCACAAACCTGAGCGATATTGTCGGCACCAAGAACATTGATATTGAAAGTTTCAAGGCGATTGAGAGTGCACCATTCGAGACTGGTCTTGGCGGCAGTGTTGATAACTACAGTCGGAGCATATTCGGCGACTACTTGTTCGATTTGATCTTTTTGAGTAATGTCGACACCAACTGCAATTTTGGATTCTATCCCCTGTTTGCCAAAGAAATCTAAATAAAAATGACCAATCTGTCCATTACCGAAGATTAAAATTTTATCGCTCATTTATTTGTTTATATTTTTATAATTGTTCAGTTTAACATAAAACTCTTCGGCGTCGGCTTTGGAGGCGCGCCACCAAGATTCGTTTTGGATATACCAATCAATAGTTTTTTTGAGTCCAGATTCAAGAGTTTCCTGAGGTACCCATCCTAGTTCTTTGTTGATTTTGTCCCAGCTGACCGCATAATTGTCGTGTGAAGGACGATCGGTGACAAATTCCAGCTGGTCGTTGGATTTACCCATTAATTTGATAACCTGATGAACCAAATCTATATTTTTGGAAGTTTCCTTGAGTCCTCCAACACAATAAGTTTCGCCAATAATACCCTTGTTTATAATTGCCTCAATAGCACGGCAATGATCGACAACATAAATCCAGTCTCGAAAATTTTTTCCTTCGCCATAAACAGGAACTTTGTAATTATCTATCAAATTTGTAATCATTCTAGGTATCATTTTTTCTGGATGTTGATATGGTCCATAGTTGTTAGAACAGTTAGAGATAGTAATAGGAAGTCCAAATGTCTTACAGAAAGATCGTACAAAGTGATCTGAGGACGCCTTCGATGATGAATAAGGTGAAGAAGGGTCATATGGGGTAACTTCGGAGAATTCAGAGGTTGAGCCAAAAGGTATCGAGCCAAAAACTTCGTCGGTTGAAATATGGTGAAAGCGGATATTGCCGTGTTTTCTGGCGGCATTGAGGAGGGTGTAGGTACCAAGAACATTTGACTTGACAAACAATAGAGGATCATCGATAGAGCGGTCGACGTGAGATTCGGCGGCAAAATGAACAATTAGTTCGATTCCTGGCATGATTCGATCTAGTAGATTTGTGTCTAAAATATCACCCTGTATAAAAGTATAGTTTGGATTACTTTTAAATTCATATAAACTCTTGGGATTGGCTGCATATGTTAGTTTATCTAAATTTACAATAGAATCATTTGGGTGTGATTCAAACCAATATTTAATAAAATTACAGCCAATAAATCCACACCCGCCTGTGACTAGTAGTTTCATAATATATTTTTTGATTTTGCAAACATATAATTTCCTGCATCCAATAGTGAATCAAATGTACCAGCATCCTGCCAATAACTATTAAATTTTATTGCCTTTATTTCACCCATCTGCAAATAGGTGTTGTTTATGCTTGGGTCACCGCTTATCTCAAGTTCTCCTCTAGCAGATGGAGTCAAACTTTTGGCAATTTCTACTACGCGGTTGTCATAAGTGTACAACCCGACAGAAACAAAGTTACTTTTTGGATTTACAGGCTTTTCTTCAATTGAGAGAACATTTCCATGACTGTCGATTTCTACGACTCCTAATCTCCGAGGTTCATCGTACTCTTTGATATATATTTGAGCACCAGATTTAAAGTTGTTTATATGTTCTGAGAAATCCTCTTCGAAAATATTATCACCTAAAATCATAGTTACAGAATCGTTACCTATAAAATTTTCACCGACTATAAATGCGTCCGCCAACCCACGTGGCTCTTTTTGAACGGTATAGCTGAGCTTGACTCCAAATTGACTCCCGTCTCCAAGCAAATTTAAAAACATTCCTGAATTTTCGGGCGAGACTATAACTAGAATATCTCTAATATTGGCCTTGACTAAAGTTTCAATAGGATAAAAAACCATGGGTTTATCGTAAACCGGCAATAGCTGCTTACTAATAACCCAAGTAAGTGGACGTAGTCTAGTGGCTTTGCCTCCTGATAATACGATACCTTTCATAATTTTATTCGGTTGGGGTGGCGGTACCACTCGCCTTGGCGGTGGGAGTAGCAGAGGTGGCAGCAGTAGTCACCTTGGCGGTAGGACTAGCCTCGGCGGTAAGGGCAACCAATTTGACGCCAATAGAAAAGACGGCATCATAGGTGGATGTCTCGGGTAAATCCATGGTAGGGACGACATCAAAGAATCCAGCCAATTGTTGGGTGAAATATGAATCAGCGCCAGTGATTGAGGCTTTGATTTGGAGTTTGTTCTCAGTTAATTTGTCTTTACTGTTACCAACTGTCACACTCGTAAATCCTAGATTGACTAATTTTTCCTTGAGAACCGCGGCCTGACCATTGATTTCGGTGGCATTGAGGACCTGAAGTTTTATCTTTTTGCTAATTTCAGCTAAAGTAGGAACTGGGGTAGAAGTGGGAACTTCAATTGTGGGAGTAATATCGGTAACTACTGGTGTTTCCGGGGCAGAAGTATTTTTGTTGAGGACAAAATAGATAATAATTGAGGCGAGAGCGGCGGTAATGACAAAGACGGCAATAAAAGGGAGAATATTTTTTTTGTTTTCCATAGTAGGGGTTGGTGAATTTGTATCTATAGAATTGATTATAGCAGGTGGAACTGGTTTTGAGACAAGGATTCCGGTAACTGGCAGAGGCAGGTTGGAAGTTTTTTTGAAATCGGTGGCAAGGACTGACTGGTTATAGGGTAATTTGTCGAGTTTGGTAGTGGCAATAATCTCGGCGGTGATATCCGAGGGGGTAAATATTTTGGTAACAATGTCGGGAAAATATAGCTTGGAGTAATTGATTATTTTTTGGATTTCTAAATCCTTGCCCTTGATAATATTGGTCAGATAAACTGAGCTGCCAGCAGCCAGCATCAATAAATATTCGTTGGTATCGTGGGGATAAATGAGAAAATACTGATCGGTAAAATTGTGAGAAATGAGATTGGCAATAGATTGAGAGACAGACTCAAAGGATAAGTTGATTCCTAAAAGGCTGAGATTTGTTTGGAGAACTGAGAATTTTGACTGATCGAAAATACGAGCCTGAATAATAGTTTTGCCGGACGCTTGGACTAAATTGTAGTCGATTGATTCGGGGCTAATTTTGAAGGTAATAAAACTCTTGGCTAGGCCAATGACTTCGTTTTTGTCGATTTCTGTGATTTCGGAATCGTAGATAAATGATTTGGTGAAAACAACATCATCGGGGACGAGAACCGTGGCGGTGTCGATCCCCTGCTCTTTGATCAGCCCTTTGAAGGCGGCAGTGTCGGACTCGGAAAGTGGTTTCCACAAACAAACATCGAGGGAAAAAATATTGTTTTCGGATCTGTCAAAATAAAGACTAAGACTATTGACCCTGGGCCAGATAACGACGCGTGGTTTACTAAACAATGACATTGATTAATGTTAGCACAACCAAGAAAAATACTAAACTTAAAAAGTAAACAAAGAAATATTATTTAATTCTACTAAGTGAATTTCTGGCCTGACTTTTTAGCCTAGCAGTATACCCAGTACCAATTTCTCTGTCGATTGTAGTTGAAACACAACTTTTTATACGGGCAGCAATTTCTTCATTGGTGACAGGAGGTCGTATTTCGCCGTCATTCTGGTGGATTGTTCGACCAGATATCTGTTCACATTGGTAACTGGTAAGTAATTGGCCGACACTTGCTGCTGTTTTCATCGCTGTTTCAATGGAATTGGCAAGCTTTTTATCTCCAGTCTCAAAACTAACTTTATAACCATCATTTAGATCTAAAGTTACATTTTCTATAGGAAATTTACGAGAGTTTAGTTCTGTTAATTTGGTATTAAGAGCTTCAGCAGTCTGAATTAGAACCGCGTAATAACCTCTTTGAAGACTCGTATCAAGGGAAAATTTCATAGTGATAGTATATCACAACTATAGGATAGTTTCCACTACCACCTCATATGGGAAAAGGCTTTGTTGGCCTCGGCCATACGTTCGACTTCGGCACGCTTGTTGACAGATGATCCCTCGTTTTTGAGAGCTGCCAATAATTCGACGGCAACTTTTTGACCAAAGAAGTGATATTGCTTGTTGGGTAGAGCCCGTGAAGCAGTAATCAGCCAGCGGACAGCGAGGGACGATTGGCGATTGCCACGGACTGGAGTGGGGACCTGATAAACAGCGCCACCAATTCTCTTGGGACGGACTTCGACTTTGGGCTTGATATTATCCAGAGCTTGTTCGAGAGTAGTGACGACATCATCTGACTTGGTTTCTTTTTGCAAAATTTCCATAGCCCGATAAATCTCGGTAGTAGCGGCAGATTTTTTGCCTCCAATCATGCAGTAATTTATTATTTTACTGACGGTAATACTGTTGTAGAGGGTGTCGGGAGCGACGACTCTGGGTTTACTTTGACCTTTGCGTGACATAATTTAGTTTGTAAAGTTTATAAAGTTAAAAGTTAATAAAGTTAAGCGGCGGTTTTGGCGGGACGCTTGGCGCCATATTTGGAGCGAGACTGGAGTCGGCCTGTAACACCTGAGGCATCAAACTTACCACGGAGAACATGATAACGAATACCGGGTAAATCTCGGACACGTCCGCCGCGGATAGCGACGATACCATGCTCGGCCAAATTGTGGCCAATCCCAGGGATATAAGCAGTAACCGTGGTGTGGTTACTAAGCTTGATCCTAGCCACTTTACGAAGAGCAGAATGAGGCTTTTTGGGAGTCATGGTCTTGACCACAGTAACCACCCCTTTTTTGAAGGGATTGAAACTTTTGACAGTACGATTTTTGATACTGTTGAAGTTGTTGCGTAGAGCACCAGCCTTTAGCTTGATACTACGGACCTTGCGGCCTTTTCTGATTAGTTGATTAGAGGTTGGCATTTTGTAATTTAATTTGTCTCCTGTTGACAGGGATGAGACGTCCGATAATAACATTTTCCTTGAGACCAATCAAGTTGTCGACTTCGGCAAGTAAGGATGCTTCGGTCAAAACTGAAGTGGTTTGCTGGAAGGAAGAGGCGGAAAGCCATGAGCCTGTAGACAAAGCGGCTTGGATCAGACCCAAAAGTATCTTCTTACCGCGAGAGGGCTTGGCATCTTTGTTCTTGGCTTTGGCTTTGTCGTTTTCAGAGTTGTAGACAGCTTTGGTGACAATTTGACCATAGAGGAAATTGGTATCACCTGGGTCTTCAATTTTGATTTTGTCGCTCATCTCTTTGACCATAACCTCAACGTGCTTGTCGTGGACCGAGATACCCTGAGATTCATACACCGATTGAATTGAATCAATCAAGTATTTCTGAGCGGCCTCAATTCCCTTGACTTCCATAATTTCGCGAACATCAAGTGAGCCAGTACATAACTGGGCACCCTGGGCAACTAAGTCGCCATCGGCCACCAAAATGGTAGCGTTGCTGGGGAGGAGGTAGGTAATATTTTTGGTGACTTTATTCTCATCTTTGCCAGTTAATTTAATCTCGTAGCCATCAATATTTTCCTTGACCTTGACCTTGCCACTAATTTCGGCGAGAGGTGAAGGAATCTTGGGCATACGAACTTCAAATAGTTCCTGAATACGGGGCAAACCTTGGGTAACGTCAACACCAACGACTCCTCCAGTGTGCTTGGTACGGAGAGTGAGCTGAGTACCAGGTTCACCAATTGATTGAGCGGCGACCACACCCACAGGGACACCAATGCGGACCATTTTGCGGTTGCTGAGATCCCAACCATAGCATTGGTTACAAATACCCACGGTAGCCTTGCAGGTGAGAGGTGAACGAATATCGACACTGACTGCATCGCTTTTCTCGATAGTAGTAACCATGTCATTGTCCAAGAGAGTACCTTTGGTCAAAATGACTTTGGATTTGGAGTCGAGGACATCGGTAGCCAAAACACGTCCAAGAATACGGCGGCCAAAGTAACGTTCACGATTTTTGTCGGTCTTGCTGATGGTAATAAATTTGGTGGTACCACAGTCTTCTTCACGAGTGATACAGGTATGAGCGGCATCAACTAAACGACGAGTGAGGTAACCAGCATCAGCAGTTCGCAGAGCGGTGTCAGCCAAACCTTTGCGGGTACCGCGGGCACCGGTAATGTACTCGAAGACTGACAAGCCTTCTCTAAAGTTGGACTTGGTGGGAAGCGGGACGATATGACCCATAGGATCAACCATTAGTCCGCGCATACCTGACAACTGTTTGATTTGATCTTTGGAAGCCCGCTTGATACCGGCGGCAGCAACGATCTTGATAGGAGTATCAGAGTCAAGGGTAGCCCAAGTTTTCTCCGCAATATCCTCGGTTATTTCCATCCAGACGGACTGAGAGAGACGTTTTTTCTCGTCATTACTAATAAGTCCCATTTTGAAATTGTCTTCGATTTCAGCAACGCGGGCATTAGCCGCCTTAATAATGCCTTCCTTACCCGGTAAATAGCCACAATCAGCCATAGACAGGGAAATACCGGAGAGGGTGAAACCAGCAAAACCAATATCTTTGAGATCATCGATTAGCTTGACTGCTCGCATCCGGCCGACTTGTTCCATGGTGCGAATAACCAGATCTGAGACTGATTTCTTGCCGGCCATGGCTTCGTTCATATAACCAAACTCCTTGGGGACAATGGTGTTGAACCAAAGACGACCATAAGTTGTTTTAATTAATTTCCCTTCAATACGAACGGTGATTAATTGGCGGAGGGTAATTTTTCCTGATTGATAGGCCAAAAGTGCCTCATCTTTGTCGGAAAAAATCGAGAGGCCTTCATAACCATCTTGATCAAATAATTTTTGATCCTGTACCTGAATCGAGGTGACGTAATAACAACCGACTGCCATTTCTTGGCCTGGGATGGAAATAGGGCTACCATCGGAGGGCTTGAGTAGGTTGTGGGAGGGCAACATCAAAGTTTTGGCTTCACGCAGCGATGCCACTGATAGAGGTAAGTGGACACCCATTTGGTCTCCATCAAAGTCGGCATTGAAGCCGGCACACATACAAGGGTGCAATCTAATTGCCAAACCATCGGTTAAAATTGGTTTAAAGGCTTGGATAGACAGCTTGTGGAGAGTGGGAGCACGATTGAGGAGGACAAAACTACCCTTGGTGATTCTCTCGAGAATGTCGTAGACCTCGGAAACACGATGGTCAATGAGGTTTTTGGCACTTTTGATGTTGGCCGCTAGTCCACTGACGATAAGTTCGCGCAAGACAAAGGGACGATAAATTTCTAGAGCAATTTCCTTGGGTAAACCAACCTGATTTAGCTTGAGATCTGGACCAACGACGATAACAGAACGACCGGAATAATCGACGCGCTTACCGAGCAAATTGCGACGGAAACGTCCTTTTTTGCCGCGAAGCAAATCAGAGAGAGCTCGAGGAACTCTTTTTTGAGATTTACGCTTGTTTTTGGAACTTTTTTGGGCATCAATCAGAGTATCGACAGATTCCTGCAACATGCGTTTTTCGTTGCGCAAAATAATTTCGGGGGCACCCAATTTGAGTAGTTTCTTGAGACGATTATTGCGATTAATCAGACGACGATATAAGTCGTTTAAATCTGAGGTAGCAAATCTACCGCCTGTTAATTGGACCATAGGTCGTAAATCTGGTGGAATGACAGGTACATTTTTGAGTACCATCCATGATGGCTCAATGGCGTTGTCGATCATGCCGTTGAGAATACGGATTTTATACATGATTTTCTTCTTCTTGATCTTGCTACTGGTCTTGGCTAATTCTTTCTTGAGATTGACAACTGTTTTGGGTAAATCGAGATTGAGTAAGACTTCGGCAATAGCCTCGGCACCCATACGGGCAACATAGAAAATATCTGCCTTGAATTGGGACAAATAAAAGCTTTCCTCGTCGCTGAGAGTGGAGAGAATTTCAATAGAGCGAATCTTATCTTCCAAAAATTTGATTAAACTTTCGATGCGATTCTTCTCCGTGGTGGCTTTGTTTTCCAACTTTTGGATGTCTTGTTTGAGACGAACATCGCGTTCTTCGGTGGCGATTAAGAGCTGATCTTTATTTTTAATTTTAGTCTTGAGAGTCTTTTTCTCTTCATTGGTAGCTTCGGTTTTGTCGGCAACCAATTTTTTGGTATCAATATCAATTTGAGTAACTCGGGATTTGGCATTGGCACTTAAATTGGCCAAGGCTTCTTTGCGCTGGTCATTGTCGACGGAGGTTATCAGATATTTGGTGAAATAGACAACTGACTCCAAATCTTTTTGAGGAACATCGAGAATAATACTCAAGGGTGAGGGAGTATTGCGTAGATACCAAAGATGAGTGACAGGGGCAGCTAGAGCAATATGACCCATGCGTTCACGACGAACTTTGCTGGTGGTGACCTCAACACCGCACTTGTCGCAAATTATGCCTTTGAATCGGATTTTTTTGTACTTACCGCAATAACATTCATAATCGTGTGATGGTCCAAAGATTTTTTCGCAAAAAAGTCCATCTTTTTCGGGACGCCAACTACGATAGTTAATGGTCTCTGGTTTGAGGACTTCGCCGTTGGACCAAGATAAAATATCGGCGGGAGACGAGAGCTTGATTTGAAGACCAGTGAAGTCGGTCATGCTTTTGAATTTAAACATAGTTAGTTTTCCTCCTCCTCTTTGGTATCAGTGGTATCGTCTGAGGTAGGGGTAGACGATGGACTGTTGGTAACGGATTGATCAATTTCAACTGGAGTAGTATCAGGACTGTCTTCGATCAACATTTCCTTGACACCAACAGGAGAGATTTCGATAGCTAGTCCGGCCAATTCTTTGGTCAAAACTTTGAATGACTCGGGGATAGCTGGCTCGGGAATCGGTAATCCTTTGATGATGGCTTGGAAGGCATGAGTTCGGCCCTCAATATCATCTGACTTGATAGTCAACATTTCTTGTAAGGTGTGAGCAGCACGATGAGCTTCGAGAGCCCAGACTTCCATTTCTCCCAAACGCTGTCCACCCATGCGGGCTTTTCCACCAAGTGGTTGCTGAGTGACGAGGGAGTATGGTCCAGTAGACCGAGCATGGACCTTGTCGTCGACCATGTGAACTAATTTGACAATATAGCCAACCCCGACAACTGATGGCTGGTCATAAGCGTCACCGGTGCGGCCATCATATAATTGAGTCTTACCATTGACCGAAAGACCGGCATTTTTTAGTTCATCAGCGATTTGGGCTTCAGTATATTTTTCAAAAACAGGAACGGCAAATTTTTTGTCAAGTTTGTAGCCGGCATAACCAAGAGTAACTTCGAGAATCTGACCCAAATTCATACGGGCGATAACTGAAAGTGGAGACATAACTAAATCAACTGGGGTACCGTCGGCCAAATGTGGCATATCGTATTCGGGCATAATGCGGCAGATAACACCCTTGTTTCCATGGCGGCCGGCGATCTTGTCCCCTTCCTGAATGCGGCGGATTTGAGCAACATAAACTTTGACTACTTTGTTGACACCAGGATCGAGTTCGTCGCCTTTTTCTTTGTCTAAAATATCAACTTTGATGACGACTCCACTCTCGCCATTGGCAACACGCAAAGAAGTGTCTTTGACTTCGCGGGCTTTTTCACCAAAAATAGCTCGTAATAATCTTTCTTCGGCGGACAATTCTTTTTCACCGCGAGGCTCGACTTTACCAACCAAAATATCGTTGGGGCCAACTGTAGCACCAATCATCACCACACCATCATCGGTAAGTTTGGCCAATTCGGCTTCGGAGACGTTGGGGATATCTTTGGTTAATTCCTCGGTACCGAGCTTGGTCTCGACGACTTGGGCGACATTCTCATAGATTTGAATGTTGGTGAGGACATCTTGTTTGACCAAACGGTCAGAAATAAGGAAAGAATCTTCGTAAGATAAACCATCAATAGAGGCATAGGCAACTAAAATATTGCGGCCAATTGAGAGTTCACCACCATCAGTGGAAGGTCCGTCGATTAATAAATCACCTTTTTTGACAACATCACCGACATTGACGGCGGCTTTTTGGTTGTAACAGGTACCATAAGGTGAGGTACGGTCAAATTTGACGACAAAATAGGTCTCAGTCTTACCATCTGTACTAATAGTACTGTGATTACCTTCTGAGCCTTTGTCTAATTTTTTATCGAGAGTAACAATAACTTTCTCACCATCGACGTAAGTAACTTTTCCTGAATTGTTGGCACAAATTGTCCGATTCATGGCAGTGGCAATGGCGCCTTCCATGCCGGTACCAATAATAGGTGATTGGGGGCTAATCAAAGGAACTGCTTGGGTCTGCATGTGCGATCCCATCAGGGCACGGGTAGCGTCATCGTGGTCGACAAAAGGAATCAAAGAAGCGGAGGTACCGACAATTTCGTTGGGAACCATGTCAATATAATCGACGAGCTCGGCTGGCCCTTCGATAAATTCGCCCTCATGACGAATTGGCAACCACTCTTGGGTGATGTTATCTTTGTCATCCATGCCAACACCCAAATGGGTGATATGGGCACTGTATTCATCGTCGGCATCCAAGAAGAAAATTTCTGGAGCGATAGTTAATTTTTTGCCTGATTTAACGACCTTTCTAAAAGGAGATTCGATAAAACCATATTTGTTGACTTGGGCATAGAGAGCAAGGTAGGTAACCAAACCAATATTGGGGCCTTCTGGAGAACGGACAGTACAAATACGACCGTATTGACTGGAATGAACGTCGCGGATAGAAAATGCTGCCCGCTCACGAGTCAGACCGCCAATACCGACAACAGTAACCCGACGCAATAAATCAATTTCTGACAATGGATTGGTTTGGTCGAGAATGGCTGATAATTGGTTGCTGCGAAAAAAAGTGTTGAGTGAAGAGATCAATGGTTGAGGATTGATCATTTGGGAGGGAAGGGGTTTTTCTTTGGTGGAGATAAGTGACATGCGCTCTTTGACCATGCGTTCAAAACGAGCGAGGGCGGGGCGAATGGCAATTTGAGAGACGATTTCGCCGGAACGACGCAGACGACGGTTGGCGAGTGAATCGATATCATCGAGACGAGTAACTTCACCTTTTTGTAATTGAATTAAGTACTTGATAGCAGCCACGAGATCTTCTTTGCGTAGGACCCAGTTTTCTTTTTTGGTGTCGTCAAATTTGAATCCAAATTTTTTGTTGATTTTGTAACGGCCAACGTTACCAATTTCGTAGGTGCGCAGATCAAAGAATCGCTCAGTGAAAAACTTTTGAGCATTTTCGAGGACGACTGGCTCACCTGGACGGAGTTTGCGATAAAATTCGAGAATAGCCTCTTCGGATGTCTTGGTATTGTCGGCAGAAATGGTATTGTTGATGTAATCTGAGAATTCGGCTATCAATTGCTTGTCGCCCATTTGGCAGGCAGCACGGAGCATGATAGTAGCGGGAAACTTTTTCTTACGGTCGATGCGGGCAAAAATAACGTCTTTTTTACCTATAAAGAATTCGAGCCAAGAGCCACGAACAGGGCGGATTTCAGCATTGTAAAGTGTTTTACCAGTAGCAGGATCGGATTCACCAGTAAAATAAACTCCTGGAGAGCGAACTAATTGGTTGATGACACCTCTTTCGATACCGTTGACAATAAAGGTACCCTCGGTGGTCATGGTGGGTAAATTTAAAAAGAAAACATTTTCTTCGCGAATATCGCCAGTTCTTTTGTTGGTTAATTTGGCATTAATACGGATGGGGACGACGTAGTTGAGACCTTTTTTCTTGGCAGTGTCAGGGGTAATTGGGGTAGAGTCAATGTGCATTTGGCCGAGTTCGAGTTGCCAGTTGTTGCCAGTATAATCAGAAATAGGAGAAATGGTTTGGATGGTGTCAGAGAGCTCTTTTTCGAGGAATTGGGACCAAGATTCGGTTTGGATTTTAATTAATTCTAATTTAGGAAGATTAGGGCGTTTTTTACCCCAGACGATTCTTTTTGCGGTAGGCATCAGAAAATTGGTTAATTACTAATTAAAAAGCGAGTTATGTTCCAACCGCTCGCGAATAGTCGATTATATACGCATTTGCTACCTAGAGCAAGAAGATGATTAGGGAGTAAACTTTAATGAACTAAGATGTGGGGATAAATCTGCATAATTAAATGAATTAAAAAGCAATGCTTGCTGGGAATTGATGGCACACATACCCCAAATTGGATAAAATTGAGAGATAGATATTCCATGCAGTACGAGGCAACTTTTACCGTCAATATTTATGTCTGATTCGAAATAATCTGGAAACTTGTTGCCACTATTAATCGTTTCACCTAACTGTTTTTCAATAAATGCGTGGCGTGAACCATTATTGTAGGGTAAAATCTGAAAAAGTTGAGATGATGCATAGTTAGAGTAATATGGGTTATTGTTTAAATTTTTGTAAATTATCGAAATGGATTGTTTGTCCATTTTAATATCTTGAGTAGCAGGATTGTATCCAACTTCAAATAATTGGGAATTATCACGGACAGATAGCCAATTTGCAGGTAGGTCATATTTGATTGACTTAATTGCCTTAGTTTCGGTAAATTTGAAAGTAGAGAGGATTTGGTCGACTATTGGTGTATTTTGACCTGAATTTAATAAAAGGAAATTATTAGAATTCGGAATCTCGACCATAAATCCATTGGTTATTTTTATACCTTTGGAACTACCAATTCTAAAAGAAGACAAAACATCAAGACTGAGCATATTGTTGGCGATTTCGTCTAAACTTTGGATTGATAGACACTGGGTATTGAGACATGTGCTTTGAATGTTGAAGGCAATAAAAGTTGAAGAATTTTTTATGGTGTAATTATCTGGAACCTTTTGATTGGCGGATAATGATAAGTCTGCTGGATATTTAAAGGAGAAGTTCAGTTTACTATTTGTATAGGTTTTCCAATCTGAGGTGTCATTATCAACCATAAGGGGAACGGTGGTAACTTCGGGACACGGTGCAAATTCACATTTTGGACCACTCCTGCCAACGGCAGAACCATCAGGGCAAACTTTCGCCTCCATGGTACAGCCACTGGATGGTAGAGATTTGGTCTGTCTGCCTAAATAGAAAGCACCAAGCATTAATGAAACAAATATAAGCGAGATTGAAGCAAGTATTAGATAATTTGGCTTGTTGTCCTGCATATTATGGTTGAAAAGTAGCTCCGGAAATTTCGACTTTTTTAACTGATGGAAATTGGAGTGCAGTTTTTTCAATTTGTGAATATAGTAAACCAACACGAGTAGATCCACCACTGGTATAAAACTCAGGATCCTCAAAAACTAATTTGGCGACGCCGCTACTGATGATGGCCGATTTTAACCTGAAATTTAATACACGTGAACCATAAGCTTTTTCATCTTCGGTGATAAATAATTTGATTAATTCGTCTAGTGAATCTTTTAAGGGGGTATTTGTTTTGGGAATAGTAACTAATTTATAATCATTGGCATTCGGATCATCGAAATTGGGATCGATGGCGGGATTGTGAAAATATATTTTGACTGTTTGAGTGTTGGTGATATCAATAAATTTGAAGGTGGAGAGGATTTGATCGTAGATGGCTTGGTCGTCCCCTCTGGTATTGCCAGGTATTGGTAATAAAGTGATAATTACTAATAAATCGCCTTGCTTAAAATAGGTTGATGTTTGAGTAATGTCGGCTGCCAACAGATGCTCTTCACGCCGGATACAATTTAGACCGTTGATAACTGTTTTTTTCATAGAAACGACATCAACTGAGGGCATCCCCTCCCAACTGGCTTGGGACTCCTTGTCTCTCTTGGCCAAATAGTCAGCAATTGTTTTGGAATTGTCGGTCACTTCCTGAATTTGAATCTGATTATTTAAGGGAGTCTTGAAGGTTATTTGATCTTGGCCCTGAAGTAGCTCGAGAGTAGTAGGATAAGTAAATTCAAATTTACCATTTGTAAATAATTTATTTTTATTGATTTCTGGTGATGGTGGAGTAAAAGTGACTATTGGTGATCTATTGACGTACAAATAGATTATCCCCAATATAGTGACAAATAAAATTGATAGTAATATCAATATTTGATGATTCTTTGATTCTGTAGACATTATTTTGTCAATTTAAATGTAGACAGAAAACTCTTGAATCCGGCCAAGTCACTCTTCCCTGGGATACTCATCCTCTCATCCCCCGATATATAACTTACTAGGAGTTGGTAGTTATTGGGGAGAGTAAATTCTTTAAAAGTGCTTTCTGATCTATTCTTGGCACCGGTGTTTTTGAAAATTACACCGTTAACGACTTCGTTGTTTGGTAAGTTAAATGAAAACTCCCGGTTGTCTACATTGGGATCTACAGCCAGGGTCCAAGTGGCTGGGTACTCAAAGGAGTATAAGTAGACGGAATTGGTGTAAGTCTTGAGTGAAACTGCGGTGGGGGATAATTTTGGAGTAATTTTTGATGTTGGTGTAGATTTGACTGTGGGGGTGGCCTCACACGCTTTTTGGGTACAGACTATGGTCAAATCAGACGTGCAGGAACATGTATTGCAGCCATCTGCGGCAGGAAATGACTCGCCGACCGGAATATTTTTGTCGTTGGTCTGACAATAACTAACAACTGCTGTAGGCTCGGCAGGGATAGTGGGGACAGATTGAGGATTGTCAACAATAGTAGAATTGGGGGTTTTAACAAAAGAATAGACAACCATAGAAAAAACTACTAAAAAGATGGCCAAGGATAGGTAGAAAAAATACTTGAAAAAGTTGTGGGGTGGCGTACTTATTGTTTCGGGAGGGAGGGTAAGCGTTGGTTGTGATGGGGAAGGTGGCGAATCGGCAGATGTGGGTGGAGTAGGCTGGAGCTCTTGGGAATATTGGTTGAGGATTTCCTGATATTGTTTGGCTAAATCAGTATCTTCACTAATTTGATCAGTTGGCTTTGGGTCTATTGTATCCATGAATAATAATGGCATCTCTAATCAACACTGTCAAATTTGTGCTATATTTTTTGTATGAAGCAACTATACATGTGGCTGTTTTGGGGGTTGTTAATAATCGGAAATAGTAGGAGTGTACTGGCATCGGGATTTCATCTCTCTAAAATTGGTAGTGTTGATACGGGCGGACAACAGATTTCCCACTGGTGGTACAGTAGCCCAAACATAGTATTCCATGGTGAAGCCTTGCCAGGAGCAAATATTGATGCCGATATAGATGGGACAGTCCAACAAATTGCCGCTGATTCATCGGGTAACTGGGACTATCAGCCCTCAACTACATTGGCTGGCGGTGATCATCAAATAACTTTTACCAGTGATGGATCAACTATTAAATTTACTCTGACTATTGGTAATGAAAATGTGAATTGGGAGGCGGTGGGGAGTGGCTCGGCAGCAACTATGCCAACTGTGGGGACGAGTTGGCCAACGATCATGATGGGACTAGGTGGCTTATTGATAGTGGGAATGGGTGGTAAAATGGTCTTTAATGTCAACCGCGAATAAAAAAGTATTTATCAAAACTTTTGGCTGTGCCCAGAATGTAGCTGATTCAGAACGGATTAAGGCGTATTATTGGGAAAAAGGATATGATGTAGTCAATAAATGGCAGGATGCAAGTGAAGTAGTAATCAATACCTGTATAGTTCGGGAAAGTGCTGAAAATAGAGCTTACGGACTGGTTGAATTAATTAAAAATTACAAATTACGAATTACGAATTCTAGTCCAAGAGTAATAATTACGGGTTGTGCGGTAGGGGCGTATGGTCAAAAAGATATCAAAGGGGTAGATGAATGGGTGAGAATTGATAAATATTTGGTGTGGGAGCCAATTAGAGCCAAAAAAGGGGCGGCCCTAGTCTCAATAAGTACCGGTTGTAATAACCATTGTACTTTTTGTATTGTACCCAAGGCTAGGGGAGTAGAGAGATCGAGAACTATGGCGGATATATTGGCGGAGGTGGATAGGGCAGTAGAGAGCGGTTTCTCAGAAGTAGTCTTGATTGGTCAAAATGTAAATAGCTATGGGAGTGATTTTGAGACAGATAGTTATGTCCATATGGGTAAAAAGAGAATTAAAAGTAGATTTCCAGAGTTACTACAAAATGTCGCCAAAAGAAATTTACAAAAGATATCTTTTGTGAGTAGTAATCCATGGGATTTTTCCGATGAACTAATTGAGGTGATCGCCAAACACAAAAATATTGATCGACTCCTCCATCTCCCCTTTCAATCGGGTAATGATGAAATATTGAAGAAGATGAATCGAGCCTATACCAAAAAAGATTATTTGGATCTGGTAAAAAATATTAAGTCAAAAGTGACTGGAGTAAAATTTAGTACAGATATAATTATCGGGTTCCCTAGCGAAACAGATGCCCAATTTGAAGATACTGTGGATGTGTGTCAAAAGGTTGGATTTGAAATAGCTTATCTTAATAAATACTCACCCAGACTAGGGACTGTCTCGGCCAAACTAATGCCAAACGATGTATCAATGAAAGTTAAAAAAGAACGATGGGTAAGACTAAATGAGTTGGTGAATAAAAAAGACTAGACTCTCTCCGAAAATCTTTTAAATATATATGTTTGATCGGGAACAAAGCTAGAAACTAATATTGATTTTGAAATATTTTTTTCAGAAAAAATAACTGGGTCTCGATCCGTTTCTTGGTAGTACGGCCAAGGGAAATCCCGTCCGTTAGTCGTCAGTATTGTCGAGTTTGTTAATATTGAAGTAGCAGCAATTATCTTGTCCCCATCGCTTATCTTGTCACACTGGATATTCTCCATCCGGTATAGAGTCTCAAGTCTGGCTGCGGCATAGAGCACTTCAATGCTCACGGAATATTTTTTGAAAATATTAAATGTATTCGATAAGTCAGTTTCAGTTTTTAGTCTTGCGCCACGAATTAGTTCAAATATTGAATATTCTGAAACAGACATAGTACAACCCTTTTTGTTTAAGTCTACAATCATGTTTATGAAGGAGAGACTTGTTGGAGCACTGGCTAAATACTGGACAATGTTTGTATCTAAGAGGACATTCCCATTAATGTTCATTTACACTAGGTATATTCAAATATGTTTTTTTTGGCTAATTTCTTTAAACCCTTCACTAGTTCTTCAAAAGATCCTCCTTTGGTACTTTTGACTGCATCTTTACCTATTTTGATTTTTTTGCCGCCGAGAGTAATTTCAGTAACAATAGTTGATTTGCGGTTCTTATTCTTAGCCATAGTTTATTTTACACTATAAATCATTTTAAATATTTGGCAATGTTGTCGTTGTGCTGCGCCAATGATTTAGCGTAATGCATTTGATTGTCGGTGCCAGTGAGATAGTACATATAATCTGATTCGGTGGGATGGAGGGCAGCATAAATAGAATCATAGCCTGGATTACAAATTGGACCGGGGGGTAGGCCAGGTTGATGATAAGTGTTGTAGGCTGATTTAATATCTAGATTTTTGATGGTGGCCGGCAACCAGTACTTGGCTGGAGGGTTTTTGGAATCGCGGGCGTACTGGGCGGTGGCATCTAATTGCAGAGCCATATTTATGGAGAGACGGTTCATGAGTATCCCAGCTACCATTTGCTTGGAAACTAGGGTCCGAGCCTCACGTTCCAATAGCGATGCCAAAATGATAATCTCTTTTTGAGTCAACTTGGAGGTAGCATTGATTGATGCCTCTTGGTACTTCTTGTCAAAATTGTCTTTAATAATAGTGAGAATTTGGTCGGTAGAATAATCTTGGGGAATCAAATAACTGTCAGGGAAAATATATCCCTCAAGACTATTATCAAATAACGGCTGAATTTGGGCAATTCTCTGGCCATCGATAATTTTGAGCCAATAGTCAGAGTTGCCACCAGAGCTCAGCCTATTGATTATATCCTCTGTCGAAAGTGAGGGAGATAATTTAAATAAACCGGCTTGGAGATAATTGTTTAGACCGAGCTTGTGAGCTAAAAAAAGAAAGGTGTATTTGTTTCTAATTAACTTATTTTTGGCTAATCTAGTACTAATTTGATTGACACCTTCACCTTGATTGATGACAAATTGGGAAATGGTAGTGTCACTACTGACTGGCAACATACTGGTGTTGATAAACCAAAAAGTAAAAATGACCAGACCGAGAATAGTAAAGAGGATTGAGTACTTCTTCATTAGATTTCGTCAAACAAGGCACGACGATAAAGATCTTTTTTGGTGTCGTGGACGAATACACGACCACAACGACAAGTAACTAATTCTTGGCCTCTGACACCATTGACCCTGCCAGACAACAGTGACTCACCGCAAGCCACACAACGACTTTGGGATAATAACCACGCTTGAATTGGACTAATTAAACTTTTAATCATATGATGATGAACTAATAACGCGATTTAAAATTACGGCTGCAGAAATTGAATCAACTAGTTTTTTATATTTTTTGCGAGGCAACTTGTTTTGTTGATAAATTGAGGTAGCCTCGATCGTTGAAACAGCTTCCTCCACCGTTTCAATAGTTAAGTTTAGCATGGATCGAAGCTGGACGACGAAGGCTAAAGTTTTTTTGGCCATGACACCTTCACTTAGGCCAACATATATTTTAGATATTTGATAATCGATAATAATTTTTTGTATTTTAGTTATGGTTTGAGGACTATTGGGAATGGCATCTAATGTGGAAATTATCCCCAAGACTGAGTAGGCTAATCCGATATTTTTAGTACCGTAGTCAATGGCTAAGTAGTTCATAAAGTATCAATCCGAGAACGAATAACTAGCCGACGGAGGTAGGTACCTGGCGGGCTGCAGGTTATGAGGGTGAAATATCTGCCATCGAATCTTTGTTCCAGAACTGAGAGATCGGTGGGTTGGACTTCATACATTTCTTCGACCAAATAACGATAATGAATGTTGTCGAAGTCGATAAAAATTTCGTCACCTTGTTTTAGCCGATAAAGCGTGGAAAATATGGTTAAATATGATTTTGGATTGAAAAACTGAGGCAGGACAGAATGGCCGAAGACTACCCCGCTACCCAGCTGTCCAGGGAGGGCAGTCTGGGGATACTGAATTAAACTTTTTTTGAGATCCATACTACCCAGAGTGACCACAGCATCGGTAATATTGAGCTTGGGAATAGAGAGATGGTATGTTTGTAACGGTGAAGAACTTTGGGGGATGAGTGAGTTGGTATCAGTATGCCCATCACTGATAAACCAATTACTGAGCTGAGTGTAATCATTGCCAGCGACATCACCTAAAACTCCACCAGTATTGTTGTAATACTTGGCAGAAAGAGGGTTGATTATTTGTCCAAACTTGGAAGAATATTCGATTTGAAAAGTGATGATAGGTAATAGGGCAGAGGAAAATAAAAATATACCTAGGGCAAAAAGAATTCCGGCGATTACTTTTTTCTGAGTAAAACTGAGGACGGCGACTTTGGGTTTGTCGTCATTTTTGAGATAAATATAACCCATGCTATTTGATGGTAACAGAAATATTTTCTGACCGGAGAGGTAATGGGTTGATAAGGGTGATGGCAGAGAAATTGGTACTAATTTGATAATTGTAAACCCTTGGTAAACTTTTTTTAATTAGGGAAATGGCACGAGCTTGGCTTTTGCCAGTAGCCAGCTTGGCAATAGTAGCGACAGCCACTTTGGGTAAATATTGAACAGTAAATATAGTCTGCTTGTTGGGTAAAAAGCCAACTGAAAATTGGTTAAAATTTGAGGAAGTGGAACTGTAATCTGGGTCTGTGGAAAAAAGTGCCTCAGAAATAATTGATTTTTGAGTGTCGGTGAAAAAATAGGTGGTGATGGTGGTGATAACGGTGGTACTGAGTTCATCTGCTTCCTCACCAACTTCACGATTATACTCGACTCGACCCCTGGTGGTTTTGGTAAGCTCGGGAATTATCTTTGTATCTGTAGAAATTTGTTGGGTATATTGGGAAATAGTGGAGTTGATAGATTCCTTTAATTTGTTGTCAAGATTATTTTTGTCGGTGGCGGAAACTGCAGTTATTTGACGACGAGTCCCCCCTGCCAAAGATGAGTTAACTTTGACAATTATAATTGCATCAGAATAATCTTTGATTTGCAGTCGAACATCTTTCTCCAGATTATATTCTGGACCAATATCGAGTGCCTTTATCATGGCCTTTGTCTGTCCGAGAGTAATTACACCCATAGTAAGGTCAGAACTACTAGCAGCTATTTGAACAGCAGATTCCAACTCAAATTTATGGGTAGCGGAGTCGGAGAGGATTGTCCCCCTAGTTAAACTGATTGCCTTGTCAGATTTATTGAAAATAGTTACCTCGCCTCCGGCCCGATCGCCAGTAGTTTTTTGGCCAGTGGCAGCAACAGAAACAGAGGTGGTAAGTTCTTTTGATTGGCTAGTGATGGGAAATCGATTATTGGGTAAATCAACTGAAGAAATAGTGGAGTCAAATGTGGCAGGGATAGTTTTGGTAAAGACATAGGGAGTGAGATAGAGAGTGATTTGGGCAGTGGAAAAGAAGAATGGAATCAAAATTAGGAGAGGAGAGAGAGTGAGTGGTATAAAAAAAATATTGTGGGATATTTTGGGAAATGAGGGGAACCTAAAGCTTAGTTTGGGAAAGGAAAACTTTGTCTTGGGGAGAGTTGGCGCTGGGGGAGTAAATTCATTTGTCACCGTTTCGATCTCGACTGACGGAGTGGCAAAATTGGTATCAACTGGTCCAAAACCGACGTCTTCGGGATCGACACCAACTAAAGGGGAAGAAGGGTTTTCAATTATAAGCTCTTCAACAGCCACCTCCGGTTGAGGTGGTTTTGATAATGGGGCAGGGGGCAAGTTTTCAAATTGATTAGTGACAGCTTTGAGATAAATGCTGGCAAGCTCTTTGGGAGAATAGGATTTTATATCGGGAAAATGGAGGAATGTTTCAACGTCTTTTCGATTGATCCAGGGATAAGACTTGATACTTTCCAGTGTCATTTCGGAATAGTCACCGGTAACAATAATTTGGGGCGGCAGGGTCGATTCGCTCTCAAATTCGATGAGAGTTGATTCCAGTAGATTTGAGTTAAAATTTTGATCGGCGTTTTTCTGGATTCTCTCAATTACTTTACCCAGATAAACGAGAGATACCGTCATGATTGAAGTGGAAAAATTGACCAGTACAAAGCTAGCCGGATATCCTTCAATTTGATTGTTGGCTTCGGCGATGGCATCATCGTAACAGATAAAACCCATAGGACGTAATTTCAGACTCTTAAATAATTCTTCAAACAATTTTAGCTTTTCCGCCATAATCTTGCCATCATTGCCCACCCAATAGGGAGGAATTATCAAAGCAATAGTATCTGGCTCTAGTTCTGGTAACAAGGAAATGTTTTCAGCGGCGGTAGAAAGAGAGAGGTCGACCGCAGCAGAAAAATCAACTGGGTCTAATTTATAGGGAGTTACTGGGCCAAGGGAAGAGACTTGAAAATTTTGATCATAGGTGACTAGGGAGATAGAGAGAGTATCGAGACCAATGTTTGCTAACCAAAATGACTTGTTATCCACAGTATAAGAATACTACAAATGGTCTCTATTCTAAAACAGCATAGATGCGCCGACGGCCGGAGCTAGCTGACTCTTCTTTGGTGATTTTGAATTTACCTAATTTTCCAATATTTTCGACATGAGGTCCGGTACAGACTTCTTTACTAAAATCTCCAATTGTGTAAACACTGACTACCTCGGGGTATTTGGTGCCAAAAAAAGCAAGAGCGCCGGATTTTTGAGCCTCAGTAAATTTCATTTCGTTACGGGTAACCTCTAAACTTCTGTCAATTTGGTCATTGACCATGTTTTCTATGCTTGATATTTGCTCAGGTGTAAGTTTTTGGGGATGGCTGAAATCAAATCTCAATCTCTCACCAGTGATATTGGAGCCTGATTGCTGGACATGATCTCCCAAGATTTTACGCAAACTTGCATGTAACAAGTGGGTAGCAGTGTGATAGCGGGTAATTATTTCACTATGGTCTGCTAATCCAGACTTGAATTTGCCAGCAGAGAGTGTCTGAGAGAGCTTGATGTGTTCGTCTTTGAATTTTTGAAATTCATCCTTATCTAAGGACAGATTGTTTTTGGCCAATTCTTCTTCGACCATTTCAACTGGGAATCCTGAGGACTGATAAAGATCAAAAGCCTCTTTACCGGAGACATTATGTTGACGACTGATTAATTTATTGATTTCATTTAATCCCCTATCTAAGGTTTTTCTGAACTTATTTTCTTCGGCGTCTAAAATTTGTTTTATCTTCTCCTGATTTTCATTTAGCTCTGGGTAAACACCAGCGTAATTGTCTTGATTACCCAAAATAGATTGAGCTATTATTGAACAAAAATTTGTCTCTATACCAAGGAGTTTTCCTTGACGAATTGCACGACGAATGAGGCGACGGAGGACATAACCAGCTTCTTTGTTGGAGGGCTCGACTCCATCGGCGATAATGAAAACAGAAGCCCGTAAATGATCGGCAATTATCCTAAAAGAACGCGAGTTATCTGGATATTTTTGATTGGATAATTCTTCAATTCGATGGATAATGGGCAGCCAGATAGTGGACAAATAGTTGTCACTAAGTCCCTGTAATAGGGCAGTAGTGCGCTCGACTCCCATACCGGTATCAACATTTGGTTTGACTAAAGATTCGTATTCGCCTTGTGAATTTTTATTAAACTGCATAAAGACGTCATTCCAAATTTCGACTCCATCAATAAACATTTCCGAATCGGGACCACAGGGACCGGTAGTACCGGCTGGGCCCCACCAATTATCTTCTTTGGGTAAAAATCTGATTTTATCTTTTGAAATACCTATCTTTTCCCAAATGTCTGAACTTTGGGTATCTTTGGGCGAATCTTGATTACCAGCAAAACAAGTTACTGATAAGCGTGATTTATCGAGACTAAGATGCTGGGTGATAAACTCATAGCTCCAATTCAGAGCTTCATTTTTAAAATAGTCGCCGAGAGACCAGTTGCCAAGCATCTCAAAGAAAGTATGATGGGTGGTATCGCCGACTTCGTCGATGTCACCGGTGCGGACACATTTTTGAACGTCAACCAGTCTATTGCCAAGTGGATGAGGCTGGCCCAACAAAAAGGGAACTAACGGGTGCATACCGGCAGAAATAAAAAGAGTGGTGGGGTCATTGTCGGGGACGAGTGAGGCTGAGGGAATTTCAACATGGCCTTTGCTGACAAAGAATTTAATATATTTGTTTTTTAATTCGCGGGCGTTCATAGAGGGATTATATCAAGAGACAGCGCTATTTTTTGAACATTTTCTGGGGTTTGGAGATTTTGGGTGGAGTCAAATCGAGAGATTCGACTTTTGAGGGAATGGAAACAGAGATTTTTGATGACTTTATTTTTTTTGATTTTTGGGGTTTAGATGGGGCTGTAAAATCTTGGAAATACTTAGCTAATTTGGATTTGAGATTTTCAAAAATATCTGTCTGGTTATTTTTATAAATATAAATAGCCACGACAGCCCCAATTATTGCTCCTAAAAATATTCCAAAAATAAAACCACTACTATTTTGATGGTCGTGATCACAATCACACATAACTATTTCTCCTTCTTATCAAAAAAGTTGTTAAAGATTTTGAATCCATTTTGGAATCCCATGAGAAAGTCGGAAAAAGAAGAGACTGGACGTGAGACAGACTGAGTTATTTTGTGGGTGTCGTCGAGAATTTGGGTAATTTTGCTGGTAGCTGTGGATAATTCCTTAATTAACCCGATGAGATAATATGTTGAAAAGGCAATTGCTAGAGAAATAATTGTCAGACTAATAATAATAAATATTTGGGTTATGTCCATAAGAAAAGTATAAACTAAATTAGAAAAAAGTGTTATTGGGGATGGTAGGTTTTTTCGACACGGGTGGTTTTGCCACTGTGGGAACGAGACTCGATGGCAATTATTTGATCCGACTTAATCAAGCTGATTATTTTTTTGAAATTGCCGAATTGATCGACAATAATTAAATCGTTGTCGACTCTGACGGTCGACTCAGCATCGGTTGAACCAGTAATCTCAATCTTGGAAGCGAGGGTGAGCCCTGCATCACTGGGCCAATTTATTTTAAGTGGAGGGGCTTGGTTGTATTTGAAATATTCAGTAACGACATAGACAACAAAAATAAAAATTGTGGCCACGACAGCTACTCTGAAGGTGGTTTGAGGAGTCAAAAAAAATTTTACAGGAGTAGGGTTAGTTTGACAGGGGTTAGCAGCGAAATCTCGTCGGAAAAGAGATAAAATATCATCTGGAGATAGTCCCAAAAAACTGGCGTAGTCCTTAATTATGAGTGAACAATATGGTTCTGAAGGGAAAAGGGAACGGTTTTCATTTTCAATTGCCTCGATATATTTTTGGGAAATTTTTAGTTTTTTGCTAACCTCGGCAACTGTCAAATCCTTATCTTCGCGGGCGTTTTTGAGAATAATAGAAGTGCGAAACATTGATCAGTTATCAGTTAATAGTTAACAGTGAACAGTAGATAGGTGAATGATTGGAGATTATGGAGATTTTTCATGAAAATCAATTACGAGGAACAAGTATTTCACGGGGCTTGGCACCGTTGACTGGACCAACAACACCAGCTGATTCCAACTCGTTGAGAATTCGACGGGCACGAGCAAAACCAATAGTGAAATGGGTTTGGAGATTGGTGGCGGAGGCGGTGCGGGTTTCCTTGATATAAGCGACTGCCTCGCTAAACAGGGCGTCGTGATTTTCGCCGTCTACTTTGACGATATTGTTGTTTTTTGACCCTGGGATATTGACTGGTTGGGAGGTAATCTCATCATTGTAGTCGGTCACTTTTTGAGATTTGAGATGATTGATCAACTTTTCAATTTCTTTGTCGGAGATGAAGCATCCTTGAACTCGAACCGGCTTGGCTAACTCTGGGGGAATATATAACATATCTCCCCTACCGAGGAGTTTCTCGGCACCAGGGCTGTCCAATATTACCCGCGAGTCGGTCATTGAAGAAACAGCAAAGGCAATACGGGTAGGAATATTGGCCTTGATAAGACCAGTAATAACATTGACAGAGGGACGCTGAGTGGCCAGAACAAGATGTATTCCTACTGCTCGAGCCATTTGGGCGATACGACAAATATTGTCCTCGACTTCTGAGGGGGAGAAAAGCATAATTTCAGCTAATTCGTCGATGACAATAATAATATAGTACATTGACTGAAAACCGGCCATGTTATTGTAGCTCTCAATGTTTTTGGCGCCAACTTCGGTAAATCTCTTGTACCGCTCCTCCATTTCTTTGACCGCCCATTTGAGAGCGGAGAGAACTTTTTCCGGCTCGACAATGACTGGGGTTAACAAGTGGGGAATACCATTGTAGGGAGTCAACTCGACACGTTTGGGATCGACCATAATAAGACGCAGCTCCGAGGGTGAAGACCGATATAACATAGTGGAAATCCAAGAATTAACACAAACTGATTTTCCCGAACCTGTCTGGCCAGCAATTAAAACATGTGGCATTTTGGCGATATCAGCAATACGGGGTTGTCCGGCAACGTCCAAGCCTAAGGGTACAGAAATCTTGGACTTGGCTGAGCTCATGACGTCGGAGGCCAAAATAGTTCGTATGGGGACAACTTCGAGAGATCGGTTGGGGACCTCGATACCGACCAATGATTTACCAGGGATGGGGGCTTCGACGCGGATTTGACCGCCCGGAGCAGCAAGAGCCATAGCTAGGTCGTTGCTGAGACTAACGATTTTGGCGAGCTTGGTGCCAAGGGCTACTTCAAGCGCATATTGAGTGACCGAAGGACTATTGTTGACATCGGCAACTCTGGCGGTGATACCAAATGACTCGAGAGTTTTTTCGATAGTTTGGGCATTTTTGCGAACATCTCCCCTGTCGGCTTTGGCACCTGGGGTATTATCAAAAATATCTAGGGTAGGATACTGCCAAATTTGGTTGTCTTTGGATTTGAGGGAAGAGCCTGAGTTGTGACTGAGATTCATTGCCGGAGTGGGAGACTTGAAGATGGGGGCAATATGGGCTACACCAATTTCATCTTTTTCTTTGGTTAATTTTGATTGATCCTGAATGTAGATTGGCTCATTATCGAGTTTTGATTTTTTGGTTTTACTAAACCTAGTGCCATCACCAACTGTAATTTTTTTGATTGCCAAAAAAACTTTGATTATAAACTTAATGATGGTGGCAATATCGGTGTCAAATAAAACGACGAAACCGATGACAAAAGAGAGAATTAAAATTAATAATGTAGCCACAGAACCAAACATGGTAATAAGTTGGAACCAAAAGAAGCTGCCGACAACTCCTTGGGAAAATAATCCAATAATAGCGATAAACATGACAGTAAAACCAAGAGGAACATTGGCCTCTTTGAGAGGGAACTTTAGTTTGGAAAAAGAAAAGGAAATGAGCAGGAGTAGAAATGGCACCATGACAGCGGCGTAGCCAAAATATTGGGTGAGAATATTGTTGTATTGAGTGGTAATGGTCCCGACCTGAAGAAACGACGCGACCGAAAAAAGTGCCAGTACAAAAAAGAAAACAAAAAGAATAGTTTTACTGGTTTCTGGTTTTAATTTAACAGTGGGAAAGATCCCCTTCTTTTTGCGTCCACGTGGCATATATTCAGTATACAGTTAAGAGTGAACAGTGAACAGTAATTAGTTAGTAACTAAGGCCAAAGAGCCAGCGGTGAGAAGAGGGCGCGCCACAACGGACACACTTGCCTGATTCCTCAGGTACATCAAGAGGCAGACAACGAGTGGTAGCCTTGGTGTCGGTTTTGATGGTGGCCTCGCAATCTTTTTGTTCGCACCAGTGGGCAGAAATAAACCCACGACTGGTGACCATTATTTTTTTGAATTCGTCATAAGTATCGGCTTTGAATGTATGGTCAATAGTAAATTTTTTATGCTTCTCAAAAAGATTTTTTTGTATTTCAACTAATAATTTTTGAATAGTATTTTTAACATCATCAAAGTCAGTTATTACTTTTTCTCCAGTGTCCCGACGATAAATAATAACTGTACCAGTGGAGACATCGCGATCGCCTAGCTCGATTCGGAGAGGAATACCCTGTATTTCCCATTTGTTAAATTTGTAGCCTGCTGTTTCTCCCTCGAGTGTGTCGAGTTTGACCCGATAATTAGCTTTTAGTTGGTCAAATAATTCTTGGGATTTATGAAGAGCTGTGGCGTGATTGGGAATAGGCACAATGACCACTTGAGTTGGCGCGATATTTGGAGGTAAGACTAATCCTTTTGAATCGCCATGAGACATAATTAATCCGCCGATACTACGGGTAGAAAAACCCCACGAATTTTGCCATGGGTAGGCTTTCTGGCCTTCTTTGTCCTGAACAGTCCAGTCGATTGAATGAGAAAAGTTTTGACCTAGATCATGGGAAGTACAAGCTTGGAGTGATTTACCATTGGGCATAAGAGATTCGAAAGTGATTGTTTTGTATCCGCCAGCGAACTTTTCTGAGTCACTCTTGTAGCCAATTATTCCATACATAGCCATCAACTCATTATAAGTCTGGCCATACATTTTGATGGCCCACTCAACTTCCGCAATAGATTCTTCGTGGGTCAAATGGGCACAGTGACCCTCCTGCCATAAAAACTCAGAAGTACGCAAGAAAAGATACGTTCGTTTTTCCCAACGGACAATGTTGCACCATTGATTCATTTGGACAGGTAAATCGCGCCACGAGCCAAACCATTTTTTGTACATTTCGTACATCATCATTTCGGAGGTGGGTCGAACTACTAGTTTTTCAGATAATTCTTTGCCACCACCAATAGTCACGATAGCCAGCTGGGGAGAAAAACCTTCAACATGCTCTTTTTCTTTTTGAAAATAAGACATGGGAATAAACAAGGGAAAATAGGCATTTTGAACTCCATGCTCTTTGATCAATTTGTCCATGAATTGCTGGATGTTTTCCCAGAGGGCATAGCCATAAGGGCGGATGACCATACATCCCTTGACTGGGGCATAGTCGGCTAATTCAGCCTTGAGGACAATTTCATTAAACCATTCGGACAAGTTTGTTTTGAAATCAGGTAATTGTTGCATATGATTAAAATAGCTTACCACCAATTATGGCTTGAGACTTGTCAGGAGTAATTAAGATACAATCACCATTAACATCAGGAACGCCCAAGGTTAGGGATTCGGATACAAATGGGCCAATTTGACGAGGTGGAAAATTGACAACACCTAAAACCAATTTATCTTTTAATTCTTCTTTTTTATAAAATTTTACAATTTGAACGCTAGAATGTTTAATCCCGATTTCATTACCAAAATCGATAGTTAGTTTGTAGGCGGGTTTTTTGGCCTCAGGAAAATCTTCGACTAAAACTACTTTACCAACTCGAACATCGAGTTTTACAAAATCATCATATGTTGCCATATTGACCTCCTAAAAACTATAAATAATTTTTAAGGGGTCTCGATAAATCGAAACGGTACCACCCTTCTTAATCTCTGGTGAATTTATACGGTTCAGTTCCGCCCCGATATTTTGTCGGGGACCTCCACGGCGGGATACCGTTTCTTAGGTTTGGATTTATTATACACCAAAAAACACCCGCTATGCCATAAATAAATTTATAACAAAAGCGGGCTTGGGATTATTGTAACAAATTTTGATTGATTAACGAATTCCAGTTAGAACTATTGTTTTATCAGGCAATGTAACCCTCATTTTATTTGGAGTCATCCTATCTACTAAACCAGATGGTGAAAAAAAGGTTACTTGTGTAGATCCAGTTGGAGTTGCTCGGACAGACATAACTTGAGCTGTAATTCCATTTTCATCTGTTGAATAAACTGGAACTAATTCTTCACGCTCTTTACCTATATCAAAATAGGATTGGGTATCACCTATGATTACTCTAACTCCGGCTGGCATAACTTTTTATACCTCCATCACCAACGGTAGAACCATGGGCTGGCGACCGGTCTTGTCCATAATCACCTGTTCGATATGGCCCTGAAGCTGTTGACGGATATATTCAAAGTTGGCAGGAGCACTGCTAACTTCGGTGAACTTGCGATTGATCTCTTGTTTCAAATAGTCAATTAGGTCGGTGTTGTCCTTAACAAAGACAAACCCACGGGAGAGAATCTCAGGCTCCTTGACCAACTTGCCCGAGGCCTTGTTGACCATCAGAACCACAGAGAACATTCCCTCCTCGGCTAATAATTTTCGATCCCGCAAAACTGTAGCCCCGACATCGCCAATGCCTAGTCCATCAATCAGGACTTTGCGAATGGGATTGTGGGATTTTTGATCATAGGTGCCATTGCTATAAAAGGTGATGATGGAATCACTGTCAGGGTTGATAAACTGTTCATCCTTCATACCCATGGCTTTGGCCATTTTGAAATAGCTTTTGATATGGCGGTAATTTCCACCAATAGGTAGTAAATATTTTGGCCTGACCAAATTGATCAACATGGCGTGCTCTTTTTGAAAACCGTGGCCGGAGACATGGATTTCCTGACCATCACCAGAGACCACATCGGCCCCAAGTTTGGAGAGTACATCAATTAATTCAAAGATTTTGGAGGTGGTGCCCGGAATATAGTCTGGTGAAGAAAAGATAACCTTGTCCCCTGACTTGATTTTGACCCGATGCTTACCCATGACCATTTTGGAGAGGGCAGAATTGGCCTGAGCGGCAAAACCAGCCACCAAAAAAATTAATTTATTTTCAGCAAAGTTTTTGACCCGTTCGATAGGGACAATGTCGGCATCAGTGATATTGATATAGCCCAATTCTTGGCCAATTTTGATAGCTTTATCGACTGAGTAGCCGACAGTGACGATCTTGCGACCGGCGCGTTTGGCGTAATCTATAGCCTGCCCCCAACGAACAATGTTGGAGGAAATAGTTGTTACAAAAATACGGCCCTTAGCTGTCTTGATTTCATGTTCAAAGGCTTCGGCGATAGAACTTTCAGAAGGGGAAAAACCCGGATGATCAGAACCGAGACAATCGGAGAGTAGGGCAATAACCTTCTTCTCTCCGGTGCGGGCAATGCGGCCGTAGTCAGTGGGTTTGCCATCGAGAGGGAACAAATCAAATTTAAAATCTGAGCCATGGTAGACAACTCCCACTGGAGAGGTAATGGCAAAATGATTGGTATCGGGAACGGAATGGTTGACGCGGATTGTTTCAACTGTAAAGGGACCAGCAGTGATGATGTCACCGGATTCATAAACAGTCATTTTGGATCGAATGTTAGCCTCAACTAACCTGCCTTCGATAAAAGCGGCAGCCATACGAGGGGCATGGATAGGAATATTGGTACCAATAATGGGGAGAATAAATCGAAGAGCACCAATATGATCCTCGTGACCATGAGTGATAAAAATACCGAGAATTCGGTCCTTTTTGTTGTCAAGATATTTGGTATCAGGGATTTGGAGATCGACACCAAAATCATCTTCTTCGGGAAAGCCGACTCCGCAGTCGACAATGATGATCTGACTCTTGGACTCATCGCCATTGGGGATGTACTCGTAGACATACATGTTTTGGGTGACATCACCAAAGCCTCCGAGGGAGACAATACGCAGGGAATCTAGTTTGTGGTTGAACTGGCGGACTTGAGACTGGGCGCCAGAAAATTGGGCTGGAACTGGTAAGCGGACATTTGTTTTTGGTTTAAAATTGTTATTTAACATAATTTATACCTAATAATCGGCCAGTGAAAAACTGTGAGAGGAAATTTTGATACACATAAAAAGCGGTAAAACTAACTTCCTTGGCAGTAAATATATTCAATAGCTGTGAAGAGAGTGTAACAGAAGGATATTTGAATTGCAAATAGATTGGCATATTTTACCTAAAGTAGGGATAAAGTGTCATGAGTAAAACTACAAAGGCTAGGGCTAACATGACTAGCACGAGGACTGGATATGATTCTTTGACTGAGGCTTTTACCATTGGGGGAGATAAAATTTAACATTGGATTCGTCGACAACAACTTTTTTTTCTTTGCCGGATAAAATCAATAAGGCGACTTTGCGGCATAATCCTTCGATATTTCTTTTAAGTGTCCGGACTCCTGAGTCAAAACCTAGTGGACGAACAATGTTGGTCCAGACACCATCGGCAATAGATAAATCATCAGATGATAAACCAGCATCCTTGAGAGCTCGAGGCAAGAGATAGTCCCTACCAATACCAATCTTTTCCTCGTCATTGTAGGAGGGCATTTGAATTGGTTCGAGACGATCCATGACGGCGGTGGCAATACGGGTAGTATTGTTGCAAGTAGCCACGAAAAAAGCTTGGGAGAGATCAAAGGGAAAATCGACATAATGGTCGGTAAAACGATCGTTTTGCTCGGGATCTAATAATTCTACGAGGACTCCCATAATGGTGTTGAGGGCTTCATCGGCGACACGGTCTATCTCGTCTAATAAAATGACCGGATTGCGGGTCTTGGCACTGGCCAATCCCCTGATGATGGCTCCCGGCTCGGCTTCGGGGTGAATGCGGGACTGACCACGAAGATAAAGTGGGTCACCCAGTCCACCAAAAGGAATGCGGATAAGCTCCCGACCCATGACTGTAGCAATTGATTTGGCCATAGTGGTCTTGCCGGTACCGACTAGCCCGACAAATAATAAGATGGGTGAGCGTAGCTTTTGGTCGGGATGACGGGCTTTTTGCAGGGCTAATACAGAGATATATTCGAGAAGGCGATCTTTGACCATTTGGAGGCCATAATGACCTTCATTCAATTTTTCCATGGTATGTTGGAGGTCGAGAATATCAGCACTTTCCTTGTACCATGGCAAAGATATTACCCAGTCGACATATTTGGAAACTGATTGATAATATTGCCAAAATGTATCCTCGGATCGAGCGTTGATTTGGAGTTGAGAAAAAAGCTCACTTAATTTGTCAGCCATACCATCGGGTAATTTGACTGATTGTGATTTTTCTGTAAGTTTGGCGATGGCTGATTGGGGTGTCAGGGCAGCAGAATCCATAGAAAAAGTATACTATATTCAGTTAACAGTTTTCAGTTGATAGTAAACAGTGATCCGACAATGAGCTATTATCTCCTTGGTCGTTGGGGACCGGATGAGGCAAAGTTGCGAAAACCACCGGATCGGGGTGGACGATCAAATTGGGGTCGTTCCCGATTGGGCATGGCACTGGGATCACCAGGATGAGCATTTTTGAATTCGGGGGAGGCTAGTTTTATTTGATGATTATCGTTGAATCCAGCGATAACTACTTTGAGAGTATCCCCTACCTTGATGATGGCACTGGGGTCAGATAAAAAGCCACCACTCATTTCGGAAACATGAAGTAAGGCCTCACGTCCGGGGAGAAACTCGACAAAGGCACCATAGGCCTCAACTCGAGTGACGACTCCGTCGTACTCTTCACCGATTTGGACTTCCTTAATCATGGCTTCAATTTCGTAGACACAATCATCTATCTTGACCTGATCTATGGCTGAGATAGAGGCACGTCCCTCGTCATCAATATCGATATTGACTCCAAATTTTTCCATGAGACCTTTGATGGTTTTGCCACCAGAGCCAATGACTTCGCCAATTTTATCTTCGGGCAACTGAATCATTTTGATCTTGGGAGCATAAACTGAAAGTTGGGCACGAGGTGCGGCCAGAACGGCTTCCATTTTGTCGAGAATGCCCATGCGTGCTTTGGTTGAGGCAGCAAAAGTTTCTTCGATCATTTGATAGCTGAGTCCCGATCGCTTGATATCGAGTTGGATAGCAGTAATACCGGTACGAGTACTAGTAATTTTGAAATCCATATCACCATAATGATCTTCGAGTCCGGCGATGTCGGTGAGTAATATATATTTACCCTTATCATCGGACATCATGCCCACAGAAATACCAGCAACCTTGTCTTTAATGGGCACGCCAGCATCCATCAGGGACATGGTGGAGCCACAAGTAGAGGCCATAGAGCTAGACCCATTTTGGGATAAGACTTCTGATGTCAAAATAATGGTATAGGGAAATTCGTCAACAGTGGGAATTACGGGAATTAGGGCTTTTTCGGCTAGAGCTCCATGTCCAACTTCGCGACGACCTGGGCGGCCGGTGCGACCAGTTTGGCCAGTGGAATAAGGTCCAGCGGAATAGTAGTGAATATAGCGCTTGGTAGTCTCACCGGAACTGTCTTGTAAATATTGTTGTTCACTAATAGATCCGAGAGTGACTACCGTTAGGGCTTGGGTCAGACCACGTTGAAATAAGGCAGATCCATGGGTACAAGGTAGATAGCCGGCCTCAACAGAAATAGGACGAACTTCGTCCATGGCACGCTTGTCGTAACGTTGACCAGAAAGAGTGGATTGGCGAATATGTTTCTGTAATATTTTGTCGACGGCTTCTAGAACTGTAGCGGCAGCTAGTTCCTCTTTTTCGATTTCAGCAACAACTGATTCTAAAGCTTTTTCTTTGATGATTTCTTCACCAGCGATGTGGGCACCATCGGCACCTTCGGCCAAAAATTTTTCAATATCATTGATGAGTATTTTTTCTAATTTTTCAACTAATTTTTCATCGGGTGATTGGGGGACAAAATCTAGCTTTGTTTTACCGTATTTTTTGGCAAAATCGATTAATTGTTCATTGGTCTTGATACCTGATTCCATTGCCAGTTTCATGGCTCCGAGCATAATGTCGTTGCTGACTATATTGCCATCAGCCTCAATCATATTGACACCCTCGGGATCATGACAAATGAGTAAATCTAATTCTGATTGGGCTAATTCAGCTAAATTGGGGAAAACAATGTATTGACCATCGACATAACCCATTCTTACAGCAGAGACTGGAGCACTAAATGGGATATTGGAAATAGCTAATGCTGCTGAAACTGCGGTAAATGCGGGAATAATTATATCTGTTTCCTTGTCATTACTGAGAACCGTAATGATGACTTGAACTTCGTTTTTGAATCCGGCAGGGAAAAGTGGGCGGATAGAACGATCAATAATACGACCATTGAGAATGGCACCATCTGATGGTCCACCATCTCGCTTCATCCATTTGCCACCTTTGATTTGACCGCCAGAATAAAGTTTGTCCTGGAATTCGACTGATAAAGGGAAATAGTCTTTGGTGGTATCGAGTTTGCCTAAGACGACAGTTGCCAAAATAATAGTATTACCTATTTGGGCGGTAACTGAGGCATTTGTTTGGGGAGCGAGAACGCCGGTTGAAAGAATAAGGGTTTTGTCACCTAAGGTAACGGTATGTTGAATCTTGTCCATGTAAAAATAAATTTAATAATATCCTTAATTGTATCCTATTTCTTCAGGCCGAGGTCTTTGATGATCTTGGTATAACGTTCAGGATTGTGAGCAGTGAGATAACGAAGTAGACGACGGCGCTTGGCGATTTTACTGAGAAGTCCACGCTTGGCAGGAGAATCGTGTTTATTGTCGCCCAAATGACCCTGAAGTTTTTCGATTTCTTTACTTAAAATTGCGACCTGAATTTCAGGAGAACCAGTGTCACCTTTGGCTTGGGAGTACTTGGTAATAATGTCTTTTTTTTCTTCGGTAGTTAATGCCATGATTATTAGTGCTAATTTCGGTGAAAATATAATGTTTGAGAATGGCTACTCAAAGACCGTAATTAGTACAGGAGGATTATAACACAAAATTAATTATTCTCTCCAAACAATATTATTGGATAATTGTTTCCGTGAAGCCATATGGTCAGAATGTTCAACGGCAAAGATTCTGGGTTTGGTATCGAGTTTGTCTAAAACATTGTTATTTTTATTTCTAGCAGCAGTGTCAAGATATTTTTGGCCTTCAGCTACAGTCATTCTGCCATGCTCTACCATAAAATTAACCTCTACTTCGGTTATACTTGAGTGTTGTGGCATGATGTTTATAAAAATATTAATGCGTGGATTATAGCACTAAATTATAATTTTCTTCCTACAGGAGGAATACTAAGTAGACACTTTCTATCCGGATCCCAACTGTCTAACTGAAAGTCTTGACTTAAGTTTGTCCGAACATAATGACATCCACCGCAGGGAACATGCCCTTCCAATATTATGTGAACTGTTGTCTGTTTTTGATCGGCTGTTGGATACCCCCTTTTTTTCTTACAATCTGGCTCGACTGTTTTCTTGGCGGGAAAAATATCCATAGTAGGTAAATAATGTATATTTAATGCGCGGATTATAGCACTGGGTTATTTTTTGTCACTACTGGGAGCACCACTACTTGGCTGGGCAGGACCTGTGCCTGTATCCGGGGTTTTTGGTTCTGGTTTTGGATCACCTATGGTTGTTTGAATTTTCTTTTCCATACTTGGAAGTGATATTAAAGATATATTATATTTTATCAGATGTTAAAACTATTTTTTTTGCCTTGCTACCCACATCTTCTCACCTTGTGCCCGGCCAAAATCTTCTGCAACATGACAACTAGCGGTCAGTATTTTTGGTAATCGATAACCAGGCAAAACAGCCAAGCCAAAGTCTCCAGTAAGCGCAGTATTTAGGACAACTTGTCCTAGTGAGGCCGCTCCTGCAATGATTTTAGTTCGTTTCGGGGCAGTATTTACTTGAATATCAACTCGAATGGCTGCATCTCTAAATACATGACCGACATGAGATAAATCTTCTACTAATGTACGTTTGTGTCCTGTCATATTATTTAGGATTATTAATTATTAGGCTGTAGGGGTAAAGTTTGGATTAGGTTGGGTTGAAGGAGCGGTGGTGGAGTTCAGGGGCATGCCGCCAGATTTTTCCACATTTTCAATTGGCATAGGTTCAACTGGTGTAGTTGGAGTCTCGGCAGGCTGGGTAGCGCGTAAACAGATGGCTCCAGCTTCAAATGATTCAGGCGAGACATTGACGGAGAAAGACTGAGTGGCAACACGTAGACCAATGAGCAAGTCTTTTCCAGAATCAATGTCTAATTCTAGCCCAATCATGGGCAATAAGAAGGTAAATATCTCAGAAAAAGGTGCATCTGGATCGACGAGAGTAGCTTTGGCCCATGTTTTAGCGACGTTGGTCGGAGAAATAAAGATCCAGTTACCCTTACTTGTAATACTAGAATTGGCGCCGAGGGCAGTTTCATCACCGAGCATAAAGCAAACGTCGGCAGAGGCACCATCGTTGTTGATAATGATTTTATTATTTTCTATTTTGGGAGCGCCGGATTTGGTCTTGACGACCAAGTTGAGTCTACCTCCATCATCGTTGTAAGACACTTGCTCGATTTGGTCTAAGGGATATTCGAGGGAAACCATAAGATCTGAGGTCGAAACAGTGTCGGTGAGTAATTCTAAGCCACTGAGCTTGGAATAGTTTTGGTCGGTTTTGGTAGGACAATAAACCTTGGATTCAATCTGGCGTTTTTTAAGGGCGATGGCTAAGCCAAGAGCGGCACCAATACTATCGACACTCATAGTGGGCACGACGATTAGAGCGGTTTTGGCGGTATTTACTAAATTTTTGATGTCGGTTACATTATAATTTTTCATATTGGCCTGCTTGTCAATTGAATAATTATTAACTGGATTAGAAATGATTAGATTGGTATTTAATCTGCTCATTACTATTTCTTATAGGCTATTATAACATCATTTAATTTAAAGTCAACATAAGGCTTGAAAGTCATACCACATTCGGCACCGAGCTTGACATGCTCCACAATGTTTTTGGCTTGGTGGATACCATCAACCTTGGTATCTTTGGTGATTTTTTCATCATGACGCAGATGGATCAAATCTCCTTTGTTGAACTCACCTTTGGTGACCTTGATGCCAGCAATTCTAACTTTATCAATTTTGAACTCGGCTATGATAATCCCCTCACCAGTGATTGTTTCTTCGATGGTAGGATCCATCATTTTTAGGACTTTGGACTGGATGTCTTCAATTATTTCATAGATTATTTTGGACTGAACGATAGTTACTTTTTGGTTGTCGGCCAAATTTTGAATAAACTTGGGGACAGTGACATTGAAAGCATAAACTTGGGCATGACCGGCAGCGGCCAAGAAAATGTCATTGTCAGTCACCCCACCAACACTGGCAGAAATTACCCGAACATCATCACTAAAACTATTTTTGAGGGCTTCGAGAGTCCCCTCAACATCAGCCTTGATAACTACTGGTAGTTGGATTAGATCAGTAATCGGGCTAGAAGTAGTTCTGGCAGTTGATACTATTTTGTCCTGTTTTATGGGCGTAATTAGTGATCCTACGGCAGGGACTTTCTCAAAACCGAGAATCTCAACCGGAGTAGAGGGAATGGCCTCGGTGATATTTTTGCCGGAAGAGTCGAGCATGGCTTTGACCTTGCAATATATATCTTGGGAATAAACAATATCACCGAGACGTAGTGTTCCCTTTTTGACAATAACAGCAGCGACTGGGCCACGGGCTTTGTCTAATTTGGATTCGATAATGGTGGCTTCAAGGAGTTCAGCAGGCTCACTCTGGAGTTCCATGATTTCGGCGTGAAGGAGAATACTGTCTAAGAGCTCGTCAATTCCTTGGCCGGTTTTGGCGGAGACGGGAATGACAGGAATTTGGCCGCCATAATCTTCGGGGGTTAAATCGGCCTCGACTAATTGGCCTTTAATTTTTTCGGGGGAACTACCCACGAGATCAGACTTGTTCATGGCCACAATGCAAGGCAGATTGGATTTTTTGATTTCGGCGATACATTCCTTGGTCTGAACCATGACTCCATCGACAGCAGAAACTACCAGAACGACAATATCAGTGATATTGGCACCACGGACGCGCATGTTGGAAAAAGCAGCGTGTCCCGGAGTATCAATGAAAGTTATTTTACCGGTTTTACCAGATTTTGTCTTGACTTCTGTTTGATAAGAGTTGATATGTTGAGTAATGCCGCCAGCTTCTTTTTTGGCTACCGAGGCGTTGCGGATCCGATCTAAGAGAGAGGTTTTGCCATGATCAATATGACCCATGACAGCGACGATTGGGGGACGAAATAAGGTCATAATTTTTAATTTTTAATTTAAAATTTTAATAAAACCCAACCCCGTCCCGACTTTGTCGGGACGACCCTCCCAAGACATCGAGGGTAAAACATATTTTGATTAAAAAAATAGTTTTAGTAAAATCTCTGAATTATATACCTAAAACTGGGAATACTGGAATGATGATATAAAAAAAAGTAGAGTCGCCATATATGGCGACTCTACAATAAAAATTATTTTGCGCCCTGAACTTTGATTTCCAGATCACAGAGAATACCAGCTAGACGGACGTTTTCACCACCGGCACCTATGGCTAGGGCTAATTGATCCTCAGGGACATCAACAACTGCTAGGCCATCTTTGATGGAAACTATTTTGACGTTTTCAGCGGGGGACAAGGCATTGGCAATAAATTGCTGTAAACTCTTGGAATAAGCGATAACGTCAACCTTTTCAAAACTAGGTAATTCACCTAATACAGCTTGGATGCGGCTACCCTTTTGACCAATACAAGAACCAACTGGATCGACTCCCGGCTGGGAGCTAGAAACGGCGATTTTGGTGCGTTCACCTGAAGAGCGGGCGACTTTTTCGATAACCACAGTACGATTACCGACTTCAGGAACCTCTCGAGAAAATAACTCCTTGATAAATTCAGGATCCTTGCGGGAGAGAATGATTTCTTTACGGCCAGTGTCATCTTCGATGATGGCTTTGAGCAAAAATTGTTTTTTGTCACCTAAGTTGAGATTTTCGTTACGAATTTGCTCATCTTTGGGTAAAATTGCTTCTGTTTTACCGATACCGACATTAATTTTGTAGGGATCAATATGGAGAACTACACCAGCAACTAATGAGCCAATTTTGCGTTGATACTCGGCAATAACGGTGCCACGCTCGGCTTCGCGAATTTTTTGGTCGATGACTTGTTTGGCGGTCATGGCAGCAATGCGGCCAAAACCTGGAGGAGTAACATCTTTTCTATTGTCACCATCAATGGCAAAAATTAAAAATGAACCACTAGCAGGAGTAATTTCGACTTCAAACAGGGCTTCATCGTCAATGAGATTGCCATGCTCTTTTTGGTCACGTTTGTAGGCAGAAATTAAACCTTGTTCGATAGCATCAAGAATCTCCTGAGGATCAATGTTGCGTTCACCTGCAATTTGAGCTACAGCAGAGGCAAATTCGGTTTTTGGTAGTTTTTTAATATCCATAATTTCTTTTATTAATAAAAATGGGACGTTTTACCGCCCCATTCCATTTAACACTAATTAATGGATAGATTATACATTAAAAGTCCAATTCTCTCAACAGATCTTTTTGATGGCTGGTTAGTTTGATAGGGACAACAACAGATAGTCGGATATAGAGGTCTCCCTGTCCGTAGCCGTTGACATCCTTGATTCCCTGCCCACGAAGTCGAACAAGAGTGTTGGGCTGGGTGCCGGCTTTGACTTTGATAGTAATCGGATCATGAAGGGTGGGGACTTCCAGCTCGGTACCAAGAGCGGCATCAACAAAAGTAATGTCGACATTGACATAGACATCATTACCATCTCTTTTAAAGGTATTATCCGGTAAAACGTCGATATATAAAATAAACTCATTAAAGCGGATACGCTGGCCATCATCAACACCGGCAGGAATTTTTATTTTTTTGCGGTGGCCATTGATATCGACTTCTTTTTCAACGCCGTTGGCAGCATCGAGGAAACTAATTTGAATTTTGTAGGTCGGGATTTGGGCTCGTTGACGACCTCCGCCCATATTGCCGCCGAAGAATGATTCGAAAATATCAAAAGGGTTGCTAAATCCGCCAAAGTCAAACTCTTGGCCACCAAAAGGGTTACTGCCACCGCTACTCTGCCAGGTATAGCTAAAGGGTCCGTTTTGAGTACTGTGGGTCTGACCACCAAATCCGCCCGAAGATGGGTCAAAAGCGGCGTGACCAAACTGGTCGTAGGCCTGCTTTTTTTGATCGTTACTGAGAACTTCGTAGGCTTCGTTGATTTCCTTGAATTTTTCTTCGGCATCGGGAGCCTTGTTGCGATCGGGATGATTTTGCATCGCCATTTTACGATAGGCCGATTTGATTTCGTCCTTGCCGGCACCTTTTTGGACCCCTAATGTTTCGTAAAAATCTTTTTTCATAACCTTTTTCGTCGTTGTGGAACTGTGGGGTTTTCATGAGCTACTTCATCTAATGCATCTTCGATTAAGTCTAATTTTCCTGATGCACAAGAAACATACATTCTGGCAATACCACTGTCAGGTGATTTTCTGACTGGTAATTCGAAAAATATTTTTTCATTCTGTGGTAACTTTTTGCTAATTGCTGTATGTAAGTCACCGGCAAAAAAACGTAATTGGTCTTCTTGCTCAGAGTAGCTGGTAATTGTTTGAAAAGACACCAAGGGAAAACCATTGAGAACTAACTGTTGGTTTAGCTTAGTATATTCATCCATTAATATTTGTCTCTCTGGCTGTCTGACTTCGTTCCACATGATATTTAGTTTTGACATTGTGTTTTAATTTATATAGTTTGTATTATATCGTAAAACAGGCAAATTATATAGATTTTTCTAATTGTCTTATTTTACGCAACCGTAGGAGATTGCCAATGAGGGCATAGAGAGTAAATATAATACCAATGGATAAGATGGCGGGAGTGATGAGATTGTAACCAGCGTCAAAACTTTTTTCGCCAAGAAAATTGCCGACTAAAATAGTAACCGAAAAACAGGTGATGTTTATGGCTACGGCCTCGACAGCATAAATTATTTTGTCAAGCCGAAGCTGGTTGATTTGGAATTCTGGATTTTTCATAAACTATAATTTGTTTGCTGAGATTAATTTTGTAGCGCCTACTGTTTGCAGTAGTTCATTAACATGGCCAGTTGCTTTGATAAGAGATTTTATAAATTCCATTTCGTTTGTTGGTCTAGCGTTACTACAACCAAAGTATAGAATTATACTTTCGTCATTTCTTTTTACGGTTTTTATCATTGAATTAATCCTAAGTTCATGGCTATGATCGCTAAAATATTCACCAAAGAGCTTCTTGTGTAAAATATATGATTCATCACCTTTTGGGTAATATATGACTTCGGGTAAAATGCTTAAATACCCATTAAATTTTTGTTTGTCTCTATCTATTAATTTTTGGCGTTCAGAATCACTGAGTTTTTTCCACAAAGGGCCTTTGTTTTTATCTTCAAAAAATGGAGTTTGACTTTCTTCTGCTGGTTTCGATGTCATATTTTATTATTTTTTGTAGAGACGCGCTGGTGGCACATCTCATAGTTTATAACCGTGATGAGTATTCTACTCTAATTTTTTCTTCTTCCAACTGTAGTTCAATTAATCTTTTGTTGATTGCTTCGAGAACATTTTTTAGTTCTGGCTTTTGACTGTAGTCGAGAACATTAAAGGTTTCAGCATAATTGAGACGTAAAAATTGGCGCCGGTTTTTGATAGCTCGCAAAATATAATTGAAGCGAATATTTTGACTGAGATCTGCCCAGTCTCGAAAAGTTTCCAAAAACTTTTCATCATATTCTCCCAATTCTATGGCTCTTTCCAGAGTCATATGATTAACTTTTGCTGATGGCTTTGATTTTGGTGTCCTTTCAGAAAATTCCATTGATTCGTCGGACATATTATTTTAGCGTTTCAAGAAATTGATTAAATGTACCATAAAAAGGTTCCTTCACAGTATTTATAGCGGGTATAATAGTACTAAAATCCTGTACCGCCATAATGGCAAAGTTTGGTGCATTTTGTATACCAACCCGAGCCATAGTTTCATGACGGATCAGAGTAAATGATAGACTGGGGATATTTACTGGAAAATTTTTTGCAAGAAAATCAATGGCTGCTACAGAGAGTTTTTCAACGTTTTCTGGATTGTCTCCATTAAGTCCGATTAAATATGGATGGACACTTTTGAAGGCAAGTTCACCTCTATTTTCACCTAGCGCATGATTTGCGAGTGCATCTAGTTGACGTTTTGGGGCACCTTCAATCTTGAGAGGTTTTATGTTGACAGAAAAAGAATCTGTTTCGCTATTAACTTGTTTTTCTCTAATTAAATCGATTGGCATGTTTTTATTTTTTTAAAATCACGTTGTTAAAGATTGCCGCGGTCCGGCCGGAGCCGGACCTCGCAATGACGTAATTATTATTTAACAACCTCACCTTCCTCAACTTTTTCATCAGTTTTGGCAGACTTCTTTTTTTTGTCTGAGGCAGGCTCTTCGGCTGATGGTTCGGCCGTAGGCTCACCTGCAGGACCTCCCTGTGGGGGTTGTTGCTGTTGGTATATGGCAGCGCCAATGGTTTGGAGGATTTGATTAAATTCTTCAGAGAACTTATCAAACTCGTCTTTTTTGACATCGGTTTTGGCCAGCAATTCTTTACCGGCCTTGATTTTGTCCTCAATAATAGTTTTATCTTCTGGTTTGACCTTGTTCTCAAAATCTTTGAGAGTTTTCTCTCCCGAGAAAATGGTGCCATCAAGCTTGTTGCGACTCTCCGCTAGGCCATGCTTTTCTTCGTCTTCACGAGCATGAGATTCAGCATCCTTTTTCATTTGCTCGATTTCTTCATCTTTCAAGTTGGTAGCATTTTGAATGGTGATTTTTTGCTCTTTGCCAGTGCCCTTGTCTTTGGCAGAGACAGATAAAATACCATTGCTATCAATATCAAAAGTGACTTCGATTTGAGGAGTACCGCGAGGGGCTGGGGGAATACCATCTAATACAAATCTACCAAGAGACTTGTTGTCCGCGGCCATAGGACGCTCACCTTGCAAGACATTGATTTCCACCTGAGGCTGAGAATCGGAATAGGTGGTAAATATCTGTGATTTCTTGGTAGGTACGGTAGTATTACGATCAATTAGAGGTGTGCGAACACCACCGGCGGTCTCGATACCAAAAGTTAGTGGAGTAACGTCGAGTAAGACGATGTCTTTGACTTCACCAGTGAGGACGGCACCCTGCACGGCAGCACCAATGGCGACCACCTCATCGGGATTAACAGTAGTATCCAGATCTTTGCCGAAGAAATCTTTGACCACTTGTTGAACCTTGGGCATACGAGTCATACCACCAACCATGACAACGTCGGTGATATCGGATTTGCTAACGCCAGCGTCTTTAAGACACTTTTCCACCGGACCGATAGTTTTTTGAATTAGATCATCAACTAATTTTTCCATTTCCGAGCGAGTCAGTTTGACTGTCAGATGGAGGGGGTTGCCGTCACGTTGAGTGATAAAAGGTAAATTAATGTCGGTCTCTTGAGCCGAGGATAATTCAATTTTGGCTTTTTCGGCAGCTTCACGCAGACGTTGGAGTGCTTGGGGATCTTTACCCAAATCAACTCCTTGGTCTTTTTTGAAGTTATCGATTAGCCAATGTAAAATCTTTTGATCAAAATCATCGCCGCCTAAAAAGGTGTCACCATTGGTGGCCTTCACCTCAAAAACACCATCACCAATTTCGAGGACAGATATGTCAAAAGTACCTCCACCTAAATCGTAAACGGCCACCATTCCCTTTTTCTTTTTATCTAGTCCATAGGCGAGGGCAGAAGCAGTGGGTTCGTTGACGATACGCTCAACCTTGAGCCCAGCGATTTCTCCAGCTTGCTTGGTAGCCTGACGCTGAGAATCATCAAAGTAGGCAGGAACGGTAATGACTGCCCGTTCGACTTTTTCACCTAAATATTTTTCGGCATCGGCCTTACATTTGGCTAAAATCATACTGGAGATTTCCTGAGGAGTATAGATCTTGCCTTCTATTTCGACACAAGCCATTTTGTCCTTGCCGGCGACAATTTTGTAGGGAGCTATTTGAATGGTTTTGACTACCTCGGGATCATCGATGCGTCGACCCATAAGACGTTTAACTGAAAAGACAGTGTTTTTGGAGTTGAGGACCATTTGTCGTTTGGCCAAATCACCAACGAGTTTTTTGACCACTTCGACAATGGAGGGGATGGTGTTGCGACCCTCAGAACTAAAAATAACTTTGGCGGTGCCGCCTTCCATGACAGCGACACAAGAATTGGTGGTGCCTAAATCGATACCGATGATTTTGTTTGAGTTTGACATAGTTTTTTTAATAAATATTAATTTGTAATTTTTTTGCCGACAATTACTTGGGCGGGACGAATAACTTGTCCATTGAGGGTATATCCCTTTTTGTGGACTGAAATAATAACATTATCTTCACCATCAACAGTACTAACACATTCCATGGTCTCGGGGTTGAAGGGGACATTGGTAGCAATTTCGGCTAATCCTTCGGACGATAATACATTGATAAATTTGTTGATAGTCATTTGGAGACCATCATCATTGAGATGGGAGTTGGTCAGATAAAGGTCATCGAGAACATCCACCATTTTGTTGATAATACTCATAGTGGCTAGGGTGACAAACATTTGCCGTTGGGCTTCGATGCGTTTCTCCAGATTGGAGTAGTCAGCCAGAGAACGGGCAAGTTGATCTCTAAGATCTTTGACCTCAGAGTTGACTAGTGGAGTTTTTGAACTTTTGGTTTTCATAAAAAATTAACGACTAATAGTGGAGAGGAGGTCGGCAAAATAGTCGACTACTGGGATGACACTTTGGTAATGACAGCGTGCAGGTCCAATAATGCCAACAATACCGCGATGAGGGCCGGCTTCGTAAGTTTGGTAAATGAATCCGCAGGGTTCGAGGTGCTCCATACCTAAATCTTCGCCAATTAAAAGATGGATTATTTCTTCGGTGGTACCAGCACGAGAAACGATGTCAAACCAGAAATTGGTGTTATCGATGAGCGATAAAACTGTTTTAGTCACATCGATGTTGTAAAACTCTGGCTCTTCTAATAGATTGCTGGCGCCATAACTATAGATAGTGCCATGATCGGTGGTCGAAACAGCCATAGATCGAGTACGAATAGCGAGTTCACGGGTGGTTTCTTTGAGTAACCTCTCAAACTCGTTGCGATAGTCCCAAACCTTTTCTTTGACACCAATTTCGTCGGTAGTACTCATGTTTTTAGGAGTCATCAGATTGCGGACATAGTATTTGAGACCCATACTGGTGGGCATGCGACCAGCGGAGAGGTGAGATTTTTTGAGATAACCGAGTTGAGTGAGCGAGGACATTTCGTTGCGGATGGTGGCCGAGGAAATACCGAGATTGAATTTACGCTCTAAGTTTTCCGATCCAACTGGACCAGCACTGTCGATAAATTCTTCGGTGATACATTTGAGAATCTTGATTTGTCTCTGAGTTAAATCTGCCATGTTAGCAATATATTACATAGAGTGCTAACAGGTGTCAAGAGGGGAAATGAGAGGCAAAAACCTAAATCCAAAATCCAAAAATAAAAAGTAAAAACACTAGGACAATATTTAATATCGAAATCTGCTGAAAAAAATGGAGTAGAAGTAAGGCTATAAAAAATAGCCCTATTAGTAGGCTTTTTTTAATGTTTTTTAAAAATATATTTAGCGTACAAAAAATAGCGCAGAATAATAAGAGAAAAAATGTGGCAATAAGTAGAGGTGAGGTGGGGGCAAAGACGTTGATAAAAATTAAAAGTAAAAAGTAAAAAGTAAAAACAAAAACACTATAGAGGGAGTGCATGATGGGTGCTGTCTTCAAGATTTATCTTGTCAATAACTTTTTGCAGCTTCTTGGTACGAGTGGCACCTACCTCATCGTATTGCTTGTGGAGACTGTCGATCCTATCCCCGATTTTGACAAACTCTTCATTGTACTTTTCAAACTCGGTACCAAAAATTTTGATTTGAGTAATAATTCCCTGAACATTTTTTTGAAATCTAAAATTTTCATAGGCTTGCTTGACCATGCGCAAAATAGCGGTAAAAGAAAATGGACCGGTCATGACGACTTTTCGGTTGAGGGCGTCTTGCCAGACATTGGGGAAACTTTCGTAAATAAAACTAAAAATCATTTCGTTAGGGATAAACAAAATCACAAAATCAACAGTATTGTCCTCGGGATTAATATAATTTCTGGAGGTGACATCATTAATTTTCTTTTTGATATCTTGTTCAAATAACTTTTTAAAATGATTTTTTTGATCTGTTTCAGGAGCCTCACTCATATTGACAATGTTGGAATAAGGAAATTTAGAATCAATATTAATCTTTGTTTTATCGGGTAAATATAGGGTAAAATCGGGTCGGGCGTCCCCGGTTGTTTCTTGACGGGTGTAGTCAGTGCCGATGACGAAACCCGACATTTTTAACAAATCCTCGGCGACTTTTTCGCCAAAAGCACCACGCTGTTGGTTGTTACTTAAAACACGTTTTAGACCTTCGGTAGTAACCGACAATTCTTTGGTTAATTTGACATTGTTTTCGATGGCATCACGTAAATTGGTAAAACTGCCAACTCGTTCTTTCTCAACCTTGGTTAAATTTTCACTGATGTCGCGGACCATTTTTTCGATGGCGTCTTTTTTGCCTGCTAGATCGACTGAAATCTGTTTGGTTTTATCATCTAATTTTTCATTACTCAATTTGACCAGAGTATCAATGGCTTTGGATAAATCTGGCTCGATAGCTTTGATCTGACTTTGACGATATATAAAGTAGCCAAGGGTGGCGAGGATGATTAATAGCAAGATGTAGATGAGAGTCATATCAGTATTCTATCTTATTTTTAACCCCTCCGGTCGGCCGTGGCCGACCACCTCCCCTTGATACCCATATGGGCACAGGCAGGGCGAGGTAAAAAAAATCAATAATCTATATTTAATAACTCTTCAGGCTTATTAATTAAAAAATCGGGATTGGCTGTAGAGAGTGGAATTTCACCTTCAAAACCCCAAGTGACGGCAACAGATTTTATGCCAGCTTTTTTGGCAGCAACAATGTCGCGTGATTCGTCACCAAAATAGGTGACATCGTTTTTATCGATTTTTAATTCTTTTAGTATTTTCGTTAGACCAACATCCTTGCCAAAATATGAATTATCTTCATAAACACCACTAAAATATTTATCAATACTATTTTTTACTAAATAATCTTTAATGACTTCGGGTGAATTATTACTAAATATTAATAATTTATACTTGCTTGATAATTCTGATAAATATTTTTTCAAGTCTTTGACAATTGGACAACTTGATTGTCTAGCTTTTATTTTTTGTTTAACTTCTTTGTATATCCAAAGTAACTCTATTTTAGAAATATTGATTTCTTCCATAAATTTCCTTACTCCCTTTCGCCTGAGATATTCAATCGAATATTTCGATAAATCTATTTCTTTGGTTTTTAGCGATTCGGTCATAATTTCCACCACCAGAGGTAAATCGTCCACAATGGTCCCGTTGAAATCGAAAATTAGATATTTCATGGATTATTTCTTTTTTAAATACTTGACGGTGATTTCTGGAGATAAAGAAAGATAAAACTCCGTCGCTTTGTCAATGGAAACATTCCTTGGTTTTTTACCTATTCCCTCCAGCTCCCAGACCATCCTAGAATGCTGTTTGTCTATTTTTGACATGTGAACGGCTGCGTTTATAAATGGATTATATACAGCTAAGGCATCAGCTCCATTAGCATCGGGTAAGATATCAAAAACTCTTGTCAATTCTTCGAGAGTAGGTATATCAAGACTGTCTTCCTCTTTTATACCAAATTCTCGACATACATAGTCAAAACAGTGAGAGTATTTTTCGGCCATTACGTATTTTACCCCAGTTGGACAAAACACGCCTCAATTAATATTTTTCAGAAACGGAATTGCCAAATAAATAATGTAAATGATGTTTGTCCTGACACCCAGAGCCGATATTATTAAATTCCAGAGCGAGAATTTTCTGATAGACCTCTCTTATTTGGACTTCTAATTTCTGGATATCTTCGGGTGTAATGGTTATTTCTTTGCGAATAAAGGTATCTTTGGTTTTGCTTTTTTGGACAAAATCAATATATGAACTAATGATCTGGTGAGGTAGACGACTGCTACTGGAAATTAGTAAATGGTAAAAAGCGATTTGACGAAAATACTCCCCGTCCGGACCCAACTCCGTACTTTTGGAATCGGGGTTTCCTGTCTTGAAATCATATAGATTCAGCTTATCCCCTATTTTCTCGATCAAATCTATTTTGCCGGTTAGTGGAATATTGTCCAAATACTGATGCTCTTTTTTGAAGTCATAGTCGACTTGATAATTTTTGCTGGGCTTAACACGATAAAAATCAACATACTCAACTAAAGTTTGAAATCCCCTAGCGAGACTTTCATTAAAATCATTTTGGGATAAATGTTGGTGTTTTAATGACTTCTCAAAAATGTTTTTAATGTCTGGTTGTGAAGAAGAAATGGTGTAGGCAAAAGACAAGGCTTCGTGAATGGCGGTACCGAAACTACTGAATTTGTCACGAACAGCGGGTAGACGTAAAATAGTTTGATAATAAAAACAAAGTGGACAGCGTAGATAAGAATTGAGGTGGGTGACATTGAAAATATAATCAGTAGTCAAAAAAGTTTTTAGATAATTGGTGAAAGCGTGATCCTGACGATGAAAAATATTTTTGTCGGAAAAAAGACTCGACAACGAATTTTGGTATAAATTATCCGGCAGGAGGACCGGTTGAATTAACTGCGGATCTATTTCACTGATAAATTGGGAAGGCAATTGTGGCCGACCATTTTGGTTTTGTTGACTATAGGAAATATAGATTTGTGATTTGGCTCGGGTCAGAGCGACATAGAATAAACGACGTTCCTCTTCGTTCTGGTCATCCAGTTCTGAGGAAACTGAGGTGTTAATAATACCCAGAGGCAAGTGCAAGTGATTCCTGTCAACACTATTACCCCATTTTTTGTCGACAACTTTGTACAAAAAAACATGGGAAAATTCGAGTCCTTTGGCTCGATGAACGGTGAGGAGCTGAATAGAATTTGCCGAATCTTCGGGTAGTTGGGGAGCGACTAGTGGTAAATTGTTGTCTGAGAGTGACTGAAGATACAAGACAAATTGGTGGAGAGTCAAATCTGAAAGGTCGAATTGGTGGCGCAGATGCTGATAAAAAGTATTGAGGGCGTTTAATAAGTGGGGGTCGTGGGTAGCCAGCACAGATTTAAGTATTTTGAATTTACGGATAATCTTGTCGAAAAATCTATCTAGTGGTAAATTTACTACCCATTTGCGGGCTAGATTGAGTCGGAGAATCAAATTTTTGATTTTTATTTTTGATGTTTGGGAAATACCCTTTGCCTTGTAATTCAGTAAATCACGGCCAAGTAAGAGAGTATTGATATCATTGGAATTTAGATTGATAAAGGGGGCACAAAGCAGATGGTAAACGAGATCCTTTCTGGACTGGTCGTCAATTAGAGTAAGCAAATAGATCATCTGACGGATTAGAGGTAGATCTAAAATATTTTGATCAGAGGAGAGAAAATATTTTATTTTGGCAACTGATAAATGCTCCACTAGATCGGCGATATCGGAATTATTACGAAATAAAATGGCAATTTCGCTAGGCGGTGTCCCCTGATCTAATAATTGGCGGATTTTGATACTGATAAAATAATTTTCTTCAATCGTGGTTTGGGGGGTGATTATATTTATAGGATCGGTGTCCAGAGTGAGCGCAGACACCAAAGACTTGTCAATATTTTTGATGTAATTTACCAATTGATTTTGGTTACGGCGGATAACTGAGGAGGCAGAGTCGAGAATTAGCTGATGGCTACGATAATTATTTTGAAGAACAATAACTGTCGGATGATATTGATTATAAAAATCGAGGATATTGGCGGTACTGGCTCCTTGGAATCTGAAAATAGACTGATCGTCGTCTCCAACTACAAATAAATTGGGCTGATCATAATAGGAGGCTAATTGATTGATGATTTTGTTCTGGGCGGAGTTGGTGTCCTGATATTCATCAACTAGAAAATATTGGGATTGTTCTTGATGTTCTAACAGTAGATCAGGGTGTGCCTCAAAGGCACGGATAACAAACAAAATCATATCGTCAAAATCGTAATAACCATTTGTCTGCAAAGCAGATTGGTAGCCTAGATAGATGGTTTGTAAATCTTTTTGTTTGGGGATATCGCGAATTAAATTATCAATAAATTTAAGGAGAGCATTTTTATAGTTGATAGCTGGATTTTTAGCTGCTCCTAAATTGTAGCCACCATTTTTATATAGTGAAGAGTGATAAGTGATTAGTGACAAGATTGATGATGATATATTTGGTAAATTAAGTAATTTTTGAGAAATGCTGGTAATTTGATTGTCGAGGTCGACGTTGACACGGAGTGATTTGAGCAGTGAATAGTGATCAGTGATTAGTGAGATAAATTTTTCTTGATCGGAAATTAGGGTTGATAATTTATCAACAGAAATGTTTTCGCGCTTAAGAGTCTGAATGGCAGAAATAATATCACGCTGATAAAAATAATGATCTCCCCATGGCCTAATAGTTGAGTTGTCCGGCAACTTGTCCAATAAACCACGAATAATTTGGATTTTGTCGAGTTCTTCGATAGCGATTAGTTTGGGGGCAAAAATAAAATAATCCGGATGTGATTGGATGATTTCTTGGCAAAATGAATGGAAGGTATGAATACGAACTGAATAGGCAGTAGGGCCAATCAGACTGATAAGGCGGGTGCGCATGTTGGTCGCAGCATTGTCGGTAAATGTCAGACATAAAATTGATGAAGGTGATGTTTGGGTTTTTTGTAAAATATTGGCGATACGGTGGGCAATGACTTGGGTTTTACCGGTACCAGCGCCGGCAATGACCATCACTGGTCCCTCGATAGTATCGACTGCTTGCTGTTGCTGCTGGTTTAGTTCCACTACCTATTTTAACTTAAAAAATATCCTAATAAGGATATGATGTTAATTGATATAATATGACATGTCGACAGTTGAGGAAAAAGAGCAAGCGTATAATTTTTTAAATGAAATGTCTAGTGAAAAAGTAGCCACTTTGACGAGAGATGATTTGATGGCATCAATGAGAAGATTTAATTTAAATGATAAGGAGATAAAAGAAATAACTTATACTGTGGCCATCGACAAAATGGCTAAATTAAGCAGAGAGACACACAATACAATGAGTAAAATACGATCATGGGCGGTGGGTATAAAAGGTAGGATGGGGAGATACCAAAACAGGCAATAGTTAATTTTCGACAATGATTTTGAGTCGGCCCGAAGTAAAGACAGTAGTATCGGCGGTCAAGCTCTTGGCTTGGACACGGATAAGATTGCGACCGGAGGCAAACAGAACTTTGCTGGATACTAGGGCAGTATCTGACTGATTGTTGGTAGTGATTTCTGAGCCGGTAATCCAAACACTATGAGTCACATCGTAAAGTCGGATGAAGGCTGTACCGTTACCATTGAAAAGATGGGCGTTGACTTCAAAATAAATTTCTTTTAACCCCAGATAATCGGCAGTGTCAAAATAAAAATCGGTGCCAGATAGATTCGCCCAAGTATTGGAGGTAGTGATACCAGCACCTGGGATAGGTACATAAGAAACAGCGCGAACCCTAGTTCTGGGTGCATAAATTGGTTTTGGGGTGGGGATGAGAGTTGGAACTACAATTTTGGAGTCAATATATTTCTGACAGGCGGGACCGCAACTGTCCTCAGAAACTGGGGTGTTGTCAACTGGTTGGTTGATTTGAAATGAATGATAGTTTAAATAAACTAGGTCAACAATAATTATCGATAACAATACTTTCCACCACATAGTTAATAATATCAGTTATTTGAGTGGCTGGGCAGGACGTCTCTGAAGATTGGCTTGGAAATTTATTTTATCGGCGATAACGCGAGCGGCAGATTTGTCGACAAACGGGATTAGAAGATTGTCTTTTCGGGCATCAACTACAGCCAATATTTGTCTCTGTCTATTTTGACCGGTGATAGTCACTTCGAGCCCTGCAAAAATAGGTAGACCAATATCGAGGGCAGCACGAATATCATGAAGATCACGAAGAGCGATGACCCCACCGGTCTCCCGCTGACGCCTTGTTTTAATTTCTACATCATAGGCTTTGGCCATAGAAGGCTATTATACTCTTGATTTTTGGATAAAAAGGCCTAAATTTAAATTAGAAATATTAATTATTCAATAAAATGAAAAAAACAAAATCGAAGAAAGTAGTCCACAAAGTTAGTAGTGTGGCACCAAAAAACAACTTGACAATGTTGCTAGGACTGTTGGTAATCAGCCTGGTAATTTTGATTGCGGTGTTAATGAATATGAATAGGTCTTTGGATACTCAAAGCGGGGCAACTGGAAGGAAGAACGGTTATCCGACAGTGCCAGCGATAAAAATAGGCGGAAGCAAAGAGAGTGACACTAGACTAAGACAGGGAGGAACAGCAGGACCAAAAAAGAGTGCTGCCACCTCTACACCAGCGAAAAGAGAACCTACTATAAAGGGTAAATTATAGATTGTTTTTAAAGATAATAAAATACCGAGTGGCGACACTCGGTATTTTATTGATATAATATGTAATTGTTATGCTTGGAGCTAATATTCAGCCAGATAAATATTTGAAAGCAGCACGAGAAGTAATTGAGTTGGGTTTAAACGATGGATTAGACGAGATTTATCGAAGAAATAATATCAACAGTCAGTCGGAGAAATGGAGGGTGACAATGAAGCTACCAACTGCGGCAGTGCTGTCCGTGAGAAAACTGCCGATAGATCCAAAAAACTTATTGGGTCAATAACTTTTCCAAAATTTCTTTGGCGACTTGAGGGTTGGCACTGCCTTTGGACTCGCGCATGAGACAACCGACTAGAAAACCAATACTCTGAGGGTTTTTTTGATAATCGGTGATAGCCTTGGGATTGTCAGCAATTACTTTCTGGGCAAGTTCTTCAATTGCTCCTGTGTCCGATACCTGAAAAAGATTTTTTTCTTTGGCTAGTATGAGGGGATTAGTATCAGAACTGTAAGAATCCAAAATTAATTGTTTGATGGCAGTAGATGATAATTTGTCTCTGTCGTCAAATAAATTTTTAAAATATATTGGGTTAATTTTGTCGATTTTAATTTCAATAGTTTTGAGAGGACCAATTAATAAATTGGCAATAAATTTAGCAAACTCACTATCGGTTGAATTGTCTAAAACTTTTTCAAAAATAGCAGAGAACATTTGATTTTCTGACAATAAATTGGCGTCATAGTCAGATAATTTTAAGGCCTTGTATTTGGCGATTTTGGCATCGGGCATTTCAGGGAGAGTTTTTTTGATTTCATCGATTTGATCTTTGGAAAAAATTATTGGCGGGATATCGGGCTCGGGGAAATAGCGATAGTCGGCGCTCCCCTCTTTGTCCCGCTGTAAAAAAGTTTGATTTTTGTCGGCGTCCCAACCGCGAGTCGTCTTGTTGGTCGAGTTTTTGGTGATTTTATCTTGGCTGTATTGATCAATTTGTCTATCTATTTCAAACTGGATGGCGGTCATGACGCCGGTGAGCGAAGCGACATTTTTGATTTCGACTAGTGGGGTAAAATTACCGTCAATGTTGACATTTATAGTTGGCTCACAACGCATACTACCCTTTTCAATATCAGCATCGGAAATTCCTAGGTATCGGACAATTTGCTGGATTTTGAGTAAATATTTTTTGGCTTCCTCGGGACTGGTAATATCCGGCTCGGAGACAATTTCGACTAGGGGTACACCGGAGCGATTGAAATCTAAAAGTGTTTCACCATTCAGGTGGACAGACTTGCCAGTATCCTCTTCTTGATGGGCGCGATTGATACGGATTTCGTGGCCATCAATATTTAATTTGCCATTTATTGAAAATGGTTTTTGGAGCTGGGTAATCTGATAGCCCTTAGCCAGATCGGGGTAAAAATAATTTTTGCGTTCAAAAAAAGTTTCATTATTGATAGTACAACCTAGGGCTAGACCCAATTTGATAGTCCACTCACAGGCGGTTTTGTTGGGGATGGGCAGAGCTCCCGGTAGCCCTAGACAAACTGGGCATGTGTGGGTGTTGGGCTCGACATGGAAATGAGAGGCATCACAACCACAAAACATTTTTGATTTTGTTTTTAGTTCGATGTGGACCTCTAGTCCTATTATTGGTGTGATGGTCATAGAAATTTTTTTGCAAAAAATAATCCAAGTATTGAGTGCTCGTTGGCGATAACATTTTGATCGATCATATCTAATAATTCTGAATAAGTATGAGTTTCGACGATGATATTTTCTGTCTCATCATTGTGTGGTTCTGAGGATAGTACAGCATCTTTGGCTAAAAATATATGTCCTCGAATTTTCATAGCATTTAAACCAGCGTAATATGAATGTAATTCTTGCCAATTGTCACTGCTATAACCAGTTTCTTCTTGGAGTTCTCGTTTGGCGGCAGATAAAATTTCCTCACCCTCATTAATACTTCCGGCTGGTAACTCTAAACATTCCTGTTCCCTAGCATAACGCCATTGACGCACTGAAACAATGTGCTTGTCGGGGGTAACTGCAACAATTACCACAAAATCGTCGTGTTCGATAACCATGAATTTTCCTGGTTTACCGGCGGGAGTGATGACATCATCATCACGAACAGTATAGCCAAAATTATTTTTGTATATAATATTTTTTTTAATTGTTTTCCAAGGATTGTTCATGTTTTGAAGTGAAGATAATTTTTTTGCAAATCGTAATCTGATTTTTCGAGTATTGTCTGATGATCGCCAGCGGCGATACCCACATAAAATTTTTTACATTCACCCAACTTTTCAGTTTCAATGTTTTTTAATTCTTCATATTTTTCAGGTGTGTAGACTGAGTCGGTGATAACAATATCATAGGTGTATTCTGGACCCAACACCATTTTTAAATTGTATTCATTGCGATCACGGACAATATCGGAAATACAGACTAAAATAATATTTTTATAATTGTTGGGGATTAAAATATTTTGTTTGAGGTTACAGATGTTGGAGACAGTGGTGACTGATTTGTCTTCTATGAAGACATCCGATTCAGGGACATTGCGACTAATTGCGATTTGCTTCATAGCCAATGCTTCAGTAAGTGGGGGCGTAAACTTGCAGTTCCATGCCCAGCGACCGGAGAAGATTAGTTTGGAAACTTTTTTATCTTTGTATAATTTGATAGCGGTTTTGAGATTGGAAAGACAGCTGTCTGGGAGAGAGCCGTCTTGTTTGATTCCGGTTCCCAATACTATGGCGGCATCAAATATCATAATTTCAATCCCTCTAAATCTCCCTTTAACAAGGGAGACTTTAAATGATGATTTGTTAATTTTTGATACTCATGACCGATACTAAGTAGCAATTCTTCGGAAAACATTTTGCCGACAATTTGGGCGCCAATGGGTAATCCTGATTTGGTAAATCCACAGGGAAGAGCTAGAGAGGGGACACCGACAGGATTTTGGGAAACAGTATAAATATCGGCTAATAAATTTTGGAGTGGATCGGAAAGTAACTCACCAAATTTTGGTGGACGAGCAGGCATTATTGGCTGAAGCAAAATATCACACTGATCAAGGGCTTTTTTGTATTCTTCGATAAAAAGAGTCCGAACCTGCTGGGCTTTTTTGTAGTAGGCATCGTAGTAACCGGCAGACAGGGCATAAGTTCCAATTAAGATTCGGCGAATGGTTTCGTCAGTAAAATTTTGTCGATCCTGACCATAACGGATGCCATCATATCGGGCTAAATTGGAAGAAGTTTCACTGGGTCCAATTAAATAATATACCGGTAAACATAGGTCAAAAAGTGGCATAGAAATTTCTTTGATTTTGGCACCAGCTTTTTGCAAATCAGTCGAAACTTTTAGGACAGCCTCTTTTATTTCTAGATCAATCCCCTCACCATAAAATTCTTGGGGAATACCGACAGTTACTTCTGACAAATTTTTATTTAGCAATTTTGAATAACTGGGAACTGGATGTGGTGAGGAGGTGGCGTCGTAGGGATCAACACCAGCGATTGTTTCCAGAACAATGGCACAATCATCGACAGTTTTGGCTACCGGACCGACAGTGTCAAAAGATGAAGCATAAGCAATGGCGCCATAACGAGAAACTCGGCCATAGGTTACTTTTAAACCAGTGGTGTTAGTCCATCCGGCAGGATTACGAATTGAACCGCCGGTGTCTTCGCCGATGGCAAAAACTGCCATACGAGTGGCGATAGCAACCGCTGGACCTCCGCCGGAACCGCCAGCCACACGAGATAAATCCCAAGGATTTTTGACTGGGCCAAAGTCTGTATTTTCCGATGATCCACCATGTCCCCAAGCATCCATATTCATTTTGCCAATTAATATCGCCCCGGCATCAATTAGTTTTTTGTAAATTGTGGCACTGTAGGGTGGAATAAAATTTTCTAATACTTTTGAGGCAGCAGTAGTTCTTATCCCTTCGGTGACAAAACAGTCTTTGAGAACAAAAGGAATGCCGGATAGGGGAGAGGTAAATTTAATGGATTTTGCGTTTGATAATGCAGTCTGACGAGGAATTATAGTTATAAAAGCATTGACCTTTGAGTTATATTTTTCAATATTGTCATAGCATTCATTGATCAAATGGACTGAGGTAAACTCGCTGGCACGTAGACCTGAGGCTAATTCGGAAATTGATTTGTCTAGTAACATATTATTTGTGAATAGTGGCGGAAGTAACAAAATAGCCATCTTGTGATTTTGGTGCGTTTGATGTTGCCTGTTTTTGGGTTAACATACGATTTGTATCAATGTCATCATTACGGAGAGTGGTATTTAAACCAGTGGTTTGATAGGTAGGGATAACATTTTTGGTGTCAACTTTTGATAAGGACTCAAAATGTTCTAATATTGGCTCAAGTTGACTGGCAAATAAACTGACTTTTTTGGTAGGAATGTTGATTCTGGCCAACTTCGCTACTTTTGTAATAACATCATCGGTAATGATTGAGGACATAGGGTATTTTAACCTAATAAATAATTGAATGTTATGGTTTGAATTTTTATGTTGAAGATTATTAAGGTTTGATTATTTATTCATGTAGGAACGCATTATAATGCGTTCCTACATAAGATGTTCAATATCTTTCCCCCAATTTTCGGGATTGTTCTCAATATAAATTCGTTTTGCCCAATATTCTTTTTCTGATCTGATAATCCGATCATGAAATCGGGGTTGCCAGGCAAAGGTGATATTGTTTTGGTTGGCATATTTTTTAACAGATCTTTTAAATAATTTGATTGCCAAGGGAATTGTTTGGATTGATTTATTCGCCAAATCTCTATATTTAGCGTTAACGGCCGGTTGTTGTAAATCAACATTGTTTTTTATTCCTGTTGGTAGGAACGCATTATAATGCGTTCCTACATTATTGTTGGTTTTGTTTACGATTAATATTCCATGAAAATGATTTGGCATAACGACGTATTTATCAATTCTAATATCATTAAAATGATGTGGTATTTCGCACCAATATTTACTAACCAGATCACCAATTTCAGATAAATACATTTTGTTATTAACAATTTCACCAAAATAATTCACCCTATCCTTGGTACAAATTGTTATAAAATAATATCCATTATTGGAATAATCCCAACCACCCGACGGTACCGTTTTTCAAATTTAAATGGATAATTAATCCATGGCATAGGTAAATAATACTCGGATTATGAATTGTTTTATGATATTATCTGGCATGGCTGATGAACAATTGATAACAAATAGAGATAAACTAATCGCATATTTTGAAGACGATAGGAAAAAAGCCCTTCATCGTTGGGTAATTGATGGTGAAAGTCGAGATAGGAACTTTGCACTAATATCTAGTGCAAGGGTAATAACGGTATTAGAAGCAGAAAATGCGATACTTGATAAACCATACAGTGGTACTCTAAGACTTGACCTAATTGAATTATGATTTAAATCTGCCAATTATATCGGCGCGAAGGCGCAATAGTTTCCAGCGATATTTGTCAACTAGATTGTAGAGTTGATAAAGTTTGGGTGAAATAACTAGATCATAAGTGCCGATAAATTGAACTAGCTGACCGCCATAACTTTGTTTGAAGCGATGAAAACCATAGCCTTGATCGGACTCGCGAGCATCGGGGCCGAGACTGCCCCACATGTCAAAAGTTTTGAGACCCATTTGCTTACCAAACTTGATACATTCCCACATCAGAAGGGTGGGGGCCATGACTTCCCGATGGATATCGAGTGAAGCGCCATAGGGATAAAATAGTTTTTTGCCGAGTGTAAATAGCATGAAGGCAGAGAGCACCTTGCCTTGATAGGAGGCGAGCATAATGTGAGGGATTTTGGTTTTCTGAAGTATTTCCCATTGGGTACGGTGATAATTGTGAGAATGGAGATAGAATCCCTGCCTCTTGGTGGTATCAAACAATAATTCTAAATATTTGGCAAAGCCAGCAGCGGTATTGACCTCCTCCACTTTCACTCCGTGACGATTGGCAATTTTGATATTGTAACGTGTTTTGCTATGCATGGCAGCTAAGAGCTCGTCTTCGGTCTGAGACAAATCAATTACATAAGAATAAGGATAAAAGGCCACCTTGGGAGAGACATGAAGATCATTAAAATGAGGGAGCTCGTTGACAGTTGTCGGTTGATTGTTGAGGTCAAAAGTTTTTTGATAGACATCTGGCTCAAATTTGACAAAGATGGCGTTTTCGTCGAGGGCAATTTTGCGGATGTTGTTGATCATTTCGATATCAATAGCTGGTCCGCGCAAAATTGTACCGATAGAATATTTGGTGTGAGGAATACCATGAAAACTAACACTGTAGGCAGAAATCAATTTGTCATTTTCGAATACACCAAGACGATAGACTCGATGACCCTCTTTCTTCTGAAAATCACCCCATTCCCACGTTTGGATAGGGTGCTTGACCAGCTTGTTGTAGGCTAGCTTTTCCTCGTCATAAAGTATTCGAGTAATCATAGACTAGTATATATCAGGGTCGTAGACTAAATCGCTACTTTCTTTTTTTGGTTTTCGTAAATCGTGGGAGATGTCTAATGATTTTTCAAACTCAATTAGTTTTTCGGGGATATCAATCAGAAATCGGGAAGGTTCGTTTAAAGAACTTTTGCCAAAAAATAGTCGCCGTGTAGCATAGGAAATATATAAATAATCCTTGGCTCGGGTAATACCAACATAACAAAGTCGACGCTCCTCCTCGATATCCGAATCATCAATCATTGACCGAGAATGAGGTAAAATCCCCTCCTCAAAGCCCACCAAAAATACCACTTCAAACTCGAGACCTTTGCTACTATGGAGAGTCATGAGACGAACGCCTTCGCGGCTTTCTTTTTTCTTATTTTTTTCCTGAATAGAATATTCTTGCTGAACTAGGGCGATGTTTTCTAAAAAATCATTGAGTGAGGGATAGGTAGCAGCCACCGAGGATAATTCTTTGATGTTTTCAATTCTCTTTTGGTCGTCTTCTTCGGTGGCGTCATATTTTGACAAATAGCTAGAAAAGTTGAGCACTGATTCGAGAATTTGAGTGGAGGATAGGTGGTCGACGTCGATGTCGGGTAGATGTTGATCGAATAAGACTTTTTTGCGTTTACCGATGGCTTTTTGGACCCGTTCTTGGGAAAGGTGGTCATCACTGTTGCGAACAACTCGGAGCATGGCAATAACATCTTTGACTTCGGAGCGATCATAAAAACGTAGCCCACCAATTAAAACATAGGGGATAGAGTATTTGAGAAAAGCCTCTTCAAGGACACGAGATTGGGCATTCATCCGGTAGAGGACAGCAATTTGTCGATAGGGAATACGCAGGTTGGCATAGATAAATTGAATTTTAGAGGCAATATAATCCGCCTCAGCAACTTCGGAGTCGGCGGCAAATATTTTAATTAAGTCAGAAGATTTTTTGCGGGTAAATAACTTAAGGACTGGATGGGAATTATTTTTCTGGATAACGGAATTGGCAGCATCTAGAATTATTTGGGTGGAGCGATAATTTTCTTCGAGATTGATAGTGGTAGCATTGGCAAAGTCATTGGTGTAATTAACTAAATTTTTGTAATTGGCGCCACGCCAACCATAGATTGCCTGTGAGGCATCGCCGACTGCAGTTACCTGAAAATATTTGTTGGCCAAAAGACGAGTCAGTAAATATTGAATTTGATTGGTGTCCTGATACTCGTCGACTAAAATGTGGCGATAGATCTCTTGATATTTATCTAAAACTTCGGGAAAATCATTAAATAACTTGACTGTTTTGAATAAGAGATCGTTGAAATCAAGGGCTTGATAATCAGTAAGCTTTTGTTGATAGAGGTGGTAAATTTTACTAGCCTGCTTGTTCCAAAAACCAGTGGAGATGTTTTCGGAGTCGGCGGCAGAGATATATTTATTTTTGCAGTCTTCGATAAAGTACATGACAGAACTAGGCTTGAATTCTTGAGTAGTTAAATTGAGATCTTTTAAAATATTTTTAATAAGTGTTTCTTGGTCGTCAGAATCGTAGATAACAAAATCAGGGCGAATGCCTAAGTGATGACCATCTTTTCTTAAGATACGACAACAAAAAGAGTGGAATGTGCCTGCAAATACTGTGTTTTTTGGATTATTAATTAATTTTCCCATTCTATCTTTCATCTCCATGGCGGCTTTGTTGGTAAATGTGAGCAATAATATTTGGGATGCAGTTGCCTGGTGGGTAAGAATTAAATTGGCAGCTCGATGTGTCAAGACACGAGTTTTTCCAGAACCAGCGCCAGCTAAAAGCAGCAAAGGAGAGCCGTTATGGAGGACTGCTTGGCGTTGAGCAGGGTTCAACCCGTGAAGTAGATCGGACATATATTTAATTACTAATTATCAATTACGAATTACGAATTAACAAGGAAGACACTTAAAATATTTTATAAACTTTTGTTTGCCCTGACTGAAAGACAGATTTGGCACCGATATTTTCAAACATTTTTTCGTCCAGAGTTGAATATTTTTCTCTCTCTTTGTCACCTACAAAAATATATTCGACTGAATATTTTTGGAGTAGACTTCTAACTTCGGTTGGGTCACTAGATTCATATATTTTTTGGACATCGTTTTGACGAGCACTGGGCTGGTCATAACCGCCGCGCCAGAGCCATTCGTGAACTATCCAGCCCTCAACAGTAGGTAAACCAGTAGCCATGGAAACCTGATTAAAGGTAGTGTAACTATCGCCGACAGCCTCCAAAATTACGGGTTGGCCGGAGATATTTTTGTTAAGCCAATTAATAGCAGTCAAATTGTCGGGGTAGTTGTTTTTGAGAAAGTTGAGACCCCAGATACCTTTATATTCAGTCAGGGGATAATAGCCCTTGATAGCAAAAAAAGGATAAATTAGATGGCTAGCCATGACTAAAATGATAATGATTTTGGCAAACAGGTTTTGTCGAAATTTGACCAATATGTAGCCAGAAACTAAAGAATACAAGATAAAAGCCTGATAGACCAGTTTGAACATGGTGTTGGCCCGACGATGCTCAAATATATAAATATCCTTAATATAACCAACTTCGGGAATAATAATTAGAATGGTGGCAGTAATAATTAGAGCAAGAATAAAGTGATCAGTGATTAGTGAAAAGTGATGAAAAAACATTTTTTTTATTGCCAATAAAATAAAGGGCAGGGCAATTAGCCAAAAGCCGCCATAAAGCACGAAAAGTTGATAAAAAGGTGAATGGGAATCAGATAAACGGAGACCCTCTGTCATGGGAGAAAAATTGAGTGAAAAAGGTATGGTGAAAATATACCAACAGACAATGACAAGCAGACCGTTGATGGTGGTGACAATGATGGCCTGACGAAAATTGTGGCTGTTCCATAGTGACAAAACACTAAAAATGCCATAGAGAAGTCCATAAACTGCAAAATCCCAAGCATTGGTCATGTAGGCGACAGACAATAGAAAGGCGGAAGGAAGAATCAAGACCCAAGAGAAACTCTGAATAGAATTAAATAAAAATAAGCTAAGTAAAACCGCCATAAACAATAATATGTTGGGGATGTCGTTCATGTGTCCATGAAGATCGGCGACGACGAAGCTATATAAAGGAAATTCATGAATAGTTTTGTCAGGGACATCTGGATCAAAGCCGATAAACCGAGTCGCATCCGGATACCAATAAGATGAAGAAGCCTGAGTCAGTGTTTTTTGATTTATAATCAGCCGACTTTCGTTTTTGATTATGTTGGCACCAATTTTGTAAAGAGGATGTAGATTACCGCCAAAAGTTAACAACAGGGAAGAGAGTAGCCCACCGAGTACAACTAATCGTAAATTTATTTTTGAAAGGGATTTGGCAATGAGGTTACTCACGAGGGAAAATGAATTAACAAAAGTCAGGGCACAAGTTGAAGCAATGGCTAAATTGTAGACTATAGCTGAATCAAGGGTACTTATTTTGGCCAAGACGGCAATTTCGAGGTGACCAAAATAATAATAATTTATGGGGAAACCAGAGAACCACATATCAAGGGGGGGCATGAATTGAGAACGAAGAGCCGAATTGACAAATCCCCAGTCCATAAATTTTTCTAGCCCTTCGATGTCGGGGGCAAAACCACGAATATAACTCCAGAGGGTAAGAATTAATAAAAAGATAATTTCTTCAAATAAAAATATTTTCCAATGTGTTCTGATAATACTATTAAAAGTATTCAAAGTATTTTTTTGCTTAAGTAAAATAAGCCCGATTAAGGCAGTGGCCATCATCAAAAAAACTACTGAGACAGAAGAGAAGGGAATTAATTTGAAAATACCAAAAACCAAAATAAAAAAGGTGGTGATAACTAAGCCAATTGTCTTGGCAAAAATATAGCCTTTGTCCCAAAATTTACCAAAAAAATAAAAAGTTAGCGGTAGTCCTGCCATCCCAAAGACAAAATAGACCAGCCACCAGAAGAAGATATAGTTGAAGTCAGTTAGAAACATATTTTGACTAATGTTAGTATACCTTGACTCCAGGGCACTCGATGACTGACACCAGAAAGTCCGGTGAACTTGTCTAAGTTGGCCAAATACCACTTATAGTTTCTGATTAGAGCCTGTTTATTGGAAAACTTTGGTTTGTAACCTAACAGTTTTTCGGCCTTAGCGATAGAAACAAATGAGTCTTCACCGGCAGTTTCGTAGACCCATTTGTAAAGAGGAGAGAGATGAAAAAATTCTAATATTCTTAAGGCAGTTATCATTGGTTTTTTGGGAAAACAAATTATTTTTTTGTGAAAACCGGCAAAGTCTAGTACTGCCTGATAGTCTGCTTTCATGGTGGTGAACTCCTTGGCTCCAATATTGAAAGTGTGGTTTACCTGACTATCTTTACCGGTAATACAGGTAAAGATGGCTTGACATAAGTCTTCGACGTCGAGTAGTTGGTACTTATTTTTACCATCCCCCATCATAGGGAAGTTTTTACCATCCTTGGCCCAATCGTAGAATAAGGAAAATACTCCCAATCTCTCTGGGCCAACAAAGGATTTTGGTCGAATGACCGGAACAGAAAAACCATTTTGACGGTATTGATTGCAGATATTTTCTGCCTCCACCTTGGCTTCTCCATAGGCACCGACACCATATAATTTGTCATCCTCTAACAGAGGATGGTGATCGGGGATTCCATAGACAGCGGTAGACGAAATATAAATGACCCGTTTGATTCCCAAACTCTGAGATATCTCTAAAACATTTCGAGTACCATCAATAGTTGTTGATAGTATTTCGGTGCGGGGATAGAGGGGTAGTGCTGCCGCAGCAGAGACAACGACATCGACACCTCTAAGAGCCCTTTTTAGAGCAGTCCTATCCCTGACATCGGCGATCAGGCAAGTTACCTTGTCTTTCTCGGGATAGTCAAATTTGGCAATGTCGTAAACAATTACTCGGTAACCTTTTTTCAATAAAAAACGGGTCAAATTTATACCGAGAAATCCCGATCCGCCAGTGATTAATATAGTTTTTGGCAGGGACATGTTATATTCCTAGCTTAATCGGATAATAAAAAATGACAGAAAAAATATTTTGGATATATTGATTTATGACTGGTGGCATTTGGATATAGGTTACCAGAAAGTAAATAACAGCACCAATGACAATTCCTCCAATAATGTCTATGGGATAGTGAAAACCAATTAAGACACGAAAATATAAGAGGGGGACAATTACGAGTATAAAGGCCAAAAAAAATAGTTGGTAGTGGAGGAGCAACAACAAAAAAAAAGTGGCTTTGATGGTGTGGCCGGAGGGAAATGAACCGGTGAGATACCACGACTTAATCAATCCGTAAGGCACATCAATACTTTTGGCGAAGGTCGGTCTTTTCCAGTATTTCTTCAGTTTAACAACCTTCTCAATTATTTCTCCTAGAACTGTGGCAAATAGTAGTTGCCAAAATATATTGGAATCGAATTTGACCAGTAGATAGGAGGGATAAATTAGGAAAATCCAGGTAATATAGTTTGAAGATATTAGTAAAAATTTTCCAAAAACTGATGACGCTATAATTTGATAGTAATTTTTTTGTGGCTGCCAAAAGAGTAAATTCATATTTGTTTTTGTATTAACCAATATATCATATTTAAATGATCTAAAATGTCTTTTTAAATATCATTATTTGAGGATGATCATAGACAGTAAAGGACTCATCAGCTGATTGATCGTTGACAGAAAATCCAAATAAAGTAGGATAGCTGGTAAATTCGGCGACTTTTGTGTAACCTAGATTACCCGCGAATAAATCACGATAATACCGAGCAGTAAGGGGATAACACTTGTCTTCGGGTAACTGGTCACAGTTGACTAATTTTGGAAGTGGGGTAGAGAGGCGGTTACTGGCAATAATTATGTAGTCGCCACGGACCAACATTTGGTTGATAAAGTTCCATTTATGGGGATCACTGTCACTATCATAAAGCGGCAAAGAGATTTGATTAAGATTGTTTAAATAACCTAGGGGTAGGGCATCGTCCCAATGCTCGATGAGAATAGTTGAACCTTGGGGAACCTGACTGTTTATCCAATTGGTGGCGGTGACACGGGTGTTGGGCAAACGATAAATAGCCAAAAAAGCAAACAATAAACATAGATGTCCTAAGAAAATAAATAAAACAACAAACTTTGATTTAATACTAGTAAGTAAATGGGCAGCGTAAATTATAAAAATTGGATAAAGAGGTAAACAATACCGCATGAACTTGATAGCAAAACCACCCACAACGAAAAAATATGCCAAAAAAAATGTGAGGATAATTAATTGGGCACCCTCTGATTGATCATTGCCAGGGACAATAAGACCTTTGACGAGTTTGATATTAACGATGATAAACCCAATAAAAGATAATGTCCCAATAATTGGACCTAATCCCCATAAAAATATATTTTCTAATTGGTATAAATACGGAGTGGTGTTGACATACTGGAGAGTGTAGGGAAAAACAAAGGCGTTTTTGGTCATGGCCTGCTGTTCCATTATCTGCCGAATAAAATTGGGGTAATCGATGAGGGCAAATGGTTCACAAACTATAAAAACAACCGCAGCTATAGTAGAAGTAAATATTAGCAAACAAAATACTTTAATTATTATTGAGAGACGTGAATGTCTGAGCTTTTTTAGACTGAATATGTGCCCAATAAATGATGATATTTTTTGATGGAGCGGTTGGTTGTGGGAAAAAATTTGATTTCTAATTGTGAGTAAGATACCGGCAACAAGACTAGTACCGAGTGAGGCAACTAAGACAGTGGCACTAATTTTTGTAGCCAGAGACAATCCAATACCAATACTAGCAAGCAGTAAATTAAATATTTTTTGATTTTGAAAATAGGCTATAAGCTGTAAAAGGGTGAAGAAGATAAAAAAAGTGAGAATAGTGTCTACGGCATAAAAATGAGACAACTGAATGGGTAAAATGGAGACTGTATAGACTAAGGCAGCCAATAAGCTTTGTCGGGTGTTCTCGAACATTCGTTGGCAAATATGGAAAATCAGAAGAACTGTAAGTGAGTCAAAAATTGCCGAGATAACTCGACCTAACAAATTTATTTGCTCATAAGAACCAATTTGGGGAAAAATGGGTACGAGTAATGACGAAGTGAACTTCAAGAGATAGATTGGCAGTGAGCCATAGGCAAAAAAATGAGGATTGAGGGTAGAATCGACCGAAAAGAGGTTTGTGGTGGGGATAGATATTTTCTCGGTGACCATGACAATCATTCTCTCATCGGGATGGAGGTGTTGGCCCTGATCCCAATTGAGACCATATAATCTAACAGACAGTGCCAACATAAAAATTATTACTATTGGATAATAATTTTTAATTTTTAATTTTAAATTTTTATTCAATTTTTAATTAACAAATTTTTAATTTTCTAATAAACTAGAGTATTCTTCAAGGGACAGTTGAGTGGTTTTCTGGTAAATTCTGATGGTAGGACGGTCGAAGACTGTCCATGTTTCCTCGGCATTTTCTGGATTAAAAAACAGATATTTGTCGGGGACAAACTCTTTGATTTTTGAAAAGCCGAGTGTGCCATCAAATAAATGTTGGTAATAGGTATAGTTATAATTCTTAAAAACTCGACGTGAAGGAATGATAATGTAATCAGATTTGGCGATAGATTTGGATAAGGTGTCAACATGGTATTGATAAAAGTCGTAATTGTCTATTTCAAAGTTATTTTCCAGAACCGGAATGTTGACGACATTGCCACCTTCGGACAAAATGGTTGTTTTGTCGGGTAGATTTTCGATTATCCATTTTGAAGCGGTGATTCTAATATCGGGATACAGATATAGTTTCAGGAAAAATATCCCAGGGAGAATGGCAGCAATCAGAACAAAATATCTATAATTCTTGGAGTGGATTTGATTAATAAAGATGGCGGCGATAAGGGGAAATATAAAAAATATAGGTGACATAAAACGGGTCCATTTGACATATGTCTGGCCAAAATAGAGAAAATAAAAAATAACTGAGGCATAGACTATGAACAGGGACTGATGATATTTTCTAAACGACATACATAAACCAAATAAGGAGAATAGACTAAGGGGCAGTCCAATAACATATGGAAAGATATGGGTTATTTGATATATATAAGGTAAAGTGTTTTTAAACTGAGTAGTATAAAACACTGACAATGTGCCGGTGGCGACTTCGGTCTCATATTTAAGGGCTGAGAGAAAATCAGCTCTGGACAAAATATTGAATGGAGAAAATAATATAAAAAATACTAAAGTAAATAGTAAAAAGTAAAAAGTAAAAAAAACTACATGAAGCTTTTTATTATGTTTAAAAAAACTTATCAGAGAAACTAACAATATTGGAAAAATAAAGACTATGGAGCTGAGTTTTGAAGAGACTCCAATGCCACATATTAAAGCTAGCCAAAAATAATATTTGTATTGAAATGGCTGACCATAGAGTTTTAGGGAGAGATATATAGTCGACAAAAAAATAAGAACCAACAAACTCTCAGTGGTACCAAAATGTGCTATTTGGATGAGTCCCGGAGTAAATATAAAAAGTAAGGTGGCAATAAAAGGATTTATTTTGGGAAATAGTTGCCGGTTTATAAGATAAAAAAGATAAACGGACAAGGTGGAAAAGATGGCTGACCAGAAACGGAGTACATAGGTAATAGCGATAGCGTTGTGAGGCAACCCGAGAATTAGCTGGGTAATATATCCTAAATATAGGGGAAATTGGCCATAGGCGAAAAAATGAGGATTCAAATTAATAGGGGTCATTTGCACAATGGCATTGACCATGTTGTTTTCATCTGGATGGAAAGGGAAACCACCACCCCAAGTTAAACCAAAAAATCGGGTAATTAAAGCAATAAAAAATAACAAACCAGAACTAAAGGACATAAATAATAGTAATTATCATCAACCCCCAAGAGAGCACGGAAATTATTAGTGGTATATCGGTGGCAATGGCTCGTTCGGGCCTCTCACCCTCTTGCATTTCAAAAATTATTTGTCCGTAGCGCATAATTCCGTAGATAACAGGAATGATGGACAACATGTACCACTTTCGATCGATAGCAGCAGGAAAATTATCCAACAAGAATTCATGAATAATGCCCTGAAACTTTAGTTTGTCTTCAAAAAAAGCGTACATAGAATAACCAATTAGAGTACAAACAGCAAACATCGTGGTATAAAAATTTAAAAGTGACCGACCATATCCACTGAGTGCGGCACGGGTCTTCTTTCCAGAATTGATGAGTTCACTGCGGCGTTTTCCACTGGCAATAAATAAAGACAGAAAAATGACTGTCAACATAATCCAGATAGGTAAGTGGTAGCCAGAGGCAATTTCACCGGCAAAGGCACGTATAATAAAAAACAAGGATATTCCGGCGATATCCACAACTGCTTTTTTCTTGAAAAAGAACGAATAGGAATACTGCAAAATAATAAAGAGAAGCGAGATGAAAAAAAATTCTGAGCTAATAATCATGGCAATACCTAGACCAGTAAAGAGCAGAAAAAAGCTGGCAAATGTAGCCACAGTGGTAGAGACATCTCCCCTAGCTATGGGGCGATTTTTTTTGTAGGGGTGCTGAATATCCTTATCTTTGTCTAAAATATCATTCACTAAATATGAGGATGATGATAAAAAACAAAATGTAACAAAAGCTAAAATACTGGGAACTAAACTCTCGAGGTTGAAGAGCTGTCCATTGAGAATAACGGCGGCAAATAAACTTAAATTTTTGATCCACTGGCTCGGTCGAAGTGCTTCTAGTAATGAAAATATTTTTATATTACCTTTCACTTTAGAGAAGAATTAATAATCCAAAGAGTGTGGTGATTATACCAACCACTGACAATGCCTGAATGGGAAAATCAAAACCAGCATTGGGTAATATTATCCGAGTAGGACTGGGTCCAGTGGGAATAACAGTCGGGGTATTTGTAGACATTGGCGTGTTTGTGGGAGCAACAGTGCCAGTGGGAGTATTGGTTGGAGTATTTGTAGGAGTGTTGGTGGCAACTTGAGTTGGTGTACTGGTAACTGGATATGTAGGAATAGAGGTGTTAAAAGGCGTAATTGTAGGTGTTTTTGTAGGAGTAGGAGTCTTGGTTGGGGTGGGGGTACGTGTTGGAGTGAGTGTGCGAGTGGGAACTGGTGTTTTGGTGGGAGTAGGTGAAGGTAGCTTTGTGGGTGTATTATTGCAGCCATTATGGTCTTCTACACTAATGAAGCAGCTGCCTGTTTTGCTATCAATTTGTTGAGTGCCACAAAAATTATTTTCAAAACAAACACTAGTGACATTTTGAACAACTGATTCGTTTTGTTGACAACCATTACTCATCCCAAATTTGTCCGGACAATTATACTTGAAAGCAATATCTATTTTTGATCCTGATTTGGCGACTAGACATCGACCGGCAATAGTCATACTACCCTGAGGGTCACAAGCAAAAAAACTGGGATCAACTCCTCCACTATCGGTGGGGCATGTTTTTAGATCTTGGGTGGTGCAGCGCCAATCGTTGGGGTCTAGCTCGGTGAGACATTCACAAAGATAGCCGGTATTTTGACCCTGTTTATTTTCTTGACACAATTTTTGGCCAGCCTGACACTTGTCATTACCAACTGCTTTGTCTCGATTATCCTGATTATATCCAACTAAATACATTGTACCGGTGAGTGAAAGTAGCAAAAAAACTACTGTTAAAATTTGATAACGCCATTGAAATAATATTTTACTCACTACAATAGTTTAAACGAGATTAATATAAAAAGAAAAGAGAAAATAAATATGACGATGGTAGGCAGATAATTGGCAGTAACTGGCGGCTGGATGGTAGTACTAGGGTGGGCAGTCCGAATTGTAGGAACCGGAGTCTTCGTGGGGGCTAGGGTGGAAACTAATGTGGCTGCGGGTGAGGGTGTAGAAGCAGATCCAGATGCCTCGAAGTTGGGGCTGGAAAGGTTGTCGGAGGCTAGAACTGTAAATGAGCGGGTGATTGTTTCCCAGATACCAGTGTTTTTATTGAGTGATTTGACAGTGATAGTATGCTGACCTGGCTCAAGATTCTGGGGGGGTGACCAATGCCAATTACCACTGGTGTCAGAGGTTGTTTGGCCATTGATGACTGTGTCAGAGTGGACTTCAATAATGACTTGGGTACTGTTGGGGGCACTGCCGAAAAAATCAGGTCGCAAGACATTGAGCATATCACCCTCGCGAGGATTGGCAATATCGACTTTTTTTTGATCGACAACTGGAGAGATAGAGTCGACTTGACCGGTACTACTATTTTTAGCAGTGTCATAATTTGTAGTATCCAGAGAATTGGTACCAATAATGATATCGGGGACAGGATTATTGCGTGATGTAGAATTGGTAACTTGAGTAAAAACTCCATCTTCGGAATAGACAATAATATCTTCGGAGGAGACAGTATCCGAGAGGGTGAACCAATTTGTCTGAGTATCATTAAAACTACTGGCCAGAGAAATCGACCAGTTGCCATTGGTAGTGACCATCGAAGATAGGGGATAGGCCCCAGATATATTTAGAAAAACAAGAGCGTTACCCGGGGTTTTGCCGTCGGGTGAGAATACCTTACCCCAGGCCAAATTTGAGTTGGGAGTACCACTAATCGGCGTAGAGCCAGTGATAAAACTGTAGGATTTTTCTTGGTAAGTACTGCCTCCAGAAATAATGGAATAGTTGTAGGTGGTCTTTTCCTTGAGATTATTGATAAAAAAATAATGAATCCGAGAAGATAATTCGGGTATATTTAATGTCTCTGCCTTGAGATCCTTGATAATTTGATTGTCAAGAGAGACGGTGGACTGACATTTGGATGAAGTTAAAAATGATAAGCTAGCGCTATTGTGGGTGAGATTGGTTATCTGGACATTGTCAGGCTGACAACTACCTGAGGCGTTTGAACTGGTAGTAGTTGTTCTAGTGGAATACTTGACGCCTACAAAAACAGAGATGAGCAAAAACCCAACACCAATAATAGTAGGGAATTTAAATTCCTTTTTCATGGGGTACCTCTTTTTTCAATTTCATCTAAAGTACTAAGATCAAAATTGGGATTAATTGGCTTAATTATGACACTCTGTTTGACGTCACGGATTGGTTTCATCATACCATCGTAACTTTTTTGAACAATATAAATAAAGACGGCTGCAAAGGTAAAAACACTAATTAAAAGGAGATATCCCGATATTTTATTTTTTTCCATAAGTGGCTGGCCAATAATAAAAATGAGTGGAAAATGAGGTGATGACTCCGGAACTGGCGCTGGGGCTGGCGCTTTTCTGATTGGGAGAAAGACCAGTGGTAAAGTTGAGGGAACTAATGTTGTCGGTACGACGGTTTTTGAGTAACTCTGAGGCAATATTGAGGGCACTGTCAAAAGATCCACTAACTCCGATTTGGAGGCTGTATGATTTGACACTCGGTTCGTTTTTATATGGCACTACCTCTAAATCAAATAATATTGAGTTGAGGGTGATGCTGTTTTTTTGGGAAATTTGGGTAATTATGTCGGCAGCATCATAAAAGTTGGGCCTATCGGGGAGACTACTGTTTATGACCTGATATCGCTCTTGGACTTGGGAAAAGAGGTCTTGTGCCTGGATAACTTGATTGATTTTGTTTTTTAATTCTGACTTGAGGATTTTCTTCGATTCGATATCACCACGAAGACTGGCGATAGTGATGATGGTTGGTCTGACGGCAAAAATTAGAAAAAAGGTAATTAAGACAAAAGTGGCGGTAATTTCAACCGACCTAACGAATTGACGATTTTCTTGTTGTTTTTTTATAAAATCAAACAATGGCCTCATTCGACTGACCTGATTGTCGATGTTTAGGCTCATACTTTTTGGGAAAAAACTAATGACAAATTGACATTGTATTTATTATCATTGGACCTTTTTTCAATTTTCTTGATATCGACTGAGCTTATTTTGGGGTTGGCAATTAAATTGGTGATAAAGTTGACAATGGATGATTCTTGATAGGCAGAGAGATTGATGATGGCGGAAACTTCTTTTTTGTCGGGATCGTGGGTAATAGTAAGACTGTTGTAATTGATATCGGAGGGGGTACTCTGGATGAGAGTATCAACTTTGGTCTGATATTCTGGCTGAGAAGCATATATTTTCTGGATAAGTTCTAGGCGTCTTTGGAGCTGGGCATAATCATTTTCAAACTCTGAGGTGCTTTCTAAAATGGCTTTTTGCTGACGGACAACTTCGGATAAATCAGAGTTGGTGCGGTCGAGCCAAAAACGGGATAAAAAAGCGCAAATAACTATTAGCTCGGTAAAGACAATAACAAAACGCCCAACAGTGGTGACCCAGCGGATGACACGGGCCGAGAGAGAGTTGACATCCTCTTCGTCTGGTAAAAAAGACATCTCCTTTTTGACTGGCATATAAACAGTATATATATATTTGGGCCAAATTAAAACACAAACAGAAAGATTATCTTTTGAAAAATCTAGTTAGCTTGCCAAAATAGTGTTGATAATCATATATTTCGGAAATTTGTAGATAAATAGCAATGAAGTAATAGACAAATATACTTATTAAAACGGAGAGAGAGGATAAAATTATTAAGTTGATGGTTCGGGAGGTATCGAGCACAAATAAATCAAAAAACTGAACACAGACCCAAGAAGTAAGGCCCAATATAAAAGAGGCCAGTAATATTTTGAAATAGTGCCAATAAGTCTGCTGCCATCCAGCGCCGTCAACTGTTTTGATGAACAGATAAAATAAACCAAGGCATTGGGTGAGATTCCCAAGTGAGGCACTGATGGCTAGTCCCAGAATTCCGAGATCGGTGTAATTAATCAGAAAATAGGCTGAGGAAATGTTGATGGCCAGAGAGAAGAAAGAAACTTTAAGTGGAGTTTTGGTATCGTGGATGGCATAAAAGGCTCTGACGAGTATTTGAATGACAGCTTGACAAACAATGGCTGGAGTAAGATAGGCCAAAGTTTTGGCTGTCAGCAGAGTAGCAGCCCACGGAAATTGGCGGGTACCAAAGGCAATGCGGATAATAGCTAGGCGATGGACCAGAACTAAAACAGTGATAGGAACGGCAATAAACAAACTTTGGGAAATTGTCTTACGAACAGTATCTCTAAATAAATCTAGCTCGTTGCGGGCGATGTTTTTGGAAAGAATAGGGAGTGATGCTTGACCGACTGTAGTCCCAAAAATTCGACTGGGTAAGTACATTAGTTGCATGGCTAGATTGAGAAGAGAGATAGAGCCGGCTGCCAAACTGCTAGCGAAGAACAAAGTCACTGTATTCTCGATTTCACCTAATCCTAGGGATAAACTGCGAGGTAACATGAGTCTAATGACTTCTTTGACTCCAGCGAGCTGAGTTTTGATTTCAAAACGATACTTGACTCCCATGGCCTTGGCGGTGGGAATTTGAATGGCTAAATGAAAAAAGGCACCAACGACTGAGCCAATGGCTACTCCATAAATACCCATGGTCGGGGCTAAAATGAAGATAGAGAGAATAATAAAAATATTGTAAACAATGGGTGAAAGGGCGGGGATAATAAATACCTGGTGAACCTGGAGCATACCAGTCAAGAAGTTGCTAATGAGGAAGAAAACCTGGGCTATTAATAAAATGCGTGTCAGACTAGTCATGAGTACTAGTTGCTCGGGGGTGAACCCGTGGGCAATTATGCCAGACAAAGGCTTGGCAAAGATCAAGACCAAGAGTGAAGCGAGGGTAAAGACAATCAGAAGTAGATTTATCACAGATGAGGCTACTTCGTATGCCTTGTGTTCATCTTTGTGTAAATATGAGCTAAAGACAGGGATAAATGACGCTGAAAGTGCACCGGTAACTAGTAATTTGAAGATTAAATCGGGCAACCGGAAGGCTGCATTGTAAGCATCGAGCTCTAAGACACAGCAGTTGAAAAACTGAGCATAGAGAAAACGACTCCGGAGAAACCCGAGAATAGCCGATAATCCGAAGGTAATCCCGAGGACAAGACTAGCTGAAAAAATACTGTGTGATTTCTTGAGACTGACATATTTGAAAAGATCGCGAAGAGACATGATTGTCATTATATTATGTAATCAAGATAAATTCTTGTATTTGAATTTATTATCAGTTAGAATACATGTCATGCCAATCAGCGCCTCATCTAAAAAATCACTGCGAAAATCGATTAAAAATCGAAAGACAAACTTGGTGATAAAAAACAAATTTAAAGAATTAGTTAAGAAATTCTTGGGTCAACCCAACATGGAAAATATGAAGGAAGCCCAATCTATCTTGGACAAAGCGGTCAAAAAGGGAATTTTGCATAAAAACAAAGTTGCTAGAATGAAATCTCAATTGAGCAAGAAGATCGGAGGAGAGGGTATAAAGAAGATAACTAAGAAAACTGCCAAGAAAGTGGTCAAAAAGACTGTCAAAAAAGCGGTAAAATAAGTAATGGCTAAGTTTTATATTACGACCCCGATTTACTATATCAACGATATCCCTCATATTGGGCATACCTGCACTACTGTGGCGGCAGATGTCCTCGCTCGACTTCACCGACAACTGGGGGATGAGGTGTTTTTTCTGACTGGGACTGATGAACATGGCCAAAAGGTAGCCGAATGTGCTCAGAAAGAGAGTTTGGACACCCAGACATATTGTGATAAAGTTGCCCCAACATTTATCAATGCCTGGAAAAATTTAAATATAAGTAACGATTTTTTTATACGAACGACTGATAAAAGACACGAAAAAGTGGTGGCCGAATTTTTGACTAAAATAAAAGAAAATGACGATGTCTATAAAGCCAAATATGAAGGCTGGTATTGTATTGGTTGTGAAAAGTTCTTAACCGAAACTGATTTGGACGAGGGGCATTGTCCACTTCACCCACCAGAAAAAACGGTGAAAAAATCTGAAGAAAATTGGTTTTTTAAATTATCGAAATATGCGCCAAGATTAATCGAGTTGATTGAAGATGATAAAACTAATTATATATATCCTGCAGGAAAACGGGCCGAGGTACTGGCAAAATTAAAAGGTGGGGTCAATGATATTTCCCTATCGCGAGAAAATGTCGAGTGGGGTATACCAGTCCCCTGGGATACAAAACAAACAGTGTATGTGTGGTTTGATGCTTTAATTAATTATTATAGTGCCACCCAATTTGTAGAGGGTAAAAAAGATTTTTGGCCAGCAAATTTGCATTTGTTGGGTAAGGAAATATTGTGGTTCCATGCAGTTATTTGGCAGGCAATGCTTTTATCGGCCAAAATAGACTTACCCAAAAAGACATTTACTCATAGTTTTTATATGATTGATTCACAAAAAATGTCTAAAAGTTTGGGTAATGTAATTAGCCCACAACAATTGATTGATTTGTTTGGTGTGGATGGTGCCAGATACCTGATTACCAGATCTTTTCCTAGCGAAAATGATTCTGATGTGGGGATAAATAGATTCAAGGAGAAATATAATGCCGATTTGGCAAACAATTTGGGAAATTTGGTTTCGCGAGTTTGTAAACTAAGTGATAAGTTAACAGTTACGAGTTACGAGTTACGAGCTGATGAAGAATTTATAAATTTAGTTGATAATTTAAAATTAGATGAGGCGATAAATTGGGTGTTTGGAAAATATGTTGATGAATCAAACAATAGATTGAACGTAGTGACCCCGTGGAAACTGGAACCAAATGATCCTAAAAGGATTGAGGTGTTGACCGAGTGTATAAATAATTTACGAGCCGCGGCCTACTATCTGACACCAGTCATGCCGGAAACTTGTGAAAAAATTACCAGAGCGCTGGAGGGTGAAATAAAACCATTAGAAACCGGACTTTTTGGCAGGATCAGCTAGTTATTGATTGGATGTTCAAAGACGGGTCCAGTAGTGCTTTTTGTAATAATTATTGCTTTTTGACGCATTTTAAGTGGTTGTGGAGCAACAGCTGCTTGGTTTGCTTCACCAATATTATTAAATACTTGCTGTGCTACTGGGTAGACATCGGAGTGAAGCGACTCTGCTTCTGCGCGGGCTTTTTTTAGTACATCTTTTAATGTCATAGCCAATTATATCTTATAATAGTATAGAGTCAAGATAACAGAGCATTTTTTGTGTTTTTTGCGTTTTTGGGAGAAACTATTTTCTTGCCCGTTTCTAATTCTATTTCCTTTCTGGCGTTACCAGCTATTTGTCCACCGCGGTTGGCGATTTGTTTACTTTCATTAAGTGTTTTAGGTTTTCTATCTTTGGAAATTTCAGTGGTTGTTGCTTCGGCAAGTGTATTTATGACCAATTCTAAATTGGTCATATTATCTCGTAAATTTTCTTTTTTTAGATTTTTGAAATTTTTATACTCGCGAACAGTTTTGCCTGACCATGCTTTGGTTATTTCATTTGTTAAAATTGCAAATTCTAAACCTTCTTCAACTCCTCGTGACTGCCATTCGTCTGTTAGTTCTTTTCTAACTTCAATTGTTTTTAACCTTTGATTTATCCACTCTTTTGAATATCCTTTTTTTAGAAAGTTTTGTAATGCACGATTGATGGCTAATTCAGGGTCCTCAATTTCTTCTAATCGTTGATATCCGACCTTGGCCAGCCATAATTTTAATGGTTCGGCTTTTGGAGACGGGATTGATTGAATAATTCGAAACATATTTTGGGTATCAGCTACATCAGTAATTCTCATTTTGCCATCACTTGCGAGCATTTTCAAACCGTTACAATTTGTAACGGTTTCATTTGATCCCTCATCGATTAGTCTCTTTTTCAAGACACGCCAGTAAACTTGAGGATTTGTACTCCCAGTCAAAATTTCAATAATGTCGACAACTGAAAAATACCATAGCTCTTTTTGTTCATCCCAAATTCGACGAACCTTGTTGTTTTGAAAAATTATTACTGAATTATCTTTTGTAGCCACAGTTTATAATATCATTATGATAGACACACACTCACATATTAGCCCAAGTGAACAGATAACTGTTGACAGTTTGAAGTTTGTAATATTGTCTGGTAGCAACTTGGAAGATTCGAAAAATAATGTTGAATTGGCCAAGAGTAACCCAAAGTTGTTGGCAGCAGTAGGAATTCATCCACAAGAAATAATTACGAATTACGAATTAACAATTACGAATTTGGATGAACTACTAAAAAACAATAAAGAGATCATAGCGGTGGGGGAATGTGGGTTGGATTTTAGTCAAAACCCCTCCCCCCTGCGGGTACCTCCTCTTGACAGGGGAGGCTATAAAGATATGGAGATATTGTTTCGCAGGCAGATAGAGTTGGCGATAAAATACGATAAACCACTGATAATTCATAGTCGCAAGGCGATGGAGGAGACATTGGCGATACTAAATAGTTATACGAATTTGAGGGGAGTAATTCATTGCTATACTGGGGGAATTAAGAGAATAAAAAATATACCAGAGTCTTTTTATTTGGGGATTGATGGCAACTTGACCTATGAAGGGGGACTGGGAGAAGTAGTTAAAAATATACCCAAAGATAGGCTACTACTGGAGACTGACTCCCCTTATCTGACTCCAGTGCCACATCGCGGTGAGGAAAATAGACCAGAGTATGTAAAATATGTCTATCAAAAAGTGGCCGAGATTTGGGGAACGAGCTTTGAAGAGACAGAAAAGATTGTGGATGAGAATGCCAAGAGATTGTTCCTGCCTATTTCTTAAGTGCTTCTTCGCGCTGGGTCAATACCACAAATAAACTTTGTAACCGAAGGTACTGGTCTCGTGGTGATTTGGCTGCAATATCAATAGTTGCTTCTATTTCTTGGGCCAGCGGGCAGGTCTCGTTTTCTGCTAATTCTCGTTCTAATGCTAAGGTAACTTTTTCTGAAAAATCTTGACCAATTGTACCCTTATATCTTTTAGTAACTATCTCAAGATTATTTGAAAACTGTTTTATTCTGTCACTCATTTATAATCCTCATTGATATGTTTGAGGGCGCGGGAGAAGGGCTCGGGGGTGATATTCCAATTACCAACAAAAGGATTGTCTAGGTCCTCTATTAAATAATAGATCATAACTATGACAAAAGTCATACAAAACACGGCAAATAGGGAATAATAGACACTAGCAAATGGCATAATTACTAGACAGGTGACCACAAAGGCAGAGGCAATATAAAGAAAAGTTTTCAGGAGTGAGGGGAGCCTAGCCAAACTTTGATTAATTCTTTCGGTACGCATTTCTGCCAGATCACCATAGTGAGATACGATGTGATCAAAAATAATTTCATCATGATTGTCGTCAAATTTGATGTCTTGGATTATTCGGGAAATATCTCTAAAGGCTAAGCCATTTTCGGTATTACGAACTCCTTCGCTAAGTTTTTTAAATTTGCCGTCAATTACCATATTGGCATATTTACTAATAGCCTGACCCATTTTGGCAGTCAGCTTTTTGTCTCGAAAATAAAGAGTTAGACGATATAATCTCTCGAGACCGGTAGCTTCCTTGTCGACATATAAAGATGTCTTGTTGTATTGGCCCCAGACCTCGAAAACAACAAAGGCGGAGAGTAGACCAAAAAGGGTGGCAAAGGCACCGATAAAAGTACTGAGACCGCCAACATCGCTAAGATACAAATCGGTATGGAAAAAATTACGAAATAAATAACTAATAAAGGAGACAAGGACTGCAAATATGAGGGAATTGAAAATCACTTTGTTCATAAAATATTAATAAATAATTTTACTTTATAAAATCAGAAATAATAGACTCCAACTCCTTCAAATTTGGATACTTGTCGATGAAGGCGACCTCATTGTCGATGAGTAAAATAGTGTTGCCCTGATAGCCCTTACTATAAATACGGTTCATATCTTTAATATATTCTGGATCAGTATCAATGTGGAGACGTTGGCAAACCGCCTCAATATCGGCAAATAATTTTTTTCCTTGGGGGAGTCCACGATCAAATAGTTGGATTCTCATGTGTTAATTATTTAATTGTTGGCGATAAATGGCCACCTGTCTAATAATTTGACCGGAAATCACATCGACTTCCTCGGAGGTCAAGTTGGATCTTCTAAAACTTTCTGCAGTCTCCTGATTAATGTCTTCCAGTGCACGAATTCGGTGGAGGGGATGAACCGGAGGGGCAAGGTCGGCGCCAGTGGCATTTATTTGGCGCAATATTTTTTCAAACTGGGGGCTAACGCTCATAATGGATTATAACAATTCACCCAAATTTTGGAGTAGACAGGCGATGGTCAAGGGGCCGACCCCACCAAAGGTGGGAGTGATGTAGCTACAAAGGGCGGAAACATTGACAAAATTTACATCACCTCCGCCAATATCAACCACTACTGCACTGGGTTTGATATAGTCGGCAGTCACTAGGCCCTTGACCCCAGTGGCACTAAAAATATAGTCAGCTCCCCTGCTAATTTTGGCGACATTTTTGGTGAATTCATTACAAATTATTACTCGACATTTTCTTTGCTCTAATATTTTTTTCAGAGGAATTCCGATTAAATTGGTATCGTTGATAATTACCGCAGTTTTCTCCGCAAATGAGAGGTGGTAGGCATCGAGAAGGGTGATGACTCCCCTGACGACGGCTGGGGTAAAACGTGAAGCCGGAGTGAGACCGTCGACATCTTTGAGAGGATTAATTTGAGATAAAATTTTATTTTTGTCAATATGAGGTGGTAGGGGCAACTGGATGAAAAAACCAGTAACTGCGGGATCGGTATTTAGTTGTTGAATCAAAGTAATTAGATCGGGGGTGGGGGTAATTTCGGGTAAATGGTGGACGATGCATTTTATGCCCAATTCTTGGCATTTATTTTGTTTTAATGAAACATATTTTAGACTATTTTGGTCTTGACCTACTAGAATTATGTGGAGTGATACGGCACTGAGATCTTTTGTCTTGAGGTTCTCAATAATTTGACTGGCAACTTTTTGGCCTTCTAAGAGAATCATAATAAGGTGAGGATTTCTGATCCAGTGTCGGTGATTAATATAGTATGTTCAAATTGGGCGGAGAGGGAACCATCGGCGGTACGGACTGTCCAGTGATCAATGGGGTCGAGGGTGACATGCCAGTTGGAACTGGCGTTGATCATCGGCTCAATAGTAAAAATCATCCCTGATTTGAGTACGGTATCTTGATCGGAGGTGGCAAAATGGAATACAAACGGATCTTCGTGAAATTTGAGACCAACACCGTGACCACCCAGATCCCTGACGGGTGTGAATCCAAATTGAGCGACATACTTTTCAATTACTTGACCAACAGAAGCATTGAGACCTTTGCTGGGGTGGAGGGAATTGATGGCTAGATCAAGTGAATCATGAGTCGCCTTGATAAGCTGATTGGCTAGGGCCGAAACTTTGCCAACTGGAAAGGTAGCTGAGGTATCACCATAATATCCATTTAATATAGTGGTGATGTCAACATTGATAATGTCACCTTCATTTAAAATTTCGGTGGGGCTGGGTATACCGTGGCAGACAACATTGTTGATTGAAGTACAAATACTTTTGGGGAAACCATTGTAACCGAGTGGGGCAGCGATTGCTCCGTGAGATCGGATAAATTCACTAGCCTGATCATCGAGAAACTGGGTACTAATCCCCTGCTTGATAAATGAGGCGGTGTATTCTAAAGTTTGGGCGGCAAGCTGGCAAGATTGACGAATGCCCTCAATTTGACTAGGTGTTTTGATGATAACCACGGCTAATTATATCGCAAATACAGGACATAAGAGTAAATAAATAGAAACAATGTAATACCCAGAACTGGAATAATTAAAAAAAATATTGCCAAATCTGGATAAAATAGTCCGACTAGACAGGTGAAAGCGACATATTTAAAGAGCTGACCTCCAAGTGAGTGGGTCTCCCGCCAGACTCGGTCACTACTCATAGTCCATGGTGTCCGAATACCCACAAACCAGTTGCGTTTGGCGACACGGATCAGCGTGGCAGTAAAATAAAATAGTCCAAAAAAGGCGGGTGATAACAGTTGAATCATATTGAATTGATAACCCAGATTCCAAAAAATAGTCAACGAATGGATATAAAAGAAGAACCCGAGAATAACAGTTACAAAATTGTTGTAGTGAGGAACAAACTGTTTGAAGTTGTTTTTATAGGGATCGATTGAAGGCAAAAACAAAAATAAAAAGTAAAAACATAAAGATAGAACGGGGATAAAGTAAAGTCCAAATAATTTGGAAGAATAGCCATTGACAAGGCCTCTGGCATCCCAATGAGATGCCAACTGGCTAGGTAGATAGGGTGAGGATAGAAAAGCAACTATAAAACCGATTAAAATAATAATTAAAGGAATGAATTTTTTTATCATGGCTGAACTGTATATTCTTTTTCGGGTACAGTGGCATCTAAATTAACTTTGCCGCCATCGAGATTGAGTGAGCGGATTTTTAAATTGGGGACAGCACTCAGCCGAGCGTCGACAAATTTTTCGACTGGAGATATATTTTCGGCGACGATATTTTGGGGAATAGTAATCCGGCCGACTTCAATCGTTTGAGGGGTGAGAGAAACGCGGTTGTCCGTGACTGTGACCCTGCCTTTGAGATAAAAAGCAGGGTTGAGGCCGATATGATATTCATCAACTTTGGCTTCGATTTCCTTGACCGGATGGGTAAAAGACACCCATGACAATATCTTGCGGATGTCTAGAATGCCAGAGGCTTCACCGGTGCCATCGGGATTGATTTTTATCTGGACATGCGACACGGGGTAGTTGACCCATTTGACACTGTTGTTGAGGGCCGTGATCTGCTCAGAGGTAAAAGAAACTTGGATATCTTTTTGACCTTCATACTTGATTCCTCGGGGATTATCGGGACTGGAAGTAATAGCGATTGATTCGACACCATTGGCAGCATAAGCTGCGGCTCTATCTGACTCTGTAAAAGTAACCCCTAGGTCTCGAGGCCCACTGCTAAAAAAATATTTATAGGCAGCAAAAGGAAAGACAACAAACAAAATAACTAGCACTAAAAGTATTTTAAATAATGTTTTCATAAGTTATTTTATCACTCTTGACAGCAATGTTATCTACTACTATAGTTGTAGTAGATATGAATCAACTAACAATCAACCCCCTCCCCTATGCTTATGATGCTCTCGAACCGGTGATTTCCAAGAAAATAATGGAGCTGCACCACGACAAACACTATGCCGCCTATGTCAATAACTTTAATGCTGCCCTAGAACAGGGTAAAATTAGTAGCTTTAACTACAATGGAGCGGTGATGCATGATATTTTTTGGAATAACATGCGCTCGCCAACTGAGAATAATTTGCCACCTGAAGGAATGTTTCCTGATTTTGCTAAGTTTAAGGAAGAATTTACTAATGCAGCTCTGACAATCGAAGGATCGGGCTGGGCAGTATTGTGGAAAACAGAATCAGGACTAGCGGTGGGCCAACTGGAAAAACACAATTTGCTGGGACTAAATGGAGCCAAGCCAATTTTGGTACTAGATATGTGGGAACACGCCTTTTATCTAGATTATCTCAATGATAAGAAGACTTATGTAGAGAAATGGTGGAGTGTAGTGAACTGGGATGACGTCGGACAGAGACTATAAACTCTTCTCTTTGACCAGACTGTCAAAAATTTTGTTTATCTCATCACTCAGATCTCCGTTATACGAGGCTGTCATGACGAAGACATTGTTACTTTTAATATAGACTCGCTGAAGGATGTTGACTTTTTGACCACGATTGAGGTAACTACCGGTAATTAAGGCTGTATAAAGTGTATCGGTCGAGCTTCTCTTATCGTCGGTTATTTTTAATGAAGGAATGGCAGAGCGAGCACCGGCAATAATAGTATTAGTATATTTGGCGGGAGAAGTGGCTTCATCGGAGACTATTTGTTTGAAAACAATTTGGGGCTGGAGAGAAGCTTCAACTTTTTTTTCTAATTTGAGATCGGTATCTGAGGTCTCCACCTTGGTCCAACCATTAGGAAGTCCTAGCTGTTGCTCGATGGTGGGTGGAGTTTTGATATCTGTTTGACCTTTGAAGGTATTCTTGGACATAAAATAACCAACACCAATGGCAAGAACAATAAGGAGGACAATGTATTTATTCATTATTTTTGAATTGAAGCTGTAACTATAATGCGATAATCTGGTTGGGTGAAACTACAAGTGACTAAAACTATTTGATCACCCTGACTCTTAATAGCCTCAACGTTTGATTTGTGAACAAACTGGGTTGAGGTGACTGAATAATTTGAGACAGTACCGGAACTGTGTAACTTAATAGCATCACCAACTCGGAGAAGATAAAGTGACCCGAAGACATCATAGCCATTGTGTCCATAGTAAACTGTGGCCCCATTGAGAGAGGTTTTTAGAACTTCTCTATGACCAACAGTCAAATCATCACCGATTTTTTGGGGATGATAGATAGCTTGAGTTATGCCGATTTTAGGAATACTAATGGATTTAGTCTCATCGAGAGTATTGCCTGAGGGTAGTTTTTCAGTTGAATAGACAACTTCAGCAGTGGCCATTAATTCAGTTGAAGTACCTAAGACCAAACCGCCATAGCTCTGGCGAATGCCGTCGACTAAGGGATTGTAGTTCGTCTTGGCACCGAGGACTTGAAGTGAGCCAGCGCCCTGATTGGTACAAACCACATTTGAAGGACTACCACCACGACAGCCATTTTGGGCCTGAACATAGAAACAATATTTGCCACCCGGACTGAGCGCAAGAACGGTATAAGTGTTGACATTGCCAACATTGGGATCACCGTATAAATAATTGCCGATAGATGGACCATAAGCAACAGCATATGAAGTGACCGGACCGGAGGCATTGCCCCAAGTTAGCTTAACTTTGCCACCACCTAGGGCAATTGCTTGGAGATTTTGGGGAGTGCCTGGGTCGGAGTCATTACAAGTGGGGGCACTATTATTATTCGATGATCCAGCATCACCACCAACATGAGGAGAGTTGGTAGGGGTCACTGTGGGAGAAGGGGTGCCAGTTGACTGCTCCGATTGGGTGGGAGTAGGAGTATTGGTAGTTTCATCGGTTGAAGTGGGGGTGGGAGTGTTGGTTATTTCACTGGTGGGAGTAGGGGTGGGAGTCGAAGTTGAGACTGGAGTTGAAGTAGGAGCAGTGGTTGGTGTAGCTGTAGGACAGGCAATTGGAGTGGCATCTTTGTTTTGACTATTTTCGTCTTTGAAATCTTCGCGGGTGTCATGATCCATATCATAGGTATCCTCGAGAGTATCGTCTGAGGGGCGGTGACAGTGATTACCGTCTGACGATTTTTCATAAGCGACATCAGCCGAATGATCGGTATTTTTGTAGGTAGTAGCAATAAGCTGACGACAATTGCTGTGGCCAGGATTGCTCTGGTAGCCTGAAGGGCATTTGTAGGTACTGTCAACCCAAGGGCGATTGATTATTTCGTGATTACCATTATTTTTTCGACATTTTGTGTTGTCTTGTGAATAAACAGAATAATTATTGGGGCAGTTACCATAATGACCGGCTACATCGATTACTTTGTCGGTATATTCATAGTGCTCGGCTTCGTCGACTTCGCGTGTTTGCCATGTCCAATGGATAACGGGACAGGTGTAGCCACAATTTGAAGAATCCTCTTCATCACGGGCTTGGACTAAGATGTTTAATTTAGATCCTAAAAAATAGGAGAGGGAAAAAGTAGTAAGGAAAAGGGCAAGAAAAATATTGAGAGTTTTTGTCATAATAAAACGATTATAGCAGTAAAGAAAATTCTCACAATAGTCTTATAACCGCAAGTCTTCGGAAATTAAATTAATTGGATATAATAGACTATGAAGCAAAACACCTCGTGGGGGAAAGTCAGCGATTGGTATAACAAATCTGTAGGGGAGAAAGGAAATTATTTTCATAGAGAAGTAATTTTGCCTAATGTACTCCGTTTATTGAAACTGAAAGAGATTGATAGATTGCTCGATCTAGGCTGCGGCCAAGGGGTACTAGCCAGAGCCCTGCCAAAAATAAAAGAATATTTGGGAATTGATCTGTCGGTAGAATTAATTGAGGAAGCTAGAAAGCTAGATAAAGACCTAAGCCATAAATTTGCGGTAAGTGATGTGAGTAAGGATATAAAGATAAGACAGGGGGAATTTACAAAAGTTGCGATAATCTTAGCATTGCAAAATATAAAAAATCAATTTGCGGTCATAAAAAATGTGGAACGGTACATGGCCAAAGAGGGTGAATTAATAATTGTCCTCAATCATCCGGCATTTAGAATACCCAAGCATGCAGATTGGGAAGTGGATAGACAAAAAAATCTGCAATATCGGACAGTGGATAGTTATCTGACTCCCTTAACCATTCCTATAGACTCCAGCCCGTTTGATAATAAAAATAATCAGAGAACTTGGTCTTATCATTATCCAATTTCGGCTTATAGTGAAATGCTACTAGACAATGGACTGGTGATAAAAAAAATTGAGGAGTGGATTAGTCCCAAAGTATCTGAGGGAGGAATGGCTAAGATTGAGGATGCGGCTCGCAAAGAATTTCCCATGTTTATGTGTATTGTGGCAGTGCGAAAATAGGTGTGATATAACTACGAATGAGAGTAATAAACCAATATGAGGGTCCACAAATTGAAAAAGAACTAAGGTTTGGGCAATGGAGCAGACAAAGGAATATAAAAAAATTATTATTTGATTTAGATGATACCTTAATCCCGACTAGACCAGTGTTTATCAGACAAAAAAATAAACTGTTTGATTTATTGGCGGAAAAAGCACCGGTACGAACTAGAGAAGAATGGGTAAAAATAACCGAAGAGGTGGATAAAGATTCGTTTGCCAAACTAGGAGTCAATCCCAAGAGGTGGCAAACTACACTAAAAAATACATTTGCGGGGGTATCGGGAATAACAAATAGACTAGTCGAAGAAGCCAATCAAATTATGGCAGATGTCTACACTACCCCAATTGCATCATATCCAGAAGTTGAAAAAACAATGACTTTTTTGGAAAAGTGTGACATGGAAAAATATATTGTGACCCACGGAAACGAACCATGGAGTCGAAAAAAAATGGAGTGGTCGGGACTAGATAAACATTTTGCAGATGATGAAATATATATAGTTGATGAGAACGGACATAAAACCAGAGACTCATGGAAAAAGGCAATGAGATTTTTTGGAGCAAAACCAGAAGAAAGTATGGGTGTGGGTGATAGTCCAATGGCAGATATTAATCCGCTGGCAGAACTGGGAGTAAGAGAGCGGGTGTTGATTAAAAATGCCAAAGTTGATATATGGTCGGTACACAAACAAGAAGTAAATGAGGAAACTTTTGTGGCTGCAAATATCGGTGAATTAATGCACTTACGTGACTAGCCAGTGATTTGCTTGCCGAAGGTAACGCAGATTTGGCGACAATCGACGAGAGAAAAAGTAGGATTTTGGATGGCTTTTTTGAAGGCTTCGATAACTTCGGGCGGATTGTGACCATCGACAGAGACGGCATCTATGTCGGGATTGAGAGCTTTTAACAGCGGGACTGGATCGACTGGCAAATTGGTAGTGCCTAAAGGAGTAGACTTGGTCTTGCTACCCTTGGGAGTGGTCGGGCTAGTTTGACCGGTGGTTAGGCTATAAACGTTGTTGTTGGAAATAAAGACATTGATATTCACAATGGATCTGGCCCAAGCAATAAGGTGACCCATCCCCTCACCATAGACTCCGCCATCACCACCAACAGCAATGACAGTTAATTCTGGATTGGCTAATTTGATACCTACAGCAGTGGGAATACAACGACCGTGAAGAGAGTGAACGGCATATGTTTTGAAAAAATCGGCCATATTACCAATACAGCCAATGTCATAGACAATAACTATTTTTTCAAGAGGGATATCGAGTGTCTTGAGAGCATTTTCAATTCCCAGATACATAATAAAGTCATAGCACCCCGGACACCAGGTGGGAATAATCGATGACTTTAAATTTAACATAAATTTTTAATTTCTAATTTAAAATTTTTAATCAATTTTTAATTTAATAATTTTTAATTATCTAAAGAAATATTGTATGTTATCTGATATTCAACAAATTAATTATTTCTTCGGGGAAAAAGGGACGACCGTCGTATTTGAGAATAGTTTTGGTGGGATTAAAATTAAAATGAGATTTCAAGAGTTGAGTCAATTGAGAAGTAGCGTTGTTTTCCACTACTATAATGTTTTTGTATTTATTGATAATAGATTCTAGTTCAGGATCGAGAGGACACACGGTGCGGATTTGTAAAAGGGCGTAATCGGTGGAGCCAGATAAACGAAGAGCTTCTTGGATGACTGGGGTAGGCGAACCCCAAGTGACAATAAGGCCTTGAGCGGAAACGGAGCCAGATAAAACAGATTTAGGGGCAACTAAGGAGATTTGCTGACTAAGGGCAATTCTTTTTTCGACCATTTTTTTGATAACTAACGCATCTTCAGTAGAAAAACCACTTTCATCGTGTTCGTAACTATTGGCCATATACTCGGAACCGACTGTACCTGGGACTGCTTTAGTTGATTTGATAATGGGAACTTTTTGGACTGAAAGATCTGGTAAAGAAGAACCTGATTCGGCAATAAATTTGTCAGATAATAAAATAGTCGGGACATTAAAATGGGCAGCTAAATTGAGGGCGGTATAGGCAAACTCGAATGTTTCAGCCTGTGTACTAGGGGCGAGGACGATTTTGGTAAATTCGCCATGGCCAGAATGAACAGCATATAGTAAGTCTCCTTGGCCGGTCCATGTAGGTAATCCAGTAGCAGGACCAGGGCGGGAGACTAAATAAAATAAGGTACCCAACTCGGCGGCTCCACAAAAACTAACTGTTTCGTTCATCAGGGCAAACCCACCACCAGAGGTCCCAGTAGCGGCCCGGGCACCAGCAAAAGTAGCGCCAGCAGCGAGCGATGCACAGGCAATTTCGTCCTCGGCATGGATGACATTGATTTTATATTCTGCCTGTTTGGCGGCTAAAAAGTGCAGTGCCCCTGAACTGGGGGTCATGGGATAGGCGGAATAGAAGGTGCCCCCGCCGGCAATAAACCCCCAACCAAAGGCTTCGTTGCCCTCATAGAGAAAATTTTTAATTTTTAATTTTAAATTTTTAATTAAATCTAAATTATTTAATTTTAAATTCATAAAATTGTTCTCAGCATAGGTGTAGCCAGATAAAAAGGCGGGGTTGTTGGGAGAATCCGCACCATAATTGGCGGCAACAATTTTTTGACAGATAGTTTTGTCGAGACCCAAAATAAAAACCATCACGCCCAACCCGATAGTGTTGCTATAGAGATGGCTGCCAAATTCCTTGGACAGATTCGCCAGAGGCAAAATATTTTTGCCATCTTCACCAAAAACAAGTGAACCATCTACCAACTCGGAACTATGCATTTGCCAATGATTGGGCAAAAGTGAGAGTAAAATATCAACCTGATAATGGGGGGCAAGTACTTCCCCTGGCGAAAAACTGACCTGATAAGTGTTGTGGCCACCGCGAACGAGAGAGGGGTATTCGGAATAATCGCGCAGATTTTGACCATGAGCCAAAAGCATATTGGAAAAGAGGAGTCCACTACTTTTGATACCAGCGCCAGCCGGACCGGTTATTTTGACTGTGGTAACTGGAGACATGGATAATATTATCACGAAGAGATATTTTTATGATATAAATGCGTTATGGTTGAAGAAGAGCAAACGAAAGTATTGGTTAGATATCTGGCGATCGCTAAAAGAAAGCTAGGTGAGGCAAGACGAAGGAAAGCTGACGAAGTCAGATTACTAATAGCTGCTGAAAGAGCCAGTCTTACAGTTACCGAAAATATGACTGAGGAAGCCTCGTTGGTGAGGAAGAGTCAATCAAGTGGCATAACAATAAGAGCAATTAGATTGGGATAAATTTGCTATTTGGGGTGGGTGTGATAGAATACCAGCTGATTTAGTTAAGGCGAAGAATCAGGTAATGCCCCCTGGTACAGATAGCTGTACATAATAATAATTTGTGGGCAATATTACTCCTCTACGGAGTGTTAGCCACAATTTAATGAATTATGTACAACAATAGTAAGCCCTCTAGTGGTTTTAAAAATTTCGGATCAAATACCAATTATCGGAGCCGTGCCGGCGGATCGAGTGGTGGCACTAAAAGCTGGTTCAAACGGGGTCCGGCTAAATGGGCCAAACCCAAGAAAGCAGGTTTTGGTGAATATATTGACACTAATTTGTTTATTCGCAAGGCGACTCCGGTAGTCAAGATCGAAGAAACAATAACTGTTAATAGTTTTGCCGATTTTGGAATGGATGCCACACTCCTAGCCAACGTAGTTTCCAAGGGTTATATAAAACCCACTCCAATTCAAGACCAAACAATTCCTGAAGTAATGAAGGGACGAGATGTACTAGGAATTGCCAATACAGGTACTGGGAAGACGGCTGCTTTTGCATTACCCCTTATCAATGAAATAATTAAAAACCCCAATAAAAAGGTAATTATTTTGGCACCAACTCGAGAGTTGGCCATGCAAATACGCCAAGAGTTTAGAACTTTTACGCCAAATCTAAAAGTTTATATGGCACTGGCTATTGGGGGAGCATTTATTCGAGAACAAATAATTGATATTCGCCGTGGTCCCCATATTATTATTGGAACCCCTGGAAGAATTAAAGACTTGGGACAGAGAAAAGTAATTGATTTTACTAAACTGAATACAGTCGTTCTCGACGAAGTCGATCGAATGCTAGATATGGGATTTATCGAAGATATCCGACATATTATGAACCAAATCCCCAAGACTCGACAAACTTTGTTTTTCTCGGCAACTACCAATAAAAAAGTGGAAGTGTTGATTGATACTCTACTGACTGATCCAGTCAAAGTGTCGGTCAAAACTCAGGATAGTTCATCTCATGTGGAACAAAATATAGTGCAAGTCCCCCGTCATGAAAAAGAAAATAAATTACAGGAACTCTTGGCCAAAGAAGAATTTAAGAAAGTGTTGGTGTTTGGAGCTACTCAGATGATGGTGGAGAGAATATCGGTCAACCTATCGACTAAAGGATTTAAGGTAGCTTCACTCCATGGTGGTAAACCCCAAAATAAACGTCAGGCAGTAGTGCGGATGTTCAAAGAAAATGTGATTAATATATTGGTAGCTACTGATGTGGCCGCCAGAGGGCTAGATATAGCCGATATTACCCATGTAATTAACTTTGACAAGCCAAACAACTACGATGACTACTGTCACCGCATTGGTCGTACCGGCCGAGGTGACGCTATGGGCTACGCCCTGACATTTGTTGACGGAAGATAACAAGGTGTGATAAAACACATCATGGATGAATTAAAAAAAGAGAGACCCCACATTCTCCCAGTCAAACCTTGGACTTATGGCGAACTACCTAAATCTAGGGTAGATCAGGCAATTAATAGACTGGTAGAAATTGTTGTCGAGTCCGAATTGGTCGATGTTTCTGTTTCCCAAAAAACAGATGACGAAGGAAGGGAATATGCCAGAAGAGTATTGCGTGTACCAGAAGACCCTAACTCTTCTTACCAGTAGTTATTTTTTTGAGAGTTTCGCGATAGGCTATTTTGGGGAGGGTGGCTTTGTTTTTGTCTAAATATACCTTTAATTTTGGAGAGTAATGCTTGACCATTTGACGAAGGACCCATGAAATGGCTTTGGTGATCAAGACTTCTTTTTCGTGTTTCATTTTTTCTACAAGTGATAGCGCCAAATTATAGATACGTAGGTCATCTGACTCACCTAGAGATTTGCATAACAGCACAAGTGAGGCGCGGCGCTGATTAATATTTGGGCTGTTTGATAATTTGGTTAATAGTTTTTGCCAATCGTCCCAGTTGTTTAACAATTCTATTGCATGAAAATTGGACTGGCATAGTGAATCGACTTCGGCCCAACCAACGGTGTAATTTAGCCATTTATCTAAATAACTTAAGTCAAAGTCTTGCCGGTATTTATGGCCACGGCTAAATATGCTGGCAGCGAGGGCTAGATCTTCAAAGGTGGTGCCGGTGGTATAGAGATGGTCGATATAATTATAAAACTCGGTGGCGCTGTGAATTGAATCGTGGAGGATTTGAGTAGCTTGGTATTTGATATCGATGGAGCGGGTACAGTTGGTAGGCTTGTCGGTACCAAGATATTTTTGAAGCCACGCACGTAATTCTGGGCCGGACTTTTTGGGAATCATACTAACACTTCACAATTAGCCTCTGGTGGTTTGGGGTAGAGATGAGGGACTAGAACATTAATGGTGGTAACTTCGGTGGGGACACCAGTAACTAAAGTTTGGATTTTACTATTTAGACCATCAAATATTTTCATACCGGATTATACACCCTAAATTATTTGGCGACTGTGGACTGGGTAGAGGTGGCAGTGGGTAGAAAAACTTTGTTCTTGTATTTGAAAAAGCCCCAGACCAGCGTCGAGCATAAAATAATGATCAGAAGAATTTTGAAATCACCTCGGGTGGTTTTATCGGTAGACATAGACATATTGTGACATAAAAAATACCCCAAGTGGGGTAATTGATAATGTAGCGAGGTGGAGGGTGAAAAAAGTAGAGCAAAAAAATAAATAATATATCAAATGATATAAAATTGGTTTTTTTGGTCTTGGTACTTTTTTCGGGGTTTTTGGTTTGTTGGGTGGGGTGCCTTGCGGCACGGAGGTTTTGAGGGATGACTGAGCTCGCCCCTCTAGACTTTTACAATAGCTCCAAGAACTATTCAGCTATTGTAATTGAGGACAGTCGCTCGGATTTTGTTTCTTTGTTGAGCGACTGTCCGGCCCAGGTGAGCTAAAATCCCTCCGGATATATTGATGGGGGGATTTTCATTTCACCTAAACTAATAAATGGCCAAGGGATTGGCAACTTGTTAGTTCAGGTGAACCTGAGCACAAACCAAAAAAAATGTAAAAGGGCTGACCGAATATGTTCGACGCTACATCGAAAATTCAGACGTGAGGGTATTGTACCTCCCCTCTTATAGGATGTCAAGAAAAAGTGTAGACAATCTCTTCGAAGTTGATTATCTTATTATTTTTATCAATATTTATATTTTCTGATTTATATAGTTTTAGTCTATCTTTACGATGCTTATCATCGAGCCATACTCTACCGCCGGCATAAACTATGCGATGAAACGGGATACGATCGACATTGGTTGAACGACTAAGAATGGTAGTAATCATTTGGGCCATCATGGGATGGCCACCAGCTGCCACGGTGAGATAGCCATAGGTGGTGACCCGACCATAAGGGATAGAAAGTGCCAACTGCCAGACTTTTTGAGTAAAGAGGCTAGGTACGATGGTTTTGGACATTATATATTTTAGCGCTATTATTGCTTATGAGAATATTTATGATAGGACCTGGTGGGGTTGGCAAGTCAACTGTGGGCAAGATATTGGCAAAAAATTTGGGCTATCAGTTAATTGACCTAGATGAAATATTTTGGTCAAAAAAAGAGAACAAATATTTACATACTAATTTTGTTTATGAAAAATATTGTACCGATAATTCAAAGTTGTTTTATGAACTGCTAAATACCTCAGAAAATAATTGTGTTTTTGCATTGTCATCTGGGTTTTTGGTGTACAAAGATTTGGCCAATTTGCACAAAAAAACAATAACAAAGGAAGGGATTTCAGTACTTCTGCTACCATCACCAGACATAATAGTTAGCAGAAAAATTATTATCAGTCGACAAATGAACAGGGGTTTAAAACTAGAGAATGGTCGGGAGGGCCAAAAAGTAAATGAGAGATTCTATAAATACCAAAGGACGGGTGATATCAAAATGTATTCCCATGATGCGCCAGAAATTATAGCTAAAGATATTGAAGAAAAATTAGTGAAATATATTTAGTTTTTTGGTGAGCATTTATTTTATATACTCAGAAGATCTTTATATATCGCTGACCAATATTTAAATAATGTTTCAGTGTCCACTTGAATATTTCTTATAAGACTGTTCATGTTTAGATTTTTTTGGTTCATATTTAGTAGATTGTGAAATAATTTATTTCTATTATCCTTTACTTTAAGTATTAGAGGAATAATCTTAAAATCATTTGGAAAGTTGAACAATTTTAACTTTGGAACTATCGCTTCCAGATTTGACTTACTTTCATCAAATGATTTTGGGTTAATTTTACACTTCTTCAGAAAAGATTCACTATCAATTCTTGATATAACGGCATCTAGAATCCCCACTGATAGAAATTCAGCTAAATTTGCATAAATTAATACTGATGCAAGATTGTCTTTGACACTTTTTGACTTCCTTGATTCACGTGCTAACTCAATTAGACTCCAGAGTACTTTAGTATTTTCTAATGCCGATTTCATGTTATTTTTATGTTTGTTTATAATGTTTTTAGCCTTTTAATTTATCTGTGAGTAAATCTTTGGTTGTGTATTTTTTATATCTCTTTCCAAAGCCAAGCGCTTTCATAAGCGAGGTCTCGGCGTTGCAGAGAAGGAATCGATTGGATTATTCTAAATATTGTTTCAGTATCACCACAGTCAGTGAAGTAATTTTTTCCGTCAGGGGACTTCATCTTTAGTTGTACGATTTTTTCGTACACCTGACTACCTTCTTGGATTAGTTTATTTTTTAAATCTGACCAATATCGACGTGGGATACTACTGTCTGTAAGCGCCTCAACAACATCAATTACAGAGAAGTACCATAATTCGCAATTGTCATCCCACAACCGGCGAATGGTTTTTTGATTAAAAATTGCTGGAGAAGACAAGCCAACCTTTTTCATTTTTTCTTTAAATTTTTAAAGTATTTTTTGTTTTTAATCTTGTCAGGCAATAAAGATTCGGTAGTATATTTTTGATAGCCCTTGCCGTAACCCAGCTCCTTCATCAGGGAAGTCTCCGCGTTGCGAAGATTGAGAGGGATAGGGAGATTGCCGTAAGTTTTGATATCGGCTTGGGCTGATCGGAGTGCGTCATAGGCGGATCGATTCTTAGCAGACGAGGCTAAATATGCCACTCCATGGGCCAAACTGATAGCACACTCGGGATAGCCGATTTGAGTGACGGCTTGAAACACCTGATTGGCCAAAAGCAGAGCATTGGAGTTGGCCATGCCAATATCCTCGGAGGCAAAAATAACCATCCGCCTAGCGATAAATTTGGGGTCCTCCCCTGCCTCGACCATCCGAGCCAAATAATAGAGGGCGGCATCGATATTTGATGCTCGCATACTTTTGATAAAAGCGGAAATAGTGTCGTAATGCTCGGAGCCCTGCTTGTCAAAACGAAGAAAAGAATTTTGTAAGGTGGACTTTAAGGTATCAATGGTGATTTTTTGATAAAGAGTAAATGCATTGTCAATCATAGTGATAGCCTGCCGAGCATCACCATTGGCCATACTGATTAGCCAATCTTTTGCACGTTTACCAATCCCCCCTTTAGTCCCCCCTTTAACAAGGGGTGAAAGAATCGAGGCAGTTCTGTCAATAATTTGTCCAATTTCAGTATCAGAAAGTTCTTTTAGTGTAAAGACACGACAGCGGGAAAGAAGTGGGGAAATAACCTCAAAACTAGGATTTTCAGTAGTGGCACCGATCAGAGTCAATTGACCTGACTCGACGTAGGGTAGTAGAAAATCTTGCTGAGCTTTGTTGAAGCGGTGGATTTCGTCGAGAAATAATATTTTTTTTATTAAGGGTAGAGACGTGCCATGGCGCGTCTCTACAGAATTACCAAGAATTTTTTTTATATCATCTTTAGAGGCAGAGACTGCGGACATTTCGTATAGCTCTGCTTGGGCTTCGTGAGCAATAATTTTGGCTAAAGTTGTCTTGCCTACCCCTGGTGGCCCCCAAAAGATCATGGAAAATATTTGATGGTTGTCGATGGCCAGACGGAGAGGCTTGCCCTCGCCAACTAGATGAGATTGGCCGACAAAATCGGCTAAACTTTTGGGACGTAGATGTGAGGCTAGTGGCTGGTTGGACATGTTTTGGGTTTTATTCGGATATACACTATATTATTTTAGATATATAATTTAGTCAATATGTTAAGAAATATCAGCCCCTTAATGTCACTAGTTTTTGGAATACTAATTTTGGTAAATCCAAAACTATTGTCAGTATTGGTGGCAATTTATCTAATTGTAACGGGATTAATTGGACTAGGTGTGCTCCGATTTGGCTAGGAGAACAGGCGGAACTTCGATTCCTAGCCTTTGTTTTAATACTGTGGCAACTACAGCAAACGAGGAGTTTATTTTATCAACTAATTCAACACTGTCGTAAATATCTGGCTGAGTGGATGCAATAGCATCGATATGCTGATAAAGAAGTTCTAACTGTGGAATGACAAGTTCACCTAAATTTCCAGTAGTGTTGGCCAGTTGCGAATACAGAGCAATGGTCTTGACTCCACGCCTGATCCAATTTAGGGCATTTGCTGGAGACACTTTTATATATTCATAATTCAACTCAGGAAGCCCCGACATTCCAAATGAGTAATATTCTGGTTTTCGTATATGCAGATCAAGTGGAGTGTATTGACCTTCGTAGACCTGACAATAAAGCGGGCTAAGATCAGATGAATAACCATACCTCTCCAGTGTTCGGTCTAGATATTCCTCATACGGGCCATCAACGACAAGTGGCATAATTTCGAGATATGGCCGACCTTCACCTTCTGGCTGAGCGCGTCTATTGGCTCCCCACATTGAGACATCTTCACCAATGACGGTTAATTGGTCGCCAGTACGTCCCGTTTTTTGATATCGATGTTCTTTGGGTAAATGATCGAAGAAAGCCTGGCTGATTATTGGCTTTAGCTCATCTTCTGATAATTGGCTTAGCTTAGGTGAGAGGAACGTAAAACCGTCAAAAAATATAATATTAGGATTGCCGCCAACAGGAATTATTTTTCGATCACGATTTGGAGCAGCTGCATATTCCACGGGTGAGTACCCTTCTTGATATATTCTCGTCCAGTACTCATCATCAGTTCTGGCGACCGGTAGAAACATGTCAATATCAAGATTTTGTCTGCTTTGACCCATTTGAGCAACAGTATCCGGATCGAGGAGACGAGTGTCATAAGTCGGCCAAAAGCCAATCATTATCATTTGGGGGTCAGGTAGAGATTTGTGAAGGATTTCGACTAGTCTTTGGTATCGGTGGTCCAGAAAAGCCTCGGGTGGGCGCAATTTAGGTTCGTAATAATAATTTTGAATTAGGCGAGGTGTGGTATCAAGTTGACTAGCCATGGTTGTGGAGACTGTAACCAAACCCACGATTGGTTTTGATAACCGAGGGGTCAGCGCCTAAATTTGTCAGAGTATTGCGTAGACGAGAGATAATTTTGTCAATGGCATAATCTGAATAGTTAGATGCTTTTTTGGAACCATAACAATAAACAGCAATTTCTTCACGAGAAATTTTGTTGTCTTGTTTTAATTTGAACAGAATTTCTTTTTCATAACTATTTAAGTCAGTAACGACTGATTGACCATCGACAGAAATTAGTTTTTTGACTGGATCAATAACAAATTTTGAACAAGCTTTTGATTCTGAAATTTCTTTGGCAATACTAGGTGATATAAAGTCTCCGTTGTCGGTCAATAGACCTAACTGACGGTAAGATTTGATGGTGGTTGGAGTCAGATGTTTGAGCTCGTTAATTTGAGCACGAGAAAATTGTGAAATATAATGGCGAATACTGTCGCCAAGTTGATTGTGACCATGAAAAAAAGATTTTACTAAATAAGGAACACCGCTGGTTTGTGAATATATCTCAGGCGAGGACAGTTGGACTTTTTCTTGGTATCGGTTTTCGTTTTGGGACACCAGCTCGGCGATTTCAGACGGTGATGCGTAAGGAAAAAAATAACAATTGTTTTGAATGGAGTTAAGGTATTTGTATTTTTGGATTGCTTTGGTTTTTAAAGAGATATCTTCAGAAAAACTAAAAATATGGATATATGAGCGATGAGCTTCGGTCCTAATTGAATCAGCTGCCTTTAGTTGACGACGACGGTTTTTGGAACTGATTGAGCAATTTTCAAAATAGACGACCTTGCCTCCTAATAAAATAAACTGGTTTATTTTTGGCTGAACCACTGATATGAAATCAGAGATTCGCTTTGGAGCGATGGACAGATCGATAACTAATAAATGGTCGATTATATTTTTTGACTCAAAAACTGACTCAATCGTTTTAAGTTTACCTGACATTGGCAATCCTATAATTGTGCCGGATTCGCGAGTGGATATAAGTTTGTCAACCCAACTTGTAGTCTCTTTTATTCTGTAGTTGTACATAATACGATAGTATTCTAGCATTTTGTGTCAGGTTTGTCCAGTTTTGCGTCAGGTTATGTCAAGTATCTGCGCGTCCTATAAGTTATATTATGAGCAATTAGAAATTAAATAAATATGAATACTAACAATGAGAATTATCAAAATGATGTCTATGTAAACCGATTTGAAGAAATGAATGACGTGGCCGATTACGTTATTGGACTCTGCAAAATCATGTTGAGAACATACTCTCTACCAACAGAGAGGGAGTTTTTTGACTTTGCTTACCGCGGAATGATAATGGCCCAAGAAGATGGACGGGTTCAAAATAGAGATAGGCAGTACCTTCTCGAGATGTTTGAGGAAAGCAATCGAGATAAGCCAAACTATGAAGTCGCAGTGAAATTTACAGAACATGTACTTGAGAGTGTAGAAACTAAAGAGGTGCTAAATAATATGAGCAGATTTGTGCAACAGCTACGATCAAAGCGCAAAACTAGCGAATAATGTTAATTAGAAGTTTGTGACAATTATGAAAAACAATAATAGAAGTGCTTTTAAATCTAGGAATAAACCGTAATCCAAACTGAGATCTGGAAGAATAATATTGGGGTGCGAATTAGTCACGTCGTTTAAAATACCACCAAACTAATCCAACTGGGATTAAGACTGGTACATAGACGATTCCCCAGATAAGAAGATTTCCCAAAGATCGGAGTGAGCCGATGAGGGAACGAACGGCTTCTTTGAAGACTACAGCTGGGCGCCAAGTATTGGTGGGAGCATAAGGCAGAGCTAACTCGTCGGTAGATAAATAGATTGATATTTTGGTTAATTTGGCAGATTGCTCATAATATTTTTGCTGACCCTTGATGCTGTCAATTTGCTGCTGAAGATTGGTCAGCTGCTGCTGGACATTGAGCAAATCCTCGACTCGGACTGCTTTACCGAGAATGTCTTCGTATTTGACTTTAGTTTTGGTGAGAACATCGAGCTGGGCCTGAAGATCGACATAAGAATCGGTGACGTCGTTGCCATAAACTGACTCGGAGACCACCTTGACGGCCAATTTTTTGAAGGCATTAAGGGCATCGGTACGACTAGCCTCGGGGACTCGGACAGTGATACTGCCACTTGCGGCGGAATCAGGCTTGGATAAATTGGAGTTGACTAAAAATCCACCCATACCTTTGGCTAAAGTCTCGATGGTAGTAATTTCTTGGGAAACATCTTTGACTTGCAGGGACAGACTGGTGTCTTGAATAACTATCCTATTGGCAGAATCAGTCGGGGCTGACTCGCGGAAAGCCATCATTTTGGTAGAGGGAGCGGCAAAACCAACTGAGTCCATGGCCACACCACCACCCGAATAAGGCATAATAGGCGCAGTGGCATAATTATTCTTCAACCATAAAATACCAATAACTAAAAGAGCAATGATGGCCCAATTTTTCTTCAACCAATCGATCATATTTTGCTAAAAATGATAATAATGGAAGCGAGAATGACGGTGAGAAGTAAGATTACCTGAAAAAAATTTGATTTGTTGATAGAGAGATCATGAGGACTGAGCTTTTTGGATTTGGTGACTTTTTTCATGGTAAATTAAGTGTACATGAAGATATGGCTTTTGTTAATAGCGTCGCTAGGATTGTACCTATCAGTCGCCAACCAGTCGTTGTGGCTGGATGAGGCGATATCGGTAAACGTAGTCAAAAATAATAGTTATGGCGGAATTGTGTCTAACTTTTCGAAGTATGATTTTCACCCGCCAGTTTATTATCTAATTCTAAAAACATGGACGAGTATATTTGGATACTCGGAAGTGGCGGCGCGGATGCCATCGATAATATTTTGTCTGGTCACTATATATGTTGTCTATCTAATGGCTGGGGTAAATGCGGCGATGCTAGTGGCATTTAATCCACTCCTGATCTATTACTCGCATGAGGCGAGAATGTATTCGCTGGTAACTATGGTAATGACTCTGGCTATATATTTTTTGGTAAAGAAAAAATATCTGTGGACTGGAGTAATGTGTGGACTAGGATTTACCATATTTTATGGTTCAGTGTTTATGAGCGCAGCTATTGGTATATATTTACTGCTCAACAAAAAATACAGAGAAGCGATAATGTTTGGATTGGGTCCAATGCTGGCAATATTACTAATGTGGCCACTACTGAAAGAACAGATAAAACATTCGGCAGAGATGTTGACGATGGTGAGTAACTGGAGTCTGGTGCTGGGTAAAGTTAATATAAAAAATATGTTACTAATACCCATGAAATTTACTTCTGGCAGAATTAGCTTTTATCCAAAAATAGTTTACTACCTGATTGCCGGAGGATGGTCTATTTTGGTATTTTCAAAATTATTTAAAAAAAATATTTATAGTTATTTGTTTTGGACAACATTGGGAATTGGGGTAATTTTTTCGATGTTTACGCCGATGCTGCAGTATTTTAGATTTGTCTACCTAATCCCCTTGATGGGATTGGCAATCAAAGAAAACAAATATATATCTATTGGATTTTTGATTTGGGGATTAATCTATATAGCTAATCTTAGTTTTCACCGAGAGGACTGGAAGAGTTTGAGCCGTGATTTGCCGGAAAAAGTCTATATGATTGATAGTTTTGCAGACCCAGTGAAATATTACAAAACAGATATTCAGATATCAGATATCAGATCTCCGATAGTTGAAAAAAATATTACTGTAATATCTTATGGCGAAACAATTCATGGAGTAGATCATGTGAAAATATTGACAGAAAAAGGATATAAATTGGTAGAGACAAAAAGCTATCGGGAGCTGACCAAAGAGATCTGGCAACATGGTACTTGACATGCTGGCAGTAGATATTTATACTGCTAATTGTTAACAATTAATTTATAAAAATATGAGATATTTACCTCTCAAACCGTTATTAAATTGGAGTCCACTACTGTGGGATGAGGAAAACCTACCCAACTTCCAAGCCAACAGTGGAATGAATGTCTACGTAGATGAAAGCGAGACAGAAGTAACAGTAGAAGCATCTGTCCCCGGACTTGATCAAAAAGATATCAAGGTGACTTATCAAGATGGCTTATTACACATCTACGGTGAATCGAGCGAATCAGAAGAAGAGAAGCGAAAAGGTAAGGTAGTCAAAAAATGGGATATGAGTACGGCAGTTGATTATGTGACGACCTTACATCGGCCGATCGATTCTAAAAGTATTAGTGCCAAAATAAAAAATGGCATAATTACCATTAAGGCAAAGATTGCCGAAGAGGCCAAGCCAAAAGAAATTGAGGTTAAAGTCGGATAGTTTTTAATTCACTAACTTTTAGCTCTCGGTAAGCGCCGAGAGCTAAATTGTTGATATTAATTGGACCAATACTGATACGGTGCAACTCCAATAAAAAGAGGTGAAGTGAGGCGCAGAGTAATCTAATTTGACGCTTTTTGCCAGTATACAGGGTAACTTTTAAAATAGTTTTGTTGGACTTTTGGTCGTAAATTTCGGTTTCGGTACTGGGATCATTCATCGACTTGAGTTTTTGGGGAGTAATTTTGCCTAAAATAGTCACCAAGTAAACTTTGGGTAAATGATAGCGAGGGTGAGTCAGGCGAAGAGATAGGTCACCATCGTTGGTCAGTAAAATTAGTCCGGTCGATTCGTAATCGAGTCGACCAACAGGAAAAACGCGAATGTCGCGGGGAACATAGTTGGTAACAACATCGCGGCCGCGATCGTCGGAAGAACTAGAGAGAACATATTTTGGTTTGTTGAGTAAATAATAGACAAGTTTGCGCGGCTGTGGATTGATAATTTTTTTGTCGACGATAACTTTGTCGACTTCTGGATCGACTTTGTCTCCAAGAACGGCAGTACGGCTGTTGATGGTAATTCTTTTTTGGATAGTAAATTCGTCGATTTTGCGGCGCGAGGCTACTCCGAGTGAAGACAAGTATTTATTGAGTCTAATTAATGGCATAATATATTATATGGCCAAAGATAAATTTAGTGCAGTCTGGGTGTCGCATTCATCAATTAGTAGCTTCTTAGAGTGTCCGAGAGGATATTATTTACGTAACGTTTACAAGGATCCGACAACAACTCACAAAATAAAAATAGTTTCACCGCCACTATCACTGGGGGCGGCTGTTCACGAGGTAGTCGAGTCGCTGTCGGAACTAAAAACAAGTGAAAGATTTAAACAACCGCTACTGGAAAAATTTGAAAAAGCATGGAAAAAAGTCGGCGGCAAAATGGGAGGGTTTTTTGATCAAGATACTGAATATAAATATAAGGTCAGAGGAGAGGAAATGATTCGGAGAGTACAAAATAATCCTGGACCAGTGGCAGAATTGGCGGTAAAAATTAACATGGAACTCCCCTACTATTGGCTATCGGAGGAAGATAATATCATTCTCTGTGGCAAAATTGATTGGCTTAAATATAATGCTGATACTGATAGTGTGGAGATTATTGATTTTAAAACTAGTAAGAATGAAGAAGGGGTGGATAGCTTGCAATTACCGATATACAACCTGCTAGTTCATAACTGTCAAAAAAGAAAAGTGGATGGGGCATGGTATTGGTATTTGGGAATTAATGACAGTTTGACAAAAAAAGAATTACCTGAGTTGGCGCAGTCGCATGAAAAAATACTGAAAGTGGCTAAACAGATAAAATTGGCACGACAGTTGGAAAGATTTAAGTGCCCCAATGGTGAGAGTGGCTGTCGTAGCTGTCGCCCCTATGAAATGGTGCTCCGAGGCGAGGCGGAACATGTCGGGCAAGATGAGTACAAAGCGGATGTCTATGTCATCAACCAACCCTCAAAAACAGATGGAGATGATAGTAAAATACTATAACTTTATTTTAGTTTAGATAAGTCAAGTACTTTTGGTGCAGATTTGCTTTCTTGTGGAACTCTATAGTCAACTACTGGAGGACCACCGCCCATAGGCATCATCTTATCTCCTCTACCGGCTGGTGCATCAGAAACTACCATTTCTCTACCTACTGGTGGATCGAGTGGAATACCACCTTCGGCACCAAAAGAGTTGTAAACGGGAGAGCGGTGATCGCGATTGAGGGGATTGGGCATTATATATTTTAAATTTATAACAATGCCTTTTTATTCTATTATAGGTGTACCGTGGTTGTCAAGTAATCCTAAAATAATCCCATTTGGGGAGAGATGTCTGCCTTGGGATAGGAAAAATTTACTTCGAGGGTACGGACACTATTCCACTTGTCTTTGAATTTGAGGAAGCCATGGGCCAGCCCGTAATCGTAAACTTTGCGGGTGACATCAACATCGGCCTCACAATATTTTTTTAGTTTGGCCAACGATTCGGGAGAATGCTGTGCCCAATATTTGACGGCATTGAGCCCATGGTCAATTTTGGTCTCACCTAAACTTTCACTGGCGATAGAGTTGAGACTAAGACGAAACCCTAGTGCATCTTTGACGTGGGTCATAATGTCAAAATGATTTAATTTTTGAAAATCATATGGAGCCAGTGGAGCAACTGCGGGAATGTCGAAATGTTGGGTATTGAAACCAATCACACGGTCGGCATTGGTAAAAAGTGGCCACATACTAGGAAAATCCTCTTCCCAAAAACTAAACATTTGGCCAGAAATTTCTCTGAGCTTTTCATCAATAGTGCGCTTGTAAACAGAGATAATGGAAATACCTAAATCGGCAGGATTGCCGGTGGTAATATCGTCGAATATTTTTTTGGTCTCGATGTCGAAAAATACTTCAGTGAGCATTTCAAAACCCCCCTGTCCTCGCCTATGCTTCGGACATCCCCCCTTGAAAAATGGGGGATAAAACAGATAAGAGATTAATTATAGCTTATTATTCGACAATCAGATTGCCAAACATGCCATTGGCACGGTGTTGACCAACACTACAATAGTACTCAAAAGTACCGGCTTTGTCGGCGACAAAAGAAATAGATTCGGTTTCACCGGCTTTTATTTGCTGGGTGGCGAGATTGAATTCGTCAATTTTGAAATCATGAAACCCTTCGGTGTTGGTAAAGTTTATCTGGACAACATCACCTAATTTTACTTTGATTTCCTTTTGGTCATAGCTATAATTTAATCCTTTTATATCGAAAACTTTACTGGCGACCAGAACGGTGGTTTGTGGAGCCGAGACAATATCTGTGCTGGGTTTTAATATTATATAACCAGAGGCAGCAACTAATACTAATAAAAGTATAAAGACATAAATATTTTTCATAATTTTAATTATTATAACTACTACTAGTGTAGTGGTAGTTTAAATATCTGTCAATGAATCAATGTTGCCAAAACCAATTCTATCGGGAACCAAAGACTGAGTGCCAATCATGCCGGCAGACGAAATTACAAAACTGCCATAACGTCGATTGATATCGTCCATGGCGGTAGAAAGACATATTTTTTTACTAATGACATTGAATAAATCAAGCTGGGTAGTATTGTCTTGACGAAGATCAAAACAAGTTATGGCGATATTGGCGACTTTTTGAGTTAGAGGAGAACGGAGGAGAAGTCGATGAAATATACGATAAACATCTGTCTCACTAAAAATTGGTTGGGGACAAGAGTAACGATGATGCCAAAATGTATGATCAGAATATAGAAGCCCCAGATAAAAACCACGAGCATGATGGCCACTACTACGGAGACGAAAACTAGTTTTGGCGACTAACTTGTGAAGAACAGGTGATAACTTGTCGAGACTAGAAAATTTTTGGGGCAGAGAATACATGTTGCCAAAACTTTTACGACCGAAATCAATACTGTCTATTTCATAACCACGCAGACGCAGATACCAATAGTAACTGTTGACAGAGTGAAAAACAGATCTCAGGTGAGAGATGTCTGATGTCAGAAAATCAGAAACGTTAAAAATATTACCAGCATGAAGACGAGCACAGAGATGAGTATTGATGCCATGAAGATCCATTAACTCTAGGCGAGAATAGACAGACTGATAATTGTCAATATTTATTATTTCCAGCCCATCAGGTTTTTTTAGATTTGAGGCCACCTTGGCCAAAAAACGGTTGGGGCCAAGACCAATAGAAACGGTGAGCCATTCCCCTATTTGCTGACGAATTTTTTCTTTGATTTGGCGACTAACAAAGAACAAATCATGATACTGAGTATGAGTAAAATTGAGGACAAATTCATCAATTGATTTAGCAACTAAATTGGGGGTGTAAAAAGATAAAAGCTGGTGCAGTGACTGATGGACAAAACGATATTTGGCGGTGTCGGGGGTGAGAATAACTAGATCAGAACATAAGGACTTACCATCCTTGACTCGCATGCCTGTTTTTATGCCCAGCTTCTTGGCTTCGACGGAGGCGGCCAAAATACAACCATGCGGGGAATTGTAGGCAGCCACAGCAATGGGCCGACCGCGAAGAGTGGGGTTGGCTTGCTGCTCGATGGTGGCAAAACAAGAATTGATATCGAGGTGCATGACTAAGGCTGGAGCGGGGTTAAACTGCATCCTCGACCTCATCTAACTGCCAAAATAAATTGTCAGTGTTGAGAGTCAGGCGAAGAAAAGTATGGTTGGCGGTAACCGAAAAAACATGAAATAATGTCCGACCAATGCGATGAGTATGATGGAGTCCGGTTTTGGTGATTAAATATTCTTTGCCGGCCCAGAGAACTTTGCGAGGAGCAACACTTTTGAGATGGTGATTGTAGGAGGAGATGACGGAGACGGGAGAATTAATGACCATAAAATTTAAAAATTTAACAGAATTTAAAAAACAAAAATAAAAACAATTAAATTAATATAAACCGAATAAAACCCGAAGTCAAGAGAGCAAAAACAGATTCATGATTTAAGAAGTATGATTTATGAATAAAACAAAAACTAAAGATTTTGACGGACCTTGACTGCTAGAAGGGCCGATTGAGTCTTGACAACCTCATTAACAAGGCTAGGTCTAAGAGCTTGTCTTGATATTATGCCACGAGCAACAATAGCGTCATATATCTCTAATTCTCGGCGTGCATCATCGGCGACAAATTTTGCTACAGTTAGCTCACTCTGCTCAAAAACTTGAATGGCCCTATCAGCTAATGATTTAATTTTGATAAAATTTTTATCAACGTCAAATTGATTTGGCCGGGTTGTCATATGGGCAGATTATAGCAAAATTTCTGGTAGTGTCCAGTAAGCGATCAATTCTCCGTAAATATCTGGCATGGGCAGCAACATTGACTGGAAAAACATCCCGAAACTTTCATTGAGCCAGAATAAATGTGTTATTTAATAATTTTTCTTCTATCCAAAGTGTCTTGAGCCAAAATAGAGACGAGACGGCCTTTGGCGATAGTTGAGACACCTAACTCATGCCTTTTGAAGAAGCCTTGCATAAGGGGGTCTTCTTCTCTTAAATATGGTCTCTTGGTGAGTTCAGTTAGTTCACGCTTGGCAACATTAATCCCTCCACGCATCTTTAATTCTAAAACTGTTCGGCATCTGTTTCTAAGCCGAGCATCTCTGGTGAGAGATTGTTTAATTGAATCTGCTAAAACAAAAATTGTTTGAGTCGTAAGCTGATCTACTTTAGGCATATATTGGGATAATAACACAAAACAAGCCAAAACGTACAATAAAACTAGAATACTGTATAATACCTAGCTGTAGGGAGGATTCTTTGAAGTAAAGTTTGAGGGAGAGGCCACTACAGATTAATAGTTTTTTACAAAATGGTAAAAAAATTGTACGTAGGCGGCTTGTCTTATCAAACCACCGAAGATAGTTTGCGTGAAGCATTCGCGCAAGCCGGAACAGTTGTTTCGGTAGTTGTTATTAAAGATAAATTCACTGGACAATCCAAAGGTTTTGGATTTGTAGAAGTTGAGTCTGAAGAAGTAATGAATGCAGCCATCTCCATGTGGGATGGTAAAGACTTCGAAGGTCGAACCCTTCGTGTAAACGAAGCTCGCCCAATGGAAGAAAGACCCCCACGACGTGATAACTACTCCCGCGGACCACAACGAAGTGGTGGCAGTAGCTATGGCGGTGGAAATCGCGGTGGCGGAAGCTACGGCGGTGGTGATAGATACTAAAATATCTTTAAATCTAAAAAAACCCGTCGAAAGACGGGTTTTTTGATGCAGGTGTTATTCAATATCCCCTTTAGATATTTCGATTATGGCGACGGGTTGGTCGTTGACGGTGACAGTGGTACCAGCGGGACGGCCGAGGATGGCAATACCGAGTGGGCTATCCCCAGAAATCCAGCCTTTTTTGAGGGCATTGTCATTCTTGCCTACTAAAGTGATCGTTAGTTCTCTTTTGTCGTTTTTGAACAAGATTTTGACCTGATGTCCTAGCGCCACTTTGTCGGTTTTGGTGGGGGAAACAATAATAGCAGCGGCCTTGATATCGGCGGAGGCTTGGTCAATTTGGGATTGGAGGACGTTGGCCCGCTCGGTCATGAAGATGTAGGCAGAGTTTTCCTTTAAATCCCCTTCAGCGGCGGCGGCCGATCGCTCGTCAAAAGTCCGCACCAGCTCGGCTTTTAAGTTTTTCAAATTTTCTTGGAGCGTCAATAGCCCCAAGGAAGTAATAGGAGTCATAAGGGTATATTTTAACAGATTAACGATATAGTTGGCTATGAGTACCAATCGATTCAAATATTATTTCGTCTGTGGAATATTGTGAATAAATTGCTCGCCAATCACCATTGACGTTAATACTACGATAACCTCGATAATTGCCGATCAACCGATGATTGTTCAATACGGGATTGTCTGGATTATTTAAAAATAATTCAAGACTAAAATCAAAGGCATTTTTTATTTTAAGAGGTGCCTTTTTATACAGTTTTTTAAATTTGGTACTAAATCTAACTTTTATCGCTTCTTAACCATTCTACTGCTTTTTTAGGATCGGTAAAAGGTGGTGAGACCTTGCCTAATTTTTTGTTATTTGAAGATTCAAGTAAACTATCGACCATAAAAGTGGAGGGATGGCTTTCGTCACTAACGCTAAAATTGACTGATTTGGTACGAATTAAGTCTTTGAGGTAGGCGTTGATAAGAGAACTAAGACTAAAACCAAGCTCATTGGCAATTTTCATGGCCTCAGATTTAAGTGAGTTGTTTGTTTTTAGGGTAATAACCGCGTTGTTCATATACTATATATAGTATAGTATAGGTATATACTTTGTCAATACTTTAGGCTTCCATATATCCAGTAGATTCGAGGGCGGGATCGCGACCGATAGGAATAAAATTGCGATTCCATGCATGTTGTTTTAGTTTTTCCATTAATTCCAATGATAATTTGTGGCCAGAAGCAGCGATATTGGAATCAACTTGATAAAGTCGACGCATACCAGGGATAACCACAGACATTTCGTCAAAAAATAAAATATAACGAAGGGCCAGCTCGGATAGAGTTGAGGCTTCTTCTCCTAATAATTTTTTGAGCTCATCAGTGCGTTGGACTAGCTCAACCAATCTGTCTTGGGTGAAATATTCTTTTCTAAAATCACCGTTCTCAAAAATAGTCTCAGCAGTATACTTACCAGTCAAACCGCCCTCGTCTAAGGGTACTCGAGCAATTAGACCAATGTTGTGTTCCTTGGCATACGTCAATAGTTTTTCTGTCGGTTTTTGGTGAAAAATATTGAATATAAATTGGATGGTGGCGATTAAGCCTGTATCGAGAGTCTGGAGACAATTACTGGGCTGATAGTCGTTAATTGATATTCCCCAATGCTTTACTTTACCCTCCCTAGTTAATTTAGTAATTGTCTGCTTCCATTCGTCATGAGTGGCGAATTCATCTTGCCAGACGTGAAATTGAACTAAATCGAGAGACTCGGTGCGGAGACTTCGAAGCGAATCTTCGACACAAGAAATAATCCAATCATCAGGAAAAACTTGATCTATACCCACACCATAGAGAGCCGGCCAATTCATATTTTTACCGGGTATTTTGGTGGCGACAATCATGTCTTTTCTGTGTCCCGATTCGTCCAAAAATTTGGCAATTAATTGCTCAGAGGGGTGACGATCGGGAAATGTGGAGTCGTAACCATAAATCCAAGCAGTGTCGATAAAATTACCACCGGCCTCGGCATATTTGTAAAGACATTTTAAACTTTCATTAATGTCTGATCCGATCCAACAATTTGGGTCATTGGCCAGCTGCCATGTGCCAAAGCCAACTTCGGAAATTTTTAATCCTGTTTTACCAAGGGTGCGATAGTTCATAAAGTTATTTTATTAATTAGTAATTCTTTGGCTTCGTTTAAATATTCTATTTTAATATTATCAATAGTGTCATTGGTTGAATGGTAGTGTTGGAGAACCAATCTTTGATTGTTTTGGAGCCAAAAACATTTTGATAGGTAAATAGGTAGATTGGTTAGTAGAAAAACCAACTCAATTCCCTCTTGAGTCAACATTGGTGAACTGACACCGACACCATCGACAATAATAATTTGAGATGCTGATTTTAAGATATCCTGATGAACACTCTCAAAGACTCGATAGCCGTGACTATCGTAATCGTCCCCATCATAGGAGATTTCTTCATTGCCAGTAAAAACGAAAAGATTATCTGGTAACAACCCTGGGTTTGTTTTAATAATTTCAAAAACTAGAGAAACGCCAGCAGCGTTATCAAGAGCACCTGACCCAATTATGGAATCAAAGTGGGCAAAAATAATGTTTTTTGGATTAACAGTATTTCCAACTAAAATATTTTCGGTGGTAAATTTTTCTTCAGCTATCACGACCTCACCACTGATTATTTTGGCAGCAGTCAATGCCGACATTGACAATTTTGATACTGAAACTGATGGTTCGTCATAAAAGGAGATGACACTAATATCATCAGTGTGGGGACTAAAGTGAATTTGATTGAGATTATTTATGGCGCCACTTTTGAAGGTACTGCTAAGACAGGGAATAGAAACACCATCCGCAAAAAGCTCGGCAGTGATAACTCGAGGGACAGTAGAATCAAATGGTTCTTCGGTAAATGGAATATTTAATTTACTCAATTCATCTGTAATTATTTTGGCAGCCTTCATTTCGTCGACACCAAATCGGGGAGAGATTTTAACTAATTTTTCCAGTAAATCGTACATGCTTATGAATTCCAGTTAGTATTTTTTAATTCTAGAGTATCAACCATTAGTTTTTTCGGAGTATTTAAAACATGGACTATTTGCTCGGCCAAATCAGCGACTGGTGTTTCAAAACTACGATCGGCACCAAAATCATCACCAGCATTTTTGTCAATGTTACTAGAAAATGGACCAGGATAAATTGAAGTGACCTTGATTGGAGTATTGTCGTATTTGTAACTTAACGATTTGGCATATCCGGTAATGGCCCATTTGGTGGCAGAGTATATTTGCCAATCTTTGATAATTGGATAATTTAATCCACCGATAGAATTGATAAATAATAGATGGCCTGTTTGTTGAGAATCAAACAGGGACATTACTGCTTGAGAAAAATAAATTGGACCAAGAGAATTAACTTTAAATATTTTTTCGATTCGAGATTGATCAGTGGCGGCAACTTGATCGGGTAACCAGAGACCGGCGTTGTTAATTAAAATATCGATTTTACCAAAAGATTTTAATATTTTTTCTACTGTAGAATTTACTTGATTAAAGTCAGTAACGTCACAGATAAAATATTCAGCGACTCCCCCATTACTATTAATTTTTTCTTTTAATTCTATTAATAATTTTTCGTTACGAGATACTAGAGCTACCTTGGCGCCAAGTGCGACTAATTGCAAAGATAATTCTTTACCGAGACCTTGACTAGCACCGGTGACAATTACGACTTTATCTTTCATGCTTGATTATAACTTAGTTTGATACTTATCAAAAAATGGCTTAATAATAGATCGAGAAAAAAGTACTGGCATAGGAAAGGCATCGACTAAATCATTAATATCCGCGGCAGTTGCAATTTTTTCGGAAAAATGTTGATAATATTGCTTATTAATTCCAGCATTGTTGGTAAGAAATTGTCCCCACAAAGAGTCACCAGCGAATGAGAGATTTGGTGGACGAACTACTACAGAACTGTCAACAAACTCGGAAGGTAATGCCTGCTGGATTCCAGTAAAGTTGTTCATCCAAGAACCTAGCGTAACGACTTCTGGTCGAAAATTTGGATCAGCTTTTTTACGATCGGCAACTGACTGAAATAAGTCTGAGAGATTGGTAGTCAGTGTTGATAAGTTGGATCTAGAATACTCACCAACGTGACCACGGTGATTGTTGAAATGTAACTCCATTTTTTGTAGCCCTGTCGGCCGATCAATTATCAGATCAGTATCGGGGTATGGTTTGTAGATAAAACTTCCGTGATGACAGCCATCATTTATTGGTTCCGGAGAAACAAAAAAGTGAGCATTTTCCTTAGTATATGTATTCCAGATGACAGTTGAACTGTGACATAAGTCCGGCCAATTGCTAGGCAATACATAATCTTTACCAAAAAGGCGTCGGGGAATTGAGGTATATTTGGCAACTGCAGTCGGTATATCAGGAGTGATACCTATTCTGACAACCTCTTGGGCAAACTGATATTGGATATCAAAATATCCTCGGGGATATTCATATGGAGTTGGCTCAAAACTTTTTATATCAGGATGGGTAAACACAGCCAATTATATCAGCTACACAACGGAACCAAAAACTTTTTTCTCTAAAGTACCAATCCTATGGGATTTTCTTCTGTTTTGTAGTCAAGTGACTGGAGCTTACCTTCCATAACGCCTGCCTCATAAGCCAGTTGAGTGGTGGTTTTCTCGACCTCACTTTTGTGTAAACCTAGAGCAGAATCAATTGTTTTTTGGACACTAGTGATCATTATCTCAAAATATTCACCAAATTTTACATCTAGTTTTTCTTCTAATTGCTTGCCTAGTTTTATTTCTAATCTTTCCTCTAGATCTACTAGATCCTTTTTGGTGACATAATCACTTTTCTTGACCATGGGAAAATTATAGACTTACTGGAGTTAAAGTAAATATCAAAATATGTATCAACGGGCTACGAATAATATGGCATTGGGGATGGCACGACCTGGGCCGGCACGATACGCATTATTGGCCCAAAGAGCGGTAGATCCGCCACTGTCGAGATTCATAGCGTTGTCGACACCAAGAGTAGTCAAGACTTGGGCTGCCTGCGCTACCGTAGCTCTTTCAACAATACCTATATAGACACGGTTGCCATTGTTGGCCACAAAACCCCGTGAGCCTCGAGATGTCAACTTGGTGTCACCAGAACCACCGTAAACATTTTGGCGATTGAAAACTAAAAGAGGATAATTGGAAATCATACCGTCGATACCAGTATCTCTCCCCCACTCTGAGGCAGAGCGTACAAAACGAACATATCCACCTCCAAAAATTACAGCCGGATTATTACTATAGATATTGTTATCAGAATTGAAATAAGTTTTCTTAGAATTCATCAGCAATAAATCAAAACTATTTTTTTTGCTGCTACAGGCTGGATAGGAGGCGGGGCAAAAGTAACCGCCATTGATACCAGCGATGGCACCATTGCGTTTGACATAATCTTTGAGTGATAAAACCGGACAATCATTGCCGCAATTTGAGCCAGAAGCAGTATCGATGATAATGCGAGTATTACTGGTATCGGCGGCAATAATGCGTACATAAAAATTGCCACTGTCAGTCCTAACTAATTGGCGACGATAGCCAGAGGCGGGAGGTGTGTTGACAGTCGTCACTCCCAAAACTTGGGGCTGGGGAACTAATTGGACTAATAAAGATATCCAGACACTGGCGAGAAAAATAATCAATAAATTTTTGAACATGATTAGTCAATATTATCAAGAAACTTGTCGTTTTTGATGACTTCTTGCTGGTTGTAGCCACTCGGGACAAACCTAAAGACGACAAATTTGACTGGGGAATTACTGCTGTTTACAAACGTATGAGGAGTGTTGCCAACTTCAACCAGATCACCTGCTTTGACCAACTGGTGCTGTTTTTGCTGATGCACGTCGACCCAATGAACCTCTATTTGACCATCCAGAATTAGGATTGATTCGGTAATTTTCAAATGGTGATGCCATTGCTGAGTAGTCTGGGGGGCAACTACATTGTAATGAACTTCGTATTCAGGAAATAAATAATAATTAACTGAGGTACCATCCGGTTTGTCTACATGAATTGATTTTTTTTGGGGAATGATATTCATGAACTATGGAGCTACTTTTTGTAACTCAGCTAATAGATTGTCACCAATTTCGAGCTCATCATTATCTATATTTTGTTTTTGTAATTGAGTACCGCGTTCACCTGGCAACAATATATCATCGACTCCATTGATTTTTCGAGCTGATTTTATTTTAGTGGCGACATCGGCAACTCTGTTTTTGAATTCATCAGTCGGTGTAAATAAACTTGGATCGATGGCGATAACAAAATTACCGGCATTGTGACTATTGCTGTTAAACGAATCGGCACCAACAAGAGGTCCGCAAAGAACTTGAACTAGAAGTGCAAGACCTGATCCTTTGTGTCCAGCTATTGTTCGCAACGCTCCACCCATGATTTCGGCTGGGTTGGTAGTTGGCTGTCCTTCTGAATTAAAACCTATGTTTTCTGGGACATCTTTACCGGCCGTTTTCGCTTCTATCAGTCCATAATAGGCCATAGCAGAAGTGGTCATATCAAATAGAATGGGATCCGAATTGGTGGGGACACCATAGGCCAAAGGATTGGTGCAAAAACGAGCCTCGGTGGAACCAAAAGGGGCAGTAGTTTGGAATGGGGCAGAGGAAAATGCCAGACCAATGAATCCAGCACGAGCAATTTTGTCGACATAATAGGCTAAAATGCCAGTTGACTCCGAAGTATTAAAGCTACCAACTAGTCCTATTCCTGATTTTTTGGCTTTATCGATGGCGATATTTGCCAACTGATCCATGACAATAATCGCGTGAGTGGCATTGCCATCAATTAGGGCAGAAACAGGGGTGTCTTTGATATTGATTGGTGCTTGCCCCTCCGGTCGACGAGGTATGCCTTTGCCAATTAGTTTGACGACACCTTGATTGTTGCCCCTGAGTTGGGCGAATAATAGAACTCTAGAAATTATGGCTGATTCATTATCTGAATAGCCATACTTTTTGAGAGCTGATAAGGTAAGCTGGGTGAGTTCGGTGACTTTTATTTTCATATTTATTTAATTACATTAATAACTTTACCAGTAGCAAGACCGACGATAGTCTCGGTAAATATTTTGTTGGTTCTATCTTGAGCCTCAACAGTTTTCCAAGCATATGCAGGGGGAATAAAAATATTGCCATCGAATTTCTTAGGAAAGTTGCCTTTGTGCTCATTCTCGATCGAAAAACCAGCCAGTTTATTGTTTTGAACCATTTGAACTAAAAATTCGTCATCTTCAACTCCCCAACCAGCGCCGCCCATAACACTTATGAAATAGGCAGATGATTTCATCAAACTAAGTCTGTCTTTATTTAAATAGTTTTGAGTCTCAGGACAATTTTCGAGACAATCAAAAATAAAATCACAATTTTTTAATAGATCTTCGACTGGGGAATACTTGTAGGAATTTTTCTTGGGACTGCGCCCTGAATACCATACTTCCATACCAAAACCCTGCGCCATTTTGGCAAGATGACCACCAACTTTACCAAGTCCAATAATACCGATTTTTTTGTCGCTTATTTCAACATGTAAATTGTCAGATTCATGGATTTGGAAACTATCCCTGATTTGCTGGGGTAATTTTCTGGCAAGAGACAGCATCATCCAAAATGCATACTCAGCAACAGAGCGAGAGTTGGCACCTGGGACATTGCATACGTGAATATTATTTTGGCGACAATATTCGATATCAATATAAAAACCCCAAGATGACTTGGTACAGATACCTTTTAAATTCTGAATCTTCTTAAGATCTTCTAGTGGAAATTTCCAATCAATAACACCTGGAGCAATACCCAATATTTTATCGTCTGGATCGGAAAATATTTCCGATAAATTATTTACATAAACAACGTTACCGACTTTATTAAGTTCTTCTACTGAGTAAAGATATTCTTTTTCTGGTCCAACCAGATATATTTTCATATTTACCTATTGTAATATATTGATGAAAAATTAGGTGAGGGGTTTTTCCATTAATAAATATTTGGGTTCCTCAGACATGGGGCCGACAACTACAAATCCGTTTTTCTTGTAAAAATTCACCAATAATTCATCTTCTCCAAAGCAATCGAGGCGTAAATATTTACCGTCATTTTGGAGAGTATATTTTTCACAAAAACTTATTATCTGACTGGTGATGCCCCTACCCTGACACTCTGGTCGAACAGAGAGGGTACTGATATAGATCCCTTTAGCCTTCGGATTGGCGAACTTGGCTACATCAATTTTGGAATAATAATAAAGATCATTGTCTGATAAAAAAACGACCGCAATTGCGAGATTGTCTTCATAAAACAAAAAGACAATTTGCTTTTCTAGTTTTTCTTTTAACCGATCGATGGTGTAATAATTAGACCAATCGGGATAGTGGCGATCCGCAAGGCGAGTGGCACAGGAGAAAACTATCTCCGAAATAATGTCTAGGTCTGACAAACTGGCTGGCCGACTAATCAACGACGACATGGCGGAAGGTTTCATAACTTTGTCATTTTTTGTATACTCCCTGCCGATGGCCAATGGAGCAAATGATTATTTTGTTCTTTTCAATCTCATATAAAATCCGGTAGGGCCAAGCTCGAAGCGCAAATAGAGTTATCAATTCTCCCTGAAGTCGCTTGCCAATATGCGGATTTTGGGATAGTTTCTCTATTTTTGAGTTAATCTTTCTTATTTCAGCCTTAGGTATTTTTTTCAACTGCTTGATAGCTTGATTTTCAAATACTATTTCCACAAGAAGATTATATACCAAACTGTTTTTTCATTTGGGCATGGGATACCAATTTTCGACTCTTTCTACCTGCTCTAATGGCCTTAATTTCTTCTGGGGAGGACATTATATCGAGGGTCTCTAACCATGATTCGTAGTCGGCCTTGGACATCATGATTACCGGATCTGTATGAAGTAAATTAATTTCGATTGGAGCTAAGCCGGATGCAGCGGTTTTAATTAGAGTATAAAGTTGTTTCCGTGCATCACTGGCTGTATATGATTGAAGGTTCATAATATATGGTACGTGATTACGTACGTGTTGTCAATTAGTAAATGTGTTAATCAACGATGACATGGCGAAAGGTTTCGTAGTTCTTATCTTTATCCCACTGCTTGGTAAAAAAATCGGCTGATTCTTGGGCGGCTTCAACTGAATACTGTGATGAGTGGCAAGCGTGAGCTTCGACCCGTTTGGCAACATGGTCAGTGACATCAATAAAAATGCTGTCTTGATCGGCGTAGGAGTCGACGATCAAAAATTCGGTACAGGCCCAAGACTGGGCGAGTGGATCATTAAAATGCTCTGGATAAAATAATATATCGCGGGAGTAAGGATAGGCGGCGTCGAGGGTCAACTGGCCGGTGGCGCGATGATCTCGATGATTGAACCAACTATTATCCGCATCAAAACGGATAACGGGATCGATGGGGTTGTGAGTGATAATCAGGTCCGGCTGGAAAAGACGAATTTGCTGGGCAATTTTGCCAATATTTTCCAGACTGTTTTCAACTTGGCCATCAATAACATGTAAAAAAATGTTGTTTTTAGATGTAATTCCAAGTGTCTTCATGGCAGCGGAGTCTTCTCGCTCACGAATAGTTCGAAGCTCCTCTGGGGTGACTTTGATTAGTCGGGAGCCCATGTCACCGCTAGTGACTTTGACCGATCTGACCATTTTGCCGTCGGCAATCAGCCGAGAAACTAATCCACCACAATAAAGCTCGAGGTCATCGGGGTGGGCGGTAACAACTAAAATTCTTTTTTTATCCTCGAATATTTTTTGATAGGAGTCAGTAATCATAGAATGATTTTAGCAAGATCTTCAACAGGTAGGGTGGCGTCGATGATTTTGTCGACGAGACCTGATTTTTTGAGATCATTTTGGTAATCAACCATATCCTCTAACCATGGCGACATATCCTCATACTTTTCATGTTCCATACGATACTTGTTTCGTTTAACTAATTCTGGCAAATTGATATCCAATAAATATATTTTGAAATCTGATGAACGGGCGAGGCGGAGATCGTCAAGGGTAAAATAATCGGTATTGGTAAAAAAAAGTGCCTGTTTTTGGGATAACAAATCCTTGATAATTTTGGGGATTAATTCGAGGTGCTTCTGATTAATGTCAGTAGGATAGGTACCACCGTTTTGGAGGGTCAACTCCTCGTCGATTTCGGAACAGTCAACTTTTAGAGAGCGCAAATATTTTACAAGGGTTGTTTTACCCGAGAGTGAAGCCCCAACAACAATTATCTTCATTGAGGTGATTATATAGGATTTATTTGCTTATGGGAGTAGGACTAATTTGGCCGCGTATGATGGGATTTAGTTGGATGTTGGCGGCAGTGAGACTACCATCGGCATTGGCCACTCCAAAAGCGGAGACTTTTTCACCAACTTTGAAATCGGCAATGGTGGCTGATGAGGCCTTGTCGATACTAGTTGAACTAGTTACCAAAATTATTTTGCTCGAACCATCGGCTAATTTGACGGTAATAGACTTTTCATCGGAGGCGATAATGTCACCAAAGATATTGCCACCACCCATCATCCGACCTCGACTGTTTTGAAGATTTCCTGTTCGTTCGACTTGAGTAAACCTACCACCAAACGAGGGCACTTTAGACTGTTGATACCTAATCCCTCCATAGAATCCAGCAATGGTAAAAACGATAACTAAGATAGCGGTGATCAGCAGATTATTATTATTCATATTGGATTGATTGTAATCAATAAGACTGAAGAAAGGCTGAACTATTCATAACGAAGAGCCTCGATGGGCTGTAACTTGGCGGCCTTGTTGGCCGGATACCAACCAAAAACTATCCCAATTACCGAGGAAACCGCAAAGGCTAATAAAATAGAAGTAGGTGAGACAACAAACAAAGTATTGGTCAAAAGCGAAATAATATAAGAAGTAATAATTCCGAAGATGACCCCAATGACACCGCCAGTAAAAGTAAGAATAACTGCTTCGATAAGAAATTGATAAATAATGGTTTTCCTCTTGGCACCGAGGGCTTTGCGTAGACCAATTTCGCGGGTGCGCTCGGTGACAGTCACTAACATTATATTCATAATGCCAATGCCACCGACCAATAAAGAGATGGCAGCGACACCAGTTAAAAGGGTGGTAAAAGTACCGGTAGTGCTGGTGGCAGCGGTCAAAATATCTTGCTGGGAAAAGATGGAGAAATCAGCAGTAGCCGGATCAGTTAGTTGGTGGCGACTCAGTAAGAAATAACCCACTTCGTCTTGGGCGGCGGTCATGACATCGGCCGAGCGAGCCTCAAGGGCAATTGAAGATAAATAATTGACACCAAATATTTGTTTTTGGGCAGTAGTAAGTGGAATAATTACCAAATCATCTTGGTTCATAAAACCTGAGCCTCCCTTACTGGTGGTTACCCCAATAACAATAAAATTTTTGCCCTTAATACGTAAATTTTGGCCAAGTGGATCGGTGCTGCCAAACAAATTGGTAGCTACAGTGGGGCCAATGATGGCGACACGATTACTAGACTGAACATCGGCGTCTGTCAGAAAACTACCAGACGATAGAGTTATTTTGTGAATTGTCTGATAGGTGGGAGTGGCACCGATTACTTGAGAATTGGAATTACTGCTGGTAGTAATTAATTGGGTGCGACCAGAGTATTCGGGTGAAACTGCGACAATATTGGTCAAAGTTGTAGATGTCGAAATAGCAGTAGCATCTTCGTTGGTTAGAGTAGTGCGGCCACCGGCGGCGCCACGGACTCCCCCACTCTGAGACTGAGAACCTGGGGAAATAGTTAATAAATTGGCGCCAAGAGATTGAATTTGGTTTTGGATGGCGGTCTGACTGGCTTTGCCAAGAGATACAAGAGAGATAACCGAACCAATACCAATGACAATTCCTAAAATAGCCAGACCGGTACGAGTTTTGTTGAGAGTTAGAGTTCCTAATGCTTCAATAAATATTTCAAAGAGATTCATTTAATAAAATTTAATAATTTAACGGAATTTAATAATTTAAAAAATAATTCTAATTTTTGGAGATTTTGCCGTCACGGATGTGAATAATACGATGGGCATGGGCGGCGATGTCGGGCTCATGAGTAATCATGATAACTGTATGACCCTCTTGATTTAGTTTTTTAAATATAGCCATGATTTGCTCGGCCTGATCTGAGGCAATATTACCGGTAGGCTCATCGGCCAGAATTATTTTGGGATTCAAAACTAGTGATCTGGCAATGGCAACTCGTTGCTGCTGGCCGCCGGATAATTGATTGCTAGTATGGTTGATCCTATCCGAGAGACCAACTAGTTTGATGTACTTTAGGGCAATTTCTTCACGTTTGTCTGCCTCGATTCCAGCATAGGCCATGGGTAACATGACATTTTTGAGAACGGTAGTTCGGGGTAATAAATTGAATGCTTGAAAAATAAAGCCAATTTTTTGATTACGAATTTCGGATAGCTGATCATCATTTAGTTTGGCAACTGAGATACCATCTAATAAATATTCACCTGCGGTGGGGGTATCGAGGGCCCCCAAAATATGCATTAAGGTAGATTTACCCGAACCAGATGGACCCATGATAGCCACAAAATCGCCTTTTTTTATATGAAAAGAAATATCGGTTAGAGCTACAGTCTTGACGCTGTCATTTTGGTAGACCTTGGAAATATTGATTAATTTGATCATATTAACGACCGATACGACTGCCACTGCCCATAGGGGAACTAAATACCGAAGTACCTGTAGTAGATTTACTGGTAGTACTGGGTGTAGTGATGCTGGTAACTACTGAGTCCTCATCATTGATGCCAGAAATAATTTGGGTTAGAGTGCCATTGCTTTTGCCAACTTGTACCTCAATGTTGGTCAATACTTTGTTGATTAATTGACGTACTACAGTTTGGCCATTGACGGTAACTACCGCGCTAGAGGGAACCAAAATGGCATCATCAACGATATCAGTAATAATGCTGGCGGTGGCGGACATGTTGGACAATATTTCATCGACATTGGTATCCAACTGAATAGTAGTGGTGTAGGAGACAACTCCCGAACTAACAGTACCACTGGTGTCAACTGCGATAACTTTGCCGGTATAAGTTTTTTCAGGAAGGGCGTCGAGGGTAATGGTGGCTTTTTGACCAACCTTCACTTTGGTGACATCAGTCTCGGTGAGAGAAACAGATATTGCTGGAGTGGCACTGGTTTTGACAATGGCAATTTTGTTGGCGACATTACTGCTATTGGCAGTATCACTAGTGGGATTGAGAATCATGCCAGAAGCGAGAGAAATGGCTGAGACTGTACCGGAAATGGGGGCATAGACTGTAGCGCTAGCCATTTGATAAGACAAGCGGGCTGACTCAAGCGCCGAACTAGCCTGACGAAGACTATTTTGTAAATTGTCGTAGGCGGCTTGGGCGGACAAAAGGGCATTGTGTTTTTGGATGTAGGTAGGATCGTTGGGAGATTGGCCGGCCCACTGATTGTCGAAAATATTTTTGGCAGAAACTAGATCACTCTGGAGTGAATAAATTTTGTCCTGAGTAGATTTGTAACTATTTTGGGCGGATAGATAGGATGAATATGCTGATGATAGTTTTTGAGTTCCATTGAGATCTAGCTCGATTAACATGATTGGAGTACCAGTACGGACTGCCTGTCCCTCCTTGACGTAGACTTTTTTGACGACACCTGAGGCAGTGGTGGTAACAGTCCGACTATTGGTAGCAGCGACTGACCCTGAAGTAGACAGGTTAATGATGAGGCTGCCTTTTTCTGCATTGGCTATTTGATAGGTGGGAGCGGAGCTAGATGATGTAAAAAAATATTTGGAGCCAAAATAAATGGCGATTAAAAAGATTAAACCGATAACTATTTTTTTATTAGGTAATTTCATAATGGTAAGGAAATAATAAAGGTACTACCGTGATTTAATTGACTATCAACTTTGATGGTACCGTGGTGATTATCAACTATGTTCTGGGCAATTGATAACCCAAGTCCAAAACCAGTAACCTCAGATTTGGTGCGACTGGTATCGGATCGATAAAAGCGATCAAAGATATGGGGGACGTCGGTGGGGGCGATCCCCTGCCCCTGATCTTGGACTGAGATTAATAAATTTTTGTTTTTGGTGAGGGATGTAATTTTTATGGAAGAATTTGGGGGACTATACTTGATGGCATTGTCTAATAAAATTACAAACAAATCGGTGAGACTATAAATGTCCCCCATGACTTGTTGGTGAATTGTTTTATTTTTAAGAGTGATTTTTTTATGATGGGCTAGAGGCGAGATTTTGTCGATAGATTTTTGGATAACATCGTAAATATCGAGTGGGTGAAAATTTATTTTGACCTGCTGATACTGAGTCAATTGAAGCAAACCATCAGAGAGTGCCTGAAGACTGTTGACTTCAATAATGTTGTCCCTCATTAGTCGACGGGCGGCGGATAGAGTCATTTTTTTGTCGCGCAAATTTACCTCAAGTGATGATTTAAGGGCTGTAAGTGGAGTCCTAAATTCGTGGGAAGAATCGGAGATAAAACGATTTTGATCATCGACCATTTTTTGGATCGGGGCTAAAGTCTTGCCGGCGAGAAAATAACCGAGTGTCCCAGAAATGGCAAAGATAGTGCTGTTGATAACAATAAGAGACAAGAGGAGACGATGCTGGGTTTCGAAGATTAGGTCCATTTCTACAGGAGTATTGATGTAGAGTCGACTCTCAAAACGACCACGCTGAGCCCGAGCAAAACGATATATTTCAAAGGAAATTAACTGGTAGATAAAAACACTAAAGGCAATACTAATAACCATAATTATAAGTAAATACCAACTGGTTAATTTGATTCTGGCTGATTTAAACATAATTATCCTAATCGATAACCAAAACCACGAATGGTAGTAAATAGAGGTTTTTGGTGGGGAAAAGGGGTATCAATTTTGTGACGAAGATTTTTGATATAGACTTCAACTGTATTGGGGAGGATGTCGGAGTCGTAGTCCCAAACATGGCCGATGATTCTCTCTTTGCGAAGAATTTGATGAGGGTGACGCATGAAAAACTCGAGTAAGGAATACTCTTTGCCGGATAATTTAATATTGACTCCACGGCGAGTGACTAAGTAGTTGGTAGTGTCCAAAGTGAGATCACCGACTGCTAGCACCGTTGATAAGGCTGGTGCTGGGCGACGACAAAGAGCACGAATGCGCGCCAATAGTTCATCGAAGGAAAATGGTTTGGTGAGATAATCATCGGCACCAGCATCGAGACCAGTAATTTTGTCATCAGTTTGGCCACGGGCGGTGAGCATCAGTATGGGAATATTTATTTTTTGACCACGAAGATCACGGCAAATAGACAGACCATCTTTGCTGGGTAACATTAGGTCTAAAAGGATTAAATCATATTCTTCGGTAGTGGCTAGATCATAACCGTCAAGACCGTCATAAGCGACATCGACAGCATAATGCTCCTGTTCTAGGCCCTTTTTGATTGATTGGGCGATACGATGTTCGTCTTCGATGACAAGGATTCTCATGGCCCTATTATAGTCCAAAGACTGAAGAGGGGCTGAAAACTATTCGGCCAACCAAGAACGAAGTAGACCGAATGACTCGATACCGGCGTAACCTAAATATAATAGAAAAAGACTGCGAATAAAAAATCCAATAAAAGTAGACCTAATAAATGATTTTTGGTCTAACTTGATAAATCCGCTGGCAATGGAAACAGCGGTAGTGGGAAAAATAGGAATAGCCCGAAATAGTATTAGAAAAAAGTCATCCTTCCAAGTGCCATTAAAATAAGCACTCATTTTGTCGACTTCACGGCGAACTGTGCCCAAAACTTGACCGTATTTGGTAAAAATCAAATCTTCAACTTTGTCGGAGAGATAATAAATAATCCAACTAGCAAAAGTTTTACCAGAGGCAGCAATAATGGCGAGGACTATTAGGTAAAGTTCGGGGCCATGTCGTTGAAAGACAATGGTTCCCGAAGTCACTAGAATAATAGGTGAAGGAATAGGGCCAATAATTTCTTCGATGAAAGAACCTACTAAACAAAATATCTCGAGCGGGAGGACTAATGATAGGTGCTGGAGATAGGCAATTAGTTGATTTAACACAATTAGCGGGAGTGATTGATAGATAGGCCCTCAGCTTGACAGGCAGAAACAGTAAAAACATTGTTGACGTCTCTGGATATGGCATAACCAGTGGAAGAAGCTGTACCTGACAGAGGGTCGAGAGGATTTGATTTTAAATATTCACCAGAGGAGAGAATGGTACTCAGGTCGATACAGACGGAACTAGCATTGGGACAGAGAACATTGCCGCCAGTGGTGCAGGTGCCAATTTGGCTAGCAATAGAATTGATTTCTGGTGGAACACTGCCAGTACTAAGAACGTATTGATGAATGGCAGACAGAATAGTATCGACGGCGGCGGTACGAGCAGTATTGCGGGCTTCGCGCCGGCGGGCAGCAGGGTTGAGGGCAGTGACAACAAAAGCGATGGCGAGGATGATAGTGCCAAAGATGATTAATAATTCAAATTTATGAGCTGACATAAAGTTTAGTTGGTGCCGAGAATAAGGACAACATCAAAAGATTGATTTTGATCAACTGTAATATTGGAGGATGGTACTGGAAAAATTGAGATAAAGTTTGGGGTATATAAATTTTTTAATTCAGAGGATTGAAAAATTAATTCGGATTGGGTGTAATCACTCGACGGGGCGTTGCTGGTAGTGATATCGAGGAGACCGGCGGCCTTAAACTGGGTGGCAGTAGCTAGGGCATAACCTGTCTTACCGGAACCGTTTTGGATGGAGAAACGGAGTGCAGAAAACTGTTTTTGGACAACATTGGTGGGAGTAAGACTAGGCGAGGGAGAGGGGGTAGGTGTGGTAATAGAGGAAGTAGTTTGCTGTTGATACTTTAAGTAGAGAAAACAGTTGACCCCAATAAAAAGTAAACCGAGAAAAATATAGAGTAATATTTTCCAATAAAATACTAACTCAGGTTTCATAATTATTAGTTAGGATACCGCAAACCGACTATTCTTGCCATAACTATATTTGCTATAATTCCAGACTATAGATGACAAAAGAGAACAAAAATTTATTAATAATTGCCCTAATTGCCATAGTGAATGCCCTAGGCTATGGAATTATTATCCCGATACTATATACATATAGTCACAAGTTTGGTCTAAGTGATTTTCAAAATGGGCTACTGTTTGCCCTGTTTTCAATTTGCCAGTTTATATCGACGCCAATAATTGGCAGATTATCAGACAAATACGGCCGAAAGCCACTACTATATAATATCGGTGGCGGGGACGGCCGGATCATTCTTTTTGATGGCGGTGGCACCCAGCGCAGCATTTTTGTTTTTGGCACGGGCATTGGATGGGATAACAGCGGGAAATATACCGATATTGTCGGCAATAATTTCTGACACCATGGCACCAAAAGATAGGGCCAAGGGATTTGGAATTATCGGGGCTTCGTTTGGATTTGGATTTATTTTTGGACCGGCAATTTCAGCACTGACTGTGGGATATGGCATGTGGGTACCATTTGTAATATCGGGATGCATGGCACTATTGGCAGTAGTAATTACGGCCATAATATTGCCAGAAACAAACCAGCAGATGGGAGAAGTGTCACATCACCGATTGTTTGATTTTAAAAAAATGCTGGGAGCTTTAATTGATCCAAACATTGGCACACTTCTAATTATTACGGCGCTGTATTCGCTATCATTTTCTCTATTCACCTACGCCTTCCAACCATTTTCGGTTAAAACATTGGGGATGGGACCACAACAAATTGCCCAAATTTTCACTCTATTTGGAATAACTGGATTGTTGTCCCAACTAATTTTGGTGCAAAGAATACTGAAAAAAATATCTATTAAAAAAACATATCCGATGGCAATTGGACTAGTGTCGGTGGCGTTTTTTTTGATGTCGGCCTCGAACTCATGGCCACTATTTATAGCGGCCTCGATACTAATGTCGGTTTCTAATGCCATGGTTAATCCCCTGACTCAGTCAATTATCGCCAATGAAACAGATGCTAAATCGCAGGGGGTGATAATGGGACTGCAGACTTCGTATATGAGTGTGGGGCAGGTATTGGGGCCGATTATCGGTGGCGGGCTAGGGCAACTAAATATTCATTATCCGTTTTTGGGTGGATCGGGAGTAGTCTTGTTGTGTTTTTGGCTATCGTTTAAAGTATTTCACAAAGAAAGATTGGTGGCTGTCTAGGTTAAAAGGTAAATAAATTTAGAAATTGCTGGACAAAATTGGCGGCTGATTTTTGCTGAGTGATATCACCAGTTGAGTCATTGAGAGAGACATCATACTCAACTTGACGGGGGAAAATTCCAAACAAATTTTGGTTTTTGATAGATTTGGATTTGTAGACAAATCCCTCAGCTGATTGACCGATTTCTAAACTGTCAGGAGTACTAGAGATACCTAATTCTAAAAACTTGGTGATGACCTGGTCGGGTAAGTGAACCAGTGTAGTTTGGACACCCGCATTGTTGGTCATACCAATATTGTTATTTTTGACATCTAATTCAATTTCATCGCTTTTTATCTTGGCTTTGATATTGCGGGATTCTAATTGCATTTCGACGGTGCCATCGTCGTGGACTTCGCTTTGAAACTCAACCTTCTCGTTGGTACGATTAGCACGGTCTTCGACAACTTTAGTAACATCATCTGAAGAATCATTAGCCTCGTCTTCAACCTCCATTTTTGGAGTGGGGGTGAGTTTGGGAACTGCGGAAAATTTTAATTTTACTTTATCTGGTCTGAGTTCTTGCTTGCTTTTGTCGCTTTTTTTAAGAGTAACTTTGGATTTGTTTTCTTCCCTTTTGATTTCAATTTTTTCAGGGCGGGAGGTATTGGGTGTTTCTCTAACTTCAGATTTTTCTGATTTTTTCTCTTCTTTTTTCTCCTCCTTTGACTCTTCCTTTTTCTCTGTATCAGGTTTCTCAGGTTGATCATCATCCCCTAAAACACTGGGGAAAGAATAGGTGGCATTACCATAATTATCAAGAGAAATATTGATGTTGTAGGCGAGGGCGGTATCGGTGGTGACAAATAAAAAAATACTTAACCAAAAAAATAGAAATAAAATTTTATTTTGCATAAATAATACTAACATAATGACATTAAAAGTAGATTAAATTATTTGAGAATACGATAATCTAAAATTTGACTACCATGCTCGGAAACAAGAAGCGGGTTGATATCTAATTCGCTAATTTCAGGATGATCAACTAACAACTGGGATAGCCGGCCAAGACAATCAACCACTGATTCGATATCTAAGTGAGGTCTACCACGAACTCCATCGAGGATTTTTTTGACTTTTAACTGACTAATCAGATTATAGGCATCGGTACGAGTGAGGGGAACAACACCAAAGGCGACATCAGCAAGAACTTCAGTGTAAATACCACCATAGCCGACCATAATAATATGTCCAAGAGAAGGATCCGTGGTGGCACCAATAATTAGTTCTAGGCTATTGGTTCTGTCTAACATTGGCTCAATAAGAATGCCGTCGATTTTGGCGTCAGGCCGAAGAGCACCGATATGATCTAATAATTTTTGATACTCGAGAGACAGATTGGCCGAATCAACGTCGAGGATGACTCCGCCGACATCGCTTTTGTGGAGAATATCAGGTGAAGAAATTTTGAGGACAAATTTACCAGTCTTATTTTTGACGTATTCACTGGCTGCGTCGACAGTGGAGGCTAGATAACTAGAAATTGCTGGAAGTCCGTATGATTCTAAAAGATTTTTACTGGGAACAATATCAAATTTTTCAAAATTTATTTTGGGTGGCTGTTTATAAAACAGAGAATAACTAGTTAGGGCGCCAATCGCAGCAACAGCTGCCTCGGGATAGTCGATGACACAAATATGGTGTTGACGCAGGAGTTTGATAGATTGGTCGACTGAATCACCACCGAGGAAACAGACAACTAATGGGACATGAGAGTTTTTATGAAAATCAATTATTACTTGGGCTGTTTCTGCCACTTGGGTCACTGACTGGGGGGTGAGAATAACCAGAATAGAATCTGAATTGTTTTGGACTAGGGCAAGAGAGTATTTTTCGGGGGTGGCATCACCTAATAAATCAGTGACATGGTCGACAATTAAATTATTCTTAATGGCGGCATCAGCCGCAATGACTCCGACACCACCAGCATTGGTAATGATGGACAAACGGTTGCCTCTGGGTAACTCATTGGTGCAAAATATTGATTGGAAATTGATAAAATCACTAATTGAATTGGCTCGAATTGCCCCAGTTTGGGCAAATAATGCCTCATAGGCCGAATCGGTGCCGGAAATGGCGCCAGTGTGGGATTTGGCCGCGGCCTGACCGGCAGAAGTAGTCCCTGATTTTAAGACAATCACTGGCTTGGTGAGATGAAAAAGCTGAGAGGGGGAAATTAACTGCTCGGTATAAACAGCAATTATTTTGGTGGAGGGGTCTGTTTCAAAATATTCGAGAATTTGGTTTTCATTGATAATAGTTTTGTTGCCAAGACTAACAAACTGGGAATAGCCGATGTTTAGTTTTGGTGAATATTCGATGATTGAGGCGCAAAGAGCGCCACTTTGAGAGACAAAACCAACTGGCCCAAGCAGAGGCATAGTATTAGAAAAAGTAGCATTAAGGCTTATTTTTGGATTGACGAGTCCAAGACAATTTGGTCCCAATAAGTTGATATTATTTTTTTGGCAAATAAGTTTGACTAGATCCTCGAGATCGGTGCGGCCAATTTCACGAAAACCAGAAGAGAGAATAATAATATTTTTGGTACCTTTTTGAGCCACTTCCTCAACTAGAAGCGGGACTATTTTGGCGGGGACGGCAATAATGGCCAAATCAATATCCTTGCTAATATCGGCAATTTTGGCATAGCAGGACTGATTGTTGATACGAGGAATATAAGGGTTGACATAAAAGACGGTTTTGAAGGTAGATAAGTTGGTGACGAGGGCGTGACCAACAGTGCCAACTTTGTCGGAAGCGCCGATCAGGGCAATAGTTTCAGGATAAAATAATTTTTGAAGATCCACAGTTTATTTTAAACCATGGGAGAGGAAACAATCTATGTAGAGTCGGTCTGAAGTCTGAAGATGACCGATTAACCAGTCTTCGAGAAAATCAACTAGCTCGAAGGCCAATAGAAGATAGTCATCACCGGCTTGTTGCTGGATGGCGGATAATTTTTTTGTAAATTCTTGGTGTTGAGCAATATGGTCGGCTGCACCCTCATAATTAAATTCGGTAAAGTATTTTTCTTCGGTGGCAAAGTGGAACTTTTTGTATTCTATTAGTGAAGTGATTATCTTCATTACTTCATCTTTGGTGGGCATGGTGTTGATGGTGGAGATGAGTGAATTAATGGTGGCAAACATCTTTTGATGCTGGTCGTCGATAACTTTGACACCGACACTATACTTTGACTCCCACTCGAGACGGGGAATGATTTTGTTCATAAGATAATATAGCACGGGAAGATAATTCATTGACTACAAGTCGAATTAATTTTTTGGCTTCTATTTCGTTTTGAGGTAAGTTGAGATTCCAGTCCAATCCAGGACCAGTATTGCCTTCTAATAGATAGCTGTTGCCACTATTGGTAATAATAAAGTCGAGGGAAAAAAGTGAACAGGTATTGCCAAGGAATGCAGCTATTTTGGCTGATTTTTGAAGAAGCGAGGTGGGGAGGTGAGAAATATCAAGATAAGTAAGAGTTCCGCCTTGATGCTCGTTGCAACGGAAGTCTCCTGCCTTAGCAGTGCGAATGTAAGATTGGACTATCTGGCCTTTTAAATAAACCAGTCTAATATCGGTGGAAACTGGAGTGTCTTGATATTTGTAGCCTTGATCAAATTTGGCAAATGGCTGAATAATATAAGAGATTTTGGTATTGCGGTCGACTACGGACATCATTTTAGCAGAATCACCAGTCTTGAATTTGAAAACTCGGCGGCCACCGGCACCGAAACGGTCTTTCATAATTATGTCGGTGGTAAAATCGCCGTTACCTGAATAGGTACTCATCAGATCGGACATAGCCTGACAACTGGCGCTAATTGTTTGCTGGCTGTTTTGATCAAGAGTGATAGTGGGTATGGCAAAATCGGCTAATTTATCGAAGGTTTTTTGTTTGTCAAAAAACATATTGAATAACTGGGGGTCGTTGAATGGTTTAATGGTTTTTTCGGAGAATAATAACTGGCGACGGTTTTTGATACCAATACTGGTCGGAGAAAATTTGTCGAAGATAAGTGAGGCGTAACAAGGGGAATTTACCTTGTGCCAGGTATTGTCTTTGAAGGTCCAATAGCTCTTGCAAAAACCAGGGCCAATAATATCGGCCGAAGTGGTGAAGGCAGCCGAGAGATTGGCAGCAGCACAACTCTGCAAAAAATAACTATAGACTATATTGTATGATTCGTTGCTGGATCCACGAGCAAATGGGGCAAGTGAACGGGGAGTGTCACTGGCACTGCGGGCTAAGTGCTGGGAATAGACGATGAGAACATCAAAACTGGTCAACTTGGTCATAACTCGGTGAGGCACAAAATCAAAATTTACAAAAAGATACGTGGCTTTGTGATATCAGTACCTATATTATAGCGGAAAAGAAAGATTATTTCCGGAGTTGGTGATATGATGGCTTATGAAAATAGAAACGATGGTGGTTAAGAAGGAAGTAAAGATAGAAGACAACGCGGAGGCTATAGAGTTGTTGGATAAGGGAGTAATAATATTGGCACCCGTTGGGGTAGTAAGATCACGAAAGCGAAAAAACGTGGGGATACTAAAGGTTAGTTAAATCACCAATCTCTTTTGACTAAACCACGATAAAATTCGCCGGAGGCTAGATTGGAATTGGCAAGATCAAATAATTCTTTGGCTGGCTCTGATGGATCACGAGGAGCCTCCGGACCACCCATGTCAGTTTTGACCCACCCTGGGTCAAAGCTATAAACTTTTATCTTTCTTTTTACCAAACTTTCGTGTTTATAGAGGTTACGAGTAAACATGTTGATGCCTGCCTTGGCTATCCTATATGAGGGAGAGACAAAGCCCCAATCTTCAGTTAAAGATCCGTACTCAGAGGATATATTGATTATTATTGAGTCGTCTTTGAGTGTAGACAATAATCTTTGAGTTAAGTTAATTGTCCCAACTAAGTTAACTGAGAGGACTTCTTGCAATCGGTGAATATCGATATCCTGCTCCTGAGTACGACCGGTGGACCACCAAGCATTATTGATAAGACAGTCAATTTTTACTGATGAATCTCTGAGAGTGGCTATTAAATTTTCAAGAGAATTTTTATCACCAAGATCAAATTTAATGCAGGTTAAGTCGGTGTCAACATAGTCGAGCCGACCACTGGTGGAAGTGGTAATCACTTGCCATGATTTTGATAAAAAGTACTTTACAGTGGCTCTACCTATCCCCCGACTACCGCCGGATATAAAAAGTGTTTTCATGATTTTGGAGAAGAGTGAAAATTAACTAAATAGGAAATAATTTCAAGGGCGATAACCACTAAAAAGAGGCCAGACCATTTGAGTGAGCCGAGTAGAGCCAGATGGAGAAAAATAAAAAACATAATAATATAAGTGAGGCGATGGAGAACAAACCAAAAGGTTTTTAATAATCGCTGACTATAATCATTGGAAGTAATAAATAAAAGTAGAGACAATAATACGGCTAAAGACCCAAATAAATCAGCTGGGTTTTGATAAAAAATAGCGGAGATAGTCTGGAATGAACCGAGTTTGACGAGGATGAGGTGAGACAGGGCACAGAGAAACATGGAGATACCCAAGTGGCGGCGATAAAGACGAAGAAGATTGATGGGGGTAAAGTTATAATTGAGCCGACGAAAAATACCTGATAGTAGGGTCAGGATGTAAAAAGCCACAGCCACTTGTCCAAACAAGTTGCCGATTCTAAGGGTAAAGAAGTCAAACTTGATGACCAATCCGACAATGGTAATTAAGAAAACATAGGCCAGATAGAATAAAAAGTTAATGAGAGCTAAGTTGGATAACATAATATAAAAATAATACTCTAAAATAATCTATGGCGGGGAATGAAATAGCGGCAGCGGCAGATAAAATACTAATGCTCTACAATACGGAAAAATTGCAGGGAACTGAGGAAGATATGGATACCTTAATAAAGGTGTATGGGGAATTCGGGATAAACACAGCAGAGAAAATTGCCATGGTAAATAGCCAGGTAGTGGCGATGCAGGCCGAAGTGACCCGAGAAATAGGTCTAAGATCTAGAACTGAATTTAAATTGAGAACTATCGGATTTAGACCAAAAAAAAGTTAGAGTTGATTGATATTGGCTTTTTTCATAAAGTTGATGATGGCGGGGTCAATAATAATGTCTTGATAGGTCAAAGGACGGAGCAAATGAAGAGTCTCTAAACTCTTGCAGCGAGACAGGGCCACATAGGTTTGGCCATGAGCAAAAGCCCCACGACCCATGTCGATTATGACTGAATCATAGGTCTGCCCCTGTGACTTGTGTACCGTAATAGCCCAAGCCAATCGAAGAGGATACTGAGTAAAACTACTAATAATTTCTTCTTCGATTTGTTTTTTGTCATTATTAAAAGTATAGCGAATTTTGTTCCATGTCTCGGGTAAAACTGAATAAATATTGTTATCTATTTTGACGGTGATTTCGTGACTACTAACCGACTCGATAATCCCGAGGGAGCCATTGACCCAGCGTTTTTTGGAGTCGTTTTTGAGCATCATGATTTGGGCGCCCTTTTTCAAAATTAGGGAGCTCTCAGTTGGATAAAGGGCAGCGTCTAGCTGGCCAGTGATAACTGCTTGATAAGCATGAGCCTGGTCGATAAGTGAATTGAGTCGGGTGTGGTTGATGTCAAAAACGGTGGAGTTGGTGGTGGCGAGGGTAATAACTCCGGACGAAGGCGGAGAGGAGTTGACACGGGCATTGAGAAGAGACAAAAGTGACTCGGAGATGTCGCCCTGACGAAGGGAGTTTAAAATATTTTTAAAATTTTCTTCAGTTTGACGAAAGTTTTGGGTTAGTTCATATATTTCCAAATCGGCACCGTTCCAAGCGAGAGAATTAAAAAAATAATAACCACCGTTTAGTTCATGAAAATAACTAATTAATTGAGGCTCGTTGACTACCGGCGGGAGCTGATAGAGGTCACCAAACATAAGTAACTGGACCCCACCAAAAGCGTCGCTATTGCCACGGGCTTTTTGGAGTAAATAATCTATACCATCCATCAAATCGGCGCGCACCATACTGACTTCGTCGATAACTAGGGTATCAATGTGCTTGAGAATTTTGGAAGTTTTGGGTAATAGTCGCAAACTGCGAGTATCAATAAAACTGGGGGGGAACATAAAAAGAGAGTGGATGGTCTGGCCACCGACATTGAGGGCAGCCACACCTGTCGGAGCCACGACAATAATGTTTTTTTGAGTATGTAACTTTATGTATTGGAGGAGAACTGATTTGCCAGTACCAGCCTTGCCGGTAATAAACATATGCGAAGTGGTGTTTTCAAATCGAGAAAAAAGTTTTTGCTGCTCAGTACTCAAACTGATCCCGCTGACATCCAGTTCCTGAAGATTGAGGGAGGGAGTGGAGTAGGACATGGTATCTTTATACCAGATATATGATAAATATTGAAACTTTGCGACAATTTAGAATTGGGAATTATGCCGTTTTTGACTTGATAGTCTCATTTATAGGAATATATCTATTATCCCCTGCACTGTCTTGGCTTTTTCGAAAAATAAATATTGATATACCTAAAATTAATTGGTTGTTTTTGACACTGCCAACATCAATCATAGTACATCTACTAATCGGTAACAAAACTCAAATGACCAAAGATTTTTTGGATCCAAGCAATCATTATTTAATTAAAATAATTATTATTGGATTCTTGCTGTGGGGAATTAGAGGGATAAAAATAATTAAATAGATGTTAGTATAGATAACATATGACAACAGAAGAAAAATGTCCCAAATGCGGGGCGCAACTCGGAGAGATTACTACTACGGCCACCGGCCGGAAACTACAACGTTGTAGTGCTGGTAGCTGGAATCCCCAGACACACAAAAATGAAGGCTGCGAATACGTAAAATGGCTGGAGGTAGAACCAGAAACTCTCGATGAAAAATGTCCCAAATGTGGGGCAAGCTTGATACTTCAAGTAACTCGTTTTGGTAAAAAAATGAAAAAATGCAGCGCTGGAGGCTGGGACAAAGAAGCCAAAAAAGCGACTGGATGCGACTATGTCGAATGGATAAACGGGTCAACTGAAAAACTCGATGAGAAATGTCCCAAGTGTGGTGAGCCACTAGTACTATTTACCACGGCAGCAGGGAAGAGGATGAAAAAATGTTCAACTAGTGGCTGGGATCGTGAGGCGAAAAAAGCGACTGGATGCGACTATATTCTGTGGCTGAAGGCGGGAGAAACTGTGTCGGATAATGGAGAAGAATTCCTGCCGCCAGAGCCATAATATGGTCTATCATGATAAAAACTCTCTGGGTCAAAATTTTATAAAATACAGGGGACTGGTGTCGGAACTGATTGCTGCTGCGGATTTGAAAAAAGAAGATCTGGTTATTGAAATTGGATCGGGGAAAAATATTATTACCAACGAGCTAAGAAAAGTAGTCGACAATGTAATTGCTATTGAAAAAGATCCGGAGTTGGCCCAAAAATATGGGGCGATATGTATTGATTTTTTGGACTACGAATTGCCTAAGGAAAAATATAAGATTTTTGCCAATATCCCCTTTTCAATAACAGCCGAAATAATGAACAAGATATTAACTAGTCCTAATTTACCGGAAGAAATGTATCTGATAATGCAAAAAGAAACTGCTGAGAAGTTTGCGGGTATACCCCATGAAACAAAGTCGTCGATATTGACCAAACCATGGTTTGAGATAGAAGTTTTAGGACAAATTGATCGAACAAATTTTACCCTAAAACCCCAAATAAAAATTGTGTTTGTCAAGTTTGTTAAAAGACAAAGTGCCTTTATCAAGGATGAGGATAAAATATTTTTTAGACATTTTGTCAACTATGGATTTGCTGCTTGGGCACCGACAGTTATGGAGTCATACAAAAAAGTCTTGACCTATGACCAGAGAAAAAATATCCAAAAAATGCTGAAGATCGGTGAGGTAAAACCAACTGAATTGAGTTTTGATAAATGGCTATTGTTGTATAAGAGCTGCCAGAAAATCCTCGGAGAAAGCCAAAGGAAATTAATACGCCGTCCAACCAGCATCGGCAGTAATAATCGTGCCATTGACCAAACTAGAATCGGCAGAGGCCAAAAATAGGGCGACTTGGGCAATTTCCTCGGGTTCACCCATACGAATATTGTTGGCTGAGCCTGAGGTAGCGCGCTCCATTCCAAATTTGTCGGGGTTGTTGATAGTTTTACCAATATTGGTATTGACACCACCTGGGGCAATGCCATTGCAACGGATACCGGTAGAGGCATATTGGAAACCAATGTTTTTGGTGAGGCCAATTAGGGCAAATTTGGAAGTGGTGTAGGCGGCACCAGCTCGTGATCCCATAAGTCCACCAATTGAACTGATGTTGATAATCACGCCAGACTTTTTGTCCAAAAATATAGGCATTGATTTGCGAATTGTCCGCATTGGACCAGTAGTGTTGACAGCAATTATTTTGTCCCAGAGATCATCGGTGACTTTGTCGACAGGCATGAAATTATCCATAATACCGGCGTTATTTACCAATATATCTAGTGTGCCATAAGTTTTGACTGCAGTATCAACTAAATTGTCGACATCTGACTGAACGGCAACATTGGCAACTACACCAGTGGCCTGCCCGCCAGCTGAATTTATTTCGGCGACTACTGCTTCAACTCCCTCTTTATCTATATCGGAAACGATAACCTTGGCTCCCTCAAGGGCATACAATTTGGCAATGGCTAGTCCCATGCCGCTAGCGGCACCAGTAACAATGGCGACTTTGTCAGTTAATTTCATAATTAATAATATCACCTTAACAGCTAAGGTCGAGAGTGACAGTGGTACCAACTGATTCTTGGCTAGTAATATTTATTGTGCCATGATGGAGATCGACAATTTGTTTGACGATGGAGAGCCCCAAACCCAAACCTTCTTTTCTCTTGGTACTAGAAACACGGCTACGTTGGAATCGGTTGTAGATATCGTGTAAAACTTCTGGAGGGATGCCGATACCACAATCTGTGACGACAACTGAAACATGGTGTTTGATTTTGGAAAGGGTAATGGTGACAGAACCTCCCTTTTGTGAATATTCGATGGCGTTTTTAATGATGTTGCGAAGAGCGATATCGATAAAAAATTTGTCCAAATGACAATATACCCGAGATTCAAGATGAGAATTGATAATTATTCCATGGGTCAGGGCATAAGAATTTAGTCGTTTGATGTCCTGTTTTAACAATAGGGAGAGTGATACTTTTTCGGGATGGAGAACTATTTGTCGACTCTCAAAACGAAAAAGCATTAACATGTTTTCAATAATTAACTTCATATTGTCGATTTCATCGAGAAAACTAAGATAACTGGGTCGAAGTGAGCGGGGAAAATGACGGTCGAGAAGACTAACTTCGATATCGGACCGGAGTATGGCTAGGGGGGTGCGAAGCTCGTGGGAAGCATTGGTGATAAACCGCTTTTCGGCTTCGTAATTAAGCTGAATGGGACGAAGTGTGAACTGAGATAAATAATAACTAACGACAATTATGAAGAGCATTATTCCTAAATCTAATTTAATTAGATAATTGCGTAAGGGAATTTTGTGCTGATTAATAATGTCAATACTGGAAGCGGTGTCTCCATAAATTGAAACCATGTCTTCGTGGATATCAGCGGCAAATAATTTATAGAGAAAGAGGCTGAGAATAAGAACAAGGACTCCGAAAATTAGAGTGTAAAGGACAGTTAAACGAATTTGGGCTGTTTTGAAGGGATTAGTCGTCGATTCTATAGCCGGAGCCACGAATAGTTTTGATAATTTGATCATTGTCGGTATTGCCGCTGATTTTTTTCTTTAAATTGGTAATGTGAACATCGATGACATTTGAGGCTGGATCAAAAGATTGATCCCAAACATGGGACAAAATTTCCTCGCGGGGGACGATGCGCCCCTTGTTGCGAACTAGATATTCTAAAAGGGAAAACTCTCGAGAAGTCAGCTTAATTTCATCGTTGGTACGCCAAACCCTTTGATTTGTGGGATCGAGAATAATTTGACCGGCTGATAATTTGGTAAATAAAATGGCGGCAGGCCGACGAAGCAAGGAGCGGACTCGGGCCAGTAGCTCAATGAACGAAAAGGGCTTGACTAAATAGTCATCAGCACCACTGTTGAGACCGGCGACCTTGTCCTCTACTGTATCGCGGGCAGTGAGCATAATGATAGGAATTTTGATATCTTGGCTGCGGACTGATTGACAGATTTCGATACCGGTGAGATTGGGCAAATTGAGATCTAAGATAACTAGGTCGTACTCAGTGTGGTTTATTTCAATTTCTTCCAACCCCTCCTGACCATCGTGAACCATCTGGACAGAATAGCCGCTTTGCTCTAACCCCCTCTTGATGGATTGCGCCAGCTTGACCTCGTCCTCGATAATTAAAATCTGCATAGGTACCGTTGAAAACTATACCGGTATTATACAACATTGATGGATTGTGCGGTAGTTTGTCAATTGAAAATAGTTAGCACCAATAAAAATACCCCCCAAGATGTGGGGGGGTATTTTGAGAATGATTTATTATCTTATCTCTATCTTGGAAAGATTGACTGATCCATCGGTGTTGAGAATACCCTTGTATTCGACTCTTTGGCCAATGGCAAAGGCTGGAGCATAATTCATTTTAATAACTGTCTCAGGCAGTAAGCGGAGAAGAATACCGTTGACTGTGACTGAATTATCAGTGACTGCTGAGATTTTACCTTTTGACTCAACTTTTTTGCCGGTACTAGCAATAGGAGTTGGAGTAATAGTCGGAGCGACTGTTGGAGCGACAGTTGGAGCGACAGTTGGAGCGACAGTTGGAGCGACTGTTGGAGCGACAGTTGGTGCGACAGTTGGAGCGACAGTTGGAGCGACGCTACAGGTCACGTCCTGAATGTAGGTTGAAAATTTCATATCATAATTGTATTTACTGAGAAAATAGACACCAGCAGTATCCACCTGGATCATTTCACCGCCTAAATAGGGGTTGAAACTAGAAAGTGAAATTAAGAATGGGTCCGACATCCCTGCATCTGGGGTAAATACGAAAGTATATATTTGACCGGCAACTACTGGGGCACTAACTGTAAATGGTGCACTACAGTCTGCCATGAGGCAGTATCCACCGTTAACATGTTGGGTAGATAGGAGTGCTCCACTAATACCATTACCTTCATATATGTCTATAGTACCTGTTGGGTTGAACTCATTGTAGAAACCTATTTCAATTTTTGAAAGAATTCCGGTAGCACTGGCAGTAAAAGACTGTCCAACTTTGTAGCCGAGGAGAGTGCGAGCACTAATTCCTCCGTTTCGGAGCAACTGTTGCTGATCTAATACGTCATTACAGACTGTAGCAGCCAACGAGGGTTTGACAACAAATAATGAGGACAAAAGGACGGAGGCAAGTAAGATAGTTTTTTTCATATTTTTATAATATTTATAATGAGAACAAAGTGAGTATACAAAGTGAAAATTAAGAAAACATTAAGACAGGGACAATTTCTTCTTGACACCCCCCTAGGGTGTGCTAGAATTATTGATGAAATCAATTGATCAAAGACTAAACAATATCCTCGGACAGATTGAGGGTGTCAAAAAAATGATGGAAGGTAAGTGTGAATGTGAGAAAGTGTTGATGCAGTTGAAAGCGGTCAAGTCGGGAATTAGTCGAGTAATTGAGGAAATCGTTGAGTCGCAATTTTGTGATGATAAAAAATTATTAATTAAATACAAAAAATATGTCAAATCCAGTTAATGTGTTGGGCAAGGATAGTTTTGAGAAAGAAGTTATTAATTCTGAACTACCAGTATTGGTGGACTTTTGGGCACCATGGTGTGGTCCTTGCCAAATGATGGCACCAGTCCTAGAAGAAATTGCCAATAAAATGGAGGGCAAGTTGAAAGTGGTCAAGGTAGATACTGATGAAACAGATAATCAGGCCCTAGCTATGGACTATCAAATAAGTAGTATTCCCAACATGAAATTGTTTGTCAAAGGCAAAGTAGTCAAAGATTTTATTGGGTTTAGACCCGAGTCAACTTTGATGGCTGAGATAAATAGTGCGCTGAATTAACGGGTCTTTGGCTCGGGACGGTGAATTCGAACAGAAGGTGTCTCCCCCACGCGAAGATCGAGGATGGTGTTTGGACCGATAATAAGAGTGCCGGCGGCGTCCTCGACTATGATGGTACCATCAAAAAGAAATTGACGGCGATTTGGCGCTGGCGGCTGGTTGAAAGATGCAGTTAGTTTACGGATATTATTGAGACTTCTGAGCAGATTTTTTTTGCACATAGTGACTGGTGCTATAGATAATTGGTAACATAAAGGTAATCAGGTAGTAGAGGTAGACATCGAGCTTGTAGTAACCATCGGCAGGGTGGAGGACTTTGACAAGTAAATAATAATCACAAACTATGGCTATAATTGTCCAAATTAGGGCAATAATAATATAGTGGTCAAGCGTGGTATGAGGAATTTTGTGGCTGAGCACCCAGAGAGTAAAGAATATGCCAAGAGGCATAATCACCCACCCTAAGTAGGCAGTAGGAACCACAAAAAATAAAACAAAACCTAAAATATAGCCAAAGAGCCAGAGCAGAAAACCCCAGAGCAAAGAACTTTGGAATAATTGTTTGTTCATACATCAATATAATAATACAAATTGAAAAAATTAGTTGTTGAAATTTAGGTTATCTACTACTATAGTGGTATTAGTTATAAATTTTAAAAATGATCAGTCATAAAATAACCCCATTCTTGTGGTTTGATAATAAAGCTCAAGAAGCAGCGGAATATTATGTGAATATTTTTGATAATTCAAAAATATGGGAACGAAGCCCGATGGTGACTACTTTTGAACTGGAGGGGCAGAGATTAATGGCCCTCAATGGCGGACCTCAATACAAATTTAGTGAAGCAATATCAATGATGGTCAGCTGTGCCGACCAAAGAGAAGTGGATTATTATTGGAAGCGACTAACTACTGGTGGGGAAGAGTCACAATGCGGCTGGCTAAAGGACAAATATGGCTTGTCGTGGCAAATAGTGCCGACAAAATTAATGGAATTGTTGGGTGACAAAGACCCAGCAAAGGCCAACAGAGTAATGCAAGCCATGCTGAAGATGAAAAAAATTATAATTGCAGATTTGGTATATGCTTATGAAAATGATAAAAATTGAAACAAACATTAATATAGGAGTAGATAAAGTTTGGCAGATGTGGACTGACCCAGAAGCGGTGGTCAAATGGAATCAGGCGAGTGAAGATTGGTACTGCCCGAGAGCGACGAATGACCTAAGAGTCGGGGGAAAGTTTGACTATACTATGTCGGCCAAGGATGGTAGTAATAGCTTTGAATTTGCGGGAGTGTATCGCAAAATTGAGCCAACTAAGACAATTGAATATAATTTGACGGACGGCAGAAGAGTGATTGTCGGTTTTGATGAATTGGAAAAGGAGCAGACAAAGGTCTGGGAAATGTTTGAGGCTGAGAAGTCGCATACCAAAAATCAACAACGGGAAGGATGGAAAGCAATTTTATTGAGCTTTAAACGATATTGTGAAGAAAGTAGTAGAATAGGCAGTGACGCCTGATGAATATATAACTCGTGAGTTGAATAGCCTAAAAAACCAGCCCAAGACTGAGGGTGAGTTGGGGCAGGTGATTGAGAAAACTATATTATCAAAAAAGTTCAGAAAATATGCTGTAGATAATGATTTTAGGAATCATTTAACAAAAATAATAAATGAATCAATTGCTAGTAATACTCCAATAAATTTGGTCTGGGATTTTGGAGGATATAAGTTGTGGAGACTAGAAGAGACACCAGAAGTCGACTGGGCAGAATTATTTACCTTAATTTATTTTGCCAAATGGCTAATGCCAATTGCCGCCAGTTTTGAGGCGGGAGTGAATTTTGATTTTTTCTCGGAGGATGTGTTTGTCCCGCAAATAAATAATGTGGCGGAAGAGGATATAAAAAAATATATAAATAGTTTTAGAAAATTAGTTGAATTGGTCAATTCATATTTGCCGACTAATTTTAGATTCAGTTTGAGCCGACTGATTGAACAGTATGAGAGTCAGGAACTGTTTGAAAAGTAATATCAACAAAACTTGGAAAAACTGAAGGGGGAACTGCCAAACGGATTACCAGTACTGACACCGCAACAAGCCGCCACAGTGGAACTGAACGTGAAGCCCAAAGATGGGCAAATAAGTGATGGACAATGGCGAGAAAAAGTTCAGTTAGTTCACGACGCCTATTCACTGGCAAGTAAGCGCCGGCCATATTACCGAAACGAAGGAAAAATATTGGTAAATAACATTCCAGCAAAATGCGCTATCGCCACGGGGACAGCCAAAACATCGGTGGTAAAGTTTTGGGTGGGGGCGGGACTATTGAAGCCTCACAATGATGGCTACATTGAATATATAATGACTCCGAGACAACTGGAGGCGGTCAAATATAAGGTTGTTCCCGTGAAAATATCTGGGTTGGAAGGGAAGAATTTTGAGAGGATAAAAGTGTTATAGTTTTACCTACTTTTCTTCGGGTTTTGTTCGTGTGATAATCTAGTTACTTCACAAATCATATTGATAATAGTTAAAATATGAATCAGACTAGGCCAAGAATAATTGTAAATGACTTATTTTCTAAAACTATTAGAAACATGCAACATAAATTTAAATTCATAGACCTATTTGCTGGTATAGGAGGAATCAGAATTGGATTTGAGAGTATTGGTGGGGAGTGCGTGTTTACCTCAGAGTGGAATAACTTCTCTCAAAAGACCTATCAAACAAATTTTAATGAAATACCATATGGGGACATTACAAAAATTAAGCCATCGGAAATAAAGCCCTTTGATGTACTGTTGGCGGGGTTCCCCTGTCAACCGTTTTCACAAGCTGGTTTTAAAAAAGGATTTGCTGATACGAGGGGTACACTTTTTTTTGATATTGTCAAAATAATCAAACATCACAAACCTAAAGTTGTATTTTTGGAAAATGTAAAAAACTTGGCAGGTCATGATAAGGGAAACACTTTGAAAGTAATTCTAGGGACTTTGGAAAAACTGGGCTATAAAATGCACTATAAAATACTGAATGCTAAAAATTTTGGACTACCGCAAAATAGAGCTAGAATATATATTATTGGATTTAGAAAAGATGTAAAATTTGAATACCCTGATGAGTTAAACAAGACAACAAAGGTCGGAGATATACTAGAAAATAAAGTTGACAATAAATACACAATTTCAGACAGATTGTGGGCGGGACATCAAAGACGGAGAAAAGAACATGCAATAAAGGGTAATGGGTTTGGATATTGCCTTTTTAATGAAAACAGTCCCTACACCAGCACTATTTCGGCAAGATATTACAAGGATGGGTCAGAAATTTTGATAGAACAAAAAAATAAAAATCCGCGAAAATTAACACCGAGAGAGGCTGCCAGACTGCAAGGTTTCCCTGATAGTTTTGTTATCCCTGTGAGTGACGCTCAAGCATACAAGCAATTTGGTAATAGCGTGGCTGTGCCCGTGATAAGGGCACTAGCAAAAAAAATTAAAGAAACCGGAATTTTTGATTAATAAGTGCTGGTTATTTTTTCTTGCCAATATTTATTGTTGGCGCGCCAATGCGAATAATTTCTAGAATTGTTTTGATGCATGCCACTGTCAAAAAAAACCAAACCTTTCTTGATTTCTGACAGCCATGAAGCCCACTGAATAGGCTCACCAAATACAATGTTGGTGTATATACCATTCTTATCCGTCTGGCACTTGAACCAGCCGAGTTTATTGAATTTGTTTTCTAACTTTTTTTTCATCCAACTACGACTCCACTTAGCTAGGATTAAGCTATCATGCTGGAGGTTTTTGGGGACGATTCCTGATTTGTGAGGACGACAGTCCTTTAAAAAGTTATATTGGATAATAATATCTTCGTTGGGGCTAATTATGAGTATTTGACCGAATTTATTATATTTATTGTATTTTGGAATAGGCTCACCTGACCATGAATATCTCATGTCCTTGTTGACATTTGGTTTACCAAAAATATGCATAAATTCGTCTCGAGATAAGATAATATTTTTATCTTTGAAAATATAATAATCTGCTGACCAGTCACCAAAAGTTGTTTTTGTAGATGTGCTATTTTTCATTTCAAAACCGTCAATATCGGGCGAGTTTGAGCGGTTGTGGACTATCCCCATTTGTGTTTCCAGCCAATGACCCCCGCGCCCATCATGTTTTTGGTTACTGGCTGAAATATCGGCTGTTTTGCCTCTGACGTAGGTATTGAATGTATCAATTATTTTTTGCTTGATTGAAATAGTTGAATTTTTCATTTATTGAGATTAATACTAAAATTTGGTTCATAATAGATCATTATCTACCGCGACCAATAATTGAACGGATGGTGGTGGTGTAAGTATTGATATTGGTCTCTGCCTGAGATTTTTGGGCTTTGTCCCGAGTACAGGAATCTTTGAAGAATTCGCATTCCTGAGGGACTCGACAATTACAGGTAATATTAATAGAATTTTGGGCGGCAGTGAGATCGAACTTGGCTGAATCGAGTCGCTGGAGGTAATAGTACAAATTGTCGTAATCAGTCCGAGAATAACACTTGTTGCTGGCAAACTCGCCTTCGCGAATGTTGAGGCGATAACAAGCAACAGGTTTTTTGGTGGGTGTAGACGTGGGCTTATTGGTGGCCACAGCTGATGGTACAGAAGTAGTTTTGAGTACTCCGGTGGGTGAAATCGAGGGAGTAATATAGCTGTCAACTTGCTTTTTAAAAAGTCCGAGAAATTGTTGGGCGAGGGCCCCAGAACTAATATAAAAATAGGCAGCGATAGCAATAGTAATAATTGTGAATAACCAAATAATAGGCAGAACTTTGGCAACACTATTGACTGGTAACTCTGGTGTTTTGGACATGCTTGATTGTACCAGTTTTATAAAAGGATGCAGAGAATTTAATAATTGACAGTAAAAGATTTAACTGCTACTATTTAGGTATTAGTTATGTTTAAGCCACTGTTTTATTCACTAACTAGTATTATTTTGGGAATTGTCGAGTTTTTGCTGGGCTTTAGAATTATTTTAAAATTATTTGGGGCATCGGCTGGGGCGCCATTTGTCTATTGGATTTATGAGACGACTCAACCACTTTTAAAACCATTTATTGGAGCATTCCCCTCGCCCAGACTGGAGGGAGGATTGGTGATTGAATTCTCTTCTCTATTTGCCCTGATTGTCTATGCTTTTGTAGGATATTTGCTCGATAATATTTACCGACAAATCAATTCTCTGGAAAACAGAAGATATAAAAAACAGGAAGTTTAGACACGAAGTAGACCGCGAAAACCACGAGTGGCATAATAAGACTCCGCACCATTGTGGTAGACAAAGACGTGGTCATAACGACGATCGGCAAAAATGGCGCCACCTAATTTTCGTATTTCGTCTGGGGTTTTCAGCCAACTTTGAGATTTTAAATCAAACTCACCTAATTTTTGTAAATCTCGATATTGCTCTTCAGATAATATATCGATACCCATCGATTTGGCCAAATGAACGGCGCTATCTGCGGGCTTAAATGTTTTTCTATCCTCGAGAGCTTCTTGATCATAACAACAACTTCGCCTCCCCTTGGGACTTTCAGTACTACAGTCAATGAAAAAATATTCATAGACTTTGTTATCAAAGACAACAACATCTGGCTCGCCGCCGGTGCGCTCCATTTCAAAAAGTGACCATAACTTTTGCGGGCTTAACTCTAATTTTGTTTTTACTTTATCCCAATCTATACCCTTGTGCCGATTCATGTTTTTGGCAAATCTAACCTCTAGTGTCGAGAAAAGCTCTTCTTGCTGTTGATCACTAATATAGTTCATAGCCCAAGGGAAAGTAAGATCAAGACCACTGTGGTGATAATGGCAAAGACTCCAACTGTTTTGATAAATAAATTTACTGCCTCTTTTTTCTTCCCATCAATAAAAAGCAAAAGTGGCTGGTAAAAAAACAAATAGGCCATGACCGAGACAGATAATGTGAGTACCGATAATACTGTAAGTGGAGCCATAAAAGTATCTGGCTTGTTGCGTAGCGGTGAAGTGACAAATGTCATGACACAGACGACTAATAAAATGTAGCCGGAAGCACAAAGGGCGTTGATAAAGGGGTTTTTGGTCATATAACTGATTATACTCCCTATGGGCTATCCCTCGACTTCGACCTCAAAACCGCCGTAGGCCATCCGATTCATTTCGACGGGCATTTCCATGTCTTTCATATCCGTCATCTGCTCGCCCATCTCCTTCATTACTTTGGCATTGACTTCATCTCGATGGGCTTTGGATTTAAAGGTGATAAAAGAGAACCAGACTGTTTCGCCACTACTAGCACCGGCCACTTCGGGAAAGGCACGAGTCTTTTGACCTTCCATTTCTTGGGGTGCCATATCGTCACCACGACATTCAAAATAACTGAGGGCACCATGCTTCATCCACGAATCCCGACCCATCTGGGCCATTTTTTTGTACTCTTCGGTCTTATTGCTGGGTACTACTAGAACAAATCCATCGACATATTTGGACATATATTTTTTTAATTATTAAAATATTTATTTGATAATTTTATATCGAATATGGGTGACCAAACTATTACCGCCCACTTCTATAGGTACTAAGTCGAGTGGAGGCACTCCTTCAAAAAGACGAGTACCTGCACCAATGGTGACAGGTATTATATGGAGCCAGAGCTCGTCAATGAGCCCTGCGGCTAAGAATTGATTAACCGTGTGGGCACCTCCAGAGATAGCTACATTACGATCTCCGGCAACTTCTTTGGCCTGTGACAGGGCTGATTCTATGCCATCGGTAATAAAAGTAAAAGAAGTCCCGCCATTCATTTCAAACGGTTCACGTGGTTGATGAGAGAGAACGAAAACAGGAGCGTGATAAGGAGGCTCATCACCCCACCAGCCTCTCCAATCTGGAGCCAATCTTCTATCTTTTGGACCAAACATATTACTGCCCATGATGAAGGCACCTGCATCGAGAAGTGAATTAATTTCTCTTTGATGATTATTTTTTTCAGGCTCCACAAACAGCCAACGACGGAGCAAATCGGGATCAAAATTGTCGCCAAAAGGTTTTTCAAAACTTTGATTGATACCCGAGGTAAACCCATCAATTGACATAGCTATGCCACAGATCACCTTTTGATTATTCATAAAATGATTTTACAATTATTTTGTACGAACTGCTACTGATATGATAGGAGTTATATCAACTGATTACTAAATTGCTAGAATCATGCAGACCGACTACTGGCAATAATCACTTGTTTTTCCACTATTTCCGGTGGCAGGGAGACTTCTGACAATCGCCTCATCTTCGCTGGAAAGATAATCAAACCAACAAACAGCAGAGGTGCCATATTCATTGATATTTGGATGTTTGGCTCGGAATGCGGAATCATAATTTACGCCATTTGTTTTCCTTAGATCATATAAACCAAAATCGACAAAAATATTTTTGTCTTTATACCCGCCCTTGAAATATTCAAATCCAACTTTTGTTGCGATATGTTGGCTCCGAGCAACAAAAATTGCGGGGCTTACTTCAGTTGTGCGACTGTCACCCTCAACACCCATGGGGATTTTGTCCAATATTTCATTAAATTTAGCCGTTAACTCCCGTAAATGATCCAGCTTGTACATAAAGCCACAGTTATTAATAAAATATAGCGAATACTGGACCTCACCAGATTCCAAATGTCGAGCGGCTTTGAAAAGGCTCCCATCCATCGGTGCATAAACGTCAATCTGATTGTTAATATTGTTGTCAAACCGAAAACCCCCATGCGGCTTGTAATCATTACCTCGTTCCTGCCCCGGATACAAAATTCCACTCACCTGTCTGAGGTCAACAGGTGAGGATAAGGTTAGCGGATCTGGACAGAGAGGTGGACTACCCCTTGCCTGCCAAGACTGGCCATCAAACGTCCAACTTAAGATATCGTTACCCGAAGTGAATGGCGACTTGACACTATTTTTGCTCTGTGGATAAAGTACAACGCTAGTGGTAATTAATAAAATGACTATGACAAAAATAATAATTTTTCTTTGGTACATCTATTAAGTGTACTAATTAAGATGGTTGATTATATCGGAAAACTACTTGCCGTATCCCCCTTTTCATTGGTGAAAACATTGAGAACTATCATATAATTAAATTTAATAATTCTGGCAGTTTAGTACTTCCCTCGTCAGCAGTAAAATGACCTTTGTTTTTCAAAATAATTATCTCTGGATTTAATTTTTCTTTAAATAATTTGACATTTATATCCATTGGCACCCAACTATCGTTGTCAGAAAATATAGTGACAAATGAAAGGGATTTGTGCACTACCTCCGAAAAGTCAATTTGTGACTTGATCCACGGGTTGGCAATTTGCCACATTTGGTTATTTTCAAGATTGGTTAATTCAAACCACGGAGCCACTAAAATTACCTTACCAATTTTTTTATCTGAAGGCAATTTTTCCAAAAATCTTAAAATTGTTTGGCAACCTATACTATGACCAATAAAAATATCCGTTTCTCTAATATCACCAATAATTTCGTTTAGTTTATTTACCCATGCATCAATTACTGGAACATCGGTGTCGGGCATTTGAGGAGTAATTACTTCAAAACCTTTGTCACCTAGTACTTTTGTAATCCATGGCATCCAATCTTTATCAGGCCCACCTCCCCAACCATGTATTACAAAAATACGATTTTTCATATTTGCTTACTTAACCAAATCTTCTTAAAGAATGGCAAACTCAAAGTTGATAATAAAAATCCAAGTGAGGGTATAATGGCGTTTAACCATGGGTTATCGACCCCGATGGCCTTCATGTACAATCCAATACTGAAATAGGTAAAGATAATCAACAAAACTTTTCTAGTCAGACTTGTCTCCCACGCCTTGTCAATTTCAACTCTTTTGTTCCGATTTTCAATCAACTTTATTCTTTTTTCTAATCCTACGTTATTCATAACTTGATTTTAGCAAAATTAGACTTTTGTCGGTAAAAATAGAGTGCCTGTCCCAATAAAACTACAACCATAACTATCCCCAATATCCAAGCTAATGAATTTGGAGAAGAGTTGTCGATATAATCACCCATAAAATAGGCCATAAAGGCCAAAGGTAACTGTGATAATAGGGCCAGTGTTGACAGCGTCGTGGCCCGATTTTTGGATCCAATGAGACTATTGATAACACTTGATCGGGTATTTCTAAAAGTTGTCGAGCTGGAAATTCTGGCAATTATAAGTATTGATCCGAATAACACACCAACCCACTTTGCCAGCAAAAATGACAATATTAAGATACTAGCCGTAACTGATAGCAACATTTTGGTGCCCAATAACTTTTTTAGTCTAGGATAAAACTGCGAAGCAATGGCAGAAATAATAAAACCGGCACCAAACAAAAATCCAACTCCGCGCGAATCTATACCATATTCCCTAGCCTGTGAAATTCCCAACAGTTCTGAGGCAATTAAATAGCCGGCTCCGAGAATAATAAAAACAATAGACATCTGAGATACATGAAAATTACCAAACAATTCTTTAAAGCCGACAAAGTTTAATTTAACTGCTTCAATAAATTTATGTTTTTGTGAGTCAATTTTTGGCTCAACTAACCATAGAGCAATTATTGCAGTTATGAAATACAAAACACCCTGAAAAATATATGGTGAGCGAAACCAATAGAAATACATATAACCTCCAGCAATGGACGAGATAAATAATCCTGTCCATGATACCGATTCCATATTGGAGATAACTTTGTCGTAATTCTCTACTTCTCCACTTTCTATTAAAGAGTCGTAGACCAATGCTTCTAAGCTTCCTGAAAAAAATGCATTGCTGATGGCCTTGAGTATATCTAGGACAATAAACATCCAAAACACTGATATGTTGGCAAAACCAAACATAACCAAACTGTACAAAGAGAATGAAATTACAATTGAGGTTTTTCGACCGACTATGTCGGCAAATACTCCTGTAGGTATTTCAAATATATTGGACGAAACCAACTTGACAGCCGTGAGTATACCTATTTGCTTGAAATCCAAATAATTCAAATAATAAAAAATCCAAATAGAAATAGGAAAATACAGCTCACTCAAAAAAGATAGGATGTAGGCAATTTTGATATTGTTTCTCATTTAATTAGTCGGGTATAACCAGAAAATCGTCTGACTATGCCTCACTTTCATTGCTTGATTTTAGCAAAATATTTTGACGAACATGGAGGAGTATGCCAAATCTTGGTGCAAAAAATATTTCCTCGAATTGAGAAATGGATAGGGAACTAATGGGTCGGCTGATTCTTTTTTGGTCTGTAGGCCATGTCAAGCATTCTCGGATTCTCCGGTACCATCATCTACATTTGCAAAAATGTGAGGAGTTTGAACATCAAAATGGCGGGCCAAAAAATTGATTTGCCGATGCCAATCATAACTAGAGAAAAAGTGGTGGCGTGTTGGAGAAAATAAAAGAGAGCCCCGATTACGCCGAGGGCATAAATAGTGTTGGAGGCGCCTGAGGAATGATGTTTGTGAAAATGCTGACTCGTGGAGCAACAATCAGAGCTTGGTTTTTCTGGCTTCATATATTTATATGATAATACAAATATATGCTAGATGCGAATTGAGCTTAGAATCCTCTACTATGAATGTCGAATATATTTATTTTTAAATTGGCAATAATGAGTTTTGAGTGAAACAAAATATTCTTTTGAGAGTAAAATAGAGGAGTGGAAAAATATATGGCTAGGGTCAAAAGAGGAGTGGGTATTTTATTAATTATCTTGGGTATTTTGGGGATGATATTGCCGGTATTACCAGGGGTATGGTTTATTCCATTGGGACTGGAATTGCTGGGCTGGAAACTGGTGATAGACCGTAAAAAACCATGGCGGGAAATATTTAAAATAAAAAATAAGAATTATCCTGATGACTCGCCAACTATAAAGTAGGGAATAAATAGACAGGGGTTGAAATAATTTACGCTATGGTAAATTTTTATTAATGATAGCGAATGACAAGTTGGGGAATATTTCCCGAACCATTGGCCGAAGTAAATTGTACCCAAGCATCGGCACCACCGGCTGATTCGGTGGCAAAATGGAGACCAAATTGGGCATGGGTGCGACTGCTAGTCCGGTCATCCTTGACACTGTTGGTAACTACCGATTCTTTCCACTCAAGGGTGGAGTTTTCTGAAAAAGTGCCAATGTTGGTACTAAGTGGTGAACCATCGTAGGGAGTGGCAGATGTGCTGGTACCATAATTAACATGGTCAATAATTAAAGATGATGTATAAGGAGTGCCCACAACTGATACCTGATACAAGCGTAAGGTCACTGAATCGATAGTGGCAGTGACAGGAATTGAGGTGATATCAAAACTAACAAATCCACGACTGGTTAGAGTGGCGTTGTGACCTGCCTGAACATAAGGATAATCCCAATTTGATCCACCATTACTCGATCTCCAGCCATCAAGTGTGGCGGTAGAGTTGAGAGTTAAATTGGTTATCACCACAGTGGGAGTGGGGGTGGGAGTGATGGTAGGGCTGGGGGTAATGGTGGCGGTTGGATTGGGGGTTGAGGTGGGCTTGGGAGTGGAGGTAGGTCGAGGAGTGATTGTCGCAGTGGGAGCTATAGTATCTGTAGGAGGGGGCGAGGGACTAACCACGACTAATTTTTCGGGGGTGGGAGTGATTGAAAGAGATGTTAATTTTTTGGATTTATTTTGATTGTAAATAATAAAAAGTACAAAAACAAATAAAATTATAACGATGATAATAATTAGAATATTTTTGAGAGAAAATATTTTTGAAATTTGTGATCCTTCCATGTACATGATAGTAGTTGACAGCCGGATTAATGTCAAATGACAATCAATTTACAACCACCACTTCTTCATCATAACGTGGCTTTGGTGGCGAGATCGATGAGAAATAGTTGGTTTTGACGAAGGAGAGGCAGATTGTCTAAATTGAAAAAACCAAATTCAGAGACCTCGTGGGTGGGGGTAAAATCGCCGCCAATTAGGACTCCGGTGTAGCAAATGTCCAAACGGGCGGTATCACGATCGGTGCGAATTTTGAGATTTTCGTCCACTGAGACGACCAAACCTGATTCTTCTTTTATTTCTCTTTCGAGGCCCTCGCGGGGATGCTCACCGGCTTTGAGATAGCCACCGGGGAGGCTCCATGAATGAGAGCGATAGGTGTGTTTGAACAACAAGATTTCCTGTTGCTCATTTTGAATAATACCGGTGACCCCGACTAAAAATTTATCTTGTAAAAAACGCATGGCCAAAAGCTGGGTACCCTTGGAGAGATTGAGAGCATGGTAAATTTTGGCTAAGATGTTTTTCACAGGGCGTTTTGGTCGTCATTCTCGACAACTGGTTCGTGCTTAATTTTTTCGTTTTCTAACTCTAACTGATGAACTCGCTTGGTCAATTCTAGGACTTCTTCTTTTTCTTTTTTGATCTGGTTATTTTTACCACGGAGAGTGAGATTGGTGGAAACAGAATTGACTAGATGAACTAAATAAGAGAGAACAAGTCCAAACAGAATCGAGCCAACAATAACATAAAAAAGAGGAATGTCGTAAACAACAAATGAACCAAAATTTACGGAAACTAACATGAAATTGAATTTTGAAATATAGACTAGTCCCGAGCCAATAATCAAGAGGAAAATAAGTAGCAACATATTATTTTAAAATCCCTAGACCAATGAGTCCAGTGATAATGAGATAAGCGGCGATGAGATAATTGATGATTCTAGGAAAGACTAAAATTAGAATTCCAAAAACTAGGGCTGACAGAGGACTGAGAGAGGAAAAGGAAATATTCATATTATGACTCCTGTTGTTCACCTGAGGAAATGCGAATTAGTCTGACAATCCCCCAAGCGATTAATATATAAACAAAAATGGCCACTAATGTAGCTGGCTCAAAAACGGAAGTAGAGACAGATGCCTGACGGAACATACCCTGAAAAGGTAAGGTAAAAATACCGGTAATACCATAAATAAACCGGACAAAACCACTAGAGACACTGGCTCCGGCTAGTTTGAGGAGTAGCCTGAAGGCTAAGAGTGATTCTAAGAGACCAAAGAAAAAATAGATTAAATATTCGCCGGTTTCATTGTTGGTGGCACCAGAGCGAACTGGGGTGGTAATTATTTCTTTCATATATTCTTAAGGTGTTTGCTTAATATTAACGTCGATCTGATTGGGAATAACAATTTGAGGAGCACTGATTTGCCTCATTTGTTTTAACGCTGGAAGACCAAAATAATAAAAGACTAGTCCGAGAACTAAAAAAATAAAAATGCCAACAAACATACCGAGATTGTTGTTTTCCGAAGATGGAGGACTGTTAATAACAGTAGTCATACACTTAATCACTCACTTAAACTTATAAAAGAATTACACTCAGATTTTTGGTTTTTTGACAATTATCTCGTCAGGGAGATAGTCGACCAGAGCTTTTTCAACTAGAATGGTGAGAGTGGAATCTTCGATAACTGCCTGTGCCTTGGCATGAATTAGAAGCTTTGGATTTAAAAAGAGGGTTACCCGTTGTTTTGAAATACTTGTCATTGTGGTAATAATACACTTAGTTGTAGTGGTTGTATATATGATCTTTTTAAATTTGTTATTATTAATAAATATGAAAAAAATTATAATAGTGAGTGTAATGGTATTGGTTATTTTGGGAATTGCCTTTATTTTTTCAAAGTCTAAGACTGGATCGACAGGAGGATGCTCGCAATTTTCCAACAAAGATGGCTACACTGGCTGCATGAGTCTAAAAAATGGCAAAGAAAATAGATGCAAATTTAAGATAAACAATAAAGTCAACGAAGCAACCCAACAAATGGAATTTGAATATTTGTGTGCGGAAAAATAATTTCAAATTATTAACGAATCTCCCGCATAATTGGTTCTACTATTCAGACAATCCCAAAACTATGCACGATTTTTGAATTGGTTGATTCGATCAATTGACTCGGATGATAATTTTATAAAATTCCGAGAAATTCCGCCAAGTGCCCTTTGGGTATTCTCGAGAATATACACCAGATTGTCCCCTTCTTTACACTTGTATAACCTAAGATCTTGATGAACACGCAAACCAAATCGAGGACTAAATTCATTTGAGGGTAATTCAGCGACTTCGCCAACAACTTTTAGACCAGTTATCATTTCTATAGTCTGCCTTCGCCCTTTTTTGCTCCACATTTGATAGGCAAAAATACAAATGATAAACAAACCTAAAATTGAAAAAGCCAATACGGGTAAATCCATAACTAAATATACCTCAATAAATGTCTTGTTGCATTGTGGCACCATGTTGAAGCTTCTGCTGGCTGATTGAGTGATTTCAGAACATTTTCAGTTCTTACTATGGTGAAAACCGTCTGAATCCCCGATCCCCTAGGGATTCACTTTTCTCATAGATACGTCTGTGATGTTCTGGAGCGGACTCGGCCTCTCCAAAAAACGGGGTAATGGTTCTAGGTTCTATGTGATAATCTTTTCCTGGTGTCGGGACTCCAAACGGATCGACGACTAACTCTTGACCTTCAACTTCCGCAACCAAGTGATAGTGAGCTCCACCAGCAAAACTTCTAACCGAGATTTCTGCTCCAGTCAGCCTCCCCTCACGTTTAGCTTTTTCAACTTGTGCTTGAATGTGTTCGGCGGCATAACATGCGCCCGGACGCCAGACTTCCGAGGTGAGCGTATGTAGCTCTTCTAATGTATCTGTAAGCGCTTGTCTAGTTTTGGCGCTACTAACTTTTATAAATGATTGAAACTCTTTGAGTGGTGGTACCGGCTTTCCGGATTCTGAAGGATGAAGTACTAGCTTTTGAGGCATTAACGATTATATCACATTATAGGCTGATTTGCTCATATAACGAACGAATTTGTACTACAGAGATTATGGATCGGAAGGGGTGGGTTGAAAGTTGACTGTCTCAGATGGAATAGTGCCGACACCAAAAACTTGATTAAATAAGTTATGGTAGCTAAGTATCATGGTATTTAGAAAATTTTTTACACGATATAGATCAGTGTCGGTGGTAAACCACTTTGCTTCGGGACGGTCGGCAACAAAGTCAAGAGCATATTGGCTGGAAATCATTTCCCAAAAGTAATCTGATTGGGCCAATTCTCTCAATCCTTCGAGATGCCCCCACTCCTGACTGCGTTGCTAAAAACAGTTTGGGCTGCGCCAACTGGGTCAGATGATGACATGATTCTGTTGATTAGCTGATGAAATACGCTAATTTCACGATACTCTCCCGGTCTTAAAAAAGGGATTGATTTATTGTGACCATTCTCATGTAGCAAGCCAAAAAAATTGTCGGCAGTTGAGAATTCAGGCATATGGATTTGACCGAGATCGGTAAGGGTAAAGGCTGAAACGTTTGACATCATCTGATCGTAAGTGGCAAGATTCTCGGGCTCTACTGGTGGGAGATAGCGTCTGGAGATATATGCCGGAACTACTAGCTCAGCTGAGATATCGACACCACAAACAATAATTTCCTGCATTACCCAGACAGGGTGGGCATACTGACTGCCGACATCAATATCCATAGAGGTTAATTTCATTGAAAAAGTTTGGCCGCCTTCGATGGCACCTGATTTTAAAACTCCAGAAACACGATATTCATTTTCCATGCCCTCGGTTACCGGAGTAATCTCACTGCCTTCTGGAAAGTATTGGGCAACCTCCTGAACAGTTTCCATTTTTGACAGTTTTCGTAGATCGCCAGAATGAATATTGTCAAAAGTTGAACTCAACATAGTAGTAATTCATTATACCCAGTCTATCCCAAAGATGCTCGATGAATGGAATGAGTTTAGGATTATTTCATCTAATATCTCACCCAGTCTTGAATAATTGTATTTGTATCTAAGTCAGCAATAAAAATGCAGCCAGTTTGTTTTGGGTCTTCATCGAAACTTGGTTCGATTCCCTTAATTGTACATTTAACTGTTGTCCCCGCTCCTCCATGACCCACGATCACGATTGTCTTTTCGGGATTATCGTTCTTAATTTTTTCTAAAACTGCAGCATTTCTTTTCATCATTTGATGATGACTTTCCCATCCTCTGATATTCATATCTGGATGAAGATAGGCTTTCTGAACTTCATCCATATATTCGTCTGGTTGCAAAAAAGGGGTAGTGGTACGATCTGCTTCTCCAAGATCTTTTTCTATAAACCAGGGCAAATGATATTTATCTGACGCAAGATTGGCTACTTGAGTAGCTTTTGGCTCAGCACTTGAATAAATCACATTAACTTCATGCCAAAATGGCTTTTCTATAAGTAATTTTGTCTGTTCAAATCCTTTTTCCGAAAGCCCCCATTGATGGGGCAGTTTATTCCTATCTAATTCAACTGAAGGGTGAGTTATGTATATTAATTTAGTCATACTAAATTTTATCAGCAGTCCGAATCCTTTTCGGGGTAAGGTGTTATTTGAATAGATTTTATGCCTGAAAAAAGTTGCTCCCCGCGTCCTTCGATTACCTCAGGACTAGTGGACCTTGACTTCGTCAATTCATTGAGTGATAACATCGGCAAAATCAGGGCAGACATTTATACTAAGTTTTCCAATTATCTACCTCCAGTTTCTATATCCTGAAAAACGACGGCCGTGGCAGCCGCTATTGCTCCACCTCGCACCTCTGTTTCCTTAACTATGGGGAGTTGCTGGATAAGCTCTTCAATTCCTTGATAATTATTAAACAAACGTTTACTAAAATTACCTTGCCTCAATGGTTTCAATGCCTTATATTCTTGGGCAACCAAGTTGTAAAATGCAGGATTGTTTACTAACTTGGCAACAGCGCGGGGCGAATCAAAATGGTCGATACTTTCCCCTAGAATGGGTTCCAGAAGATGGCGTGATGGTCGTCTATCAATTTCTTCAAGTGAAACAAACATAGTTGAGACTAGGTATTAACTGAGGTATTTTAGCTATAAACTGGTGATTTGTCAATATTATAGGGTTTATCAAAGTGATGATGGCTCCCCCGCGTGGACTCGGACCACGAACCAACCGCTTACAAGTAACCCTCAAATTTCTATGAGGCTTGGACTATATCATATCCCGATATTTCATCGGGATTTGGGTGCTCTAGGGTGTAATCACCTAGTCTCTGAACCCTCCTTCGCCAAGGCTTCGGAGTGGCAAAGCCCTCCATTGTCTTGACAAAAGCGCGGCTGCGGGTTGCCATGTTTTGAATTACTTCAAAAGTTAGGTTTCACGCAATTCTCCCAATTATTCGATCTACCTTACGATAAAAAGCTGCTCGATAAGGAACAGGCGGGCACTCTACCATTGAGCTACAGGGGAATAAGTCAGTTGTCGGTTAACAGAAAACAGTTAACAGTCGAACTGACATAAGATTTAAAAGAGCGAAGGACAGGTCTGATTATAGAATAATTTAAGCTAAAAAAATAGTCTTTAGCGATAATGGTTGGTGATGGAGATGATTTCGACAATCTCTGACGTGTGGAAAATGAAAATTACCCGATAATGAATATCCAGTCTAAAGCTGTAATTTCCCAATTCTCTTGGTTCTAATAACTCAAAATTTAAGCTTGGATGGTAGATGTTGGACAGGAATAGTAGTGACTCTTTGGATTTAAGGGCAGAATAATCATTTCTCATTAAAGTATAGACTATCCTTGAGCCCGTCTTCCATATCTTTTAAAAACTCAGAAGAGTATTTGCCTGTTTGTTTTAGACCATTAATTACCTCCGACAGACTTCGCGTAGGTGGCGATATAAATGGGGTGGTGGCTGATTCTGCAATAAGGTTTGGTTGCTGTTGCAATAGACGTAAAAAGGAGCGAAATAATTCACTACGATTACTAAAATTAAATTTGGCCGCAATTTGGTCAATAAACTTGGCTTGTTCCTCGGTAACTGAGATATTCATAGTGGTCATGGCTTATTATGCCATAGTTTGCCAATCTTTGTCAAGATATATAACAGAAACTGGAGGAAATCTAGGCTATAATCCCCCTATGACCAGAATAATCACCGATAGATATGATGTGGAGGTAAATATATCGCAGAAACCGGCGATCGAGCGGGAAATTGGCTGTGCATTGTGCAGGGACCTAATTATCCGACTGGAAAAGGGAACTGATTTGAATGTCCGAGGAAATGTGATGGATGCAGTGGGAGATCATATGAATCGACACCCGAACAAAGAACCACTGCTGGTGACCAGATTGCCGACGAAAAACGATACTCTATTGATAGGAATATATTGGGGAAGTGGGACGATAAACTAAAGTTCTGGTATAATCCCGAAATGCCTAATCTAGATACTGTCAAATTGCCAACGGCCTACGAGGGTACAACCTATATACATGACGATGTAAAATCAGTGCTATTTTGCGAAGGTTGTACTGAACCAATAGCGCTACTTAAAGATAAAGTTGATGATGGCGTAGTGGCAAAAATGGCACTAAGAGATCATGCTGGTCATCAAATCACTACAATTCATAGATCAATGTTGAAAGGCAGAAAAATATATACCGAAGTACAGGGGGTAGATTTAAAAGTGAGAGAGGTTAATTGATGTTAAAATAGCCAATGATAAAAGCGATAACTTTTGACCTTGACGGAGTCTATTTTCTCAAGGGTAAGGAAAACTTTATCAAGAATTTGGGCGAGAAATATGGCATAAGTGAAGACGAGGCTAAAAGAGTGTTCCTTAAAAGCGAGCAAATGAATATACTATATAAAACTGGAAAAATGAATGATGGAGAATTTTGGAACTGGGCGGCGAGCGAGTGGAAAATAGAGGCTAAGCCAGCTGAACTAATTGATTTGCTAATAAGTGGCTATGAAGTAAATGAGTATGTGGCCGAAATTGTGAGAAGGGTCAGAAACAATGGATATAAAACATTAATTTGTAGTAGTAATTTTCCAGCGAGGATAAACGGATTGCATAAGCGATTTGGATTTTTAGATAATTTTGATGCCTTCGCATTGTCGTATGAAATTGGAATTAATAAACCGGAAAAGGGTTTGTATGAGGAATTGGTGAAAAAATCTGGGGTCGCGGCCAATGAAATTGCGCTGGCTGATGATTATGAGCCATCGGTGGCTGCGGCCAAGGAAGTGGGAATTTGTGCTTTTGTCTATAAAGATTTTGAGCAGTTTTTGGAAGAACTAAATAAAATGGGAGTGAAGATATAAAGGCAGAATTACAAAAGATTGCCACGGGGATAAACCCCTCGCAATGACGTACTAATGTTAAAATACCCCCATGAAACTAATATTGATTCGCCACGGGGAGTCGGCGCATAACAGAGGCTATAAAGTGGCCGGTAGTGAAAATAATTTAACGGCGGCAGGAGTGAAACAATCTATATCAGTGGGAGAAAAACTAGTTGAACAAAAAATTGATGCAATATATTGTTCTTCAAAGCCAAGATGTGTGCAAACTTTGGATGAAATATTGCGACTAAGAGAGGATAATATGCCGATACATCTAACTAGCCTAGTCGGCCCAAAACACAAAAGGGAAAACTATGAAAAATTGAAAGCCAGAATAGAATTGTTTTTGGATGATGTGAAGTTTGATCACAAACAAGGCGAGACTATACTAGTGGTCAGCCACCTACTCGCGATTCAGATGATGACTTATTTGATTACAGGGACAAAAAGAAGATTGGAGAATGGAGAGATGGTGGAGATAGAGCTAGTGATTAGTGATCAGTGATCAGTGATCAGAAAAAAACAATTCTAAATTCCAAAATTACTTACCTTGGGAGGTAGCAATCTACAGATAATTTTTGTATCGACACAGGGTATCGATTCATAGTCTCCCAGAGAGACATTACCATCTACAACTACTGGAGTTTTTGTGATTTTAATTTCTAATCTACCAATTGTTTTTGTATTTGTGACCGGCTGAGATATCTGACTACTGGATAGTAAATCAATGCGTCGAAAACCATACTGAAATATTGTAAAAGGAACTTTTGGAGAGTGGTCTTGTGATTTTAACATGGTAGTTTTTACTCTAGGTAATCTTGGAGTTTCTTTCTACGTGATGGATGTCTTAATTTTCTAAGAGCCTTGGCTTCGATTTGACGAATACGCTCGCGAGTGACATTGAAAATTTTGCCGACTTCTTCGAGAGTCTTGGGTGTCTCGCCCATCAGCCCAAAGCGGAGTGAGAGAACTTTTGATTCGCGCTCATCCAGAGATTCTAAGACTTCTTCGATGGATTCGCGCAGCAACTCCATACTAGTCTCTTCGTAAGGAGAGAGCTGGGTAGTATCTTCGATAAAATCGCCCAAAAATGAATCCTCATCATCGCCGACGGGAGTGGCCAGTGAAGTAGTGTCCTGTGAGATACGATATATCTCTTCGACTTTTTCAACAGTGATACCGACTTCATCGGCAATTTGCTCGATGGCCGGCTCGTGGCCTAATCGCTGAGTGAGAGCACGGGTGGCTTTGTATACTTTGTTGATTGTCTCGACCATGTGAACCGGAATACGAATGGTCTTGGCTTGATCGGCAATAGCCCGAGTAATCGCCTGACGAATCCACCATGTGGCATAAGTACTAAATTTGAATCCTCGCTTCCAATCAAATTTTTCGACGGCACGCATTAGACCCTGATTCCCCTCTTGAACTAGATCCAAAAAAGAGAGACCGCGACCAATATATTTTTTGGCAATGGAGACTACGAGACGTAAATTGGCATTGATTAAATTGGCACGGGCTTCGTCGGATCCCTTCTCGATAGCCTTGGCATACTCGACTTCTTGGGCAAAGGTCAAAAGATCGATTTTGCCAATTTCCTTCAAATACATGCGCACCGAATCTACTGTATTTTTCTGGGTAAGCATGGCTAAGAGCTCGGCATTGTTCGCCTTCTCTTTCTTCACATCGGCCAGAGCCTGAGATTCGACCTTGTCAAAGACATCGATACCTTTTTCAAAAAGATAGTCGAATAATTGATCTATTTCATCAACATGTTTTTCGGGCTCGGCGACGACGGCTAAAATTTCATCTTGGGTGAGATAACGAAGCTTCTTGGCGGTGGCAACTAACGACTGTTTGATTTTGGAAAAATTGAGAGGGGTCGGCATTGGGTTATATTGTATAGGAAATTAGGCTAAAAAGCTATGCCTCTTCTTTGACTACAACCGCATACTGACGACCTCGATGCATAATCATTTCGGCAAGTGTCCGATCATCGTAAAAAAATGGTTTATCAGGACCAATTACTCCATGTTTTTCAACCACCGGAAAACCGCGTCTGCTTAGGGGTAGCCTTTTTACGGCGACAGCCTCACTACCTATGACCATCTGTCTCTCTTCGCTACTTTTTGGTGAACGCAAGGAAATGAATTCAGGAGCATCGATGACATCGACATCTGGACTATTTCTGAAACCTCTACCTTCGATACTGACAAGCCTGAGTTTTTTTGCCATGGCCTAGTGTATCAAACTATAATACTAATTTCTACTTTTTGTGGACTGAATAGACGAGAGTTGGTGGAGGAGGGAATTGTAATCTGCTTCCAATGTGGCCACTAATTCGTCGTCATCGGCAGATTCGGCCTGAGCGATTTTGGAGCTAATGACAGATAACTTGTCTTTGAGTGTGAGGGTGAGAATTTGATTAATGGTCTTGTTGATCTCAACCAACCTATCCTTTGACTCAAATTTGAAACGGGTGGAGTTGAGAAAAATATCCTGATAAATTGATAATAGTTCGGGCGGCAGACGACTGCCAAAACGGACTGGATTAAAGATTTTGCGAGGTCTTAGAAGGGCTGAAAAAATCTTGACAAAACGAGGGGTGACGAATTCTAATTTTTCCTTGATCCTAGCGGCGAGAAGATAGGGTTTTTTGGCGGAGAAAATAAGAGATAATAAATGGGATTCTAATAAGTCAATTTTGGCGACTGGAACTGCAAAGTTTGAAGTTTGAGGTTTTAAGTTTGAAGTTTGGGGTGAAAGTTTATTGGTGTATTTTTGGGATTCGGCAATAACAGCATCAGGAGACGAACCAATGGCGGAGGATAACTTGGAAAGATAATCAGAGCGAGTCACTAAATTGTTGATTTTGGTAATAAAAGGTAATACCAAACGCAAAATATCTTGTTTGCCCCTAGGAGTGGAATAATCAAATTTTGATAGCGCCGAATTGATAATAAAGTCCCAGATGGGAATGGGATGGGCGACCTGCTGCTTGTAAAAATCGACATCGGCGGTAATGGCTTCGTCGGGGTCCTTGTAGCGACCCAAGAGATCAATAACATGAATATCAAAGCCCATAGAATCGGCTAATTCGATGCTTTTGAGAGCGGCAGCTGTACCCGCAAAATCGGAGTCGAGGCCAAGAATAAGAGTATCGGTATAGCGGTGCAAGAGGGTTAATTGATCGACAGTAAAGGCAGTCCCCTTGATAGCCACAATATTTTGGACTCCATGAGTAAAGGGAGAGATCATGTCAAACTCGCCCTCGACGATGATGACACTCTGATTTTTCTTAATACTATCCTTACTCAGATTGAGGCCAAAAAGTAGCTGACTCTTGTGATAAATGTCGGTTTCGGGCGAATTAATATATTTGGCCTGCCTATCGGCAGGTAAACCGGACTGTGAGGGTATTATTCGACCGGAGAAGCCGAGTATCCGATCTCGAAAATCGGCCAAGGGAAAAACTAAGCGGCCAGTAAACCGGTCATATAAATTATTGCCATAACGGGATGTGCCATAAGAACCACTGCTAATTAATTCGGATTTGGTAAAACCCTTTTTGAGTAAATAGTTGATAACCAGTTCCGGATTTTGGGGTGAAAAACCAAGACGAAAAAGGCGAATGGTGTCGAGAGTGATATGGCGACCACTCAAATATTCGAGGGCAGACTGACCGAGTGGATGAGTAGTCAGCATATAGTGATAAAACTTGGAAGCTTCTTGATTTAGATCGACAAGCCGGCGATGAAGCTTCTCGACGGCGGTAATATGGGGATCTTTTTTTAACTCGACTCCAGCCAACTTGGCCATTTCTTCGAGGGCTTCACGAAAATCGATATGGTCAAACTCTTGGACAAAGGTGAACAAATCCCCCGACTTGCCACAGCCAAAACATTTGAACATTTGTAATTCGGCAGAGACGGTAAAAGAGGGAGTTTTTTCACCGTGAAAGGGACAATTGGCCAGCCAGTGGCGGCCACGTTTTTTGAGAGGTAGATATTTACCGATGACATCGACGATATCCAATTTTTTCTTGATATCGGCGACTTGGGAATCCATAGGGTATTCTACCGCAATCTAATTTTTAATTTTTAATTTATAATTTTTAATTCCCCCAAGTGGACTTCCTTTGGGCGCAATTTTCTAATGTCAAATGATAAAATTGATGATGAAAATGTTTTTGGCATCATATGTTCGCGAACCAAATACTTGGCACAAATTAGAAAATTTTGTAGGCGGATTGAAAGATAAAAAAATTGCCTACATCCCGACTGCATCAAATGGTGAGGGAGGCTGGGAATCTTGGAAAAGTAGTAACACTTGGGAACAGATAAATAATTCTGGGGCAGTAGTTACTCCAGTGGTACTGGAAGAATATAGAAATGCTAGCGTTCTTAAAATATTGGATGACAATGAGATACTGTGGTTTGTTGGAGGTATGGCTGGATATCTGATGTACTGGATAAAAAGATGTGGAATTGATAAATATTTGCTGGATAAAAATAATTCAAATAAGGTATATGTAGGATCTAGCGCCGGATCAATGGTGGCGGGAAGAAGCTTGGAAATAGCTGAGTTTGATTTTGGTGATAAAGAATATGGGGCGAGTGAAATTAGACCGATGAACCTAGTTGACTTTGATATTTACCCTCATTATGAGGACAGTTTGTACGAAAAAATAAAAGCACAATATATAGGTAATAAATTATATTTACTAAAAAATGGCGAGGAAATAATTGTTGACGGTGACAAAATAATAGTCCAAGGGGAAGAGAGAATTATTGAAAATTGGTGAATCTATAGAGACGTTGGTTTTGATATTCAGTAGAGACGTTTGATATTCAGTAGAGACGTGCCATGGCGCGTCTCTACAAAAAAGGAATAAGATAAATACATGATCGATGATGATCATTTGGACACATTTGATGAGAGATATAAAATAAGATCGGCAAGGTTGGAATCGTGGGACTATTCCAGTAACGGTTATTACCATATAACAATTTGTACATGGAAACATGATAGATCGCTGGGAAAAATTGAAAATAATAAGATGGTGTTTTCAAAAATAGGAGAAATAGCAAAACAATATTTGATTGAAATTCCAAAACATTTTCCAAATATAATAATTTGTGCATTTGCTGTCATGCCAAACCATATACATATGTTGATCGAGGTAACTAATGCGTGTTCAATAGTGGCGAATACTGATGATTCACTGAACATGTGTACTAGAGATTCAGTAGAGACGAAGGTTTTTAATTCAGTAGAGACGCGTGTTGATAATTCAGTAGAGACGCCATATATGGCGTCTCTACAAAACAAAAGCATGGGATATTTAAGTGTGAAGTCAAAACAGATGATTCCAAAAATTATTCAACAGTACAAATCGGCGGTATCGAGATATGCCAACCAAAATAAAATATTATTTGGATGGCAAACAGGATATTATGATGAAATTATTAAAGACAAAAAACATTATTTGGCAACGAAAAAATATATTATGAATAACGTAGAAAACTGGGGAAAAGATGAATATAAATGTTAGACTTTAGAATGGATATGGTGGCAGAGGCCAGAGAAATAGCCAAGAAAAATTTGAGGGATTGCTATCGGAGTGAGGGTGTTGTGGCGGGCGGACATCACTTTACTGATTATTGGGCCAGAGATGGATTTTTCGCGGCCCTCGGGTCGCTGGAAATCGGGGATAGGGAAATAGTCATAAAAATGGTGGATCTATTTTTCTCGTTCCAACGGGAGGATGGCATGGTCCCCTACCGGATAATGAACGGGCCACTAAATATGGGTAAATATTTTGGTAAACCAAAGTTTTATAAAACACCGCGACCAACATATAAGTTGAGAGGGCTGGGTCAGGAGGTGCTAGATGGAACGACACTAATAACCCTGCTGGCGATACATGTTGATAAAGATAAATATAAGAAAAATATCGATAAATCCCTAAAATATTTGTCGTCTAAAGAAAAGAATGGACTACTATGGGATGGGCCAATGGCCGAATGGAATGATGCGGTGTGGAAGTGGGGACACCTACTCTACACCAATATAATTTATTGGAAAATATATAAGGATTTAAACAAGTCCAAAGAAAAAGACATAGCTAAAAATATAAGAGAGAAACTATGGAATGGGAAATATTTGGCTGACTGGCACGACTATAAGAGAGAAGATTATTTGTATCCTTTTGGAAATTGTCTGGCTATAATTTGGGGACTAACGACTGGTGAGGAAAGTAAGAGTATTTTGGCCGAGTGCCAGAAGACGCTGGCTAATTTTTCGATGGAGACAAATAGTCCAAAGTATCCGTGGTGGCGAGTGGATATCCTGCAAAGAATAGTAGGAATCCCTGATTACCAAAATAAAGGGATATTGTGGTGGCAGACAATTACTGCCTATATAGTGGCCCTAAGCAGAGTAGGTAAAAATAAAGAAGCTCTAAAAATAATTCAAAATATAAGTCAAAAAATTGTAGATGACAAAATAATTTATGAGTGCTATGAAAGAAATGGAAAATCGGTAAAAAGAAAACTGTATACTGCCGAACACCCCTTTGCCTGGGCAGCGGGGATGATACTCTGGGCGATAAACCCCTCTCCGCTTCGCGGCTTCTCCCCTGCCTGCCGGCAGGCATGGCCTTGAAAAAAGGGAGATAAGCATATTGTAATTGGATGAAATATATGGGTGTGGTAATATAGCGAATATGGCAATAATTAGTAAACAAAGGAGAGAATACGAGAGACGACAATATTATGGCCAAGAAATCAAGAGAATAATGAATGAAAGTAATGTCGCACTGACTGCTGATGATATTTTGGCCAGAATTCCGGGGATGGGGTTGGCACAGGGTAATTTGACGGCTTTATCGGCACTAGACGAAGTGGTGGAATATGGAACAGGACCGATAAAGAAATTGGTTAAGCGGAGTGAAGATGAAGACGGAAGAGCGGGCAGGTTTATGTATATTCATGAGAAACATATAGCTAGAATGGAGGCGCTAAATCAAATAGGGCCGGCATATGAATTTCCAAGGAAGGATACTCTAGAGACAATGGCAAGACTGAAGGATGCTCAGGGAAGTAGGAATCGGTTTTGGTTGAAGGGGATAGAAAGTGATCGCGGCAAATTATATTGGGTGGATATAGATCAAAGAAATGCGGCAGACGAGGCTATGAAGGGATAATAGTTTCCCTTGATTTTACTTTTTCGGAATGATATGTCCTGCGGCCCTAATAGCAAAGACACTGGCTTCAACTGGAATAAGGAGGACATTGACTACTGCCGATCCAGCATCTTTGAGTACATCTAATTCTGTACCTGGAACAAGTCCAGTGAGTGTGGCTCGTCCCCTTTCGACGTGGGCGCATGCAGCAAACCAATTACGAACAACAATACCAGCAGTGGCACCTTCGATGTCACCTGATTCAATATAATTGGGGAGACGGTGTTCAGCACTTTTAATAATCCTGACAAAGGTATCGATCTTATTTGCTGATTCTATTTGCTCTGGACTTCTTCTTTTTGCCATATCCTATATTGTACCAGATATTTCTACAGGGTCAATCTGTATCAGTCAGGAATAACAATATTTTTGGGAGTGATGGAAAAAAGATAGATAACTACCAATATATTGATAATTCCCAATATGGTGAAGGTGTAGCTGATGCCGACAATATCAGAAATGACTCCAGCTAAAATTGGCCCCAAGATATAGCCCGTGTTGGCTGAAAAATCTTTGAGCCCAATGATTTCACTGTCATACAAATCTGTCTCGGATAAATAATCAACAAAAGCACCACTGATAGCCGACCACGCCAGGGAACCGGCGATAGTGGAAATAAATACTAATACTAAGATAAGTGTCGGAGTAGCAAAAGGACCGAGGGGAATGAGAAACAAATTGGAAATAATAAAAGCAACATAAGCTGTCCGCTTCTTGCCAAACCAACCGGTAATTTTCTCAGCAAAACCAGCGGCGATAACCGCCGGCAAAACGTAGACAATCATAAACAAGCCGCTAAAATGCTGGGAGTCGGGAAACTGCTGGGAAAAAATAGGTCCAAGAGTCCAAAAAGTAGCCTCAAAAATGTAAAAGAGGATGTTGAAGATAAGCACTGGTAAGAGGACTTTGGCCAATTTTTTCCAGACAATTAATTCTTTGAACCAATAAACATGAGATTCGCGATAGGTGACTGGACGGATAAAATCCCGAGCATCAGTAAGGGAAAATAAAATGATATAGATAATTGCGGCGATAATTAGAAAGATATAAATTGGAGCAATGGGTGTAAGGGAGACGGAGCTAAAAGTAATAATGTAGGCAATTAGTGGCGGACCAATAAAATAGCCGACGGTTTTGAAAACACCGATGATGCTGATATTTTTGGTGTGCTCATGCTTCTGTGAGATGCGGCTGGCCAAATCGAAAATACCAAAATTCATCAGGTCATAATAGAGTCCCCACATGGCCATGGCGAGTATAAAAAGAGAAATAGTCGAGGCTGACCAGAGGACAAGTGGCATAGCAAAACTGAGGATAAAGACGAGGAGAAAATATTTGAGATAGTGCGCCCCCCGAATAAACTTGCTGATGATAATGTCAAAAATGGCACCAGAAATAGCTGAGAGGGAAATAAGTAGGCCGACGACCGAGTTGCTGTAGCCGCGATTGGTAATAAAAACAGGGACTAAGTAGGAAATAATGCCATCATAAATTGACCAAAAAAAGAGCATGGCGCCGGCAGTAAATAAGATTTTTTTGAATTTCATAGGGCAATGACTAATCCGAGGGTAAGGGTTAGCATAATTAATATTGCCCAAAACTCTGTCCAAAAGCTATGGGGAAGCCGCAGACGGATAAGACAAATAACTAGGGCTGAGACGAAAATAGTAAAATGGCCAGTCAAAGAGATGACAGTCAGTAGAGAAACTGTTGTCAGCAACAAACCCAACAAGGGAAAGAGTGATGGTAATAGATTGGCTATGGGTAAAGATACCTTGAGATCACGATAAAATAACTCGCGTAAAATGACCATAAAGTTTACCGTGGATCGGAGAGTAATTACCATGCCAAAAATGGCGATTAATTTGGCTAATAAGGGAAAAGAGGTGGCTAGCCCAGTAACCGAATCGATATTCAGGGAGTCGCCACTTAGTCGGATAATAGAAAAAGCGAAGAGAAAATAAATGATGGCTACTAAGAGTAACCCAAGGGTAACAACTAGTGACAACTTTTTGGGAGTACCGAGAGTTTCCCTGACCTCGGGAATAATGGTAAATCCAGAAAGGGCAAAGAGAAGAGGACCAAAGAAGGAGAAGGAGGGGGTAATTGATAGTGAATAGTTAATAGTTAATAGTGGATAGTTAAAAGAATAAAAATAAAGAAATATGGGAACCACTAAAATAAAAATGGGGATGAGGAGAAATATATTTTTGGATAAAATTTGGTGAAAATAAAATAAAACAAAAATGATTAATAAATATAAAAAAGAGATTAGATAAATAGAGAAATTGGGAAAAACGACTAGGGTAAAGCCGGAAAAGAGCTTGGAATAGGCCAAAATGGCGCCAAAGGCAAGAATCAATAAGTTGAGACTGGCGAGAAGTCCAAAGCGATGACCTAAATATTTTTGGGCATAGCCAGAGAGCTGGTGATCGCCAGCAGTAGTGGTGACAATTGCGACATAAAACTGGTTAAGAACTGCAGTGATGATAGTCAGAAAGACTAAAAAAACCGAGGCAAAAATAAAATTGGACTGAGAAAATAAATAGGGCAGGACAAAGATACCTGAACCAACAGTGCCCATGAACATGAGAAAGATGGCGGGAAAAAACTGAGAAAATTTAACAGAATTTAAAAATTTAACAGAATTCATTTAATTCCCTGATTGTTGGCGAACTTGAGTTGATAACGATATTTTTTGTAAGTTGAGGAAACTAATTGATCAATAAGATAGGTACCGATAACTAAAATGAGAAAGTACCAGAGACCGATCCAGGTAAAAACGGGAAAAGTATCCTTGCTCAAATAACTAAAAATACCCGAGAGGACACCAATGGTGGTGATTAGTCGAAGAGAATTGATACCGTTGCTACTACTGCGACCCTTGACTTCATTGACCACAGCAATGGCCGTTTCGACATAATCCTGAGTCATTTTCCAAATTTCCTGAACATAAGAATGAGTATCGGAGAGAGTCTCGAACTTGTATTGGAAAACAGAAGCCAGTTGATCTTCGAGAGACAACTTGCGAGCCAGAGAGGCGCGGGTGTGGACATAGGCGCCCATTTGATTGAGGCGACTTTTGATGAGATTGATAGTCTTCTGATAGGAGTCGAGGCGGGAACGAAGGGTCTCAATTTGGGTACCGATGATAACTCCCCTCTCCTTGATATCGGAAATTTCTTCCCAGATTTCTCGGTGAAGGTTGAGGTAACGATGGAGCTGATCTTTGAACTCACGGAAGAATATTTGCATTTCAATTAAGTCGCGAAGGTGAGAAAAATTTGAGGGGGAAAAAATGTAAATTGTGGATGGTGTTTTGGAGACTGTAATATGAGAACTGGTAATTTGGGAATAAATGGGACCAAACCCCTCCGGTCGCCTGAGGCGACCACCTCCCCTTGAAGAAGGGGAGCTAATACTCGAAACAACGAATGGGTGATCGGGTTTGATTTTGGCGAGAATTTTGGGAGTGGGGGCGCCAAGAGAAAATATGTAGGAAATAGCGGGAGAAAGACAAGTGTCAAAATAATGACGAAGAGTATGTTGGCCGGCGGCAATATCGCTGGTATTGAGGGAGAGGACATAAAGTCCGTCTTCGTAATAGCGGACGGCAATACCTTCCCGAGTCTGACAAACGATATATTCTAAATCTCCCCATTCGCGAGTGACGGAGACAAATTTGAGATTTTGATGTAATTCTTGGAGTTTCTGAGAGTCTAACTTGAGCCCAGAACGGCCGAGAGCGAAGAGATCATAAATTTCGGTGAGATGAAGAGTAGTGCGCTGGTACCAGCCACCAAAAGTGACTGTATACTCCGGTTTTTTCTGAGGCATTAATTAAGAATAACAGAAAAAGAAAGGAAAATTTAACAATTTAACAGAATTTAACAGACAATAATGAAATTCAAATGATATGATAGTGAAATTCGACTAAATACCTATGAATGCAAAAGACACATTGATGAAATTTGTGACTAATGGTCGCGAGAGACGATAAAATCAATTGCGGTCTCAAGCTGATGACGATACGGCTCAATTCTTATAAAAGACATTTTTTCATTTAACATTTTTTTGGCTGCTTGAGCAAAATTTTTGGCCATGTCACGGGCAGAATCAATAGTATGATATTTATTCATTAAATTAATTATTGTAGCTACCTCTGATTCTGATTTTTGAGCACGAGTCTTAGAATAAATACTTTTGATAGTGGATAATTCCTCAGCGTTGGCTAATTTTAATAGGTGAGATAAAGGAATTGTCCGTTTGCCTTCGTATATATCATTAAATGATTGTTTTTTGAGTCCGGCAAAATCAGAGGTTAGGTCGAGGATGTCGTCGATTATTTGAAAGGCACGACCAAGATATCGCCCAAATAGATATATTGTATTTAGTTGAGAATCGGTAGATCCTGCAACTATTGCTCCCAGCCTCATAGGACCAGAAATGGTGTAATAGCAAGTTTTGCTTTCAAGTATTAGAAAAATGTCTTCATCGGTAATGTCAAGTTTGTTTTGGGTATTCCAATGAATATCAATAGTCTGGCCAAGAGTTGTCCGATTTAACAGTTGATAGAATTCATTGAAAACTTTTTTGTTATCAATATCTCCAATTATTTTCCACATAATGACATGTAGGGCATCGCCAGCGTTGACGGCAAGGGGAACATTGAATAACTTTTGAAGTGTAGGTGAGCCACGTCTCTCCTCGGAATCATCTTCAATATCATCGTGAATGAGAATCCATTCCTCAGATAATTGCATGGCAGCAGCGGTCAATAAAACAGCTTCGGTTTTGGCTCCCATGGCCAACGCAGTAGCCATGACCAGAGAAGGGCGAAGATATTTACCAAATCTACGGGGATATTCACTAATTAATTTTTCTTGGAAATCTAATTCTGCTTGGTGTGCTGGATCAATTTGACAATACTGTGGAAACTGGAGTGATTCACTTAGGTAACGGAGAACTACTGGGGAAACTAAATCACGATAATTTTTGAGAATACTGATGAAGTCTGTGTCTACCATAGAAGTTTAGTCGGACATGATGAATATATCATTCTGCCGTGGCGGAGTATATGGTGAATCGGGACGTATAAATTAATTACGAATTAATAATTATACCCAAATGGGCACAGGCGAATTACGAATGAATTTGGAATTGTAATTTGGCCGATAGATAGAGACTAGTAGTAGATTATGTTGATGTGGTAGCAGGAACAGGACGATCACGTTTTTTGGGAATTAGAAGATCAAAGGTAATGGGGGACATTAAATAGAGTGCTTCGAACGCCAGAACTGATAAGTCGTGGGAACAGGGCATAAGACGGGTAACAATGAGTGCGGAAATGCCAAGCAGTATGCCATTTTTGACACTTTGGCGCAGATAGGCGTGATTGACTCGGGTAATTATGTCTTCGGGGATGCCGCGAACGCGAGCCTCAATGGATGTCTCTTTGTTGTGCTGAGCCCCAGCATAGACTGCTGCAAAGGCTGTACAGATAGCAGTGATAATATTGAAAACTGTATTTTGTTTACTTAAATCGGCCGAGAGCCAATAAAACTGAATACCGGTAGGAACATGACGGAAAAAATAGAGAGATAAAATAAAAATGGTGCCCATAAAACCAGAGGTAAGGAGTTTGAAACGATTGATACCGATACGAGTCTCCAACAATTTTTGATTACCGGAAATAAAGGGTTTGATAAGTCGCCAGAGTATGCGGATAAGGGCGAGAATGCCAATGGGAATTAGCCAAATTTTGGCAATAGTCCACCACTCCAGAGCAAAAGTACCAGTGGCCCTAAAGAAAGGAAAATTAAAAATGACTCCTTGCAGTGGATAAGTGGGGTAAGGCACCCAAGAATAGAGCCAGTGCTGGGCAATGGGGGTGTGGTAAAACTCCAAGAAAAAGACTCGGCCGGCCGAGATAAAGGCGATAAAGAAGAGAACGAAATTGATGATGTAAAAAATAACCGAGAGGTTACCAGAGCGGATTTGCTTCTTCAAGACAAAAGACTGCTCGTCCCCCTTCGACTTGGTGAGTTCGTGTTCAAAATCCTTCAAATCGACATAAAAACGCTCAGAGATAATCCGAAAAGGCAGAAAAAAAATGTTTTGAACAATGCTAACTAAAATAATTGACAACCACGAAGTCTTGGTCAGATAATAGAGTCCAAAAAAAAGGCTGGCGTAGAGACGAAATGATTCACCGCGAACAAACCAGACAGACAAAAAAATCAGAAAAGCGATGGCCAAGATAGTGACAACTGGGGTGCCACGGGAAGAATAGTTTTGAGCCATAATAAAGTAGTATAACAACTACGAAAAGAGGAAGTTTGGTTTATACTTAAAACATGGCAGAGTCCAAAATAGAAACGAGAAACGAGAAACTCGAAATCGGAATTGATAAATCTGAAAACAGAATAGAACAACGTGGACAACACGAGGGATTGCAGGATCTACGGGAAACAAACGCGAGGGTACCAACTGAGATAAAAACTTGGCTGCAAAAAATTGAACAAGACCCTACTCAAATGAAAACTGTCCACGATGATACAGGTACTCCGATGTTGACACCTAGCCCGACACAAGATCCAAGAATTATATTACCCTCAACTCGGAAAACGTTTCTGGAAGGGTTGCAAAAAACAGTGGCAGATACGGGGATGTGGCTGTCAGCATTTTTGCTAAAAATAATAAAAAAGCACAAAGGTAATGTAAAATTTAAACAAGAATGAATACAGATATAGTGGTGACCTATGCTACCAATGCTCTGATGGTAATGATGCTAGTAGTCCTAGTGGGCCTACTCTTGTGGCTACTGGGAGCGGCCTTCGTACTGTGGTACAAGTGGCGGGATCGTGAAGAAAAAGCCCTAGAGATGGTAACACTACTCGTGGCTGTGCCCGAGGATAATGAGATAAAAATTGATGCCATGGAGCAGATTATTGGATCAATGGGTAGTCTCTATAAAAGTGCTAAATTCAAAATTTTTCAAAGATTTCAGGCCCAACCAAGCGTGTCGCTAGAAATAATTGGTACTAATGAGGACATAAAATTTTATGTCTGTGTACCGAAAAAGACCCAAGATTTTATAGAGAAACAAATTTATAGCGTCTATGCGGGGGCCAATGTGGAGGAAGTGGAAGAGCCAAATATCTATCCGGAGGAAGGTAGGGCGGAGTATGCGTGGATGGGAATTAAAAAGGCACCCTATATTCCCCTAAAAACATACCGAGAAATAGCCACTGATCCCCTGTCGGCGATGACCTCGGCCCTGTCGAAGCTGAGTCCAAACGAAAGTGTGGCCATACAACTAGTGCTGTCACCAACTGACGGGATGTGGGCCAAAAATGGTAAAGGTTTTGTGGCCAGTACCAAAAAAGCGGAGGCTAATCCGGAAAAAGCGAGCTACAAAGTAGATGCGAGGCAACTGGAGGCGATTGATAGCAAGTCGAGTCGGGTGGGATTTGAAACTGCCATACGAATAGTCTCGTTTGCCCCGACCGAAGAAATAGCCAAGAGAAATTTGTCGAATATTAAGGCCAGCTTTTCTCAATTTGAATCACCATGGAGTAAATTATCGTCGCGAAAAATTTGGGTGAAAAAATTGTTTTTGGACGATTATATTTATAAATACCCAATTATTTATTGGTATAAAAATAAAACTATTTTGTCGGCGGATGAGGTGGCCTCGATATTCCACTTCCCCAACAAAACTATTCAAACCCCAAATATTTATTGGCTAAAATCCAAGAATGCCCCAGCACCCACCGATAGCCCGGCTGAGGGGATATATATAGGAGAAAATCATTATCGAGGAATAAAAAAGAAATTCCATATCACTACCAAAGACCGACAACGACACTTTTATATCGTGGGGCAAACTGGGGTAGGAAAGTCGTGGCTACTGGCCAACATGGCACTGCAAGATATTAAGGCGGGCAAGGGGGTGTGTTTTATTGATCCTCATGATACCTATGAAATGATACTGGAGCGGATACCACCAGAAAGAGTAGAGGATGTAATTTATTTTGACCCAGGGATGGTGGATAGACCAATGGGATTTAATGTGATGGAATGCGAGCGGGAAGACCAAAAAGATTTTGTGACTAGCTCGATTATTAACCTGATGTATAAACTGTATGATCCGTACAAAACAGGGATTGTCGGACCGCGGTTTGAACATGCTATCCGTAATATTATGTTGACGGTAATGGCCGAACCTGGGGCGACTTTTATTGAAATAGTCCGCTGTCTGACTGACCCATCATTTGTCCAACAATTATTGCCCAAAGTTCACGACCCGATGGTCAAACGCTATTGGACAGATCAAATTGCCAACACTAATGAGTTTCATAAATCAGAAGTGCTCGATTATATCGTCTCTAAATTTGGACGGTTCATCACCAACACCATGATGCGAAATATTATTGGACAATCGACGAGCTCGTTTAATTTTCGCACTGCCATGGATGAGGGGAAAATACTGATTATTAATTTGGCCAAGGGAAGTATCGGCGAAGAAAACTCCGCCTTCCTCGGACTGGTGCTAATTCCCAAAATACTGATTGCGGCTATGAGCCGGCAGGACACGCCAGAGCCACTACGAAAAGATTTTTATTTGTACGTGGATGAGTTCCAAAACTTTGCCACTCAAGACTTTGCGGTGATCATGTCAGAGGCGCGAAAATATCACTTGAATTTGACGGTGGGCAACCAGTTTATCTCCCAAATGGATGATGAGATTAAAAACGCTGTCTTTGGAAACGTGGGGTCGATTTGTAGCTTCCGAGTAGGTATCTCGGATGCCAGCTTCTTAGTAAACCAATTTAAGCCAGAATTTAACGAACATGATTTGCTGAATTTGCCAGTAGGACACACTTATTTGAAGACTATGGTCAATGGAATACCTCAATCCCCATTCTCCCTCAACATTACGGCTGATGAAATAAAAAAACCGGGGAATCCAGAATTGGCAGCGATGATTAAAAAATTGTCGAGTCTAAAATATGGGAGACCGAGAGAGATTGTGGAGAGTGATATTGGTAAGAGAGCGAAACTGTGATGAGAAAATTTAACAGAATTTAAGAATTTAACAGAAACAAGAACAAAGAAAATTTAAGAAAAGAAAATGAAGTATGATTTGGAGGAAAGAACAGTAAAATTTGCTGAGGACATTATTAAGTTACTAAAAAGAATTAAGCCAACCCCACTAAATAGCCGAATTATTAATCAAATAGTCGGGTCATCTGGGTCGATTGGTGCTAACTATTGTGAAGCAAATGGTAGTGAGAGTAGAAAAGACTTTATCCATAAACTTAAAATTAGTTTAAAAGAAATCAAAGAAACTAAACACTGGATAAGACTACTTGGCACTGCTGAACCGACCGTTAAACCTGAGTTAATTCCATTGTGGAATGAAATAGAAGAACTATATTTGATATTTTCAAAAATAATTAGAACAGCAAAAGAGTCTACTCAAATATAAGATCGGTGAGTGGTGTATTTGTGAGCCGAGCATCGATCATGGCCGCGAGTTTGTGAGGATTGTATGAATCATCGCCAATTTTGACCGCGTCTGGAGCCTGAGACTCGGCAAAGATGGGGGGAATGATTAGTTTTGTCTTGACAGCTAGAACTAGCAAGTCCTTATCTAAATCTGGTGTGTTCATATGGCGATTATAGCACTAGTTGGAGGGTTGGCCGAGGATGGTGACTTCGGAGAGGCCGTTACGGATGAGAGCTTCTTCGAAGAGATTGATATGGCGAGCACTGAGCCGATTGCCCTTCAGAGCAAATTGGATTTTCCAGAGCATGGTACGTAGAAGATAGACGGCAATTTTGGCCTCAAGATTGGCTGGTTTGTGGCCTAACTCCGAGATAAAACCATCGATAAACTGTTTTTCCCGAGGATAGTGGGATTTCCAAGTAGGGACAGCGCCTAAATCGCAAATTGGATCGAAGACAACGGCATTCTCCCAATCAAAGATAGAAATGATTTTATGGTTGTCATAGCGGACATTGTGATCGGGCAGGTCGTGGTGCATGTAGTATCCCTGAGTAGTGTCGGCAAAAAGTGAAGTGATATCTGGCGAATTGAAATAGGCATGAAGACGATTGGAGTCGGCTGAGGAGATGAATTTGAAGAAAGTAATGAACTCTAAATCATGATCAAGATAGGCAGTGAGATAATCATGATGGCTAGGCAAAGCGCCAACTATTTGACCTGTAGCATCCTTGGTCCAGCGGCCCCACCCTGTGGCTGGCAATTGATATTGCTTGGCAAAAATTTGACCTAAGTCAAAACTAAGCTGATTATAATTATCCTGTGTCCCCTCCCATTCTAATTCCAAATCTTTGCCGGATAATTTCTCGATGATTTGATAATCAAAAGGGAAAAATTGACGGCTAGTGTCGCTATATAAAATGGGAACACTGTGAACACCAATGGCTTCGAACTGGGAGGCGATTTCCCGCTCCCAATCCATATAGTATTCGGGAGTGGTCAGGGCGTGATTGGCACGGAGAACTAGGTCGCGACCACTACCAGTCTGCACAAAAACGATAATGTGGCCAGTGCCCATGTTGGTAAAAACCTCGTGATGATAAACTTTTTCGTGGAGGGCATGCTCGAAAATAGCGGGGACTACTGTATCATCAAATTCCTCTGTCCGATGTTGTAGTTGGCGGACAAGTGAGGCAGGACGATGAACGTTGAAATAATAAACTTCCTCGCTACGATAGGTGTATTTTGATTCGAGTTTGATTAATTCGGCTGCGATGACTGGGTCTAGGGACATGAGGAATTATAATACAAAAGAAAATATATTTTTGTAATTACCAGTTGCGACAAAGATTTGAGAGATGGCTCCATTTTTCATTATATGTAAATTCTGCCATTTTTTGGGAGTAATCACTTAATAAAGTTAAGCCATCCCTTATTCCAAAAGGGAAGTTGGCGGTGGTGTCGGACATACTTCGACCGGCGGTTAGAGTTTGGAGACGTCCGACTGGAGAATCAGCAGTAAAAAGTAAAAAGGCAGCATTTTTGATTGGTCCACGAGAACCTCCCTCCATTTGAATATTTAATTCAGATACGGTTTTGACTAATGCAAAAACATGAGGTTCCACAGTTGGTTGTCGGGCGGCAATACGAGCCTCGATCATTTTTTCTATTTTGGCGGTGTTTGTAGCACAGGTTTGGCAATCAGGTGAAGACAGGCCACCGTGAATTACTTCGTGATCATTGACTGTGGATAATAATTCAAGCAGAGGTGAGATCCGGCGATCTTTTAATTTGTCCATGCAGAAAAGTTAGCTCCTTCTGGAGATGTCTAATAATATTGAGCTGGCTACTCGAGTGACTTCTAAGGTGAGGGCACTTATTTTTTTTCCGACTGGAATAGCGGTAACTAACAATTCTGCTACAGGCAGTGTTCCTCGAGTGGTGGTGGCCATAACGAAATTGGTTAAACTATTGATAGTATAGGCGGCATCGGCACCAACCTCAGAGATTCTTCTATTGGTGTCGGGAGAAAGTTTGGCTGAGAGACTGGCCATTTTTATAATTCTTTTAATTTGATCCCTTTTGATTCTTCTTTGGAATCGATGAGTTCGAGATATTTTTCGGTGGTAGAAATGCGCTTGTGACCAACGACCTGAGAAACAACATCCATGGGAACACCAGATTTGAGCTGGAAGACGATGAAAGTGTTGCGCAAATCGTTGACCTTCACCCCATGAATATCGGCTTTGTCAAAATAACGATTGAGTAAACTACGTATATTACGGGCTAAGAGATGACGACCGGTTTTGGTGACAAAAACATTTTTGGACTTGGTTTGATAACGGACTTCTTCGATGTATTTTTTGAGGGCTGTTTTGGATGAATTGTTGAGCGGGACAGCGCGTGAACCATGGCTCTCGTAGCTTTCGATAAAAATTTCATTGTCTCGGACATTTTCTAATTTGAGATTCTCGATTTCTTTGATGCGCAGACCAGCCTGCAACATCAGTTCGACGATAGCTGTAGTCCGAATATCATTGCGACAGGCATCGCGCAGGGAGCGATATTCGAGAGGTTTCAATATCTTGGGAATATCGTTTTCGTACTTGGGATGCTTGACATCGGTGGAAGGATCGGTAGATATTTTGCCATCGCTAATGAGAAAAGAAAAAAAGTTTTTGATAGAGTTGAGTTTACGAGAAACTGATTTGGCGGTGTAATTGTTGCTAACCAAATATTTTTTGAAGCCTTCGATATGGACTCCAGTTATGGAGTCGATGGCAACCACATTTTGGGTATTCAGATAAGTGATTAACTGGTTGATGTCGCCTTTGTAGGCTACAATAGTATTGGTTGACTTGCCTTTCTTGGCAAGTGCCCCAGTGAATGAATTGAGGGCAGCTTCGATAGTTATTTGAGACATAATGACTTATAGTAACACAAATAAGGACAAAAGACAATTAGAATGGGTGAAATGGCTAAAACAGTGGGGTTTTTATGTGATTTTGGTTTATATAATATTTTCTTCGATCGTCAACGTAGTCCGACAATGGACCACCCTAGAGGCGGGGCAGAGGCGTCTACTAAGGCTAGAAACGAAAAAACAGGAGATGCAGCAAGAAATAAGAAAATATACTAAATTGGCAGAAGAGGCTACCAGTAGTGAAATAATTGAGCGCAAGGCAAGGGAATATTTTGGAGTTGGCAGGGAAAATGATTATTGGCTAATTATGCCGCCAGCGGAAAAAATGCCTGAACTGGTAGAAAAGTTTAGTCAAACTAATCAGAAGCCAAACATTGTGGCTTGGTGGGAACTGTTGACCCAGATAGGCAATTAAATTAAAAACCCTCCGATGTTATCGGAGGGTTTTTTCTGTTGCGGGGCTGGGAGTTGAACCCAGCCTGTGAGATTATGCTGTCTGTAATCTCTTGTTACCAAGAGTGTCGGACTATATCATCATCCTCCGATAGCTATCGGAGGAGCTTGGCGTCTAGTCTCTACGGAGTCCCCTTCGCTGTGCTCAGGGCTATAGCCTTGAGTTTATCGAAAGGGTTCCCTCGGTATTTACCTAAATCATCGTCATTAGGTTGTTCACCGATATAGCCAAGTTTGCATTAAGCGTTACCGCTTAATGGGCCCATACTACTAGCCTCACGTGCAGCCGTACACTACCCCGCACATCTTATGTTGTCAAAGAACATAGCTATTCTAGCATAAAGTATATTAAATTTAGTCAAGAGATAGAATAGATTTGTATTTTTGGTCTAAATAGTAAAAACTAGACATAAATGATACTCATTGATATAATATGTATGTATCGATGAAAGTCGGTACCACTTACTTTACAACAAAGAGGTCGTCATTAACTTGACGGCTTTTTTGTGCACTGTTACTGGGAATGTTGTGGAAGAAGAGGGTATAATTGACAAAAGCTCTTCAAAGGTGATAACATATCTTATGGCAATAGTGCATGGAAGTTGTATGAGAAGAGAAACACGCGGACCAATTCCAAGTGCAGAGCCGTCAGCAACTGCTATACTAGTCACTAGACTAGAGAAACTGGTGGAGAGTTCAACGGGAAGAAGAGTTGTCCCTGGCACAGATATGGATAGTTCAATTTGGTATTTTGCGTATATGGCCCACGGGAATGTGAATTCAGCAGAGAATTTAATGGAGGTTGCGATGAAACAAAGAGGTCGTCATTAATCCACCACGGCGGACAGGTTTGACGGCTTTTTTGTATATTATGAGGTATAATAGGCAAATATGGATACATTAAAGCAGCGAATGGCCAAGTCTTTGTTGATGAAAATAGTGGGAGAAAGGCATGGAAGCGAATTGGAAAAAATTAAAGACAGATCTAAAACTCTTTACGATGCTGAATTGATGGTGAGAGCACTGGAAATAATGGAGCTAAACCCAATTGTGGAAACAACAGAACAGAATAAATCCGAAAAGTTGTTTGATGAATCTCTGCTAGAACTGACAGACGGACAGAAGGGAAGACCGACGAAGTTGCAGTAGACAATAGCTACGAAGCGAATTCACAATTTTTGATATAATCACCTTAGTTTTTGGTATGGCAGGATAGCTCAATTGGTTAGAGCACAGCATTCATAACGCTGAGGTTCCGGGTTCAAGTCCCGGTCCTGCTACAAAACCCTTCCGGTCCCGCAGCTGCGGGACCACCTTCCCTTGACAGGGCAGGCAAAAAAGAAGAGTTGTTTTAGGGGCATGTAGCTCAGCTGGTTAGAGCACCGATCTTATAAGTCGGGGGTCCATGGTTCGAGTCCATGCATGCCTACTCAATTAATGTTCTCTTTTGATCATCTCTAAAATCCCACTGGCGACACGATGGTCGACTGGGGCCAAATCTTCGAGTAGGGTGATATTATCTTCTGACATGGCACCACCCAGACGGCTTCTGAGAAAATTCTTATAAAAAATAGGACGCTCGAGCATTTGATTGGCCCGAAGTAATAATAGTTGATTAAATCTGGCGACTTCGCTGGCAGATGAATCGACTGAATTGTCAATAATTACATGAGCTTCTTCTAACATCCATTCCAAAGGTGGACTCTGATAATCTACGGGGCGAGAGAGTACTCTGCTGGAATGGTCTAACATATCTTTTGTTATTCTCATGAGGAGAATTATATGTTATATATTTTAACTATGTGTTTTTTAAGATAAAATGCCAAATGTAATCGAGAAAGCTAATAAAATAGTAGAAGAAGCAATATTATTGAGAGTGGAGATGACCAAAAGACAGGTAAACTATGCTCAAGAGCATCCATCGCCGTGTAATTGCCCTACTTGTCAGGTACACTTGCCAAAACTGGTTGTAGAGGAATATAGAGAATGGAAATCTATGCTGGCTGGCTGTCCAACTGCAAAAGATAAAAAACATCCCGAGTGGGAAAGGAATAAGAAGTGAGAAAACCAGAAATACTAACTGTGGCTGATCATAAATTTAGTAAAGATAAGTTTGGTGTAGGGAGGACAAAGAAGAGTGTAAATCCGGCGGAAGGAGAGGTAATAAAAGAAAGTAATTTGGAAATAATATTTGTGGGTGATGGGACAATGGCTTCATCTTGGCTGTTTAATGGGCTACGGCGAAAAAACCTGAGTGAGGGGTACCAAACTGTGTTAATTCACAATCGAGATCGTGTCCCCCATTTTCCAAAATAGGACTATTTGTAAACTTGATTGTGAGAGCCGATATCGTAGAAAATCGCTACTCTCTCAGACACCATTTCATAGATTATTCTGATGTCGCCGGTAATGGAGAAAGAACGATAGCCTCTTTTGCTGCCGGCTAACTTATGATCTCTAAGAATTTCATCAAGGGGATTTTTCCTAAATAAGTTGACTCTTAACTGGGTCTGGAAGGCTAATTTTGCATTGGGCTTTATTCGCTTGTCGTACGACTTTACAAAGTTACGGTGAAATTCTATTTGGATCATTGAGATACTTAAACATATCTCTAGTAGTCTTAAATTTCAATGTCTTTTCTTTACCGCTTTTGATATCGTCCGACATTTTGTCGTATTTGGCAACGGCTTTTGGTGATAATTTTTCGGAATAAAAAGTAGACACCATGGCTGGGGTAATTATTTTATTTTTGATCTGAGTGAGATTAAAACGAATCAGATCTTGCAGCGAGGAAAAACCCATATTGATGGCTATCTTGGCCATTTCATCACGAAATGATTTGGTAACTGGTACTTGAATAATGGTAGTGTCCATAATGGTATTATAATGGTTTGATAATGTGGTGTCAAGAAGAGGTCTTCTTAGCGATACTTTGAAAGATAACAACAATGGCGATGAGTATTCCTACAAAAAAGGCAAAGTTTCTGGCGGTGATTTGCTGCATATAAATTCCTAGGAATGGTGCGGAAATGGCATAAGGGAGTGTCTTGATTAGATTGAAAGAGGACAAGGCAGTGGCCCGATATTTTGAATCAATATGCTTGTTTAGCAGCGACGACTGGTAATTACCATAAACAGCCATGATAGCGCTCCGACTAATTAGGAGAATACTCCCCAAGACGACTCCAGCTAAGGGTGATAATAAATATGTCAGGGCGGAGACGCCGGAAAGAATGAGTATTAGATAAAATAGATCTCTGCCCTGAGAAAATTTGCCAGAAATATAGGAAAACAGTGCCCCGACTAGGGCAATAACAGAAAAGAGTATCCCCAGCATTTGGCTACTAAGACCAAACTCAAAACCGAGCATGCTGTCGAGCATTTCGTCAGATAAAGCATAAAAACTACTGATGATTATAAGAAAAACGACAAACCGGAGTATGTTTTGGTTGAATAAATGTTTGAAACCCTCGGTATTTTGGCGTAAATAATTTGAAAAACTGAATTTTTCCGTGTCGCGCTCTGGTTCAGTGAATAAAAAGGATATCCCCGAAGCAGCGAAAGCAAATATGCCACAGAGTATAAATGGTAGACGGGGGTGGTAACTATATAAATAACCACCGACGACTGAACAAATGGCCATCATAACTAGTTGTTGGGAGGTGATGCGTGACAATATCTTGTGGAAATTGGCCTCTTTCTTCTCTTGTAATAATGAATCGTAAACTAAGGCATCAAACGCGCCAGAATAGAAGCTCATACCAATTCCGCCAAGAACGACAGAAAATAATAAATGGTAGAGGTTGGATGAATAGGCAATTCCTAGATTGCATAGACCAGACAGGAAAAACGAGATAATAATAGTTTTTTTCTTGCCTAAAATATCGGCCAAGGCACCGGTGGGTATTTCTAAGATTATGGCGGTGAAAAATAAAGTAGACTCAACAATACCAATGCCAGAATAATTGGTAATAGAGAGATACCAAAGTATCCAAACACCTAACCAGAACCAAGCGTTGCGAAAGGTGCTGACGATATAGGCAATAGTAATGTTGCGCTGCACAATATTATTTGTTGAGCAAATTTAATAAGCCCATTTTGTCCTTGACCTCGGCTAAAGTTGCTTGAACTATTTTACGAGCACGTGCGGTACCTGAAACAAGTATCTCCTTGGCAATATCTGGACGATCCTCATAAAACTTTCTTTTTTCACGAATGGGGGTCAAAAAGTTATTTAGCGCCACAAACAATTTATCTTTAACCTCAGCATCCCCGACTAAACCCTTGCGATAACGATCTTCCAGATCTTTAACCTCTGTTTTGTCAGGATTGAAGGCTTGGTGATATTCAAAAGTTGGATTACCTTCGACTTTGCCTCGATCGGTGGCATGAACTCGACTGGGATCGGTATAACAGGCCCTGATCTTTTTCTTTAGAGTAGCTTCGTCGTCTGATAGTAAAATCGAATTGCCGCCACTTTTGCTCATTTTCTTCTGACCGTCAGTACCAATTAACCGAGCCACTCGACCGATCATGGCTTCAGGGGTGGGGAAAGTGTCGCCAAAAACCTTGTTGAAATCACGGGCTATTTCCCGAGTCTGTTCGATGACTGGAGACTGATCCTCCCCTACCGGAACCAAATTGGCCTTGAAGCCCAAAATATCAGCAGCTTGTAAAATGGGATAGCCAATAAAGGCCATGGTGGGATCAAGGTTTTTGTACAATATTTCTTCTTTGACCGAAGGATTGCGCATCGCCCGAGCATGGGTGACCATAGTCATAAAATAACTAGAAAGTTCCATGGTTTCGGGAATACCTGATTCGAGATAAATGGTAGAAACTTCGGGATCGATACCAACTGAGAGATTATCTAAAAATACATCGTAAACATCTTTGTTGATTTTCTCAAATTGGCGATAGTCATTGGCGTAAGCATGGACATTGGCAAGTAAAATAAATGTTTGATATTCATGTTGGAGTTTAACTCGATTTTCTAACGTGCCAACGTAATGACCAATATGTAGTTTGCCACTGGGGGTATCACCGGTTAATATAATTTGTTTTGCCTTAATATCAGCAATATCGACAATGATGCTGTCGGGTATTTTTTTGAGGTCAACGGAACGGTATTTGTTACTGACTGACAAACTGCCTGATCCACCAATTAGGTATTCTTTATCGAATAGCTTTTGGTCGAGATATGTTTTTATTCCTGAATTAACGACGAAAGCGGCTCCGGAAGGTAAGTGGGTTAAGGCTTCAAACTCGTCGGGGGATGCTAAATTTAATTTGGAGCAGCCAATTACCTTACAGGCTTTGTTTAAGTCTAATTTACAATCATCGCGACGGATGATGGCCACATAGCGATCATCAGCCTTCATGATAAGGGTGGAAAAACCTTCGGAAATGGGCAGACCAAGAAAACGCATACAATCAAAGATTTCTTTGATGGGTGGATGCTCGAGGTTGGTATATTCAATGCCAAGTTTTGCGAGTGTTTGATTATTTTGAAGAACAATTGGTTCGATCATATGATGAAGTTTAACATTTAAATATTTTGATTTTCTTTGAGAAAGTTAGCGAGAGTAGAATATCCTGATGTATCCTTGGCCAATAAATTTATGGCTTGTCGGACCGGAGTTTGAAGATCATCAAAATCGACATTATTAAAGTCATTGATAACTTGACGTAACGTAGGGTCGCCACTTGCCAATGGCTGGTAAGGGGGAACATTAAATGAACTCAGATATTGAATTGTCTTTACAGGTCGAAAGCCATCAACTGATGGAAGATGTGGCTTGAGGACTTGTCTTGTCTTGTAAAAATGTCTTTCGGGCTGGGCACCGAGAGATATGAGTAGATCGACATTTGAATCGTCCAAGACAAGGTCGTGGACGTAAGAGTGAAGAACACCGTATTTTAGGGAGTTATTGGTACCGCCATGACTAGTGCCCATTCTGGATAAATCATTAACAGCATTTGAACTTTGGAGAACATCAGTTAAGTTCTTGAAACTAGATGAGGCAATGACTTGAGGGGTGAAACTGTCGTCATTGGAAAAATTGACATGACTAGAAAGTAAGGGATGAAATTCGTCGACGTAGCCTTTGATTAGTTTCTGCAGAAGATCCCTTTCTTGATGAACTTTGGATCTATCGAGTCCATTGGCTAAAACTCCTGCCTCTGACATAAAAATAAATTCAACCTGAGGAAGAAGCTGATGATTTACTGCTCCAATTTCCGTGGCCAACTTAAGGGCAGGGATTGGGTAAGCTAGAGCCCGAAGAGGTGTGGCTTCGGTAGCGCCAAAGACAGTAATTATTTTTGTATTTTTTACTAGCGACGGTGTAGCGACTAGTTTTTTGGTGATATCTACTGCTTGAGATACTCCACCTAAATCGATAGCAGAAAGATGCGTTTGATTTTGACTTAAAAACTTGCCCAACACCTCAGCCTCTTTTTTGGGAAACTCGGCAGGAGGGACGACTCTATCTAAATGTTTGATAATTCGCTGATCGCCAGCACCTTGGTCAAGAACTTGGAGTGGCGATTGGGATAAGCAAGTGATAAACCTTCTTTGTGATGGAGTTTCACCAAACTAACCTCTGGTGAGGAAGTTCACCTAGAGGCCTCCTTTGGTCTGAATTATTGTTTAAAGATTCGGGTATCTGGTTCATAGGGTTAAAAGTGATTTTAATGGTGTAGTTAAAATGTACTTATTGATTTGATCAGAGGTAGGCGGGCTTTTTTGCTGGTGGCGGGTGACTAATTCGGTAATAAAAGCTGTTGTAAGTTCTTTCAACTCAGACATGGTAATAAGACCATGCAAATAACTTTGTTTAATATTTTCGACAAATACACCGTCGGGATGATGAAAATTTAGAAGAGTAAAAACTGAGCATATTTCGGGAATACCACCCCGTTCTTGATATACATCAAGGGCTGAAACAGCACCGGTATAGGCTCGACTAATTTTTTTGTGAATTGCCTCTGGAGTGTCACTAAGGTAAATAGCAGTGTTTGGTTTTGATGCCGACATTTTATCTTCTGGCCCTAGTAAGCTAGGCAAGAATCTAATAACCAACTCAGACGGTGGAATCATACCAATTTTTTTGGCAACATCACGAGCCAATAATATATATGGGTGCTGGTCAATACCAACTGGAATCAAAGTCACTTTTGGACCACCAAATTCAGGGAGTTGGGGTAACAGGATCTGCGCCATTTGAACGACTCCACGATAAAAAATTTGGCCAGGAGTAGTCAGTGAATCGTCACCAAAGACTTGACGAAGTTGTCCAAAGGAAATATGTTGGCTGAGATACATAGCGAAGTTGTAGAGCTGGGGATATTCGGAGTCAATAAAAATATGGGTTTTGTCCGGATCAAATCCAAAATTGATAATGTCGGGGAGAATTGAGGTTTTGGCAATGTTTAGACTCTGAGCCAAAGAACTAACCTTACCATCAACTAGCGACTCGTCGTTGGTCAGAGGAATAAATACTCTGGCTCCTAGTCCTTGTAAACTTAGGAGTAAATCAAACAGGGCCTTATGACCGAGGTGTAAGGGAGAAGACGGATTGAGACCGGAAACAATAACAAACTCCTGATTCTTGGCAATTTTTTCGATGATTGGTTCAAGATCAAGATGGGCGATAGCGATGCTGCGTCGAAAATGAAGTGGCTGTAGATCAAGAGGTAAATAGGCCTTAATTTTATCAAGGCTAGAGAGACCATTTTTGGTGGTTTGATCCAAGTAATAATCCCCAATTTTTTTCTTGATAGTTAATTTAGATTGATATTCTTGATGTGATTGGGCAATTGCCTGTGGGCTATTCATAGATTTTTTAGATCAATCAATAACCTAGTTATTTTCTGGAAAGCAAAACTCTTTAGTTTTTTTGGATTTATATAAATATTATTTTTGTAAACTGGAAACTCATATTCTTTGTTTTTTAACTTTTCTGCCATATTGGCAATAAACAGTAAATCAAATATTGGATTTGGTAAATTTGGATTAGTAGTGATGTAAGTATCGTTGATTAGTTGCTCAACTTTTTCTATCGTGGTTGTATTTATAGTTATTCTGAAATCCTGCATTTGGTTACTACCGGCTTTGTATGGTGTAAGTCCAAATTCTTCTATTTCGGGGTGAGTTAGGAAATAGGAAAAATCTTGACCCAAAGGAAACGTGGGTGTCAGATAAATACTTTTTAATTGATTCAGTTTTAATTTTTTGCAAATAATTTTGGCGGCTTGGTCGTAATATTTTTCTCGCGGTGGGCCAATTTTGATATTAAAAAATGATCCGGTAGCAATTTCTTCATAACCATAACGAAAGCCCGAATCATTTTCTTGTTTAATTTTATTTTGGAGTACTGTTTTTGCTAAAAGTTCAGTCACTTTGGGGTTGCTATGACCAACATTTTCGAATTGTTCAACTAGTTTTGCAATGGGATTGGTGGCAAAAAAGTTGCTCATTAAAACAAACTTGATAGGTAAATTAAAATATTTTTTTATTTTTTCACAATAATCTAGACGATTTTTCCCCACCTCATCTATATCGCAATTTATTTTTTGACTAGATTTGTTGATACCCGAGGCAATATCGGCGATTATCACCGTCGACTCAGTTTTGATATTTGATTTAGCTAATATCAGATGTAGTAGAGATAAGAAAAAATAGTACTTTAGAGAGTCAATTGTCATGCCATGAGAATCATAGGTTTCACCATAGAAACATCTCCCGTTTTGCAGGCTGTTTTTTATCCTATCTACTGTCAGATTATAATTAATCATAGTGGGTGGAAATGGACTTGAACCATTGTCGCCGGTTTTGGGGACCAGCATTCTAACCAACTGAACTATCCACCCAAACTCCGCCAGAGGCGGATTGTGTAAATAGGCAAAATTTTTTCACTTCGTTTGAAATTTAGACCTATTTAAACGAAAAAAAATCCCGCAGTTGCGGGATTGATATTTTTGGAAAAACTAGAACTTATGACAAATTAATATCTCCCGCACTTGGGCTAGATTCTCGCCACCAGATTGTAGAGATGTTTAATTTCATTGGGATATTGTAACACATTGTCTTCATGTGTCAATTATGCTAATATTCATACATGATTAGTACAATTAATATATCGCTACCGAAGGCATTAAAGACTTTGGCTGAAAAAGAAATAGAAAAGGGCTATTATGCCTCGTTTAGTGATCTGGTTAGATCATCACTACGAAAAACTTTGATGGAGTCAGAGCTTGATCAATTATTGTCAGAAGCAAAAGCTGAGAGGAAGGCTGGTAAGGGCTTTGTATTAAAAAACAAGAAAGATATTGACAACTATTTCAAGAGTCTATAGTGTTAGTTGGTGTACAAAATTGTATTCGGAAACAAATTTGATCAGCAGCTTCGAAATTTAACTCGACACAATCGAAAGTATGTAGTTAAAATTAGAAAAATAGTAGATCTTCTCGAACATGATGTAGATCATCCAAGCCTCAGGCTGCATAAGTTGTCAGGAACAAAATGGTATTCAATTTCAGTTAATAAATCAATCAGAATTTTGTTGTCAATTGAAAAAGGTACTATATATTTATTAAAAATTGGCAAACATGAGGAGGTGTACTAGAGTATGAATTGGAAAGTTGTGTTGGCAATATTGGTATGTATTGGTGTGGGAGTAGGAATTGGAAAAAATATAAATAAGGAAAAGCTGTATACAGTCCAAAGAGTTATCGATGGAGACACACTGGTGGTTGATAATAACCAAGAAATACGCCTCGCAAATATTGACGCGCCAGAGAAAGGATTGTGTGGATTCGAAGAAGCAAAAAATGAAATGGAGAAGCTGACTCTAAATAAAAAGATAAAGATAGTTGGGAAAACAAATGATAAGTTTGGACGACTACTGACAACTGCTTGGATTGACAATAAAATGCTCAACGAAGAAATGGCCAGAAGTGGCTGGGTAAGATATGTTAGTCAGGGTGACAATAAGCAAATAAGTGAAATTGATAATGTGGCAGAAAAAAATAAGTTAGGGATTTATGGAAAGTGCGTAGAGACGACTAATCTGAATAATCCCAAGTGCCTAATTAAGGGTAATAATCGAGAAAATGAAAAAATATTTGTGCTACCAAAATGCAAGGGTTATACCAATACCGATATTGAAACTGACTTGGGAGATCAATGGTTTTGCACTGAAGCTGAGGCAATAGCGGCGGGATACAAGAAGGCACTGAATTGTAATTAAAAAAATAAATGATATAATATAGGACATGAAGATATTATGGAAAGAATTTTCAAATAAAGTTGCTGAGAGGAAAGCTATCGTGAAGAAAGATGGTTTTACACCTGTATCAACACAAGTAACTGCAAGAGTTGAAATGCCTGAGGGATACGTAACTCCTCCTCAAAAAGAAGAAGAAACAGATACAAGAAAAACATATGGACGGGGAATCTTTACTATAACAATATAAATAATTTGTGCTAGAATAGCCTCAGTCCGCCGACGCAAAGCTATGGCGTGACACAGTCCTTGCTATGGTTGAGTTAGCCCCGAGTTAGTGGGTGAAGGCTTCCAAGAATAATATGACCAAAGAAAAATCAAAACTGTCCGCTAGTGTCCGAACAATTACTGGTAAAAAAGTCCGCCAACTACGCAAACAGGGATTAATGCCCTCAAGTGTCTATGGACACGGATTTGAACCTGTTTCAATTCAAATAAATGAAAAAGAAATGGCCGCAATTTTTGCCCATGCGGGAGAATCAGGACTAGTAGAACTAGAACTAGATGGAAAAGCATTGCCAATATTGTTCCGTAACCCCCAATATCACCCTGTCACCGGACTAATGACTCATATTGACTGTTATAAAGTGAACCTGAAAGAAAAGATTACCACCTTCGTCCCGATTGAATTTGTGGGCGAATCGGAGGCAGTAAAACTAGGAAATGTACTGGTGGAAGCAGTGAACGAAATTGAGGTCGAAGCACTACCAACTGATTTACCAGAAAAAATTGAGGTTGATTTGGCAAAACTAGTGACCCTAGATTCAGAAATTACGGTAGCTGACCTAATTGTTGATCGAAGTAAAATCGAAATTAAAAATGATCCAGAACAAGTAGTGGTCAAAGTCGAAGAACCTAAGGTAGAAGTCGAACCAGTAGTAGAAGAGACGACTGAAGTAGTGGTCGCCCCAGCTATGAACCAAAAGACAGAAGAAGAAAAGGCGGCAGATGATGCCAAGAAGGCGGAGGAGAAAAAGAAAGAAGAGAAAGATAAATAAATTCTAAATCCTAAAAACAAAAGACAAAAGTAAAAACTTTTGGGAGTTATTTTTTGGTCTGGTAATAGAGACGACTAATGTCGTCGCGCAGGAGGTCGAGAGAATGAGCCCGGGACAAAGATTCGAGTGACTCACTGCCTTTGCCTAAGATTGCCTGAATACGGGCTAATTCTATCCAATCCTCGACGGATTTTTGGGGCGCCAACATCAGGGTATTTATATCTTTTTTTAATTCGTCGGGATGATAAAGTGAACGATAGTGAGCAATGTCGGCTGGATCAAGACGAGTGGCGAGACGATCAGCACTTACCCAGTCCCCTGTTTGGGCAAACGAATACCACTGTTGCAAAGTCGAGTAATAGCGGTTGCCCGAGGAAAAATTATTTTTCTGACTATAGATAAGACTTGTAAGAATAAGACAAATGAAAAGTGGTATTGCATACTTGGACATAAGAGAGTTTAACATTTTGACATGGGAGAGAAATGAAATATAATGAGGGCAGATTAAAAATTTAATATAAAAAAATGTTTAACGAAGGAAGTAGCAAGTTAAATCAAAGGCTTTTAACAGATGATGGTTTGAGAGAAAAATTTGAAAAAGCTACTCCAGAAAAAATTGGTTTGGAGACAGCTAGAGAAATTACTTTAGATCTGGTGAATAGCCTGAGAGTACAAGAAACTGGTATGAAACTCGAATATCAAAGTGGAAACGATGATCTAGTAGCGCTGACAATTTATGATCAAGTAAATAAATTAAATCCCGATTTGGCTCTAGCTGGTTTTGCCCTTCATTGCTCAGAAGTAGCAAAGGAAGAATTTGACAGAGGGTTTTTAACAGGCGCGGTAACAACAGATGTAAGTCTTTATCAAATTCAGATGTGGGGACTTGAGAGGGTGTCGAAGGTGTTATTGGAAGAAGCTCAAAAATCTAACCCTTAAGTGATAGAATATCCCCATGAAAGTCGAGGATATTGAAAAGGCGGCCAGAATAATAAAAGATGGTGGGCTAGTAATATTCCCGAGTGATACGGTGTACATTTTGGCGGTAGATCCGAGAAGCCAGAGCGCAACAGATAAACTTCTCGCATTTAAAAACAGATGGACGGGGAAGGCGATATCGATAGCTGTAGCAGATAAAAAAATGGCACAAGATTTTGTAAAACTGAGTGAAAATGCAGAAAATATTTATGCAAACTTGCTACCCGGACCTTTTACGATTGTGTCGGAGGGCAAACATAAGGTGGCCAAGGGTATAGAGGCGGAAAATGGGACATTGGGAATACGAATACCGGATAACCAATGGATAATGGATCTGGTGAAGGCGGTGGGAGGGCCAGTGACGGCGACGTCAGCGAATCTGTCGGGACGGACTCCCCACTATTCACTGGCAAGCTTTGTAAAAACTCTGTCCCAGAAAAAATTGATGATGATCGATATGATGGTGGACAGTGGTAAATTACCACGGAACAAACCATCGACAGTAATTGACGCCACTGAACCGGAGATAAAAATCCTCAGACGGGGAGACTTGATAGTGGGGAAATCCCAAACACTAATTTCTAAATCGGAAAAGGAAACGGAGAAAATTGCTGAATTTTTGTTGAACAAATCCCTCTCGGCTACGCCGCTTCTCCCTTTAACAAGGGAGAGAAAACCTCTAGTGTTTGGATTGAGCGGAGACCTAGGTTGTGGAAAGACTGTATTTTCCCGAAAGATAGGACAACTACTCGGGGTAAAGGAAAAAATAACTAGCCCGACGTTTGTAATTTATAATGAATATTTAATCAGTGAACAGTTATCAGTGAACAGTTATCAGTGCAAGAAATTTTTACATTTTGATTTGTATAGATTGGGAAATAAATATGAATTTGAGGAAATAAAATTTTTGGAACAATTCCCTTCGACAAGCTCAGAGCTAGTTGCCTGTATTGAGTGGCCGGAAAATATGGGTGAAGAATACCTAAATAAATTAAAAAAAATAACTAACTATATACCGATTAATTTTAGCTATGTGGATGAGACGACACGGGAGATAAATTTTTGATTTAAGATATACGATTTAAGATTTATGAATAGGACAAATAAATTTAATAGATTCCCACCTATCATCCTACGCTAAAGCTACAGACTGACACGGCGCGGGAATGACACTAGCGCTACCAACCTCTCGACGAGCCGCCGCCGCCACTACCCCCTCCACCAAAACCTCCAAATCCACCTCCCCCACCGCCAAAACCACCACGACTTTTCCAAAAACTAGTCGATAGTCCCATCGAGGTAAATTTTTTGTAATTGCGAGAGAGAATTAGGTCAAGTATTAGTCCAAAAATACCCAAAATAATGGCAAAAATAAAGCCGTATATTAAGTAACCAATAAGACCTCCGACAATAGCGCCAGTAGTGATTTCCCGAGAGCGGCTAAGATAGGACAGAAAATAAATTGGCAGACCGGAAAATAAAATTATCATTAGCCAAGTGATGGTAGACTCTGATGGTAAATCAGAAGTGGTGGCGGGGATAGAGGAAGGATCATTGAGGTAAGAAATTAGCACATCGACACCGTTTTTGACTCCGGCTTCATAATCATTTTTTTTGAATTCTGGCAGTACCTGAGTGTCCAGAATATTTCCAGCACGACCATCGGTGATAGTGCCTTCCAAGCCATAACCGACTTCAAGGCGGACTTTTTTTTCATTTGGGGCAATTAGAAATAATAAGCCATTATCTTTTTTGGCCTGACCAATGCCCCATTTCTCAAACAACTTGACCGCATAATCATCGACAGTGGTGCCATCGAGGGAGGCAACCGTGACTACTGCGATTTCAATAGAAGTTTTCTTTTGAAAATCGGATATTTGCTGGTCTAATTGGGCTTCAAACTGATCAGATAAAACATTGGCGTAATCATTAACATAGCTCGTGGGATTGGGAATATTTTGAGCAAAGACCTGCGAAAGTGAAAAAATAAAGAAAAGAAAGCTAAGCCAAATTGTTCTCATGAATTAGGGATTAATTTCCACTCGTGGGGCAACATCGGCGCCACTGGCACTTTGAAAAAATGCTCGTGAACTAAAGCCAAAAAGTCGAGCGAGAAGATTGCCAGGGAATCGAATTACTACCATGTTGTAGGTAGTAACCTGATTGTTGAAACGAGAGCGCTCGACACTGATACGATTTTCGGTACCAGCCAATTCATCCATAAGTCGAGTGACATTTTCGTTGGATTTTAGAACGGGATAATTTTCCATAATAACTAATAATCTGCCCAAAGTCCCCTCTAAGGCTGTGGCGGCAGTGGCTTTGTCATTGACCGAGGCAGCACCGGAATATTGAGTCCGAGCGGTAGCAATGTCGGAGAATATTTTCTGCTCCTGTTTCATCTCGCCTTGGACTGATGAGACTAAATTGGGAATGAGGTCAAAACGACGCTGATACTGAGTATCAACCTGAGCCCAAGCAAGGTCAACTTTTTGATTTAGAGAGATAAGATTGTTGTAGACTCCGGCGAGAACCAGACCGAGAAAAACAAGAATGGCAACAATAGAGATAAGTGTTTTGTTCATACTTTATAATAACACCTAATCCACCTAAATCCCCCTTTAACAAGGGGGACTTCGAATTATATATAATACATAATGATTGCGGAATTACATTGCCATAGCCGGACAACTAGACTCCCCTACTTCAAAAAGTTTTATGACTCGGTGATGTCGGTGGAGGAAATTATGGAGAGATGTATTGAGCTAGGAATTGAAATATTGGCAATTACCGATCATGATTCACTAGAAGGATATCGGAGGGCAAAAAAAATAATTGGGGACAAAAAACTGCCGATAGTGCTGGTGCCGGCGTGTGAAATATCCAGTAAAGATGGACATATATTAGCTTATGGCATATTGAGAGAAATTCCGGCCAAGTTAAGTGCTAAGGAGACAATAGAACTGATTCATCAACAAGGTGGGTTGGCTATCGCGGCTCACCCGTTTAACAAGTTTGGCTCGTCGCTGAATAGCAAAATAAAAAAACTTGACCTAGACGCGATGGAAAGCTATTGTGTGGCCCAAACAAAATTGGCTACCAGAAAGGCAGTACGTCTGGCAAAAAAACTGAACATGATATCCATAACTGGCAGTGATGCTCATGCACTAATGTATCTCGGTAAGGGAAAAATGGTTTTTGGTGAAGGGATAAAAAGTTGGCAGGAGATAATAGAGAAAATAAGAGTTGGTGATTTTGAGATGAGTATTGATAGAAAAAAGAGTTTGGTGTCATTTACCAGAGAATACGTCAAAAAAAATATGTTGATTAGGAAGTTAGAACGAAGCTGGAGATAATATTGTCGCACTCGAGAACGGCTGAAGGAATGTCTTTGTGGACACACTGAATAGTGTAGTTGATACCACCGTTTTGGAAGTCGACAATTGTCTGGGTGGGAACACGGTAGACAAAGGTGGGCTGTCCGGAAACGAGTAACTCGGTGGAAAAAACACGGCTGGGATGAGTCCATGACCAGAGGGTGCCAGCGTGAAGAGTGATATTGCCAGAGGCAGAATAAAGGGTAAAACGGGTACCCCCATTCTCGGCTGCTTCGTATAAAGTACGGAAAGATGGGTAAACTAAGCTAAAGTGATATTTGTCACTAGTTAGAGTTTGGGTAACAGGAGTCACTGTAGGGGCGAGAGTCATAGTTGCAGAGATATCGGTAGGGACCGCTGTTGCCGTGGCAGCGGCAGTTGGAATGGGAAAAACATCGTTGACTAGCGGTTCCGGCTGGACGACAACTATGCTTTTGAGGTAATTAACACCAAAGAGGGATAGCCCTAAAAAAATGAGGGATAATAATATGTAGGGTAGATGGCGACTCATTAATTTATAATATACCCAATTATGAAAATATTGGCGATTGAAACCAGCTGTGATGATACCTGTGCGGCAGTGCTGGAAAATGATCGAGTGATAAGTAATGTAATTTCCTCGCAAACTGATTTGCATAAAGATTGGGGTGGGGTGGTACCGGATATTGCGAAAAGAGCACATCAAGCGAGAATTTTGCCGGTGATAATGACGGCATTGAAACGTTCTCAATCCCTCTCCCCTTCGGGGCATCTCCCTTTGACAAGGGAGAGAAAGACATTGGAATATTACATGAAGTCTGTTGATGTAATTGCAGTGACGAAAGGGCCGGGGCTGGCGATTGCTCTAGGAGTAGGGGTGAAAACTGCCTGTGAATTGGCGATAAAATATAATAAAAAATTGGTGGCGGTGAATCATGTGGAGGGACATATATTGTCTAACCTCGTCAAAAATAGTAAAGGATTGCCAGAGAGAGAGATAGAGCTGCCAGCTATTTGCCTGACGGTAAGTGGAGGACATACGAAGATTGTACTTTTGGAAAAGGGCGACCACAAGGGTACGCCCTTACAAAAATATACTGTAGTGGGGGAAACGTTGGATGATGCGGCGGGAGAAGCGTTGGATAAGGCGGCAAAATTACTGGGTTTGGGATACCCTGGGGGGCCGGTGATAGAGCGACTGGCGATGCAAGCTGGCGCCAATAATAATTTGTTTGAATTACCCAAACCGCTCGCCGATAAAAAAGTGTTGGACTATAGCTTTTCGGGACTGAAAACTAGTTTTTATTATAAAATAAAAGACTGGTCAATAGAGGAAAAAAATAAAAATTTGGCTAGTCTGGCGGCAACATTTCAAGAGTCGGTATTCAATACTTTGATTAGAAAATTTGATTTGGCGATTGATAAATATGAGCCAAAAACTATAATGGCCTCGGGAGGGGTACTGGCCAATATGATGCTTCGAAAAAAACTGAGAGCCCTAGCCAGAAAAAAGAAATTGCTAATTTATATGCCAGCGAAAATATGGCTAAATACCGATAATGCGGCCATGATTGGAAGAGTGGGCTGGGAATTGGCGAAGCGAAAAGAATGGTCGGATCCCGAGACTCTGGACCGTGATCCACGATTAAACTTTTAGGGCGACGGCTAGCGTCGCCCCTACAAAAAAGTTATAATTCGTCATGAAAAAAATATTTGAACTGGTACAAAATTTACAAAACTTAAATAGGATTAAAAGAACTGGAGGGAACTTGGCCTTGGGGCTGCCCACGAGTATGAATATATCGATTGCCGAACATTCGTATATGGTGGGCTACCTTGCCATGCTATTTGTCGATAAACTAGGCGAACCAGAAATAAGTTTTGACAAAGTGATGAGATATGCAATGACCCATGATTGGCGGGAAATTGTAATTGGAGACATACCCTCAGGAAGTCCGAGTTATGCCAGTTTTTGGGAGATAAATATAAAAGAAGAGGCAAGTAAGGCGGGAGAGAAGGCGTATAAAGAAATGATGTCATCGATATCGGAAGAGATGGACACATCAAAGTATGGTGAAGAATTGAATGAAAGAGAAAAGCTAGTAATAAAAGCGGCCGATTGGACGGCGTACCTACTGGAAATGCAGGAATGGAAATACCTAGGATATGCCCATGATGGCTGGGAAATGATTTGGTTTAATACTCTAAATATAGTGGAGAAAATTGACTTGCAATTTATACCTGAACTGGTGACAGAATTGAAAGAGTGTTATAAAAAAGGATCAAAGAGACCCAGCCCCTGGCTGGCGAAAGGAAAAATGCAGAGCAATCCTGAACATAGAATATAGAAATTTGATGGATAGTTGACTATATAATTGGTGTTTCGTATAATATAGGGTATGAAAACGCTTTCTTTTGGTCAATATAAGGAATTAGGATTAGATCTTGTGACTGCAGCAGTGTTGAGCGACCCAGCTATATTAAGAAAAATAGCAGTAGGAGAAGTGGTGACTTTGGAACCTGGACTAGAGAAACGATTTGGAACAGGAGAGTTTACGGTGAGAGCCGTACACCAGCTCCCACAAGCAGAAAGATTTAGCGCCGGTCATACACAGCATGTCGAGTTGTCCAAAAAAATTGTGATTCCCGAAATTGGAGAGGTGGAGATGGTATACGATTCTTACAGAGGATGCTGGTGTCAAGAAAAGAACCTGAGTGAAATTGGTAGGACTCAAAGAACAAGAATTTCTGGCTATTGGATTAAATAAGAGAATATAGACAAAAACTATATTTGAGATTTCAGTAAATAATTCTCGAGAAGACTTTGAACAAAAAACATGATTGGAAGCTCGGCCATCTCCTGTGGAGTGACCCAGCGATACTCGTCATGTTCAACTGGATCTAAATTGATTTCTTCACCTGCCAGAGGTTCACACTCATATATGCCACAAAATTGATGTCGTTGGGGACTCTGGATCTCTGAAGAAATGTGAACGACTTTGCCTACAGCGATATGTAAACCTGTCTCTTCCAACGTTTCTCTCATAACCACTTCGGCAATGTTGTCTTCACCTTCGTTGAAGTGGCCGCCAGGGATATCCCAAAATCCCGGCTTATAGCCGGTATTGGCGGAACGATGCATTACTAAATACTTACCATCTTTTCTGATTAAGGCGTGAGGACAAAAAAAGTGTTGCGGCATTCGCGTTTAATTAAATTGTTAAATTTGCGGTCCGCGACGGAAAACGGCGGCCCAAGGGACGAAATTGCTGGTAAAGGTTTTCTGATGGATTATCTCTCCGGCTCGGGTCACTTTCCAGTCAAAAGATGTCTTCAGTCCTGGAATAGCGTGCTCGTCCTGAACGACTTTGCCCGCCGGTAAGGTAGGATCGTCAATATAGACCGCCGGAGGAGCAGGAGCAGCTCCCCATTGGCGATAGTTGCTAATATCGACAGATCGACCATCGGAGGTACCATAAAGATCGTAGGTAAGCCGTTTATTTTTACCATCATATTTACTTTGAATAAGGATATGATGGCCAGTGTCGTTGACAAAAGATAAATCAGGACTGGGGATAAAAACAGTGGCGTCATAACCTGGGGGCATGTCTTCTTCATAGTATTGGACTCGATAGGCGTGGTTGCGTCTGTCAATTATATCGAGCCCAGAATTGAGAAGGGCGCGGAAAAAAGTGGTGGAGACCTGACAGATACCACCACCAACGTCTAATTCCGTCTTGCCGGCCCGAATGACATAAGCCATTTTGAAACCATTTTCGATGGTGACATCGCCAAGAGCTTTGACAAAGGAAAACTTTTCGCCTGGGGCGACTAAAATGCGATTGACTATTTGGGCGCCGCGCTCGACATTGATATTGCGAATAGTACTACTGTGACGGAAGGTAGAGGTGCCACTGCCAATTAATTCTTTGATGCCTAAATTGTTGACATCAGAGTTTTGAGTCTTGGTTTCGAGGGTGATAACTGGGAATTTATCCTTAATTATTTTGTCCGAGGATTGGGATAGTTCAACTATTTTTGAACAAATTTGTTGGCTTAAATTGGAGTCATCTAATAGATAACCATTTTTAGATGGTTGAAATTCGAGGACTTGACCATTTTCAAATTTGAAGACGGCTTCGACAGGATCCTTTTTCAGACTAGACTTCAGTCCAGCGACATAATCATCAACTGTGGAGCGGCGACAAATGGTCCCAAAGTCGACCCAAGAAATAAGGGTCTTGTCGTCGAGGGTGACAACCTCGTCGGGGGCGGAAAATTCGAGCTTCTTGCCGATAAGGGACTGAGCGACAGCGGTGGCACTACTAATTTGATCAGTAGTGGGCAACTCACCAATAGGGTCGAGGGGAAGGTCGATAGGGGTAGATGCCTCATAATAACGAAGAGCAGAGACGAGACGGTTTTTCAATTCTTCAGAATTGACTCTTTGCCCCCGTTCACCGTTTTTGAGGATGATTTCTTTGGATTTCTCATCGAGACTAAATTGGGAGGGAACAAAGGGATGATCGACCTGCTGGGAGATATTGGCAATTTGTTTATCGAGTGAATCGGAGCTGTAATCGAGACTAAGGCTAAAGTTTTTTGGCTGAAAAAATGCCTTAAAATAAGGTAAAACTCCACTATGAAGTCGACGGAATAGTAGATTGGATGCGATTGAGGGATAGTCGTATTGGGCGGAGATATCGGCTAAATTGAGAGTAAATTTGCGGTTTGAGGTCTGAATATTCAGGCTGGGAGGAAGAGGAAAATCGACTGATAAGCGAGAAATTATTTGGGATTTGGAGAGTAAGGAATAGTCTTTGCCTAAAACAAGAGTGTTTTTGCCGGTTTTGCCAAAACCGAAAATAAGAGGGAGAGTAAAAATTAAAATAAAAACAAAAGTAAAAAGTAAAAAGTAAAAAAAAGTTTTTAATACAAAACCCCCCTTAATCCCCCCTTGAAAAAGGGGGAAAGTACTATTTTTATATAGATTATTATTCATTATTTTTTATTATCCATTGCTTGATTAGCAAGAGAGTCGGCGACGGAATTTAATTCACGTAAAATTTCGTGAAAAGAATAATTTAATTTTAATTCAAAGAGAGTGGAGGCCGCAAGACGATAAAGTGGAACAATAGTAGGAGCCTTGACCTTGTATTTGCCTTGCATTTGGCGGACTAAGAGCTGAGAATCGGAATAAAATTCGATTTGAGTGATGTCCAACTTTTGATAATTGTGCTTGACCCAAGAAATTGCCTCATTGAGGGCGAGATATTCGGCTTCATTGTTGGTCTTCACTCCCACAAACTGACTGATTTTTTCGATGATTTTTTTGTGTTCGTCATAAATAACGACGCCAAAACCGGAAGGGCCTGGATTGCCTCGACTACCACCATCGGTGTAGATACTAACTTGCATAGAGAGATTGTAACAAAAATGATATTAAACTTGACTACTTGATAATATCGATTTATGTGATATTATAAGCTCAATATGATTAAAAAATCAGAGCTAAAACCAAAATCAGTTACCGCCAATACTGACAGCATAATTGATACTGATGCTTTGTTAAAAAATAAAGGTACGGTAGGTGATGTCACTAATCAGCCCCTCAACCCAAGAGTAGATCAATTGACTAAAGTTGGACCTCCACTGACTGATCCTACGACACTAATTGTTAGATAGTTAATCTAAGTTTCAATTTTTTAACCTAAAACCCCTCCGAAAGTTTTCGGAGGGGTTTTTGTTTAGCCTTTTATCTTCTCCCATGGATACTCGGGATGGCCAAAGTGGCCATAGCGGGCGGTTTTGGCATACATTGGCACGCGGAGATTGAGACCACTGTTGATACCAGCGACCGATAATTCGAGTAATTTCCATGCAAAATCTTCGATTACCTTTAATTCTGACTTGGCAGTGCCAAAAGTCTCAATAGATTGACCAACAGGCAGGACTTGACCAATAGCATAGGCTAATTGAACCTCGCAGCGATCGGCGAGACCTGCAGCCACAATATTTTTGGCAATATAGCGAGCGGCGTAGGCGGCACTGCGATCGACCTTGGTAGTATCCTTGCCGGAAAAGCAACCACCACCAATACGACCCATACCACCGTAAGTATCAACGACAATTTTGCGGCCAGTAACGCCAGTATCGGCGGAGGGGCCACCAATGGTCCATTTACCGGTACCATTGAGAATCATTTTGTCTTCACTGATTTCAAACTTGTATTCAGCTAAGACTGGAACAATGACATTTTGATAGAAAAAGTGAGAATAATCAGCAGGGGCGAGGTCGTAATTCATGGGCTTGGCCAAGACAACTCGCTCGATGGCTACCGGAGTCTGACCATCATAACGAACGGTAACCTGAGACTTGCCATCGGGGCGCATCCAACGATGAATGCGCTGTAATTCGTCCATTTGACGGCATAATTTGTGAGCCATGGAAATGGGAAGGGGCATTAGTTCGGGTGTCTCGCGACAAGCATAACCAAACATCATCCCCTGATCACCGGCTCCACCAGCATTGACGCCCTGAGCAATATCGGGTGACTGTGTGTGGACAGCAATTTCGATGTCGCATTTGTCGGTAAAATCTAAAACTGAATCGAGAAAATCGAGCTCGGCGATCTTTTGGCGGGCAATAGCGGCATAATCGAGAGTACCATTAATAGTAACTTCTCCGGCTAAAACTAATTTGTTGACCGTAGCCAAAGTCTCGATAGCGACCCGAGCCATAGGGTCGAGGGTATAGGCAGCGTCTAAGATAGCATCACTAATTTGGTCACAGACTTTGTCGGGGTGACCTTCACAGACAGATTCGGACGAAAATTGAGGATAATTCATATTTTTCCTTTTAATTGATAAGGCGTGTTTTAGTGGGCACCGTGGACCATTTGGCGGACTCGGTTGTCAACCCCTAAGGGTCTTCTAAACACTCTAAGAATAATAGCGAAACTAAAAATAGAATGCAAGATTTTAAATCACCCCTAGCCCCTCTTTGAGCAAAGAGGGGAAAGTATTGATACTGTCTAAAGTAAAATAAATTATTATTTGTAGACTTTATCTTTGCCCGAGTGTGAACCGAGAGTAGGTATAAATATAACCAGATTATTTTGGGAGTCGTAATTCCAGATAATCCGGATGTCCCCAGTGACTGACGAGCTCCAAGCAGTACCAAAGTTTTTGGTAGAAACCTTGTGAGAATGAAGAGACAAGTTTTTGGGATCAGTCTCAAGTATCTGTAAGACTCGGTAGACTTTTTGGGCTAACTGATGATCAGTTTTGGCTAACTTTTGCTGTTTTTGGAGAAATATCTTTGAAAATAACAAATTGCAGTGAGCCACTTTTTAGACACCCAAATGTTTTTTAACTGCTTTGGAATCGGACATATCTATTTTGACGTATTTACCATTTTGGATTTGGGTAAGGGCAAGTCCAACCTCGGCAGATTGGGTGGGTGATAATGGCTCAATATAGTCGGGTGACAGTTCAAGAGAGAAAGGAATTGACCGAGTCATAATAACCTTGTTTAAAAATAGTTTGATGGCCTGAGATGGAGATAAACCAAGTTTGTCGAGTATATTGGTGGCCATTTTTTTGGTCTGAGAATCAAGTCTGATTTGGATAAAGTCAGACTGGCGGGCATTGACTGTTTGTAGTGTAGACATAACACATTGTAGTGTGTTTGTATTACAAAGTCAAGAGCGAGTGAACTTATTTGTAGATGACTTTGGCGGAGGCGCGAAGAGTATCGAGCCAAGCGGTAGCGGAGGCCTGATCAGCCTCGAGAATTAGCTGATTTTTGGCGAGAGTGTTGAGCTCGTCGCGGGTTTTGCCAGTAGGCAACAGAGCTTTGTTGGCTTTGAGAAATTCATCGATTTTGGCTTGGGTGACTTCGATTTTGGAGGCAGAGAGGGCATCCTGAATTTTCTTCAATTTGATTTGACCAGTGAGATCGTCGCGGGTCATGCCAGCACTAGCTAGGGCGGCATCAAGAGTTTGACCCTTGGATTTGAGATTGGTTTCTATTTTGGCTAATTCTTCATCGATGGCGGCTTGATCAATTTTGAGTCCCTTGGCATCGGCTTCGGCCATGATAATGGCATCATCGACCATTTGACTTAGAATTTGTTTGCCGGCCTGTTTTTCCATTAATTTGATATAGGAAAGACGGGTAATAGGGCGACCATTGACAATGGCAACGTTCCAATACTTGGCATAAGCAAAACCAGCAATGGCCAAAATAATGGCTAAAACAACAGAGTGGATGATGATTATTTTTTGCATATGATTATATTAACACATAGTAAAATCTGTTAAGATTAGATATGCCTGTTGAGGAAGAAATCAAATCACCATTACCACCACGGAGGTTTAGTAGCCTAGCGGATGAAAGCGAAATAAGTGAACAGAAAACAGTGATTAGTGATCAGAAAGAGGAAATAACGGTAACAAATAATCTGCCACTGGCCAAGCCAATTGATACTAAAAAATACCTAATTTATGGGGGAATTGGTGCACTAATACTACTAATTTTGTTTTTGATATTCAAAGTAATTATCCCTAACCTAGGAGGAAAAACACCAGTGATAACTTTGAATTATTGGGGACTATGGGAAGAACCGGCGACAATACAGGCAATAATTGCTGACTACGAATCGAAAAACCCAAATATAAAAATTAATTACGTGCGTAATCAAAAGGTAAATTACCGAACTCGACTAAAAACTAGAATTGAGGGTGGAGAGACTGATGCGCCAGATATTTTTAGATATCACAGTAGCTGGCTGCCGATGTTTACCGGTGACTTGGCCAAGGTACCAACAGATATATCGACAACAGTGGGATTGGATAGCGACTTTTTTGAGGGATATAAAAATACCATAAAAATAAGTGGGAGCTGGCTGGGGATACCACTAATGTATGATGGATTGTCACTGTTTTACAACAAAGATTTGGTGGAGTCGGGGGGAGTGAGCCTGCCCAAATCATGGTGGGACCTAGAACAATCGGCCAATAAACTGACCGTCCGAGATGCCAATGGCAAGATTACAGTGGCGGGAGCAGCCATGGGACTAGTGGATAATGTGGATCATTGGAGTGATATAGTCGGACTAATGATGAAACAGGGCGGAGTAGATCCGCTGGCCGTGGATGCCGAAAGTGAGAAAAAAATGCAAGATGTACTGACTTATTACACTCTGTTTAAAACTAAAGATAAAGTCTGGGATGAGGCACTGCCGAGCTCGACCGAACTGTTTGCCAATGGCAAGTTGGCCTTTTATTTTGCCCCCAGCTGGCGGGTATTTAATATAGAAGAAATGAAAATACCCAGCCTAAGATACGATATAACCACCGTGCCCCAGCTACCAACACTCAAAGATGTGCCACCGGATCAGGTGAATAATGAGGCCAACCTAACCAATATTCACTGGTCGACTTATTGGGCGGAAGGAGTCAGTGCCAAGAGTAAATATCAAAAAGAAGCTTGGAAATTTTTGGCATTCCTAGCCACCAAAGAAAGCCTAGAAAAAATGTATACTGCTGCCTCACAAATTAGAAGCTTTGGGGAAATATATCCCCGTAAAAGTATGGCAACAAAGATGGAGTCCAATCCCCTGACCCGACCCTTTGCGAAGGTGGCCAATAATAGTAGTGGCTGGTATTTGTCCTCGCGGACTTTTGATGAGGGATTAAATGATGAAATGAGTAAATATTTTGGGGACGCAATTAATGGAATTGTGGTCAAAAATGCGACCATGGAAGAGGTAATGCCAGCACTCCGAAATGGGATCGAACAAATGAGGCAGAAGTATGGAATAAAATAAAATTTAATAATTTAACAGAATTTAATAAACTTAATGATATTAATTAATTTTAAAATATATAAAGAAACAAGAAGAGTTTGTAAAGTTGAAAGTTTATAAAGTTAAAAGGAAACAATGATATTAATTAATTTTAAAATATATAAAGAAACTTTTGGAGATGGGGCGGTAAAGTTGGCAAAAATTGTCAAAAAAGTGGCTGATGAGACAAAAATCAGAATGGTGGTGGTAGCCTCGGCACTGGATGCAGTACGGATAATCCAAGAAACAGGGGCAGAGGTATGGCTACAAAATGTGGATGAATATAATGGGGGTAAGGCCACTGGCTGGACAAGTATGGATCAGGCAAGAATGCTGGGGATAAAAGGGTCACTAGTCAACCACTCGGAACACAAAAAACCTAAAGGGACAGTGCTTAAAATAATCAAGGGGAAACCAGATGGGTTTGAAATATGCCTGTGCATGGGGACATTGGGCCAAATCGAAAAATGGGGAGCAAGTGGTAAGCCTGATTGGATAATGTATGAACCGCCAAGTCTAATTGGCAGTAAAGATAAGTCAATCTCATCGGAAGAGCCAAAAATGATTAAAAACGCGGTGGAGATGGCCAAGGGAATAAAACTAATTGCCGGAGCAGGAATCAAAAGCAAAGCTGATGTAGAAGTTTGCCTAAAGATGGGGGCAGTTGGAGTGGTGTCGGCGAGTGATTTCGTATTGGCAAAAGATCCAGAGAAAGAACTTCGAGAGTTGGCAAGTGGGTTTAATGGTATAATTTAGACCGAATATGGCATCAATTGATAATCTATTAGTCTCCCTATTCGTTGACGAAGTAGTCGGCGGATTTATCGTCACTGTCCCCCCTGGGCATGTGGGCTGTATCTATAGTATATTTCAGGGAGTCCTACAAAATGTATGGTACCCAGGGATGCATTTTAAAATCCCGATTATTCATCGCGTCAAATTGTTTAATGCCCAACTAATTGAATACACGATATCAAAGGATGTGACCGTCAAGGACAACAAAGAAATTATGGGTGATGAAGTAATTAATGCAGTGACGGCGGACAATAAATTTGTAGCGGTAGAAGCCACGGCTCTAATCAAACTAGATACCGAGAGATTGCCAGAGATTTGGCAAAATATAGGGGAAAATTTTGTGTCAAAAGTGGTCCGACCGGTAACTCGCAGTAGAATACGAAAAGTACTGACTAACCATACTCTCAATATGGCGCTAGCGACTAGCCGAAGCCAAATAGAAGATGAAATTAAGAAAGAATTGAGAGAATCGCTGTCGAACCACGGACTGGATGTAGAGAATTTTTACCTCAGCTCACTAACTCCAATTGATGGAAAGTTGATTGATGAAGCGACGGTAAGTATGCCAAAAGAAGTAATGGGAGAAATGAAGACAGAAGAAGAGATAAGAAAAAGTAGAGTGATTAGCCAGGGATGATTTTGGGTAATGGTTTGTATTCAGAATAAACTAACCACGAAGATCTAGCTGTGTCTTTATTTTACGTTCCAGTATTCTCTGGCGTTTCTCTTTTCGCTCCTGCAACTTACCAGTGGCAAGGTCTTGAAGTGATTGGGTGACCTGAAAAGAATATCCCTCCGCTTTGAGTGACTTTGCCTGAGCCAAAGTATCGGCAACATCGTTGAAAACGTTCCAAAACGGACTTAGCCCGTGTGCAGGACCCTCGATAATAACGCATCTGCGGGGGAGAAGTCCAAATACAACTGTGGCTTCTTCGACTGTATGTTTGCCGAGTGCAGAAGATTCAGATGCGGCGACAATATCCCTAACCAAGTTTATTTCATGAGCGTGAATAGGAGAAAATCCGAGAGTGCGTCCGGATCGACCGACTCGCTTCTGCTCCTGTATTAATGATTTCTCGGTGATAATACGAAACATATTGAACTATTGTATCACTAAAAGACGTAACTATCCAGCTATTGTGAGAGCCCAGAGATTTGAGCCTCTAGGAAAAGCGGAAGCAGCAGAATGAATGGTGGAACCGGTGGTGTAGACGTCGTCTACAATAATAAAATTTAATAATTTAACAGAATTTAATAAATCGGAACGAAACGAAAATGAAGAATTGATGTTGGTTTTACGAAGGCGGCGGTCGCGAATACTAGTCTGGGGGATGGTGTTGCGAGTGCGGACCAATAGATTTGGTTCGTAGGATAGGTTTAATTCGGCTGATAATTTTTGACATAACAATTCTGATTGATTGTATCCGCGCCAATTGTGGCGAGATTCATAAAGGGGAATAGGGACTAAAATATAATTATTTTGCTGCCAATAGCGAAGAAGGTGGGGATATTTGTTGACTAGCCCGTAAACCAGAATGTCCCCTATTTCAGGGACAATATCGCTGACAAAGCTAAATTTGAGATCGGTAATTAATTGCTTGATGGCACCATGATAACGAAACAGAGAGAGACGATTGTTTTGATAAACACTTTGATAAACAAGTTTTGACTGACAATCCCGACAAAGATAGTGGCCGACTCGACCACAGCCGGCGCAGGTACGGGGAAAGAGAAGATCGAATAGAAGAGACATCTAGGTAAAGATTGCCACAATTTACTCAATAACACAAAGACAATATCGGGAGGGAAGGATTGAAGGTGACATCTCTGTCCAACTTTGTTGATAAATAAGTTTGTATCCCAGCTTCTGGATAGTTTGGCGCCAAGATAAATCGGTCTGATATGGATGTTGATAAAATTCCCAGTTGCCAAGGTTGTCATTGAAGGAAACAATGGCCTTTTCAAACGAATTGCGGTAGGTATCCTCGATAAAGACAACTCTTTTGGCACATCTTTTGGCTTCGATTAAAGTAGCAACAGGGTCAGAACAATGATGGAGGACGTGAATAATGACGGCAGTGTCGAACTGTTTATTCTTAAAAGGCATTTTGACACCATCATAGATAACTGCCTTTAGATCGGAATAAATGCTTAGATCGGCCACATCGATTCCGGTGAGATTATACCCTGAGGTGGCGATAATTTTACCGATGGTGCCGGCGCCAAAACCAACATCAAGAATATTCTCCCCAACTATGAATGGCTTGACTTTAGCAAAGGCTTTGATGGCTTTGCGGCTAGAGTACCACTCGACAAATTTGGGCCAACTGAGAGTAAATTTGTCGTCTAGGTAACTAAGATTTTTGACTGATTTGACTAAAAATGGAATGGGCATTGTGAAAAGAGTATAACAACTTGGTGATATAATCGGGTTATGAAAACAATGGAAGGTAATTTAGACGAAGTACCTCAAAAAATAGTTTTGGAGGAAATTGCGCCTGGGATAAGGGGAAGAGTTCTTCCACCAGTTAGTGCTGCTGAACGAAAGAAGGTAGTGGAGAATATGCTCGATAGACGGGCACCGGAAATGGGTGAGCTAATGCAACGATATGCTAGAAGATTGTATGCTAAAGAGTTGAAAGGTTGATTTTAATCGTAAGTTAGTCGACTATACAACTTGGATAATTCTAACGAATACTTGAAAGAACCTATAACATATGATATAATTTGATTATGAATGAATCAAAAGCAAATCCTAAAAATAGAGCTCAATGGGACAAGTGGGAACGAGAAGGAAAATTGGCAGGAATGGATGACGGAATTATGGAGCGTGCACTCGAAAAAACTATAGAAGTAATTGGAACGGGGACATCTTTTGAAAATGGTAGGCCGGTGAGACAAACATTGTCTCTCGGAAAAGTGTTGGTATGGAAAAAAGAAGATTTCGCTTGTTATAGACCAGTTATATCAGTTGTAGTTGAAGGTGATAATTTTAGACCTGGGGATGTGGTCTCCAGAGAAATTCTTCCGAAAAATGTAAAACCTGTAAGTAGGTTTTACAAAAAAGGTTGATTTTTGGGCTGATTATTGGTAGAATATGTAGTTCTATAACTTGGAGATGTATTGCATCGACAAGGTGAGTACCTTAAAAAACCGCAAGCCGACTTTGATCCATTGAGTCGTTAAACAGGGTCAAAAACAAACATGCCAAAAATACTTTTGGTGTTGATTTAACCAAAGTTGCAAACGCTGTAAAAGGCGCTCTAGCTTCTAAGGCTCCTGTTTGGGCTCTTGCCTAAACAGAATCATCCATTAGTTAGTCCCCTTTTCTAGAGAAGACTAGCTAGTGTAAATTAAACTAGAATGCTGTCCCGATCTTCTCGATTAGATCGTGGATTTAAGAGAGGGGTAATGCCCTCAATAATCGACATTTCAACACTTTTCGTTTACTTTAGTTGTTGAAAGTGTAGGATAAAGTAAATTAAGCTTGTAGACGTTTTTTATAGTCCACTTTGGACCTCGGCTCAATACCGAGCATCTCCTCCTGCGCGCGCTTTTGTGTATACAAAGGCGCGTTTTTCGTATACGCCAACTGTCTAAATTGTCAAATAATCTCTCTGCTCCGGAGGACAAAGTCCTCCATTTGTAATAAAATTTGTAATGTTTTCTTATGTTTACATACTTACAAATAAGTACGGACGGAGGTATGTAGGATGTACTGAAGACCTAAAAGAGCGGATTAAAATGCACAATGAAGGAAAAGTACCCGCAACACAATTTTATAAACCCTGGAAAGTAAAGGTGTATTTTGCATTTAATGACAAATATATCGCATATAAATTTGAGAAATATCTTAAAACAGGGTCGGGAATAGCTTTTGCCAAGAAACATTTTGTATAATAGTCTATGTAACCAGCTTATATAAAAAAAGAAGTGGCAAGGGATATTTTGAAAGGGCAAAAGTTGCAGGTGGCCATAGTATCAATAGTAATGGCGATAGTACTGGGATTAATGTCGTATGTGGTAATGCCAAAGCTAACGGGACTGTATACTGAAATGGGGGTGGATAAACTGGCAATAACTATTTTGGTAGAGAAGTACATTAATTATGTGGTAGTAGGATTGATTATTTTTGCGGGATACATATTCTCACCAAATTTTATGGATATTAAGTTTGATGAGAGACTACTAAAATACAAGGAAGGTTCAATGATTAGCTCGAAGGATTTGATGATTAGTGAATTACAATGGTTGGCAATGCTGTTGATCGGACTAGTAGTGGGACTGTTGGTGGTGGCAATAATATTGCCGATATATGGACTAACAACAAAAATTGGTTAGGGAAATTTGCGACCAAATGGATGAGGATGACGACTGGCAGGCAGCTTGGTGTGAAAAGTCACTCCTGATTCACTGGCCAATTGTTCGAATTGTTGACCAATACTGATAAACCTGAGGGTAGCTTTGTTGAAAGATAGGTGTTTCTCGGAGGCATAGGCTTTGATCGCAGTAATAGTGTCTTGAGGTAATTCAATTTCGAGAGATGCTGTTGATTTTTTGGACATATGGAAAATTATAGCACTAAGTCTTGATGTACTTGATGCGAGCACCTAGTGAAGCCAATCTATCGGCTAATTTTTCGTAGCCGCGCTCGATAAACTCGACACCCTCAATGGTAGATGTGCCCTGAGCAGTGAGAGCGGCGAGGGTGGAGGTAGCACCGGCTCGGAGATCGGAGATTTTCATATCGGCTGGCTGTAATTTGGTGGGGCCATAGATGGTAACGCCATGAAAAAATTCAGGGCGATCGGAACTAGGATTGAAGTGGTAATAAGCGGCAGGATCGGCTATATCTGGCTGAAAAAATTTGGTCTTGGCTCCCATTTGGTTGAGCAATTGGATGTGTTGGAAACGAGAAGGGAAAACCCGCTCGATGACACTACTAACCCCGACGGCCTGAGTAAGAACTAGACTAAAAACTGCTTGCCAGTCAGTCATAAATTCCGGCTCTGGTCCGGTGGCAATATCGATAGCAGAGAGAGGCTGGTGCCAGCTAATCTTAACTTCATCCTTGCCCCGATTGACCTGCGCTCCCATTTTTTCGATGGTATCTAAAAATGTGGCAATTATCTGAGGGTTGAGGCGCAAAATACTGATGGAACCACGGGTACTGAGAGCAGCACAAGCAAAAGTGACTGCCTCATTGCGGTCGGAGATAACCTGATGAGTAGCACCATGGAGTGACTGGACACCAGTAATATAAATAGTGGAAGGTTCGGTAGTATCTCGCTTGATCTGGGCACCCATTTGATTGAGTAAGTGGATGAGGTCGTCGATTTCGGGCTCGCAGGCGGCATGGCGAATAATTGTCTCCCCTGCAGCCAGACAAGCAGTCATGATGACAACTTCGGTGGAGGTGTGTGAAGGCTTTTCGAAAGTATAATCAGTACCGACAAGCCCTGAAGTAGTGAGAGTATAGGAATCCTCGGCGGCAACTATCTGGACATTCATCTGAGTCAGACAGGCAAAAAGACGATCAAGGGGCCGCTCCCCCAATTTGTCGCCTCCCGGAGAAGGAAAGGTAATGCTACCGGTACGGGCTAGCAAGGGACCAATAAATATAAAAGAAGTGCGTGATTTCTCGCCGGTACCACTGGGAATGACCGAATGGGTGATATTTTTGGCGGTGATAATCAGGCCATGCTCGCCAACCTCTTCGACAGAAACGCCTAAGTTTTGGGCAATACTAGTGGTAATGTGAACGTCGGAAATTTGAGGAATGTTGGTCAGTTCGACGGAATCACTGGTCAGCAGGGAGGCAATGATTTGCTTGTAACTGGCATTTTTGGCGCCACGGATAAAAACTTCACCGGAGAGTGGTGTACCACCGTCAATGATGTATTTGGACATACATATAGGTTACTACAAACTAGGGGCATTGGCCAGCAACAAGGAGAAAAAATGACAATAATATGATAGATTAGCGATGTGTCAAATGATAACAATATAGTGGAAAAACCATTTATCTGGCCGACAAATAGCGGGCGTATTTTGGTGAAAGAAATACAAACTGTGGGTGATGATACAGTGGTCTATGGAACTGATGATAATCAGGTGAGGATTGGGACGGTAGTGAAAAAATCAGAACTTGCGGTACTAAGAGGTCGACAAAAATTGGAAGTGACTGGTCCCCTAGTTCAGACAGAAAAGGGAAAAATTGGCTAGTTTAGGAGTGACGTAGAGAATCCTTGGCTTTGATTTTTTCTCTTTTTTCGTATTTGCGGAGCTTGCGGCCGACACCAATTTCCATTTTGAACCAATTGTGCTTCAAAAATATACTGATGGGGATGATCATATATTTTTGATTGCGGAGACTAATTAACTTGGCTATTTCCCTCTGCGATAATAAGATTTTTCGTTCCCGAGTGGTGTCGATCGATTGGTTTTGGGAATACTTGTAGGGCTCGATAGTCAGATTGAAAACTGTAGGAATACCATCAATTATCTCGATTTTGGAGCCATTGAAGAGGACTCCCTGAGTCCGGAGAGATTTGGCATCAGAACCAGTGAGGACGAGGCCTGCTTCGTACTTGTCTTTGAACTCGTAGTCGAGTGAATCTCGATTGAAGTACCTCATAGTTGGTGTATGAAATAAGAAATATGATTTATGAATAAAACAAACTAAGTGATTATCTCATATTTCAATCCCTCTCGGCACAGCCGCTTCTCCCTATGACAAGGGAGAAAAACATTGTATATTATGGGCTTTATTGATATAATAATGATATGGATGACGAGAAATTTAGAGAGTATTATAAGAAATTGAAAGCTTCAGCCCAAATGATGGATGCAGTCAATAAGGATATTTTTGCACTCATACTAATACCTAGGGCAAGTGATTTTCATAAAGAAATTGCCGAACATACTCAAAAAAATTTTGAAACTATGTTAGGGGAAGAGGAAGGCTTGACGCTAGAACAACTTCGAGCACTAAAAAATATAACTTATTTGACACCTAGAGGAGAAAATCCTGATAGTAGGTGTGTGGGCCACTTGCAAATAATCGAACCGATGTCTAAAACTGATGCTTGGATAAAAGACATGCCGGCAAGCGAAGAAAAAATGTATTTTTTGATGATGGGCGTGGGCAGACCTCAAGCAGAAGGGGTGAAAACGGGATATATTGACGTAATATTGGATAGAAAAAAACGATAATTTTATCGACGGGGTCGGACCATTCGAGCTAGATCGTCAATCACACTTCTGCCATCTCCCCTCAGTAGAAAAAAGCTGATTTCCTCAGATGAATGTTGTTCTCGCCTTGGAAAAGATATTTCTATGGGTGAGGTCTTCTGTAAAACTTCCAATGCTTCTGAGGCAGTCATGCCTTGTGTTTCTGGGTAATGGTCCATAGTTCCAACTAGTTGACCGTAGATATCTGGCCAGACGGTTTGGGATACAAGTCGATAGCTCCAGTCATTGCCTTTACCACTACCTGCTGGCTGAAGACTGACTTCGGTATCTAGCCCTTGCTGTGTTCGAGTGACACCAATTGACAAATGGGCTTTACCCCGAGAACTATCTATTTCTGCAGAGGTGGTAGCGAAGTCACTATTTGGCTGGCGAGCAGTGAATTTGGTGGCGTTTTGATAGGCAATGTTGATGGCATGGTCTAATATTTCTCGATGGGTTTTATCAACTGGCATAATCAAATTATATCAAAGTTGTACAAAAAAACTACTATAATTTAATTTGGTAGATTTTTTTGTCGGCACAGAGAACTAAAAGACGATTGTTAGTAGAATCGAGAGCGGTACTAAGAATCTGACGATTGCCAAAATTGTATTTGGAGGCGGATGCGGTAGATTTGTGATAAATATAAACAACGGAACTGCCATCGACAAAGGAAATAATTTCTGAGTCAAGAGAAACAACTAAGTGATCGGCGGCTGATAAATTGGTGGCAATATGGGGCGGGGTGGCATCGCGGGTACCCCGAGTGTAGGAGGAAAGATCCCCTGACTTGGCTAAGACCCAAACTTGGCCATTGATGGCCAATGAGGAACTAGTGGGTGGTAAATTGTTGCCATCCTTGAGCCAGACTTGGGCCTGAGAAAAGGAGGTGCCTGAGGGGGTGAATTTCCAAATGTTGGTGCCAAGAAGATAGAGACTACTGTTCCAAAAGTGGATTTTGCCGGAGGTGAAGTCGGGAATGTCGGTGGGAATATCAATAACTGAATTAAGGGAAGTGCCACTAACTTGATAGATTTTTTTGTCGATGAGGAGGTAGAGTTGACCATTATTTTCGGCGATATCGGTGGCATTTTTTAGTTGATCATTTTGGATAATTTTTTGTTTGCTTTTGGCGGCTAGATCGAGGCGGTCGAGACGACCTGAAGTCTGATCGAGGAGATATAAAAAGTTTTTGGCAGAAATAAGATGAGAATAATTCGCAGCAGAGTTGAGATCGGTGGTGTCGTAGTAGTCTTGGGGTGAGTAACTGTCGGCAGAACCAGTTTGGGACAGTATATTGAGGGCATCAGCTAATAACTGGGATGATTCGGCTGAATTTATCTTGAGAGACTGCAATTCGAGGGCGATACTTTTGGCCTCGGCAGCAATCTTCTGGGCCTCTTCGAGATTGATATTTTTGGTGGCTAGAGCACTACTCATTTTGGCCTGATAGGCTGATTTGAGGGTCTGATATTTGGTTTGTAAATTATTTTTTTGATTACGCTGATTGCCAAAGAAAACACTGACAGACAGGGCTAAAATCAAAATGATGGCAATAATGATGTTGAAATAACGACGATTTTTGATGGCGGTAGAGTCGAGGTGGGAAATGTAGACATCGGGAGGAGAAATAACCTCAGAAACTGGGGGAGAACTAGGCTCGGGGCTGTCAGGAAGAGGGGAAGGGGTATCGACATCGGGGTGAATTCCGATGAGGAGGGAAGCGAGGGTGGCCTGCTCGGTAAAAGTGTAAATGTCGGCCATAATGCTCTCCTCAATGTCTTCTGTTTTGCCTAATGACAGGTAACTCTTGATACCATTTAGGGTAGCATTGTCATAAAAATTTTGAGTGCAAATAAAGATAATGTCATCGGGGGCAATCAGGCCAGAGACGAGATTGACCTTCGAGGTGGTGCCGCTAAGAAGCTGAGAGAACTGATGCTGGCGAACGAGAAAAACATAACCGGAGTTGTACATAGCCAGATAGAGCTGGGACTGGTGAATAATGGCGATAGTCAGAGAAATGTCGAGTAAGTTGTAGGCTGGTTGATTGACAACTGTCTGGATAGCCTGCGTCAGTGAAACGGGAATTGGATCAAGGGATGAAGAAAAATATTGTTGATTGAGTTCATTGATAAGCCGATGACCGATATCGCTAGTGGGGATATTTTGATCAACGACAAGATTGAGCAGGGCAAAAAGATGGCCACGATTGGCAGCGAGAGCCTGATCCTCTGGTTCGTTCTCCCAATACTGAGACCAAGAATTGGGCTGTGCTTGACCGAGGAAAGATCGACAAATAAAGTGCATGATTAATGATACTACAAAACCCCTCTCGGCTTCGCCGCATCTCCCCTTGAAAAAGGGAGAAGTACAAACTATATTGACGAAAGAGGGGGATAATCTTTGTTAGAGTATTACTAAAGTAAGGAAGACGAGAAATATGGAAAAGGCGAGGTGGAGATAGGCAATGGAGATCAGAACAGGATTGAATTTGTCGATAACGTTTTTACTCATCATAGTAGTTTGCTTCACCACAATTAGGGCAAAAACAAGATAAATAATAGAACCGAGAACAAAAGAAAATTTTTGGGCCAGTAAAAAATAGAGATTGAGATTATTCATGGTGTTTGGATTCTTCTAACTCGCCTAATTCCTGTAATATTTTGACAATTTTTTCGGGATTGGCAACTTTGTCAAAGTGCAATTCATTGACTTCGGAGGCGGTCTGGATGAGAACTGAGCCATAATTGAAGAATGTCTGGCTAACACCAGAAACCTTCGAGGAGACATCTTGTATCTTGGATATATCTGCTTCGGCGTATTTTTTGGTAAGGAGATTGATAAAGTCGATGTCAATGACCCGACGGTCAGTAATAATATAGACATCGAAATACCAGCCCATAAATTTCTCGAAAGTGTAGGCAATGGCGATTAGATACCAAGAGAGGGTAATGACAAACTGGTAGTTCCACGGGAGGGTGTTGATAAGGGGAACAAAATGGATTAGGCTAGGAAGGAGAAATAAAAAAATAGAGGTGAAAATCCAAGAAACATTGGTGAACCAATGGGGACGCATAGCGACGAGAATTTTTTCATCGTCGTCCTGCTCGGCAAAACTAAAGACATGAGGGAAAACTAGGGCAGAGGAAAATGAGGACTTGGTGTGACCAAAAATTGAGTAAACCTTGTCGTTTAAAGTCTCTGTATCGACCAACTTGTTGGGTGATTTTATAATTGGATTTGTATTTATAGTTAAATTAGTTTTTGGGGAAGTAATTAAATCGTCAGGAGCGACATTATCAACATCTTTGATTCGAGGCATGGTTAATTATAACATCAAAACCCCCTCGGCTACGCCGCTTCCCCCTTGAAAAGGGGGAAAACACTAAATTATTTGATTATTATTGAGCAAATTGTATATTTGAGAGGCTAAAATGGTGGCATTTTGGGAACGGGGCAGGTGAAAAAATAATTGCTTTGTGGCTGGGGCATGTTGACGGATATATAATTCGGTAGAATAGACAATCCAGTTGCAATTGTATTTGCCCATGTGTTCACTAACGGTAAAGATTCTTTCGTCAATATCTTCCAGTGGTGGCAGCGAAATATCTAAATTGATGGGTGAAAATGGATAAATTGAGTTTTGAGCATATTGATTATGGGTAATAGTTTCGAGACGGATTTTGGTAATGTCACCAAAGAAATCGCCAAGACCAATGATTAATCCCCCTCGATCCCCCTTTAACAAGGGGGAAGGGGTGCAAAAACTTTTTATATATTTATTGAAAAAAGTTTTGGGATGAAAATAAACAATTTGATAATTTAGCAAATTGTTTTTTGGCAATTTTTTCTCTAATTCCAGCAAAGTGCGACGGGAAATGTTGGTCCCCCACTGGTTAGAAAAAGCATAGATGAGTACAGATTTTAGAGACGTTGCAAAATAAATGTATATCTGTGGCCACTGGGAAGATTAGTGGTGGTAGCGGAACAGAGCTCACCTGGTTTTAAGTCTAGTATTGGTTTGAAAACAGTATTTCCATCTTTGTTTTTGAACCTTAGATCAACCGTCCCGATATCGCCCTTATCGGCAGCAACAATGTCATCACCGGAAAAAATAGGCACAGCTGTCCGACGATAAGGAAGACCACTGTTATGTGAAAAGTTTGGTTGTTGATCATCATTAATTTCAATAACTGGGGGATGATTTGGGCCATGGAGGGCAATGGCGATTAGATGAATGCTCATAAATAGGTGCTTGGCTAATTTGAGTGAGATTTTACATCAAGATAGGTTTTTTATCAAATTGATTGAGTTAATAAATTGGAGAGGATTATTTTTTCTCAATATTGAAGAGACTGGATTTAGCAGTCAGGGCACCTGGGGCACGGAGGGTAAATATTTCTTTAAAGTCTGTGCCATTAAAGCTAAAATCACCTTTGTCGGTACTGACTCGAACGGTTTGGGTATAGCCAGCGGTAGAATAGTCAACAGAGACAGAGTTGACTGAACTTACGGCGTTGCCTACTTGCCTACGAAGTTCGTCCCTAGACCACGCATTTGAATCACAGGAACCGAGACAATTTTGGATTTGAGATAAATGAGAAGAGTCTTTGTTTTTGGAAAAATAAATAATAGCATTGATAATGTCGGAAAATTCCTCTTGATTTAACCATGGATGAGATCGACCGGCGGAGACATTGCTACGAGTCTTGTACCAACCCTTGTAATACCACGAAGAACCTGCTGATTTTTCGTAGGCTCCAGATGGCCAGCAGGACTGGCTGCCACAAGTGGTATCCCAAACCATAGGAGTGCTGTGATCGGAACTGGAATATGAAGTGATGGCCCCACCAGAAGTCGAAGCATACATGGTGGAGAAAACTCGGCCAGTTTTGTTGCTTTTGATAACTATACCCCGAGTATCAATAACTGCCTGACGCCAGCGCCCCGGTGAATTGAGTCGGGAACGACTGTAGACCTGACAAGCCTCGGTGACACAAATAGTGCCGGATAAATTGTTGGTGGAATTGATGGCATAAGTGCGAGCGGCAATGGCCTGAGCTTTGAGTGCTTCATAGCCACCTAAATCTCCCCAACTAGCGGGCATTTCGGCGATACCGACTAAGTAATTATCTTCGAAGGGAAGGATACCAACTGTGGTGCGGATTGAAGCTGGTGAGTCCATTTTCTCGAGACGAATATCGCCATAGTAGGCCTTGAGAATGGTTTCGGCGGATTGCCCTGCCTTGGATCGACCAAAAGCACCGTATTGGGACATACCTTTACGATGGGGGGCGCCAAAAGAAAAGACAGCAAAAGCAGGGGAAAACCCCGGATTATAATCGGATCTAGAGGCGGGATCGTCGGATGAGGAGACGTCACCAACGCTGGTGTTGAACATAGCGGTTTTCTCGGCGATTAAGGCTTGCTGTTTTTTGCTAAGTTCATTTTTGTAGGCCTCGGCTTTTTGGATTTCACCGGCTAAAAAGCCAAAACGGGATTCAAGATTTTTTTTGATGACGGCCAATTTGACTTTTTCAGCTTCTAATTTTATTTTATTTTGATTAAGAGAATTAATATCGTTGACATAGCCAACAATGGTATTGCGATCAGTACTAATAATTGATTGATACCAAGAATATTGGCGGAGGAGAGAAGTACTCTCGGTAGAGGCAAAAAAGATGAGGAGTGGATTGTATTTTTTGGTGTTGATGTAATAACGACGAACTCGAGAAGAGAGAAGAGTTTTTTGGACTTCGAGATCCGCCTCCTTGTCAATCAGGCGGACACCAAGGTCGGTAATTTGTTTTTCGGTTTTGAGAATGGTGGCTTTGGCTGAGGAAATTTTGGCGGAGAGTCCGGTAGATTCTTTTTTGAGGGGGGCGATGGCAGCATCTAGGGCGGAAATTTGTTTACTAAGCTGCGCTATATCATCATTTATATCGGCAAAAACATGGGGGACGAAAGTAAAAAGTAAAAAGTAAAAAGTAAAAAAGAAAAGCATTTTTTGGATCACTAGTAAGTTTATCATTTAGGTGTGCATGATATACTTGTGTATGAATTTTGGGAAATTGGCGAAGGTTGCTGTAATTGTGACGGTGTTGATGATAAATACAGTCAGCCCAATTATGGCAGCGACCAATAAAGCATTTTGCCAAACTGGTAATGATCCCAAGGTAAATACTGCCTTTGGCTGTGTACCGGTAAAAATAGATCAATTTGTAGCGTGGCTGCTACCTTCGATGTTTGGAGTGGCGGGGGGAATTGCATTTCTACTAATGTGTTACGGATTTTTCCTACTAACCACCTCGGGAGGAGATCCCAAGAAAGTGGCAGGGGCGCAAGAAACGGTGACATCGGCGATTACGGGACTACTAGTGTCTATTTTTGCACTTTTTTTACTACGACTATTGGCCGTAGGAATATTAAAAATTCCCGGAATAAATTAATATGGCAGTAACACTTCCAACTGATGCGATTAGTACTAAGTTTCCGACTATTGGGTCGGTGATTAGTGCAGTTTTACCATATGTGTACGTCATTGCCGGATTGGCGATGCTAGTGATGTTGATTGTGGGAGGAATTACCCTGATGACTGCTGGCGGGGACCAAGCCAAATCAAAAGATGGCTATGGCAAGATTTCGGCGGCGATAATTGGATTCATCATTATATTTGTGGCCTATTTTGTGGCGCAAATTGTACAAGTTGTGTTTGGGGTAAAATTTTTGTAGTGAAAGTGTGATATACCTCTGTATGGGAAAAGTACCAAGAGATTGTCCGCAAGAAGATTGGAAAAAAAAAGAGCCATGTGGGGGAATACCTAGCTTTCCTCATACAGCTTGTATAGAGTGCCGAGTGCCAATACCAGTAGGTACAGGCAGAGCCATATTCCCTCGGGGGCTACTACTGCCAATGGGAGCATCTTCGGCAGAAATTGATGAGGCGTTGGCGAAACAAGTGGTGGTTGTATACTCGGCAATAGATCGGGTTGGTAAAAAAATAGGATATAATTGGGGATGAGAAGCAAAATGGATGATGGTAAGAATGACCAGAGATGGATAGAGACTCTCTCTGGGGCTGGAAGCAGTTTTACCCCTAGGGCGTTGGCAGCAAAAGAAGAATTTACAAAATTGTTAGAGAGATCCGTTGCTAGAAGAGAAGCCATGAGCCCAGAGGCGAGAATGGCTGAGGATAAGGCCAGAGAAGTGAAATCGGCACAGGAAGAATGGGATAAAGAGCTGATTGCGGGGGTAATGAGAATGAGATTGGCGGCACAGGGGTTTGATTTTTTGAGTCACTAGATAAAATGAGAGTTCGGCAAAAAGTTTATGACACCTATTGGAAAACAGCAGCTGAGCGACAAGAAATATTTTTTCGTAAATTAAATAATAAAACTGTTCATTTGACAGATGATCCAATTTACCAAAGTTATAAATTTTGTAATGTCTACCGAGCAAGTGACAGAGTTTCCCAATTTTTGATTAAAAACGTAATCTACACTGATAAATTTACGGCAGAGGATACTCTTTTTAGAATTTTGTTATTTAGACTACTCAATAAAATTGAAACATGGCAGCAGTTAGAGTTAGATCTGGGAGAAATTAGCCTAAAAAATTTTAGTGCTGATAGATACGCAAGAATATTAGAAAAGATAAAAGAAAATAAACCAATATACGGCAATGCATTTATTTTGTGTGCGAACAAAATATTTGGTTTTGATAAAAAACACGAAAATCACCTAGCTTTGTTGAATTTTATTTTTGGAAATAAGAAAAATACACAGTTAATTTTGAGCGCAAATTCTTTGAAAAAATTGTATGAAGGTTTGAAAGGTTTTCCTCTACTGGGAAATTTTATGGCGTATCAGTTGGCGATTGATTTTAATTATTCCGAAATATTTGATTTTGATGAAAATGACTTTACTGTAGCTGGGCCTGGGGCACTCAGAGGAATTGCCAAATGTTTTGTAAATACATCTGGAAAGAGTGATGAGGATATCATACGATATATGGTGGAAAATCAGGAAAAAGAATTTCGGAGACTAGGAATTGATTTCAAAAATCTGGGAGGCAGGCCTATGAGTGCGATTGATTGTCAGGGATGGTTTTGTGAAACTGATAAATACTGTCGAGTAAAATTTCCAAAGTTGGTAAGTAATCGAGTACGAATAAAAACGAGATATCAACCAGCAAACAATTTGATTAAGTATTTTTACCCGCCAAAGTGGAAAATAAATATATAGATTTATTTTCCCATGCGGCGGTCGCGCTGCTGGTACCAGTAGATGGCTTTTTCGAGTTCACGGGGGGTAAAATCTGGCCAGAGAATATTGGTGAAAAATAGTTCGGCATAGGACATTTGCCAAATAAGAAAATTGGAAAGTCTAAATTCACCGCCCGGACGAATAATGAGATCAGGATCGGGCTGATTTTTGGTATAGAGATAGCTGCTAATTAAATTTTCGTCTATTTTGTTTTCAGGAACTTTGTCCTGAATAATTTTCTTCAGAGCATGAACGATTTCATCACGACCGCCGTAATTGAGAGCGATATTGAACTGTATTTTTTCCTTAACTATGGCCAGAGATAATATTTTTTTGATTGCTTCTTTGACCTTGTGAGGGAAAGCTTGAAAATTGCCGAGGACAAAAAACTTGATGCCGGAACGCTGATATTCCTCGGCCTTGGTCTTGACTACCTTGATCAATAAATTAAATAATCCCCTGACTTCGAGGGGGGAACGGAGTCGCCAGTTTTCGGTAGATAGGGCATAGACTGTCAAATGTTTGACGCCAATATCGCGACAATATTCGACAATTTTTTGGAGATTGGCAGCGCCTGCCTCGTGGCCTTTGCTGGGGTCAAAATTGTTTTGTTTGGCCCAACGACGGTTGCCGTCCATAATAATGGCAATGTGTTGGGGAAGTTTGTCCGGCTCGATTTTTAGTTTGGTAACAAATGGAGGCATAGAAGGTTAGTCGGATTATATTGCAAACTCATTCATAATTTTTTCGGCGACAGTTTTTGGGTCGAGAGATGTGTTGTCAATTATTAGATTTTTGACGAATGAAATAGGAGTAAAGTAGTCATTGGTGTTTAATAATTCGTCTAAATTTTGGACATCTTTGACCTTGCCAAATTGTTGACGAGAGTCCTGATTGACACGATCATGTAATTCTTCTCGAGAACATTTTAGCTGGACAAAATTAATTTTATTACCTGATTTTTCGATTAATTTTATAACTGATTTTACGAATTGATCGTCAGAGCCATATCCATAGGCGACTGTAAAAATTAAGCCTGACAACTTTTGATTAATGGCGTGTTGAAAAACATCAAGCCGAATTTGTTCAATTAATTTTCCAAACTTATAACCCTTAAACAATGAAAATGCTAAATCATAAGTTAAGTGATTATGAAAGACAGGATAATTGGTCAATATTGACAATTCTTTAGCAACTGTAAGTTTGCCAGTGGCCGGAGGGCCATAGATAAAAATTAGATTCATGGTTGATTGTACTAAAAATATCGGAAAATTTGACTTATAGAAGAGAGAGGGAGAGAATAAGTTCAATATGACAGAACAAATAGCACAAGCGATCGAAGATTCATTAGTTTCAAGAGCGAGGTTAGCTCTAAGTGAAAAGGATAGGGATGTTTTTTATGTATCTCCAGTTGAAGAACCAGCAGTGGCTTTGATATTTAGTAGTGCGGGATGGCAGAGAGTGGAAAAGAAAGACGAATTGACTCCAGGTGGAATATCAATTCAGTATCTTAAACCTAAAACCAAATAATATTTATTGCAAAAAAAATCCCCCATTACTGGGGGATTTTTATTTTATTCAACCACTATTTTATTTAAAGCCAAAAATGTTAGTACCAGAAAGAGTTCGATTCATGATCCGATATCCAATAAATTGGAATACGGATAAATCCTCAAAGGAGGTGATCCATCTGCACCTTCCAGTACAGATACCTTGTTACGACTTAACCCTCATCGCTGAATTCACCTTGATTCGGCCAAAGGCCAAGCTTCAGGTGCCCTCAACTTTGCTGATTTGACGGGCAGTGTGTGCAAGAGGCGAGAACGTATTCACCGCGCGCTGCTGATGCGCGATTACTACCAATTCCGGGTTCATGCAGGCGAGTTTCAGCCTGCAATCCCAACTGAGAGGAAGTTTGTGGGATTGGCTCCACCTCGCGGTTTCGCGACCCATTGTCTTCCTCATTGTAGGATGTGTGTAGCCCTGGACATAAGCATCATGCTGACTTGACGTCGTCCCCTCCTTCCTCCTAACAAAATAATGCTAGGCAGTCTCCGGTGACACAATAACACCGGATGGGGGTTGCGCTCGTTACCTCACTTAAGAGAACAACTCACGTCACGAGCTGACGACAGCCATGCAACAGCTGTGTATCACCCTCTAAGGATTCCCCCGTTTCTGGGGGTTTGCAGATACATTTCAAACCCAGGTAAGGTTCATCGCTTCGTATCGAATTGAACCACATGCTCCACTGGTTGTGCGCCTCCCCGCCAATTCGTTTGAGTTTCGGCCTTGCGGCTATACTCCCCAGGCGGTATGTTTAACGCGTTAGCTTACATCCCCCATAATAAATTACAGAGAATTAACATACATAGTTTACAGCTAGGACTACTCAGGTCTCTAATCTGATTGGCTACCCTAGCTTTCGTCTCTGAGTGTCAGTAAATACCTGGTTACCCGCCTTCGCGCTTGGTGTTCTTTTTAGTATCCACGGATTTTACCCCTACACTAAAAATTCCAGTAACCCCGATATCACTCTAGTCTTGCAGTATCCTGCCCCTGCCCCCAGTTAAGCTGGGGTCTTTGAAACAAGACTTACAAAACCACCTACAGACGCTTTACGCCCAATAAAACCGGGTAACGCTTACAGCCTACGTATTACCGCGACTGCTGGCACGTAGTTAGTAGCTGTTGATTCAAAATGCCTTCATGGCACAATAAAAGAAGTTTACGACCCGAGGGCCTTCATCCTTCACGCGATGTCGCTGCGTCAGACTTTCGTCCATTGCGCAAGATTCCTAACTGCTGCCTTCCGTAGAAGTATGGGCCGTGTCTCAGTCCCATTGTGACGGACTCTCCGCTAAGAGCCGTTAGCCGTTATAGCCTTGGTAGGCCGTTACCCTACCAACTAGCTGGTGGCAAGTACGCCGCTTCTCAAGTGATTTGCATCTTTACTCTTGCGAGACTATGGAAAATTACTCCACCTTTCGGTGGGCTATGTTCCGCTTGAGAGTACGTTCGTACTCATTACTCACCCGTTCGCCACTAAACTCACTATCTTCACAAAATCACTAAAATTAGAAACTTTGTGAAGATAATGAATCCCGTTCGACTTGCATGTCTTAGGCACATCGCCAGCGTTTACCCTGAGCCACGATCAAACTCTTAGTACAAATCCCGAATGATCGGGATGATTTTCAAAAAAGAAATACCGAATTATCGGTGTCATCTCTCTGATACTAACAGCCGTGGCTTTAAAAAAATAGAGTGGTTGAATGTTAATGTACAATAAAAACCTGTCTTGATAAAGACAGTGTAGGTATTATAGAACAAATATTGCGTTTGTGGAGGGGGTAAATAGTTTTACATCTGTGCCTCGACCGAAGCGGCAACAATATTTTCCATGTTGCTCAATTGAATTCGACATTTTAGTTCCAATAATCTGGTGGTAATTGTTAGTTCGGTTCGTAAATCCTCAAGACTAGTTTCAGTAGAAAGGTCATTTCTTTGACGTCGATATATTTCTTTCAGCCTTTGCTGGGCAGTGGCTTCATCTGAATCCATAATTGGTGATATTTTCATAATTTAGTCAGATTATACAATATCTTTAGAGACTAATTTGGTTAGCTTGAGGTAAAAAGTGAGAAATATTGTCCTCGGCGGAGGTAAAAATGGTTTGGTACGTTTGACAGATGTTGACAACTAACTGGCGATGCTCGGGATCGAGCTCGGAAAAAATATCGTCGAGAAGTAAAATTGGCTTTTGAGAATAGGTTTCCTCTAGATAATTTATTTGAGCAAGTCTGAGAGCTAGGACTGCTAGTCTCTGTTGACCACGACTCCCCCAATAAGCTAAATTCTTGTCTTCAGTGGAGAAAATTGAATTATTGAAGGTAAAATCGTCACGATGAATTCCTGCTTGGGTAAATCCGGAATTGAGGTCGTGGAAATAATTGAGTTCTAATTTTTCTTGAGTCAGAACTGAGGGGTGGTAGGTTAAAAACAAAGTTTTTATTTCGGTGAAAGAATGGTTCTGAAAAAATTGATTGACTGATTGTATAAATTTTTGCCGGAAATCGTGAATTATTTCTGAGTTTTTAATAAGAGACTGATCCCAGTAAAATAACTCTGATTTTTGGTTTTTGCCGTCCCTGATTTGATCTAGCAATTCATTGCGATGCTTAAGAGCTCGGTGAAATTGGGACAGGGCACCAGCATAACGCCACTCGGTGGTAGCAAAAACACTATCGAGATAATCGCGACGACGGGTGGGTGAACCATTAACTAGTCGAATATCCTCTGGCTCAAAAACAACACATTTCATAGTGCCGAGATATTTGGGACGAGTTTTGATCACTTGGTCGAGTTTGAACTGACGACTAAGGGACATTTTGGCAGCATTCTTGATTAGCTGAGCCTCGAGAGTATGGTCATCAAGTTGACCCTGAACACTAGTGTAAGTACTGTTCCAATTGATTAATTGCGATAGGGAACTACTACGAAAACTTTTACCACAGGACAGGAAATAAATAGCTTCTAAAATATTAGTCTTGCCGGCACCATTGTGTCCCAAAATTAAATTAGTTTTTGAATCAAGTTTTAGTTCACGTCGTGTGTAAGAGCGAAAATTTTCGAGGATTAAGGTAGAAATCTGCACAAATGATTATAGCAAAATCAGATTATCCTGAGAATGGCTTCCATTAATTTTGTTTTTACTTGGTCAAGAATAATTTTACTTTCGCCACTTTCATCAGTTGGAACAACAAAAGGATGTGGATACAATACTATTTTGAATGGTGAAAATAGATAATATGAATTATAAATGCAAGGATAATCTGTTGAAGGAGCGGACCATTTGAGATAATTTTGATTGGCACTAATTGAACTGATATTAACGGAGCTAAAGATATCTGAATGATTAAGGAAATAGGCAATTTGACTTATTTCACTTGGCTTGTCGACGACGATATTTTTCATATTAAATTTAACTGATAATTTAAGTGGACTGTCTTAATTTTGGATGTGAGTCGGCTATGACACTGGTAAATTGGTTCTTAAGTCGGTCGAGCATCCAGTCTTGTGATGGTTCTGGTGAGAATTCGCCTTTCGCCTGAAAACTAACAACAATATTGGTATCTTGTGATAAGGAAATTCTAAACGGCGGACTAATTGTGACTGGTTTGACAGTTGGTTTTAGATACGAACCTTCGATGTTGCCGACAGGGTACGAAATTACACCATTTGCACTGGCTCCAATGGTATGAACACCCAGATAAGGTTTTGAAGCGATGAATTTGTTGGCTTGCCTAACAATAATACATATTTGGGAAGGCTCACTTATTGTGATGTTGATTATATTTTCCCTTGTCATTTGATATTTATATTTAATGTCAAACAGGATCGATTTGATAGAACATATTGTTGACAGATATGACAACTTATTTTAGTTCAAAAGTAAATTATAAATTGATAAAATGGCTATTATATGTCAATATATGGGTATGTTTTGTCCGAATTGTGGAAGTGAACAAATTGAGGTGACGAACTCAAGGCCAACAAATAAAGGAATTCAAATATGGAGAAGAAGGAAGTGTCTAAAATGTGATTTTTTGTTTACAACTCACGAGAAGATTGATTTAGGACATATTACAGTCGTTAAAAGATCTGGAAAAAGAGTTAAATATGTTGGAGCAAAATTATACTCATCCATTTACCATGTAGTCGTCGGACAAAAGAAAATAGATAGAGGAGATTCAGGAATTACATCAAAGAAAATATTCGATGAGGTTGAAGAAAAGTTGATTCTGAGTCAGAAGAAAGTAACTAGTACTAAAGAAATTGGAGAAATAGTTTTAAAAATAATGATGAGTGAAGCACCGGGAGCTGGGCTTAGATATTTGGCTTTTTTCAAAGTTGATGGAAAAAAGGTCGATGTAAATAAAATCACGAAGGATCTAATAAAATATTCGTGTAAAATAAGGTAGTTAAAGCGTGTATGAAAGACCTACTAATTGCGACGACAAATAGATCAAAGGTAGAACCATTTTTATATTCTTGTCGAAAGTTGGGACTTGATAAGCTGTATAGATTTGTAAACCCTAAAGAACTGGGGATAGATATTGAAGTTGAGGAGAATTCGGGTAGCTTTGTAGGTGATAGTGAATTGAAGGCTAGGGCTTACTGCAGAGCATCTGGTCTGATGTCGATTTCTTTTGACAGAGGAATTGAATTTGAAGCACTTGGTGGCTGGCCAGGGACAGAATCCAAAAAAGAATTAACAGGCAACGACAAAATGATACTGGGAGTAGACAATCGATACGAGTCGGACGTAACTAATACTCAAAAACTGTTAGACAAATTGAATGGTACTGAAAATCGAACTATTTATTTTGGTTATGGAATTGCCTTGGCTATACCTAATGGTGAAGTAATTTCGGAAGGTGTCAGAACAAGAGGTACAGCGGCAAATGAATTACGAATTACAAAACTTGGTTATTATTTTGATTGGTTTTTTATTCCTGAAGGGAAAAAAAATACTTTATCAGAAATGACACCAGAAGAATACGCGGATTATACTGCGGCTACTTTATGGCCGATAACACCAAAAATATTAGAGAGATTAAAAAATGAGTCCGGTGAGTAGGAGTTGCCCCGCAGCGGCGGGGTTACAGACCGTCGCTAAAATTATGTCCGGTGAGTAGGAGTTGAACCTACCTAGATCGGTTTTACAGACCGACGCATAACCGCTTTGCTATCACCGGGTTACTGAGCCAAATTATATCAAAGTTCTAAGCTATTTTTTATTTTTGTTTTTAAATCAATTTTTGCTTTACCACCTGACTTTAGATACTTTTCTTGTTTTGCTGCATCTATTTTTGATAAAAAAGCTTCGTAATAAATTAGTTTAAGTGGTCGACGATTTTTGGTCGAAAAAACCATTCCGTCTAAATGTTGTTGATATCGGTGCTTTAGGTCAGAAGTAAAACCTGTATAAATTTTTCCGTCAACCAAACTTTTTAAAATATAGACATAATACATTATTTGCATAACCGTCCCGCAGCGGCGGGACTATCACCGGGTTACTGTGGGATTATATCAATAATAATCATGCTAATCTAGGTAAGAAGGACTATAATCGGACATGACCAGAAAAATGGTTATTCTCGATAAAGAAAAAATAATCCCCACTGATTACCCTAGATACAATTCTGCCCGTGATTTGGCTAGGGCTAAACAAATTGGAGATATTAATTTTGAAGGAGTTGTTTTGGAGGATACTGGGGACGGTAACCTGTATGTCAAATTTGGTCATCATAGGATTGCCAGAGCATTGGAAATTGGATTGAGAACAGCAATTGAGGTAGAAGTGGTGGAGGCAAGCGAACAAGCCAAGATGGATATTCGGGGAGCGAGATATACTTTTGAGAAAAACGGAGAGTTGCGAAATTATGATGAATATATAGAAAGAATTAGGTGGCTGAGGGGTGAAATATAGCATACTATATAATTTGTTATGAAAATAAAAAGATTAACTCCAGAGTTGGTGGTTAGGAACATTAAAGAATCTGTCGACTTTTATACTAGTGTATTGGGTTTTGAATTAACCAACAGTGTCGGGGAAGGCGACCTAGTGTGGGCTAATGTCATGTGGCCAGAAAGTGAAGTTGGGTTTATGTTTATGACTCCCGAAAGTATGGGAGAAGAAATTGTCGAGTTTAAGACAAAAAGTATTGGTGGAAGTGTAGTTCAATATATTGAGCTTGAAGGATTGGATGAGCTGTATGAAAAGGTAAAAGGTAAAGTTGAGATAGTCGCTGAAAAACATACAACCTTTTACGGATCAAAAGAATTTTCAATGAAGGACAATAGTGGCTATGTATTAATGTTTTCCGAAAAAATATGAGTCAAAAAATACGAATAATCTCATGGAACGTGGCGGGGATAAGGGCAGCGATAAAAAAGGGGTTGTATGAGTTTGTAGCCAAGGACAAGGCAGAGATTTATTGTCTTCAGGAATGCAAGGCGAAATTTGAACAAGTGCCAATGGGAGCACCGGCAGAATATAGATTCTTCCTAAATGATGCGGAAAAAGCGGGATATTCTGGAGTGGGGATATTTTCCAAACTGGAGCCAAAAGTAATAATTAATGGAGATAGAGATAATGATTGGGATGGAGAGGGGCGGGTAATAATTGCCAAATATGATGAATTTACACTACTCAATGTCTATTTTCCTAACGGAAAAAGAGATAAGGGTCGACTGCAATATAAAATGGATTTTTATGAATATTTTTTGAAATATATAAATAATTTGAGAGATAATGGGGAGAGGGTAATTTTTTGTGGAGATGTGAATACGGCCCACACTGAAATTGATCTGAGTCGACCCAAGGAAAATTCGAAGACTTCGGGATTTTTGGATATAGAGAGACGATGGATAGACAAATTGGTAGAAAATGGCTGGGTGGATACATTTAGAGAATTCAATAAAGAGCCGGAAAATTATAGTTGGTGGGATCAAATCACTAAAGCCAGATTGAGAAATGTGGGATGGAGAATTGATTATTTTTTTGTAGATAATAAACTACTCCCCAATTTAAAAAATGCTTTTATACTGCCGGAGGTAATGGGCTCGGACCACTGTCCAGTGGGGATTGAGATGGAACTATAGGTGGACGGGAAGTTTGGTAATACAAAGACAACAGTGTAATCACGATAGTATTCCGCAGGAAGAAAATGGCGGAGACGTTGGTCAAACCAGCTAAGGTGTGGACAAAGTAGCCAATGATTATCCAATCAAAGGCTAAGACAAAAGTATAGAAAAATAAAGTTAAGTTAAAAATTTGATCGACTGGATACGAAGTGGAAATTTTGAGAACTCGTGTAAAAAAACGGGTGACAAGGGTATACCACGTATTGATCAATAAAAAATAGAGATAGGCAAATAGTGCCAGAATAATTGGACCAAAATAGTAACCACTCTTGGCGAAACTGAGGAGATTGGGTAAATATTGATCGACAAACTTGGTGATGGCAGGTTTGTCGATGGTGTAATTTAGGTCGGGACTAATTTGGGTAACTTTGTAGGAGTTTTCTTTGTCAGGATAGAGGACAAATTGGCGGCCAATTATACCCATAGGCGTGCAAAGTTGAGAATATTTACCGTTTGCACCAAGATCGGCTGGATTTGGGGCACCGGTCAGGGCAGTATCAAAAACGACACCACTATTGGACTTATCATCTAGGACAAGACAATAAGGTGAGGGCTGATTGAGGGAAACTTGTCCGGACTTGAGAGTGATAATTAAATCGGTAGGATATTTGATTAATAAGTTTTCATTGATGTACTTGGGGGCGTTTTGTAAGACAGAGTTAAATTGGGAGATGGGTAACTGAATAATAAACCACGAAAGAGGGAACCAAACTAAAATTAATAAAAATAAAAGTGTTTTTGATTTTTGGGGTGTGAACATACAGAGATTATATTACACCTCTTCGCTTTTGGTGACTGGATGATGACCGAATTTGCCTCTTTGGGCGGAAACAACCTTGTTGCGAAAGGAATTGGGTGAATCACTGCTTTCAGTTTGAGAAGCCGTACGAATATCTAAAGACTTTTCAATAATTGGCACTTCGATTCCTAGCTCGTGAGCTGTTTTAACTGTCCACTCCCCTTCACCAGAGGCATTTATTTTGGCGGATATATTGACTAAATTTATATCATCTTCCAATGCTTCTCGGGTCCAATCAACTAAGCGAGAGGAAATAACTGAACCTAGTCCATAGACTCGAAAAATTTCAACTAAATCCAGATCAAATGAGCTATTTTTTAGTACTGCCGCACCCTCGGCAATGGCCTGCATCATGCCATATTCGATTCCATTGTGGACCATTTTGGCAAAGTGGCCTGAACCGAGCGGTCCAAAATGGCCAAAGGCTTGCGGGGCACTGGCGGCCTTAATCACTGGTAAAATATATTGATAGTCTTCACTTGTTCCTCCGACCATGAGGCAAGCACCATTTCGAGCGCCATCCGGACCACCGGAAACACCAATGTCCATAAATCGGATTGAATGTTGGGATAATAACTGACCTCTTTTGAGTGTATCTTTGTAAAAAGAATTGGCGCCGTCAATGATTAAATCATGGGGGCTTAATAGAGGGATTAAAATATCTATAATTTGGTCGGTAACATCGCCTGCTGGCAACATTAGCCAAATAATACGAGGAGCTTCGAGTTGGGAAATAAGATGAATAATATCTGAGGAAGTATTGGCTCCAGAGGCACCAACTTCGACCATTGGTTGGGGAGATCTGTTCCAAGCGACAACGTCGATCCTCTGTTCTAATAAACGAAACACCATATTTTTACCCATTTTGCCAAGTCCGATATAGCCTATCTTCATATTTTTGTTATCAATAATAACTAAGATGATCTAACTTGAATTTTATTATAGTATGGCGACGGTGGCGAGACCAGCCGGAATGAAGGGAAATTCGGGGTAAGTTGGCACCACTGGGATGATGATAAATATAAGACTCGAATTTGAGTATGCCTAAATTTATTTTTCGGTAATAGTTAATCTTGTTTGATTGATTTTTTGTATCTGATTGATGACTAATTAGATTAAAAAAATCAAAAACAGAATTGGGGAGAAGTGGGGTGATCATAGCCCAAATATACACAAGGGCAAATTAAGAATAGATTAAATCGGTAATTTAGATCAAAAAATGGAGACTGGCGTGGGTGCGAAGATACTGGCGATGAGAATGCCAGTCTGGGTCAAACTGGGATAATTGATCCCAAAATTTGTAGGAGTGATTGTGATGGATTGTATGAGTTAACTCGTGAAGAAGAATGTGGATAAAAATGGGTCGGGGCAAAAATATTATTTGCCAATTAAAATTTAGATTGTTGGTACTAGAACAAGAACCGAAACGAGAAGTGGTGTTTTTGACAGATATCTTGCCAACAGTAAAACTATGTTTAGTCGACAAATCAGAGATCTCTTGGGTGATGAGAGATAAGGATAGGGGGCGAAATTTGGTATCAAATAGTTTTTTGAGATAAGAGTTGGACAGTGAGGTGGTATTTGCATAAATTTTGTGTTCATCATGGAATATTACTACGGAGTCCCTCAGTGTTTTTGTGATGATTAATTGATAACTATTATCAAGAATTTGGAGTTGTTTTGTCCTTCTGAGGGTTTTTTGAGGTGTTAGTTTTGAGGAATTATTGACAAGCCAGTCGGTATGTTCATGTAAAAAGTTGTTGATCATGAACTGTGGAGTAAATAGGGGGACGGACATCATAAAACAACGGCGGGATTTTAGTTTTAGAGTAATGGAGCTGATTGCTTTTCGAGATACTTGGTAAGTGTATTTCTGGCCTTTGAGAAAAATAGTGGACATTGATGGTAATATTATAATAGATGATTTATATTGGCGCCGATCATAGAGGCTTTAGACTCAAGGAAGAACTAAAAAAAATATTGGAATCCGAACATTATGAATTTAGGGATTTGGGAGCATCCGAGTACGACAAAGATGATGATTATACGGATATAGCCATAAAGCTGGCAGAAAAAGTGGCGGTGGAAAATGTTAAGGGAATATTGGTATGTGGCTCAGGAGCTGGTGCATCGATTGCGGCCAATAAGGTCAAAGGAATACGGGCTGGGTTGTGCACTTCGGAGAAGCTAGTGCGGGCGGCTCGAAATGACGATGATATTAATGTACTTTGCTTGTCGGCAGATTCGGTAAGTGTGGAAGATAACGAAAAGATTATGGCGCTGTTTTTGGCAACTACTTTTGGATCTGAGGAGAGGTATATCAGAAGAATTAATAAAATTAAAAAGTATGAAACTGAGATCGGTTGAGGAAATATTACCAGAAACAAAAGTAATTCTAAAACTAGACTTGGACGTGCCTATGATGGAGGGGATGGTGAGGGACAATGCTAGGTTGTCTAAGTCAATTCCAACGATAAGGTTACTGATGGATAAAAAATGTAAGATAGTGATTGTGGGAAAACTAGGTAGACCCACCTACGCCAAGGCTACGGCGGGCAAGCCTGATGGCTATGATCCAAAGTTATCACTTAGACCTGTCTACTTGGAGTTGATGACGCTACTTGAACCAAATGGCGAAAATATGATTGAGAGTATTTTTGTGGAAGATGTGGGTAATTTTGAAAAATTAGATATGGCGATATCTAAAAATCAGATTGTGTTTTTGGAAAATTTACGTTTTTGGAAGGGTGAAGAAAATAATGACAGTGATTTTTTGAAAAACTTGGTGGAAATTTGTCAATTTTTTGTGAATGATGCCCTAGCGGTGTCCCACCGAAGAGAAAGGTCTAACATGTTGTATAAAGAGATGCCTGGATTTTATGGACTGGCGTTTATTGAAGAGGTAAATAAAATAATGAAAGTGGTGGAGGAAAAGACTAGTCCCTTGACCATTATTTTAGGGGGAGCAAAGGAAGACAAACTGGACCACATTGCTGAAATCCTCAAGATCGCTGATAACATACTTATTGGCGGTAAATTACCGCTTTTAGTTAATAGTGAACAGTTAACAGTGAATAGTGGAAAAATAAAAATTGCTAAGTTGAGGGAGGACACGTTTGATTTGAGCGAGGAGGATATTGAAGAATTTAAAAAAGTAATTAGTGAATCAAAGATGATAGTCTGGGCGGGAGCGATGGGATGGTTCGAAAAAGAAGATTGTAAAAAAGGGACAGAAGAGATAGCTGTCGCTGTGGCTGAATCAAATGCTTATAAGATAATTGCTGGTGGTGATACAACTGCATCGATTGAGAATTTGGGAATGAAGGATAAAATTGATTTGATAGCTTCTGGTGGTGGAATGATGTTGGAACTGTTGACAAAAGGAAAATTAGTAGCATGGGAATAATAAAAGTATTTAGTATCAAGTATTAAGAATTATGTATAAAATTGAATTATGGAAAATAAAAAAATAAAAATTGGAATTAATGGTTTTGGGAGAATTGGAACGGTGGTGCTACGGGCGATACTACTGGAAAAATATAATGTGGAAGTAGTGGCGATAAATACTAAAGGAGACTTGCCGGCGGAGGCCTATGCTATGCAATTTAAATATGACTCGGTATATGGCAGGATGCCGATGAAGGTAGAAACAGCTGATCCACAAAAAGGCGGAGAATTGGGAAGATTGGCAGTCGGGGAAACAGTAATTCCCTTACTCGGTGAAACGGATCCGAGTAAAATTCGTTGGGGTGATTATGGGGCTGAAGTAGTGTTGGAGTGCACTGGGGCATTTAATGACACAAAAGCGTTGGGGCATATTAGAGGTGGAGCAAAGAAAGTGGTATTATCGGCGCCGGCTAAGGATCCAAAAATTCCAGTATTCATACTGGGAGTAAATGAAAATAGATATAAAGGGGAAGAATTAATTTCCAATGGTTCATGTACCACAAATTGTGTGGCACCAATTGTCAAACTGATTGATGAAAAAATTGGGTTCCAAGAAGGATCTTTGACAACAATTCATGCCTATACTACCAATCAAAATATAGTTGATGGTGGGGGAAAAGACCCAAGACGAGCAAGAGCGGCGGCAATAAATATAGTCCCGACAGCCACTGGGGCGGCGGAGGCGGTAATTGCGGCTTATCCTGAGGCAAAAGGGAGGTTTGCAGGGACGGCCATCCGAGTTCCTGTAGTCTGTGGCTCGTATTCCGATTTAACTTTTAAGATGGTCCGAAAAACAACCATAGAAGAAGTAAACGCTATTTTCGAAGAGGCTAGCGTGAGCCCAGAACTAGTGGGAAAAGTGAAAGTATCTTATGAACCATTGGTGTCATCGGATATTATTGGTAACAATGGATCATGTATTATCGATGCTCGAATGACCAATGTAGTGGCCGATGATATGGTGTGTATTGGAGCATGGTACGATAACGAATACGGCTATTCATGTCGGTTGATAGAGATGGCTATGTACATTTGTAAATAGTTATCAGTGAACAGTTAACAGTCTACAGAATATAAAATGCAGATTATCCCAACAATTGGACTAAAAAAACAATACGAAGAGGCGGAGGAGAGAATTAGACAAATTCGGGATTATTCAAACTGGATACAGATAGATGTGTGCGATAGTGTCTTTGCAAAGGGGAAAACTTTTGAACTAGAACTGCTCGGCAAGCTCGATTTTGAGACAAAAAATAGTTTGTGGGATGTACACCTAATGGTCAAGGAGCCGATTAATTGGATAAATAAATGTGTAAAGGTGGGCGCCAGTAGGATAATTGGGCAATCGGAGATGATGAGTGACAAGACTATGTTTTTGGACAAAGTCAAAAATGAGGCGGCGGAGGCAGGTCTGGCATTTGATGTGGATACCGAAGTAAAAACTATTGAGGGAGATTGGGACATAATATTGCTAATGGGAAGAAGGGCCGGTTTTGGCTATTTTGATTTCGAAGGAAAAGTCTTGGATAAAATAAAAAAAGTAAAAGATATGGGCTATAGGGTGGGAATTGATGGTGGGGTGGATGTAGATAATTATGAAAAAATCGTGGAGGCAGGAGCAGATATAATTTACTCAGAAGTTAATTATTGGAAACTGCTGGATGCTAACAACCAAAGAAATAAATAGTTTAATTGTGACGGCAAAAATAGCCAGAGATAAGGCCTTCTCTTTTAAGTCTGGACATAGTTTTGGGGCGGCAGTACTAACTAGTGATAATGAGATTTATGGTGGGTGTAACTCAGAGGGGGTGATTTCTAGTCTAGGGGTATGTGCGGAAATGTCAGCAATAGACCATGCAGTAGTACACGGAAACTATGATTTTAAGGCAATCTGTGTTGTCGATGACAATATAACTTATCCGTGCGGAGCATGTCTGCAATACTTGACCCAATTTAGCCAGGTAAATGATTGTGACTTTGAAATAATTGCTAGTGATATGAATAGTAACTTTGAAATAAAAAAATTATCTGAACTATTACCAAAACAATTTAAATCTAAGAGTTTTGATACAAAAATTAAACTATTTCACAAAAAAGATGCTACAAAAAACAAATAAGATTATAAAGAGAGTGGCATTTTTTGGTGATGCTGATATAGCTGAAAAAGATCATACTTATAAATTGGCGCGAAATACGGCTAAATTGTTGGCAGAAAATGGATATACCATAGTAAATGGAGGTGGCCCAGGAATTATGGGGGCAGCGACTGAAGGAGCGAGAGAGGCAGGGGGAAGGGTTGAATTGGTGATTATAGATCCGAAGAGGGAGCCAAATAATTATGAAGGGAATGACAATAAAAACATGGAGTATGCCAGTAAAGTTACTATAACTAACAATATTGAAGAGCGAGTAACCAAGCTAGTGGAGATTGCCGATGCTTTTGTAGTTTTTCGTGGAGGGACAGGTACTTTGGCGGAGGTGGGGTTGGTGTGGGAACTGGCTAAATTTGAGTATGGGCATCATGAGCCATTAATTTTTGTGGGCAAAGAATGGGAAGCTGTTGTAAAAGATCTAGTAACTAAAATGCACTTTGAAGAAAAAGAGAAAAGAGTGGTGGCCACAGTGAAAAAACCGATTGAGGTGCTCAAGGTATTAGACGGGGTTGGGAGTTAAAACGGATCTCAATGGGAAATAATTCATAATTTATTTTATTGTCGCCAAAAGTAACTCGGGCGATTTGGGAATGGGATGTCTCGTAGGACCAACTCTGGTCAAAAATAAAGTTGCCAAAAGAATAAAAAATTAATTTATCCTTGTAAGTCTCGACCCCCTGCCAAACATGAGGATGATGGCCATGAATAAAATCGGCCCCAGCATCGATCATTTGATGAGCCAACTCTACTCGCCATTTTTCTGGTTGGGGTAGATACTCATTACCCCAGTGAATGGATATCACTAGAAAATCAACCTGTGGTTTAGCCAACCTTATAGCGTTGAGTATTTTCTGTTTGTCTTGGAGTGGATAGGTAATAAAATCATATCCTAGAAATCCAAAAGAAATTCCATTCACTTTTTTAATATAAAAATTGTCGTAAAAACTGGTGTCGGGTAAATATTTTTTTGTCTGGTTTAGACCGTCGAGACCATAGTTGAGAATATGGTTATTGTTGAGGTTCATAACAAATGGAGTAAGGTAGGGAATGAATTTTGGGTCGCCACAAAAAGTAAAAGTACCGGTTTTTCCTAAGGGACAATTGGTTATAATGGGTGACTCTAAATTGGCGAGGGTAAAATCGTTTTGCAATAGCCATGGATTAATTTGAGTGAAGCTCCAACTGAAATCATTTTTATTGCGAGCAGTACTGGTGATGTGTCGGCCTAGTCCAAGGTCGCCGACGAAGCCCACTGTCACAGTTGGTGACAGTGTGGGGGTTGGAGTGATTGTCGGGATATAATTTTGATAAACAGTTGGGGATATGATATATGATTTATGATTTAAGAAGTAAGAATAAGACAAAAAAATACAAGAACAGGAAATAATAATAAAAATCAGCCAATGACGCATTTGATTTAGTATACTTGATGTTATGAAATTGAAGTTGTGGATACTGGTGACACTGGCATTTGGACTGTCGGCATGTAATTGGAGTGTTCCTAAATCGGGAATTGAAATAATCTCTTACCCAAGTGCAAAAGTATATATAGACGATAAAGAGGCAGGAATGACTCCGTATAAAAGCAATACACTCAAGCCAGGGGAAGTAAAAGTTAAACTAATGATAAATGGCCAAGAATGGATAAAAACAGTTCATCTGGAAAACGGGGCAAATACGGTTATTAATCGTGAATTTAGTGAAGATGGCCAAAATGGTGGATACTTGCTCTATTTCGAAGGAACTGGGGATACAAAAAAATCAGGAATTATGTTGAGCTCGCGACCTGACCGGTCGACCGTCCTGATAGATGATGAGGTAAAGGGATTTTCGCCAATTCGACTAGAAGACATTGGTGAGGGAGACAGAAAGTTAACTATCTCCTACCCCGGACACAAAAGTATAAATTCATACATTCGAATGGTGAACGGCTATCAGTTGGTAATTGATGCCGATTTAATTGAAGAAAAAGTTCAGGCGGTGACAACGACTGTGCCAACTCCAACTGAAGTAACTGGTGAAAAAATGCTGAGGATATTGGAGACAGAAACTGGGTGGCTCAGAGTCAGAAGTAGCGCAAATAGTAGTGGAACTGAAGTTACAAAAATTAAACCTGGGGAAAAGTATAAGGTACTGCAACAAAGTACTGATTGGACTCAAATTGATTTGGGCAACAATAAAAATGGTTGGATCTTGTCTAAATACGCCGAGATATTGTAGCCAGTGAAAAAGAGAAGATAATTAAAATAAAAAGACTAACAATTATTTTTTGCTGGGTATTGAGATAGAGTGTAATAATTCCCATAAATAAACTAACTGCCCAATAGAAAATAGCTATTTTTTGGCTACTCCATCCCAACTTGAGTAATTGATGATGGAGATGCTGACCATCTGATCTGACGAGGGACTTCCTTTGAATAAAGCGGCGAACAATTACAAATATAGCATCCAACATAGGAATGGCCATTAGTAAAAAAAGAGTGGCTAGTTTGGCCCCTGAGAGGATGGACAGAATGGCCAGAGATAGTCCAGCAATACTTTTACCACTATAACCAATCATGATTGATTGGGGATGAAAGTTGTAGGGCAAAAATCCAAAATATGATCCGGTGACAATGGCAGAAAATATTATTAGCGGCCATTGGGAGATATCCTGTGAATACTTGAGTCCGACAAAACCAATAAACAAGGCGGAGATACCGACAAACCCTGGGAGTTGTCCTTCAACTCCCCCAGACCAGCCGGTGATATTCATGCACCAGACTATCCAAATGATAGCGAGGATGTCGGAGAGAATCCAGATACTATGGGTACCAAAGAAATCGAACGTGTACTGTAAAAACGATAAGTCAATTATTCCGCCAAATGGATTGGAAATATAGGCAATACCAACGCCAGAGGAAACAACAATTACGGCTGCCAATAGATTGGTAAACAATCTGATTTTAGGACTGACATCGTGGATATCGTCCCAGACACCGACTAACAAAGTGAGGCAAAGTGCTAGGATAATGCCGATTAAATGTTTGTCGAGAGGAAGAAAGATAATAAGTGATAAAAAAATCCCCAAAAAGATAGATAGTCCACCTCCCCGAGGTAACTTGGTGGTAGCTGTAGCATTGTTGGTTTTAGCCTGTTTTTCCAAAGGGTCTTCGATAAATGATTTGGAAATAAAATAGTTTCGAATGACAGGTGTCAGAATAAGTACAATAATAAAGGAGGTAAGTAATGAAAAATAAAAAGTATTTATCATTTAAATGATGAGACTAATTGACCGAAAAACAGCAACGAATGAAAATATTGAGAACAGCAGTGACACAACTATGAGCAATCTGGATAGCAGTAGATTGTAACGGAGGAAAAAGATGGCCAAAAGGTTGTTTAACAACACAGTTGAAAACGAAAACATGGGCAGGAGAAAGACTTTAGAACTGCCGGCCAACTGTTCTGCCCCCCAGGGGCGTGAATAAAATAATGGTATTTCGGGAGGGAGATCCGTGTACCAATACCAAATAAAAATAAGCTGGAGGATGATAATAGCTAGATTCCAGCGCAGGATAGTACCATTGATATCCTCCTGCCAGAATTGACCTATTTTAGAGATGTAAATCGAGGCTCGGTGGAAAATGGACATGTTTAATCTGTACGAAAATATATGGTTGAGTCACCGATGCTGGCATCGGGATGATAGTAAAGTTTTAGTAATCTCTCGAGTTCGGGATAGGGTCGATTATTCATTGGAAAAGTAACAATTACTTTGGGAAAATCAACAATTAATTGGTTGTATGTGGGCAGGTACTGGTTGAAGTCGACTATATGATAGGCAACCGTAAATCGGCCGACTGGCAGTCGAGAAGAGAGAGCATAAATATAGGGTTCGTCGGCCCAAACAAATATTTTGTCGTTAGGACTGGTATTGTCTTTTAGGTATTGGGAAATTTGGTAGGTATCGTCAACTCGGGATCCAAAATAATTTCGATAACTGCGTGAGCTTAGACTGGTGAGATGGGAATAATAGTTTTTATAATAGGAAAAGACGGGATAGGCATAGAATTTAAATCTAAAAATCAAAACACAAAACACAAAACACAAAAATAAAATAAAGTAGCGAATTTTTGGATGTAACTTGGAATCAAAAATAGCGAGAATCAACAGACAGAGAGGCGGAGTGACCTGAATCAAATAGTGAGGATATGGGCGGGCAGATAAAAGTGCACCAAAAATGGTGGCAGAAAACCAAAATAAAATAAGGTAAGTGTTTTTGGTGAGATATTTTTTTAAATACAGATAATAAGTGGTGCCCCAAAAAACAAGCAGAGTAACGGCTCTGATTATCAACCCACTATTGGTGGCCGTGCCAGAGTGAGTGCCTGTTTGCCATGATGATAGATAGCCAAAATTTTGGAGAATTGAGGCGAAGACAAAATCTGATAAAGCCCCCTTAAAATAAAAATAAATAAAGTATAGGGTAAAAGGAAAAATGAAACCAAGAGAGAAGAAGAATAAATTTTTTAGAGTAGAGTAGATATTATTTTTATTGTTTATCAATAGCCAGAGACCAAGAAAACCAAATTCGACTACTACTGGAATTTTGATGGTGAAAGCGAAACCAAGTAAAAGGCCTGAAACTAGAAATTTGAAACTAGAATGGGAATAGAGAAAATAATATATACCGGCAATAGTGGGGAGGAGCATAAAGACCTCGGCATTGGCGATATTACCTTCGATTAGGGGAATGGAAGTTAAAACAAGAAACAAGAAACAAGAAACTTGAGAAAGTTTTGAGGACAATAATTTATTGGATAATAAATAAAAATAATAGTAAGCTCCGGCCATGAATAGGGCCAACAGAAGCCGAAAACCAAAAACTGTCTGGGCAAGGGCAGCGAGGTAATAGAGAGTGGGTGGTTTGTTATCGTGAATTTGGGTATAGAGAACAAGACCTCTACGGATGGCTTGACCTAGTACCAGATAAATCCCCTCATCGCCATACCAATATGGTTCAAAAAGAGAAGGTAAACGTAATAAAACAAAAATTAAAAATAGAATAATAAAAAAACGGTTCTTGTGTATAAAAACCTTGACCATAAAATATTTTAGCTTACTTTGCCTTTTTTTGGGTAGTCTTGTATTCCAGCCTTTGGCCCAACATGAGTCGAGTATGAGAATGGAGACCGGGGAGGACAGACATGGTCAAGGTAGCCAAAGGCATAAAAGGCCATTGAAGGATATTGTTCATGATATTTTTGAATCCAGTTTTTTGATATTTTGGCCGGAGTTTCCAGTCGAGAATTATTAGGGAGATGAGCGGGAAAAGACAGAGCGTAAGAATGATATTGGAAATACGAGGTAGGTTGAAACCAATAGTGGTTTGGAAGAATTTGGGGTTGAGAACAACAGGAAGTGAAGTGCCTAGGGTAAGGATGAACCAATTACTAGACCAAATGAAATGTGATTCGACTAACTTGTAAACACGGAGGGCTCGGGTGATAAAGGGTATTTCGGGGTGAAGCACAGATTGGCGGATAGCATAGGGTATATCAATAGCCCCCCAGGCGTGACGAACGGATTGAGAGTATCTATTTTTGAGAGCGTCAAGATAGTTGTTGCCATCGGGGGCGTCGACAATGGTAGGGAGAAATATAGGTTCAACCTGGCTACGACCACCGCTACTAAAAAATGTTTGGAGAAAAATATGCCAGTCTTCAGGTATCATGTCGACATCCCAGTAACCGGCTGAATCGATTAGTTTATATGACGATGAATAGCAGGAGTAATTAAAAAACAAACCATCTGGCTCCTGAATATTGGCGATGTGAATGACATTGCCTAGAGTTCCGATGATTCTAATTGGTCCTGGGACACTATTAATATTGTGATGCCAAAAGATGGGAGACTGCCAGAATCTAAAATAACGATTTGGGGAAGAGGCGAAGTTATAAGTAAGAGCAGAGAAATATTTGGGATTAAAAATAGTATCAACGTCACAAGAACTGAGTGTTAGAAAATTAATATCAAACTGGTGATTATCGATATAGTGTTTTTTGAAATATTTGGCGGCGTAGGCCTCGTTGCTGTGTTTGCCAATAGTTTCACCATGGATATTTGCTGGATGTTCGGTAAAAATTAAGTTGCCAAAAATGTTTTTGTATTTTGATTGAAAATATTTGATTGTTCTCTGATTATTTTCTATACCGGCACGTTGCTCTTGGGCGACAATCACATGGAGCTGATGCAGGTCGATATCAATTTGAGCAGCTAGACTGCCTACAGCCATGTCGATAACTTCAACAGGTTCTTTGTATGAGGAAATGATAATTACATGGTGAATTTTGGAATATTCCAACCATGAGGTATCTTGGTGTTGTTTGTATAGCTCAAACCACAAGGTGTTTTGAGCTCGATGAATTTTGAAATAACCAATAATGGCAAAAATGGCTGATTTGAATGATTGAAAAAGCCAGTAAATTAGAAAAGCAATCACAAAATAGGCAACCACCTTGGGAAAAATAAAGGCTCCCCAAATGGGGAAAGTGATGGCTGTCCAAGCAAACACTCCTGGAACCATCTCAAGAATTCGGTATAAACGGCCATTTTTATTCATAGATACGACTATTATTATACCAAGGTAGAATAGAGAGTGGACCAATTAAACGAGGCAATTAATAAAACTAGAGAATACGGTAGAAAATATGGGGTGGAATATAGTAAACGGGTGATAAAGGAACGTTTGATTTCTGGGGCAGTATTTAATGAAAAACTCATAAATAGAGCATTGGAAAAATTACGAATTAATAATTACGAATTAAAAATTAAAAATAAGAATAATAAAATAGTAAAAACAAAGGAGGTGGTAAAACTAATTGAAAAGTTTTTCCCTAATATTTTGTTGGTTGGCATAACTGGCTCGGTAGCGGCGGGCTACCCAAAAGTCGATGACGACATAGATTTGATGATTGTCACCAGACAAAACCGCCTATGGGTGACAAGATTGTGGCTGAGAATATTTGTGGTATTAAGAGGTATCCCCCATAGAAAGTATGGCAAAAACGAAAAGGGTGATGAATTCTGTTTTAATTTGTGGCTAGAAGAGGACGTGCTGGAAATACCTCAAAAAAGGCAAAACTTGAAAAATGCCATGGATTCAATATTGATGGTACCGGTACTAGACAGAAGTGGCATATATAAGAAATTTATAAGGGAAAATAAGTGGATTGGGAGATATGTGGCGACGCCATATAGTCGAAAGTCAAAAGTAAAAAGTAAAAAGTCAAAACAAAGAAATGAGACAATATTTTTAAACTTTATAAATTGGCTGGTCTACTGGCCGCAAAAATTGTACATGAAAAATAAAATTAAGAATGGACAAGTGGATCTAAAGAGGGCTTTTTTCCATCCAGATGATAAAATTGGATAGACATATGAAGATATTGTTAAGAGTTATCGCAGTTGGCCTAGGAGTGGTGATACTGTTTGTGTCTATGACAAGGGCGGGGTTGAATTTAATGGCTGAGGATGGCGCTTATGCTGGTCTAAAAAATGATGAAATTAAATTTCTAAAAAATTTCGACGATGGGGAAACTTTGGCAGGAACATATAAGTTACCACAAACGGGGATGTTACCGAGTAATATTCTTTATGGTTTTAAAAGAGTCAGAGATTTTTTGTGGATTACCTTTAGTCAGGGAAATGAAAAAGTGAAGGTGGCATTGCTAATCGCCGACAAAAAAGCAGTGGAGTTTGAGAAATTGGCCAAAGATGGTAACCGAAATTTGGCAATTGAGTCTGGAAATGAAGCTGTGGATAAACTAGAATATTCGGACGGTTTAATTAAGCAGCTGAAGGTAACTGATGCCCAATTAAGACAATTTAGAACGCAAATATTGTGGGCTGGGTTTGCTTATGGCGAAATATTTACTAGAAATAAGGGTGAATATGAATTAGACCAAGAAAATTATTCAAAACTAATAAATCGAATAGATGATTGGAACAAAAATCAAGAAAAAACTCGTTTTACCTGGAACTATTAGGAATAAAGGACTAATAGTATCGGGGGGTATATTGCTAATAATTGTGTTGGGATTAGGTTATGTGCTGCGGGATATGCCCAATCCGACAAAGTTGAGTTCTGACACTTACCCTGAAAATTCGGAAATATACGACAGAAATGGAAAACTAATTTATGAAATATATACGGATAAAAAAAGAAATATTATTGGATTTGACCAAATACCGATTAACTTGATAAAAGCAACAATGGCGATAGAAGATGCTAATTTTTATAGCCACAGCGGTTTTGATATAAAAGGTATTATGAGAGGTCTGTACAGGACAGTCTTTCAAAAACGGCTTCAAGGAGGATCGACCCTAACCCAACAATTAGTCAAGAACGCCCTGTTGACCCGAGAAAGGACATGGACCAGAAAAATAAAAGAGGCTATTTTGACGGTAGTAACTGAGATACTATATAGTAAGAACCAGATATTGGAGATGTATTTTAACCAAACACCATACGGAGGAACACTCTGGGGGGTGAAGGCAGCTGCCAAGGGGATCTTTAACAAGGAGGTCAAAGACTTAACCTTGGCAGAGATGGCATTATTGGCTGGTCTACCTGGTTCGCCGACAAGGTACTCTCCTTTTGCTTACCCTGAAGCGGCAAAAAATAGGCAGTTAATGGTGCTAACCAGAATGCAGGAACTGGGATATATTAGTGGCGAGGAAAAAGAGAAGGCGGCAAGAGAACCTTTGAACTATTATGTGAATAAAGACAAAATAATAGCACCTCATTTTGTGTTTTATGTCAAAGAACAACTGATTGAAAAATATGGAGCAAAAATGGTGAACGAAGGAGGGCTGAGGATTACCACTACCCTCGATAGAGATATCCAACAATATGCCCAAGAAGTGATTGCCTCAGAGACAGCTAAACTAGTAAAACAGAAAATTAGCAACGGAGCTGCCCTAATTACTGATCCGAAAAATGGACAGGTGCTGGCAATGGTCGGTTCAAAAGATTATTTTGCCAATGATATTGAAGGAAATTTTAATGTCACCACTGCTCTAAGACAGCCGGGATCATCAATCAAGCCTCTAAATTATGCCACCGGAATTGAAATGGGGGTGGTCACAGCCGCAACAGTTTTTGATGATGACCCGACGTGCTTTAGAGTCGAGGGACAAAAACTATATTGTCCAACAAACTATGGAGGAAGATATACTGGAGTCCAAAGTTTGAGGAATTCTCTAGGAAATTCGCTGAATATCCCCGCTGTAAAAACGCTAAAGTTGGTGGGTCTAGTAAATTTTGTAGCATCGGCATCGGCCATGGGAATTAGTACTTATGCTGATCCATCGAAATATGGACTGTCCTTAACACTGGGAGGAGGCGAAGTGATGATGACAGAGATGAATACTGCCTTTGGAGTTTTGGCAAGTGGAGGGGTAAGGCAGGAGCTAACTACTATTCTAAACATAACTGATCGCCATGGAAAAGTCCTAGAAACTTATACAGAAACTCCGGGAAAACGAGTGCTATCACGAGAGACAAGTTTTATTATCACTGACATATTGAGTGATGATGGAGCTAGGGGAATGGTATTTGGCAGAGGCTCCCTTCTAAATATAAAGGGGCATAGTGAGGTGGCCGTAAAAACGGGAACCACTAATGATCTAAGAGACAACTGGACGATTGGCTATACACCAGATGTGGTAACTGCTGTTTGGGTAGGCAATAATAATAATAGTCGAATGGGATATTTGGTATCAGGCACCACGGGGGCGGCACCAATTTGGAATAAGATCATGACATATCTACTGAAGGATAAAATAGTCAGGAAACAAGTGATGCCAACAGATGTCCAGAAAATATCGGTGTGCAACTTAACTGGGCAACTACCGCCAGATGGTGGCTGTGATTCACACTATGAATACTTCAAAAAGGAGTTTATGCCAACAGAGAGGTTGTCTATACGTAATAATATTTTGATTGACAAAGACACTAATAGGACTCTTAAAGAGGGGGATACCAGTCCGAACATTGAATGGCAAGACCACCTGTCTGTTAAAGACGCCACCGGTGTGTGGGTGTGTTTGGACTGTCCAGTGAACTTGGAACAAGGGACGACAAACCCTGTAAAATTACCAGCGACAATAATAAACTAAAATAATGCGATTGATCTTCCGGCTTAAAAAAATATTAATCGCGTTGGGCTGGCCAGTACTATATGTTTTAAAAATATTTTGGAGAATCATATCTTCGTATTTGTTTGTGGGCCTGATGTTGACGGGGATGACGGGGATTTTGGTGTGGTTTTATATTAATGTAATGAGAAACCTACCGAATGTAAATGAAATATATAACCCGCCAAATCTTTCTTCACAAATATTGGATAGAAATGGAGTCCTGCTCTATAAATTCTATAAAGATGAAGATCGGACATGGGTAAAGTATGAAAAAATACCCAAATCCTTAATTCAAGCAACATTGGCGATCGAAGATAAGGAGTTCTTGTCACATCAGGGGATATCGTTAAGAGGCGTGATGACTGCTGTGATTTATAATTTTATAAAGAGAAACAGTGGTGATGGACTACGAGGAGGATCGACAATAACCCAACAGTTAGTGAAAAGTGTCTTTTTTTCAAATGAAAAAACATGGACGAGAAAAATGCGAGAGATGATCCTAGCCCTAATGGTAGAGAGGAAATTGTCGAAAGAGGAGATATTGGAGAAATATTTTAACCAAGTGGCATATGGCGGGGAAACATATGGGGTGGAAGAAGCATCAAAAAAATATTTTGGCAAAGATGTGTGGAATATAAACACAGCGGAGGCTGCTTATCTGGCAGGATTGCCAGCAGCACCATCGTCATATTCACCAACTGGAGATAACCCAAGGTTTGGGTATTTGCGACAAAAACATGTTATTAATGAGATGAGAGTAGCTGGATTCATCAGTGAAAATGAAGCTGCGGAAATAAGAAGTCAAAGTCTGAATATCGTAACTGTCAAACCAAAAATCGAGGCTCCTCATTTTGTATTTTACATAAAAGAATATTTACAAAATAAATTTGGATATGATAATTTTGCCAGAAGAGGAATGGTAGTAACTACAAGTCTCGATATAAATGTTCAAAAAAAAGCTGAACAAATAGTCGCTAACGAACTAAAAAATATAAATAGATTGAGAATTTCTAACGGGGCGGCATTGGTGATAAAACCTAATACTGGGGAGGTATTGGCTATGGTGGGGTCAAAAGATTATTTTTCTACGGAAATAGATGGAAAATATAATGTGACGACTGCTCTACGACAACCTGGGTCTTCGATTAAACCTATAAATTATCTGCTGGCTTTGAAAAATGGCTGGAGTTTGTTATCACTGGTTGATGACCAAAAAGTTAGTTATAAAATTGCTGGGCAAAAAGAATATGTACCAGTTAACTACAATGGTAAATATATGGGGCAAGTGACATTGAGAACGGCACTGGCGTCGTCATTGAATATTCCCTCAGTAAAATTGTTGGCGGCCAATGGGATAAACAATATGATAGATTTGGCACAACAAATGGGAATAAGTACTTGGCAGGATAGAAGTAGATATGGTTTATCGTTGGCTCTGGGTAGTGGTGAGGTAAAAATGATTGAGTTGGCAAATGCATATAGCATATTTGCCAATATGGGTAAAAAAACTGAAATAAATCCAATATTAAAAATTGAAAATTTTTTGGGTGAAGAAATATTTACAATTAAACCAGAGTTGGTGGATACGGTCGACCCTAAGCTGGCATTTTTAATTGATAGTGCCCTAAGTGATAATGAGGCACGTTCACCGATATTTGGATTAAATTCAAAACTTAAGATTGATAACTATACAATTGCAGTCAAAACTGGGACAACCAATAATTTACGGGATAATTGGTGTATCGGGTGGACACCAAATATATTAGTAGCCTCGTGGGTAGGCAATAATGATAATACTCCGATGAGTTGGGTGGCATCAGGAATTTCGGGAGCGACGCCAATTTGGAATAATATGATGAGAGAAATGTTGAAAGGACAGGAAAATCAATCATGGTTGATACCCCCAACAGGAATATATAAAAAAAATATTTGTGGTAAAAATGATTATTTTATTGAGGGGGTAGGTAACACAATTATTTGTCCATCACCAAAATTATCAATCACTCCCACTCCCTAATTATTGTATTTGATAGCTTCCCAATAGAGAGATGGTACTAATTTGGCTATGTGTTGGCTAAATTCTACTGGATCACCTTGAAATTCAAAATCAAATATCAAGTTTTTATTTGGAGGATTTACCAAAAGTGATAGTTTTTGTAATTGGTCGGTGACGGATTTTTGTTGATGAATAATTAACCCCTCGGGGAATAAAAGAGAAAATTCTGTGGAGACAGCCTTTTTGGCTAAAGTTGAGACGAGGGTATTTACCTGTATTTCATTGAAATGTATTTTGTTGCTGGGTAAATTGTAAACAGCCATGTCTGTGGCAACCACAATATTCCATTTTGAGACATCTTTGATAACTGAATTAATTTGGGGTGTCAGGTCAAAAGTGGGAGAGTTGTCTTTTATTTTGGATAAATTAATTGATGGCAAAGATAAAACAATTGGTTTTTTGATGATTTCTCTTACTTGACGATAAATGATAAAGATTAGACTCAGGCCAATGGTCAGAAAAATTGCACCAATAATGTAGAAGCGCTTTTTTTTGATAATCTGCTCGGGAGTAGGACCCGAGCCTAGGGATTCTTTATCCGAGGGAAAAGATTTATTTTTGGTAATTTCTTCTTTAGTTCTCATATTATTGTTTGATTTGGGCTAGGGTAAGCAGACCGGTTTTGGCACCAAGGCTAGAAACTACTGAAGCTGCATTCTTGATGGCCCAGAATAATGAATCAGAGTTGGAAAAATGATTTAGCAGAGCACCGACAAAGGCAGAGCCAAAAGAATCGCCAGCACCGGTTTCGTCGATGGGAGTGGTGTTGATTATGGGCGAATAAAGCTTTTCATCAGCAGTGAGAACATAGGCGCCCTGCCGGCCGTTGGTGACGGCAGTGACTTTGGCACCAAAACCAAGAAGTGTTTGCCAATAATTACCTTCGTTGACATGAATGCCGGTAAGAGATTCTGATTCGAGGCCGTTGAGCAACAAAAAATCGATGCGGGACAAGAGAGGCACTAAACGGCGAGAATCGGCTAGCTCGCGATTGCCAGGGTTTAGGGCAATTTTGATATTGTGTTCGCTGGCAAAACCGACTAATTGTTCGATGAGATCTAAGTTGCCCTCAAGAGAAGTAATATAAAACCAACTAGTTTGGGCTAATTTATCCCAATTCATTTGCTCTTTTTCTAAGCGGCTCTGACCGCGATTGGTGATGATGGTCCGTCCCCCATCGGGACCAACTAGAATGACAGAATAATCGGTGTCTTCTTTATTGAGGTGGACGAGAGAATCGGTGCTGACATTGTTTTCTTTAAGATCGTTGAAGATAAATAAGCTAAGAGGATCATTGCCGAGAAGGGAAACGCAACTAGTTTTGAGACCAAGGCGGGAGAGGGCCACCGCGGAGTTGGTAGCACCACCACCAGAACAGATGAGGCTGTCGCTGGTCTCATACTTGCTCGAATAGGGAATGGTGAGTTTGCCGTTATCGAGAGTCAGTCCGTCAGATTTGACAAAAATATCGACTGTGGCAGCACCAAGACTAATAACATCGTACATATGAGTTAAAAGTTGTAAAGTAAAAAGTTCATAAAGTTGGGTTAGAGAAATCAATTAATTTTTGCATGATGATGTCGGCGATAGTTGAAACGGCTGGGGCAAGATAGTCGTAAACCTTTTCTGAAGTTGAAGTATTAATTGATTCTGCGAGAGATTTTTTGAAGGCGAGGCGAAGGTCGGTATTGATATTAATTTTAACAATCCCCAGATTGATAGCTGATTTTATTTGATCAGGAGATATACCCGAACCGCCGTGAAGGGTAAATAATTTATCGGGCAACAAAGAAACAATGTTCTGGAGACGGGCCAAATCAATATTTTCGGGTAAACTGGTATTGACACCATGGAGGTTCCCAATTGATGAGGCCAATAAATCAGCGCCGGTAGTGAGCATAAATTCTTGGGCAAGAGTAGGGTCAGTATAACTACTGGGGTCAACTCCTTTTTCGATTAAATTAATTTTATTGAATTCAACTTCAACAACTATGTCGGGATTAAGGGCACGAATACTTTTGACAAAGGTGGTAGCCGAACTGAGATTCTGCACATAAGGGAGAGATGAACCATCAAAATGAACCATGTCAAATCCAAGACGAACCAGTTTTTCAAGCCGCGCTAGGTCTTGGCCATGATCCATATTGAGATAAATAGGTAAGCTGTCGAGATTGGCTTTGCGAACCAACATAAATAAATTTTCAGCGCCAATAAATTTATCCTCGTGGGCGGATAATTGGACTATACAGGGAAGATGAGTGTCCTGGACGGCTAAGGTAACTGCCTGAAAAACTTCAAAAGAATCGATGTTGAAAGCAGGGAGGGCTTTATGTTCATTTTTATAGTTCAATAGTGTTTCTTTTAGGGTGTTCATAGAATTTTTTTGATGGCTGTTTCTAAGTCTTTTTGACCAATGTGATAATGTTCATAAAGCTCGAGATAATCTCTGGCTGATTGACCAAACTGATTGTCGACCGCTAGATGAATAAATTTACATTTAATACTGTGACTTAGCAAGAGACTGGCGATGGCCTCGCCCAATCCCCCATTTTTTTGGTGATCCTCGATGACAATAACTCTTTTGGTTTTGGTGGCGCTCTTGATTATAGTCTCTGAATCTAATGGCTTAATAGAAGAACAATTGATAATTTCCAATTTATCATTTTTTATGGCTAATGCTTGGGTGAGAATCGGACCGTGACCGATGATAGTAATATCGGTGCCACTACGAAGGATGTGGGAAGTACCAATGGTAAATGATAAGTTGCTAGGAAAAACTACTGGAGTATCGGGCGCGACTAGGCGAACATAGGCGGGGGTACTGGTACGAGCGATAGTTTTGATGATTTTGGTAGTCTCGACAGCATCGAGGGGAGAAAAAACTTCCATATTGGGTAAACTGCGCATAAGGGCAATATCTTCGAGCATTTGGTGAGTGGCACCCAAAACTCCAGCCATGAGCCCAGAATAGCCGCCAATTATTTTGACATTGGCACCGTTATAAGAAATTGACTCACGAATAGTACTCCAGTTTAGGCCTGGGGAAAAACAGGCAAAAGAGGCCAGAAAGACGGTTTTACCTGACTTGGCCAGACCGGCGGCTACCCCTGCGGCATTGTTTTCGGCCACACCACACTCAACAAAACGAGAACGAAACTTGGAGGCAAACTTGGTGAGCCGCATAGAATCGCGTAAATCAGCACTGACGACATACAAATCAGGCATGAGAGAACCGAGTTCAAATAGAGTATCGCCAAAAGATTGGCGAATGGATGCTGTAGGAGAATTTTTTATCAATTTATAATTATTTAATTTCTAATTCTTCAAGAGCTTGGTGGTAGAGAGTGTCTGATAAATTTTTGAGGTGATGATATTCAAAATTGTGTTCCATAAAGGAAATGCCCTTGCCAAAAACAGTTTTGGCGATAATACAGGCAGGATAGATAGTAGAATTTTTGGCAGTTTTGATGGCTTTGTCAAGAGCAGTAAAATCATGACCGTCGACTGTGGTCACAGTCCAACCAAAACGGAGGTATTTGGCAGCCAGCTCATCGAGGGGCATAATATCCTCTGTTTTACCGTCGATTTGGATACCATTATAGTCAACAATATTGATGAGATTGCCCAAATGATATTTGTTGGCAAAAAGGAGAGCCTCCCAAACTTGACCTTCGTTGTGCTCACCATCAGAGGTAACACAAACAGTATGGTTGTCCTTGTCCCCTAGCGCCAATCCACAGGCAAAAGAGAGTCCTTGGGCGAGAGAGCCTGAGGAAAACTCAACCCCCTTAACTTCAGTGGATTCGTGGCCTTGAAAAGGTGAGCCGAGCGTTGTAAAGCTATAAAGTTTTTTGAGAGGAATCTGGTGAATTTTGGCGAGAACGGCATAATGAGCCAAACAGAGGTGCCCAGCTGACAAAATAAAATGGTCTTTGGAAAAATTAAAATTGTTGCCGTAATAAAGGGAGGTGATAGTGTCAATGATAGATAGGGCACCGCCGATATGAGCCGCACCACTAAGATAAGTGGTCTCGAGGATATGAGTCCGAAACTCGCGGGATAAAGCTTCGAACTGATGTGGCGTCCGAGATCTAAAAAGCATAAATAAAGTATAGCGGAAATGTGGTAAAGTATCGATACTATGGAGGATTTGTATCAAAAATATTACAAGGGAGTGCGAGGGTTTGTGGCTAGGAAAATAGATGACGAGGGTACGGCTGAAGAAATAACCAATGATGTTTTATTGGCGGCAATTGAATCGATGCCTAGTTTTAATGGAAAATGTAGTGAATTTTCCTTTGTCTGCTCAATTGCTAAACACAAAATAATTGATTATTATCGCAAGAAAAAACTAAAAACAGTGCTGTTCTCGACTAGTCCAATTTTTGAAGAGATTGCCGATAAAGCGCTAAACCCTGAGAGAGATGTCTTGAAAAATGAGCTTAAAGCGGAAATAGAAAAGACAATGAAAGAGATGAAAGAGGGTTATTCCAAACTATTGCGACTAAAGTACGTAGATGGATGGAGGATCGCCAAAATTGCTCAAATGACCGCAACTACAGTTAAGTCGGTAGAATCAAAATTAATTAGAGCTAAGCGAGAATTCCAAAGTCGGTGGATATATGATCGGAAAAAGGCTAAAGAATTTGTCAAAACTGGGAATACTGATTAGTGTCAGACAGCTGGTATTTTTGGGTAAAAATATCTACAACCTCTATTACTCCCCTTACTTGACCATTAAAAAGATAAAAGAGAGTGAGGATAAATCACAAATATTTTTAATTGGAATGACGGCACTAGCGCCGATTATTTTTTATGTGGTTTTGCGGATTATTTATGATCTTTTGAAGTTTGGGAGAATGGTGGCAATGACAGGGAATGTGTTTGTAGCGATGATAATAATTCAGGCGATAATGCTCGGATATCTATGGTATTGGACATACCGAGTTTATAAAGTTGAAAGTTTATAAAGTCTCAAAGTAAAAATGACAGAAATACCACGGCATTGGAGACTAAAAAAGCAGAGATATGGACTGGTGGGAGATATTTGCCAAGTTGCAATATGTAGAAAACAAAGCTTTCCACCCAATGGCCCCAAAGAAAAGCCGTGCCCAAATTGTGGGGTATTTGAGACGGTGACTCCAGATGGGTTTCCAATTTCAAGTCTGGGAACAGACTATATTGGTTTAGTTAAGGCAAGGCAAGGTATCCCTGTTGATATTGGTATGCGGGTAAGGGAAGCTGTAGACCAAGAGAATTGAGGTGAAATTGATTTCACTTGAATAAGATGAAAGTCGTGGGAGAATAGGGTCATGAGTAAAACTGATATACACCCCATTCAAGGAGAAATACTTTGCGAGCTATTATTTTCTGAAGATGCCAGCTTTTCCAGCCTAAATAAAAAGAAAGTTAATAGCGATCAATTTAGTTTTCACCTGCGACAACTGACTGATTTGAAATATATTGAAAAAAATGGCTTGGGGAAATATCAGTTAACAACAAAAGGTAAAGAATTTGCCAATACTTTTGATACCAACAAAAACGAAATAGAAAAACAGGCAAAAATTGGAGCCCTCATTGTTGGAAATAAGACAGTAAAGGGGAAAAGATATTTTCTGATGCAACAAAGGTTAAAGCAACCTTATTTTGGATTTTGGGGATTTATTACTGGAAAAATGAAGTGGGGAGAAACAATAGTTGAAGGAGCGAGTCGAGAATTTGCCGAAGAAACGGGAATGTTGGGAAAGTTTGAACTGGCAGGAATAAAACATAAAATGGATTTTACACAGGGAGATCAACTATTGGAGGACAAGTATTTTTTGGTAGTGAGAGCAACAGAATTGAAGGGAAAAATGATGGAGAAATTTGAAGGTGGGAGAAATAAATGGCTGACAATTGAAGAGATAAAGAAACTGCCTGATTTGTTTGATGGAGTGGAAGAAACTATCAAGATGTCGCTAACCAAGAGTATGGATTTTTCGGAAACTAAATATCGGGTTAAAAGATATTAGCTGCTTTTTCTGGGGATGACTGCTTTAGCTCCTGTCGGACCCAATATATATATATTGGGAAACTGGGGATCGTCCACTATTTGACAACTACCTGCTCTGGCGATTGTTAATATTTGCTCATCTGAGAATTCTCGACCACCTCGAAATCCTTTTATTTCGCGACTGGGGTCGATACCTAGCTTGTGGACAAGTCGAAGAATATTGGTTCTCGAGCGACTGCTGTCTCCCAATAAAATCTTGAGATCATGAGTGTGGAGCGGAAATGACGTACGTGTGGTGGATTCACGAATATGGCTGATTTCGTCTTTTTCGAATGAGAATTTTATGGGTGACATATTATTTGGGAGACCCGGGTGGCCCACCTACGCTAAACCTGCCTGCCTGCCGGCAGGCAGGGCTACGGTGGGTAAAAGAGTTGAACCACCTAGGTTCTTCGGAGACCCGGGTGGGAGTTGAACCCACCTGAACGGTTTTGCAGACCGCTGTATAACCGCTTTACTACCGGGTCAAATTGTTAAATGATAATCTACGCGGAACCGCTTTTCCCCTGAAGGGGACTATAGACTACCAGGGTCAGTTAGTATGCCTATTGTAGCAAATTTGAACTAGCGAAGGAAAAGAAAAATTGGCGCGACTAAATGGGTACTATGTGTAGAATAAAAACTTTTGTAGGTGAGCCTGCCTCAATGGCACAAATGTTAGCCGAGGGCAAGGCCGTGAGCACGGCGACAATGCACCGGTGGCAGGCAGAACATTTGAACCCAGATCTGAAAGCCTGCGGCACACTGCCGCAGTGTAGAGCGTGTGAGGATAACCCGCTAGCACTGTCAATACAGGAATTAGTTGAGGCGACTGCCAATAGATTGCAGAGAGCGGATTTGTGGTAATATATTGACTTTTTGAATATATTATGGGATAATATATTCCATGAATAAATTAAATCGTAACATATCCCTACTTTTTGCTGGAGCAGTTGCACTAGGTGCTGCTACTGGTTGTGTTAACAATAATGATTTAGTTAAGACAAATAAAACTGCTACTTGTTGGCAATATCCTGGTGGTGAAAGTGCTAGTGGCGAGCTAGCCCCACTTGGCCAACGACTATTGTCTACATTATCAGAAAATACTGATTTGACTGTAAAAGCTGGTGATGCTTTAGGAGCCACGGTTGGTAGATATACTAGAGTTGTAGACGAAAACGGAAAGGCCTGCTGGATACTGACTTCGTCAATTAGCAAATAATAATTTTATTTTCTCAACAAACCACCCCATTCGACCAGAGTAAAGCCATCTCTTTTGGGTGCCGATAATTTTTGGGGAATCAAGCTTATAGGCTTGTCTAATCCCTCAAAATCCAAAAACAGACGGATGCTAGTTTGGGGCAAGGGACTGACTTGCAATGGTGCTAATTGATTCATATCGGCAGTGTTGAGCCAAGTAAGGCGAACGTATGGAGTGGCTGGTAATTTGTCTGTCCAGAACTCCATAAAATCAGCCGATTCGGTGGCATTTAATCCCAGTTGTTTTAATTGGCTATGGAGGGTAGTAATTAATTTAGCCTGAGTAACCACAAAACCATATTTTGATTTGTCGGGGTAGATGCCAAGGCCTGTCCCCTCCCAGAATAAATTGGGGTATGATTGTCCACCATATTCCAACTGGCCATTGGGATGAGCTAAGACACTCCAGCCGTTTTGGGGATAAAGAGGCTCTGATTTGGTAATGATGGCGCCAACTTTAACTAATACTTGGGTATCAATTGTAGGATACAAATAAACTACCGGCTTGCCACACTCGGCTTGCATGGCATAATCTTGGTTTAAGAGGAACTGCCAGTCACCAAAGGAATCTTGGTATAAGAGATGACTTTTGGCTTGGGCAAAAGTATCGATACTAACGATGGGAGGCGCTGAGGGATAATCACGACCAACCTTGTAGGAAGCATAAGCAGTTTTGACTAGGTAACTAGAGGTGTCTTTGACTTGATATATTTTTTTGTCACCCCAGCTGGCCACAATTTCCCTAGAGCTAATTAAAGACGAACCATCTTTGATGACATCAGGACCTGGGTTGAGGGATTGACCACAGCCACCTCGAATTAATTTGTTCTGAAATTGAGATTTGAGAATACTGCCGTCAGACCACTGGAGGCTGACTACTTGGTCGTCACTTTGAAAGGGGACTCTAAGATCATAAGAGTAAATAGTCGAGTCATTTAATTTTAAATAAAACATCCGACCACTCAGATCTGGCTGCTCTTTGTATGATGAATACACAACATAAAGTTCACCAAAATCAGTGGACTTGATTAACTTTGGATTGAGGAGTTTTTCAAAAGTAAGCAGATTAAGATAACCCCGCTTATAATAGTTTCCATCGATGGTAAGTGATTCAGGTGGATCTAATTCCCGAATATTAAAACTACTCAAAGTTACTCCTTTGGTAAATATAGCCTTTTGATATTGCCATTGATTATCGCGATCAATAAAGGCAATTTTATTGTCTGAAGACTGGATAAATCTATAGAGGACATCATAAGTACCCATACCTTCAGTGGGCAAATAGACATTAATTAGTTTTGAACCATCTGATAAATTGGCAACTAGGTAAAATCTGGCCTGGCCAAGATCATACGGTTGACTCCTAGACTTGTCGTCGTAGGGGGCAATGGCGTTGATGGCGGCAATTTTTTGGGGTTTCTTGAGCCACGAAATCTGGGAACCAGAAGTAGGAAGAGTAGGGGTGAGGGTAACTTCGGGAGTGGGAGAAATGAGGGGTGTGGGAATAGAAGTGGGAGTAGCGATAGATAAATTGTTTTTGTTGCTAACGTAAAAAGCATAACTGACAAAAGCAGTGAGGAGCAGAAGAATGATGACAATCAGAACAATAATCAGGGAACGGGATGATTTGGGTTGGGATGGAGTGGACGGTGGAGTTGGAGAAACTGAAACAACAGGCTGGTCAGCATCAAGATGGGTTAGATTTATTTTTTCGCTCATAGAATAGTGTACCCCAAAAATAGTCTTTGACTATAGTGGGATCGGAAATAGTGTCAAAATATTGCTGGATTAATAATTGTTTGGTGGGGCCAGTTATAAAAAGATTATTTGGAGTAATCGGCAAAAAGTTTTTGAGTGTGCCAGAAGAGGTGGTTATTTGACCGATGACAAAATTGGGAACATGAGAATCAACTACAAATTTGTCGACTCCATAAAAAAATCTGTCACCGAGAGTGGATTGGTTTTTGGCGCGGTCGAGACGACGAGGTAAGTGAATGATACTGAGTGATGTACCCAAAACTGGGGAACCATAAGAATAGGAACCAAAGATATGGGTGGTGGTTTCGATATCGGGATTGTGGGTGATAACTCCTAAATTGGTATGATCAAAAAGACTCCATTTATGGGCATTTTTGTAGCGGGCAAAAGTGGCTAATAAATATAACGATTGAGGGCTATCAACCTCGGATCTAAGGAGATTGTCGATGTCTAAATTTTGTAAATTGTTGATGGTATAGGCATCATGGACAGTGGCCAGAGTGGCAGGTAGATAGTGAGAAAAATCGACTGAAGCCACCAGAAGACAATCAAAACCACAATATTTTTCGAGGTGAAGAAGTAGAGTCTGAAGTTCTTGGGGGGTGGTTTTCTGGCCTATCAAGACCGGATAAAAATCGGCATAGGGAAAAGCCTTAACCAAATCCGCTAAGGGGTTGAACAGTCCATGATCGTTTTGTAATAAATAATCGTTTTGAGTTAAATTTAATTTTAAGAAATTACCATAAAGGGCCGTACCAGTAGATAAGTCCCAGTTTCGAGATGAACTGGTAATTTGATTTTGGTTTGCTCCGAAATGGTCGGGGCTGAGCAAGACAATGTGCCGAGTAATCAGCCGTTTTTGGGCCATATTTTTGAGAAAGTTTTGACGAATGTCGGCAACAATATTGTGATGAGGAAGGACAATAGCTACAGGCTGCTTAAAAACAAAAAACAAAAGTAAAAAGACAAAACAAAAGGCGAAAGTCAGTGATAGCAAGAAAAGTTTTTTGATTATGGTTTATTATAGTAATAATGAAAAGAAGAGTGGTGATGTTAGTAATACTGGTGGGGATGGTGGTGGTGGCCGGCGCTGGCATGGAGCTATTTAAACAAAAAATTGAAGGTGGGGCAAAAAATGATAAATATAGTGAATTTGTGACAGAGGTTTACGATAAAATACAACAAAATTATTGGGAAAAAATAACTGATGATGAACTAAGTAACCTATTTGGATTGGCGACAAAAAAAATAACCGGCAAAGAAGGGAGCCTAAAAACAAAAGACAAAAACGGAGTACTAGAAATTATAAAAAACATTGAGAATAAGGAACAAATACCACCAATAATTGATGTAGTGCTGGCCAACCTAAAACCATTTGAGCGGAGCCGATTGTACTCACAAAAAGAAGAAAAAACTCTGGCCAATAATGTCAATAATATTGATGAACAAAGTAATTATATGGGGACGTTGGGAATAGGTAAGAGCGCAACAGATAAGGAAGTGGCAGTGGCCTATGAAAACAAAATTAAAAAAGCTAAGAAGCCAGAAGACAGGGCAAAAGTTGAACAGGCTTATAAGGTGTTGAAGGAAGCAGATTCACGAAATATTTATGAGCTATATGGGGCAGAACCAACGATTGATTACAAATTATTGACCCCAAATATTTATTATATTCATCTAACAAAATTTTCGCCACTATCTCTAAATGAATTTGTGAGGGTGATTGATAAGGTAAGAAATAAAGGAGAGGAATTGGACACATTGATTTTTGATCTGCGAGGCAATATCGGAGGTGCGATCGATCAACTCCCCTACTTTCTGGGGCCGTTTATTGGGCCAGACAATTATGCCTATCAGTTTTATCATCAAGGGGTTAGAGAAGATTTCAAGACGACTAGTGGCTGGCTCGACACATTGGTGCGATATAAAAAAGTAATAATATTAATTGATGGGCAATCACAATCGACTGCCGAGGTGACGGCGGCGGTATTGAAAAAATATAATGTGGGAGTAGTGGTGGGCAAGACAACTAAGGGCTGGGGAACTGTAGAAAGAGTGATTCCACTGGAACATCAGATATCGGAGAGCGAAAAATATTCATTGTTTTTGGTACACCATGTGACTCTGCGAGAAGATGGACAGCCAATTGAGGGACGAGGGGTCGATCCGATGATATCAATTACAGATCCAAATTGGAAAAAAGATCTATATCGGCGATTTAATGACCAAGTGATTGTGAATCAGGTGGCTGATATTTTTGGGTTATAATAGCGAATGGATGAACTATTGGATTTGGTAAATGAAAAAGATGAAGTGATTGGTGAGGTGTGGAGAAGTGAGGCAACGGGAAATAAAAATATTATTATAAGAGAAATTGCCATATTGATATTTGATAAGAAGAAAAATATATTGTTGCAACAGAGAAGCCTTTCAAAGAAGTCCTATCCGGGATATTGGACAATATCTGCTTCTGGTCATGTTCCAAAGGGTGATAAGGTGGAGGAAACAGCAAAACGTGAATTATATGAAGAATTGGGGATAAATCTTGACATTAAACTGCTTGATAAGCAGTTAAAAAGATATCCTAACGATAGTGCGGTGGCCTATAGATACGTGGGTGAATATAAAAATGAAAAGCTAGTGACTCAAAAAGAAGAGGTGGAAAAAATAAGATTTTTCAACAAAGAAAAATTTGAAGAGTTGTGTAAAACTAACAAAGTTGAGCCAACATCAGCGCAGTGGTGTAGAGAGTTTTGGAAAAATAATTGACTCAGGAAAATTTTGACTTATAATACTTTTATATGAAAATAAGTAGACAGACAGTAGAAATAGGAAGTATATATAAAAGTAGGCTTGATGTGGCATTGGCGGTGAATAAAAGAGAGAATATTCTTGAAATTTTTTGTAGAGAACCGCGAACAGTCCCCCTTAGTACCACAGAGATAGCTGTGCAGGCGGTAGCTATGAAACAAGCGGCAAAGGAGAATGGTCGACGGAGAGTAACACTATTTGAGATCACAAGAGGTTTGGCTAAAGCTTCAAATACATTTAATAGCAATCCACCAAGAGATGGTCTGGTGAGAGTGCTGGGAGTGTCTATTGTCGATCGAGAATACGTAGAATTTCAGACATTTGATGGTAATGAAGAGATGGTAAAAGCGAGATTATCTGGTTAATTTGAATATATATTTAAAATCCCCCCGAAAGCTTTCGGGGGGATTTTTTGATGATTATTTTATTTTGTAGAGACGCGCCATGGCACGTCTCTACAATTAGGAACAGACACGCAGGTCTGTTCCTACATAATATTATTTCATCACATCATGCCATCCATTCCACCCATACCGCCCATGCCACCTTGGGGCATCATCGGAGCTTTTTTCTCGGGAGCGTCGGTGATGAGGACATCAGTTGTCAAAATCATGGTCCCTACAGAAACTGCGTTAATTAAGGCTGATTTGGTGACCTTGGCTGGGTCGAGAATACCCACCTTGGTCATGGAAACCAACTCACCATTGGCAGCGTTGTAGCCAAGATCTGATTTGGAATCGGCGAGAACAGCATCTTTGATTTTGTTGAAAATATAGCCGGCGTCTTCGCCTGAGTTGGCCGCCAACATTCTGATTGGCTGTTCGAGAGCATATTTCAAAATAGTGATACCAACTTTTTCCTCATCATTACTGGTCTTGACGGAATCGAGAACAAGTGAGGCCTTGAGCAAGGCAACCCCTCCACCCGGTAAGATACCTTCTTCCACTGCAGCTTTGGTAGCGCCAATGGCGTCTTTGACTCGCTCGAGTCTTTCTTTCATCTCGACTTCAGTGGCACCGCCTACCTGGAGAACAATAGCTCCGCCAGTTAACTTGGCAATACGGCCCTGCATTTTTTCTTTGTCGTAGTCTGATGTCATATTGACCATTTGAGATTTGAGCTGGGTGACACGTCCTTTGACATCGGAGACTGATCCCTTGCCACCGAGAATACGAGTCTTATCTTTGTCGGCAGTGACGGAATCGGCCTGACCACAATAATCGGCAGGATCGATGGTATCAAATTTGGCACCAACATCATCAGAAATAACCTGTCCACCGGTCAAAACAGCAATATCCTCGAGCATGGCTTTGCGATTATCACCATAGCCTGGGGCCTTGACTGCCAGAACAGAAAAAGTACCCCGAAGTTTGTTGAGCACCAGAGTAGTTAGGGCTTCGCCGTCGACGTCCTCGGCAATGATGACAAAATTTTTGGTGAGCTTGACTAATTTTTCCAAAAAGGGAAGGATGTCCTGAATGCTACTAATTTTTTTGTCGGTGATAATAATGTAGGGACGTTCGATAGTAGCCTCCATCCGTTCAGTATTGGTGGCAAAATAGGCAGATAAAAAGCCATTGTCAAATTCCATGCCGGAAGTTTCCTTGGTATCGAGACCCATCCCCTTGCCTTCTTCGGCGGTGATGAGACCATCTTTGCCGACCTTGATCATAGCTTGGGCAATTTTCTGACCGATATCTGCATTGCCGGCAGAAATAGTGGCGACGTTTTCGATACTAGCCTGATCATTGAGCTTGATTTCTTTTTTCATTTTGTCGAGCTCAGCCAGAACGGCAGCTAGACCTTTTTCTAATCCATAACGAATCATCATGGGGTTGGCACCAGCGGCAACATTTTGAAGACCTTTGTTGGCTATAGCTTGGGCAAGTAAGGTGGCGGTAGTGGTACCGTCGCCGGCGATATCATTGGTCTTTGATGCTGCCTCCTTGATTAATTGAGCGCCCATATTTTCAAACGGATCTTTGAGCTCAATTTCTTTGGCCACGGTAACCCCATCATGAATAACTGAGGGACCACCCCATTTTTTGTCGATGGCGACATTGCGACCACGAGGGCCGAGGGTGGTGACGACAGCATTGGCGAGAATATTAATACCGTTTAAGAGTGATTGACGGGCGGCTTGGCCGAATTTTAGTTGTTTGGGCATAAGTTAGTTTATAAAGTTATAAAGTTTGTAAAGTTAAAAGTTATTTATTAATGACGGCCATGATATCGTCGAATTTGAGGATAAGTAACTCATTGTCGCCATCTTTGTACTCTTTGCCACCCCATTCACGATAAATAACGACATCGCCGACCTTAACGGGAGAATTGATCTCGCGGCCATCACTAAATACTGCCCCACCGATGGCTAAAACTGTACCTTGTTGGGGCTTGTCCTCGTGGCTAGTAGCCAAGACGATACCTGAGCTAGTAACTTTTTCTTTTTTGGTAGGCTGGACCAATACGTGGCCAGCGACGGGGATTATATTTGACATAAAATTAGTAATTAATAATTAACAATTAATAATTGGTGATGCTAGTGTAGCAGATAATATACCAGACTGCTAATATAATTTTCAAGAGAGAAAATTTATTTTCGCAGTTTGAGACTGTACTTTTTAATTAAGATTATGGGTAATATAAAAGTTATAAGTATAAATATTGACCAAGTAAGATAAACAAAAAATGGATCAGAAATATAATAATCGCCTACATTGGAATGGACAAAAGATGGAAATAAGTTTAGCCATGGAAGTGGATCTGAACAATAATATAAATTCCCGAGTACAAATTTGAACCATATGAGGGAAAATACTACATAGTTTAAAAAAACTGAAATAAAATAAACTATAATTAAATAGGGTTTTCGGAGGTAATCCACAACAAATTATATCAATGAAACTAAATAAGATAAAATTGAATGGTTTGGATTTTAGGTATAGAGATGATGATAAATATATTGGCCAGAGAGTTGCACTAGGGAAATATGAAGAATATGAAACAAAATTAATGTTATCGCAATTAAATAATAATAGTGTGGTGGTAGATGTAGGGGCGAATATTGGATATTACACATTACTTCTATCTCAAAAATGCAAAATGGTTTATGCCTTTGAGCCGGACAAGAAATGCTTTGAAATTCTTAAAAAAAATGTGGAGAAAAATAATTTGGGAAATGTAAAATTGTTTAATATTGGAATAAGTGATAAAGAGGAAAAGAAATATTTGATTAGAGATGAGGATAATTTGGGAAATAGTAAAATTAATCCCTCTAAATCTCCCTTTAACAAGGGAGACTTACAACCTGCTAATTGCGAGAGACTCGATGATATTTTGATAAATGAACACAAAATTGATCTGATTAAAATTGACACACAGGGATGGGAGCCGCAGGTGATTGAAGGGGCAAAAAAAATAATAAAAAGAGACTCCCCTACTTTGTTTTTGGAATATACACCAAGCGAATACAAAGACAAATCAATGATAAATTTTTTGAGAGGTATTTATAAAAATATTTGGAGCATTGATTATTGGTATTATTTTTGTCGGAATGGAATTAACGTAAGTAAAAAAACGGGATATGTGGATTTATTTTTGAAAAATAAAATAACACTTGGCGACTGGATAAATAAATATAAATATTTGAAGATAAAAAAAGTGATTCGTTCTATAATGAATTATGGGAAGAATTAAATCGATAAAAGCCAGAGAAATATTGGCCAGTGGGGGGGCACCGAGCCTAGAGGTGAGCGTGGAACTAGAGAGTGGAATAATAGGCGAAGCATCGGTAAGTTATGGGGCATCGGTGGGGTCAAAAGAAGCAGTGGTATTGCTAGATGGAGGGAGGAGATATGAGGGCAGAGGAATGATGATGGCGGTAGATATGGTCAATAAAATTATCGGTCCGAGAATAGTAGGCATGGAGGCGGGGGAACAGCAAAAACTGGATGAAAAGATGCTGCAAATGGATGGTACACCAAATAAATCTAAATTGGGTGGAAATTCAATCTTGGGGGTAAGTATGGCGGTAGCCCGAGCAGCGGCCAATGGAGTAAAACTGCCGCTATATAAATATTTGGATAAGGTATATGGTTTGAATTCAAGTTTCAGATTACCAAAACCAATGGTAGTGATGATCGAGGGAGGCAAACATGCTGATCAAACAACCGATCTACAAGAATTTTGTGTAAGTGCCAAGGGAACGAAGACAGCCGTAGAAAATATTAGAATGGAAATGGAAATATACGAGGCCCTAAAAGTGATATTAAAACGAGAGGGATTGTCGACCAATGGAGGCAATGAAGGAGCGTTTGCACCGGATCAGATAGCCAGTAATGAATTGCCACTGGATTATTTGGTGGAAGCGATAGAAAGTGGCGGATATAAACCAAATGAAGATGCCGGTATTTCAATTGACGCGGCAGCTAGCGAATTTTATGAATTAAGTAGTAAGTATTATGTATTAAGTATAGAAAAGAAAAAGTTGACCTCACATGAATTGATTGAATATTATATGAATTGGGTGGATGAGTACCCAATTGTGAGTATGGAAGATATGTTGTCGGAATTTGACTGGGAAAGCTGGCCAATACTACTAACGAGAATTAATGGTAGATTCCCCCTGATTGCTGACGATTTGACAGTGACTAATACCAAAATTTGGCAAGAAGCGATAGATAAAAAGGCGGCCAACGCTATCTTAATAAAATTAAATCAGGCAGGTACAGTCAGTGAAACAATTGAGTGCTGTAAGTTGGCCATAGCCAATAAAATGTGGACCATCCCCTCACATCGCGGTGGCGGGGAAACAAATGATACTTTTATGGCGGATCTGGCTGTAGCAGTAGGCAGTGAGTATATAAAAGTGGGCCCAACTCGAGGCGAGCGAGTGTGTAAATATAATAGATTGATGAGAATAGAGGAAGAGCTGTCGACTAAATAGATTTTTCTTCGAAAAAGCTATTCAAATTTACTTTACCTTTGTAGACACAGTTGAGAGGTCTAAACGAGGATTTTTTGGTATAAAATGGTTCTGTTCGAAAACTTTTGCGGCGGGAAATAGAGGTGAGCATTTTGAGGAGATCGTCTTCGTTTTGATATTTGAGAATTAGGCTCCCCGGACGACCCTTGACCATACGAGAAACAGGCCCGCGAGAAAAACCGATAAATGGCTGGAATAAGGATAGTTCCAGTTGTTGGCCAACTCCAAAGGAGGGATGGTTTAAGTCCATGAGAACTAATTCAGAAAGGAGAACTTGGACATGGCCAAAACCCAAATCATCAAAGGAGTCGATTTTTTGAGGCACGGCCAAATTGGGGTTGACATGCTCCCAAGCGGAATAGACTTTCCATTTATGGCTTTGAAATATTTTGGCAATTTTTTGCCAGAGTGGTTTTGAGTCTTCGAAAATTGGGGAGTTGGTAATGGGCATGCCAAAATAGAGTTGGTTGGGATAAAAAGAAAAGGCACGGAGATTTAATTTGATGCCGTAAATATCCTCAAGGAGGTGGACGAGAGTTGATTGCTGACGAACTCTATCCTCCCAGACATATTTGGTGCCAACCTTGACGGTAAGGATATCGGTAAGTGTGGGAAAATTGTATTTCTTCATGGTCGAGAGGATAATATCACCTTTTGGAAATTATTGGAAATCAAAAATTAGAGGTTTTGATTAACTATTTGGAAAAAGCAAAGCTGATTTTTGTAAACACGGTCAAGAACTGGAGTTTGCCGGTATAGATTAAATCAGTAGAATCAACTATGAAAATTTTTGTTGAATTGGGAGAAACGGCCACTAAACGAAGGGAAAAAATATTTGACCGTAGTGGGTACCAGAGTAAAAGCTGGAATATTAAGCCATATCGAGCTGAGGAAGCGATAAACATGTCAGCAGAAGTTGAGGAATTGGCACTAATTGCCATAAGCGCTAGATGTAGACATCCGATGTTGTGTGTACCACCAAAAAATAGTCAAAAGATGGAAGAGCTGGTAAAAGTAGACAAAGAAGAAAGGCAAGAAATGTGGCAAAAGGTAGTACTGGATGGGTTAACTCCGAGATGTGCTAGTGATATAGAGGCGTGGGTCCACCGGAGAGAAGAAATCTATGACAATCCGGAAAAATATTATATTGATATTTATAGAGATGCTTATGGAATTTGAAGATTAGATAATGACTTCGGGGAATGATTCGCCACGGCGAACGATTTGATTGGCATAAGAGTAAAGTTTGACTAACTCCATTTTGTCGGTCACTTCACGTAGATAACTAGTAGCACGGAGGATGTCGAGAGAATATTTGAGATAGTTGAGATCTCGCCACAGATAGGGTGATTCTAAATAAAATTTGACTGAGTATTTTTGCTTTTTGAGAATATCACCCACCCGACGAACTAGGGAGTGGTCGACATGTCCGCCAACTCCGTAGGGACATAAAATTAGTTGATCTGTCTGCAGGCCCAACAGATTAATTATCTCTAAGGGCAGATCTGAATCGTAGGTTGAAGGACGACCATTGTTGAGCGCCTGAGGGGTCTGATAGATAGGGCCACTGCCAAACTGGCGAAAAGACGCATCGATAAAGTCCAAATTGGAAGGAGTAATATTTAAATTGGTATATATATTTTGGTTATCAGCAGACCGTGATTGGGATAGCTCTATGGTATTTTTGTAACCATATTTGAGTAAATAATTCCATGCGTTTTCGGAGAAAACATCGTCGGTACCAAAAGAATTAAAAATATTGATTATTTTAAGTTTTTGACCTGAACTGAGCCAATTATGGATATGTTGGCCGAGGGAAAAAATAGCATCGTCGGGATGGGGCGATAAAATAATTATTTCAGATGGTGTATTCAAAATATTGGTCATAAGGAATAATCCAACTAACCGCCTCCTCGATTGAAGCATTTTCGATAATTTTTCGAAAAAGACGAATGGAGTTACTACTGCCACAAATGGCGATAGTGGTATCTAAAGAAGCAAATTTGGAGCGAAGCTCCAATATAAATTCACCAATTCTGATTTCGACATCGGCATAACTCTCGCCCTCGGGTGGTCGATCGGCCCAACCACGATGCCATTTGTCAAATTGCTCTTGACCATACTGACTAATAATATCTTGGTGTAATTTGCCACCTAAATCACCATAATTTCGCTCTAATAATCGGTCATCAACTAAAGTATTGAGACATTCAGGATGATAGCGAAGAACAATATCCAGAGTTTTTTGACAACGAGTCAAATTGGGAACAATAGCCATATCTATTTTTTTGTCTTTGAGTAATTCGGCTAAATACTCAGCTTGCTGAATTCCTTCATCGGTAAGACTCGACTGAAGCCAACCAGTAAAACGATGCTGCTGGTTGTAGTCGGTCTTGCCATGTCGAAAAAGATAGATAGTGGACATGGTTTAGTTTATCAACTTTTACTAGGATATAATATGAAATTATGGAGATGGAGATACTGGAAAAATTCTTGAGTGAGAATATATTGCCTGATTTGGCCAAGGGAAGACCAAATGATGTACCGCACACTTTGTTGGTAGTAAAAATGATCAAGAACATTGTCACTGATTCTCCGGAACTTAAATTAGACCTAGAGGTATTGATTATTGCGGCATATGCTCATGATTGGGGCTATACAGATTTGCTTGATCCAACTATAAAGATAAGATTAGAGCATCTAGGGGAATTAAAAGAAACTCATATGAAGGTAGGTGCAGAAAAATTATCCAAGTTATTGGAAAGCCGTTTTTTTGATCATTTAACAGAGGATAGGAAGAAGAGAGCGATACACCTAGTAGGTGTACACGACAAACTAGATGCCTTGAAGGATGTGGATGAAATAGTAATAATGGAGGCGGATAGCTTGGGAGGTATGGATCCAGATGTTATGGGTATTTTTGGAGATAAGGATTCAGAAGAAAGATATATGAAAAAAAGCAGAGAACTAAGATTGACAAAATTTATAACTCCTTACAGTAAAAACATGTTTGAAAAACTATATTTAAAACGTCTGAAACTGAAAACAGCGTAATATAAGAAATTCTAATGATAGAAGAACAAAAACTTCACAACAGTAGTATCAACTTGATGCGGATTGTGGCGACAATAGCAGTAGTAATAATTCACACCACTACTAGAATATTGGAAGTGGCACACTTTGATTTTGCCAGTGCGCCAATAGCAATATTTTTTAATCAACTAGCTCGATTTGCTGTCCCATTATTTTTTATGATATCGGGATATGTCTTGGAAGTAAGTTATGCCAACTATGAGGATAAGTGGAAATTTCAGAAAAAGAGAATTGAAAAAATATTGTGGCCTTATATAATCTGGAGTGCAATTTATTACTACTGGGTCTATACCAATCATGCCATGGGATACTGGCAATCACTAATGGGTGGTAATGCCTCATACCAGCTCTATTTTATGCCAACATTGATTATATTTTATGTAATTTTTCCGATACTATCGTCAACACTAAAATGGTGGTCAAATAAATATATATTGGGAGCGATAGGGGTGGGAGAATTATTTTTATTGACAAAAGACTACTATACTCATTCACTCAACATGGCCTATCCATTGGCAGTGATGATACTAAACATATTTGTATTTATGTTGGGGATGACAGTGAGCCATCATTTGCATAGACTAGAGTCAATATTGGAAAAATATAATTTTTATTGGTTTTTGGCAACGATTGCGGTTGGTATATATGTAGTATATGAAGGAATTAGCAGATATCTCTCGAGCGGGAATTACCTCGCATTTTATTCACAGTGGCGACCGAGTGTGTTGATTTACACTATATTGTTGGCGGGGAGTATGTACTACCTGTTGTCGAAAATAAACATTGAAGCAAACGTAGTTAGAAAAATTTCAGCGCTGTCGATGGGGGTGTTTTTTGTCCACGTACTGGTACTAGAAATGATGTGGAAACTGTGGCCAAATGAATGGCTGTTGGGGCTGATGACCATAGTACTATCTTATGGTGTGGTGTATGGAATTAGTAAAATTCCGAGACTGGGGAGTATACTGAGCTAAACTAATATGGATAATAAGAAAAATTTACTGTTTGCCTTGGGACTGGTGGATAGAAAAGAGAAGGAGGTACTATTGCCAACATTGGCTAATAATGAGGCGCCGGTATTGCGGGTAAGCGCCGGTAAAGCAGCGGCAGTAGCGGCGATGATTTTGGAAGTAGACGAGAAAAGAAAATTAGCGTCTAATAAGGCTGATAACTCTGTCGGTAACAGCTAAGTTGCTGGTGATGATTATTTGGCTAATACGTCTATCGAGATCTTTGGTGTCCCTGACTCGAGGTAAGCCAAACGAAATTCGAGGAGAATAGATGGATGGTGGGACTGAATCGGGATTTAATTTGAGAATCACTTCGACATTGACTGGTTTTGGTGACTTCATAGAATATTTTAGCGCACTTGGGTTGGTATAATTTAGTGATGAAAGCGGTGGTGGAAAATGGATACCTGACAAGTCTAAATTTTGAGGACGGGAGGATAGGAATTGGTAAGGAAATATTTGATTTACCAATTAGACCCAAAGGGACGGATTTTCAGAAGAAAGTGTGGAAGGAATTGATCAAAGTGCCTTATGGCGAAACTATTACTTATAAAGAGCTGGCGAGAAGAATCGGAGTGCCACGAGCAATTAGAGCGGTCGCAAGTGCTGTAGCCAAAAACCCAATACTAATTATTATCCCCTGTCATCGGGTAATTAGAAGTGATGGAGGAATGGGTGGATACTCGGCAGGAATAGCGATTAAAAATAAATTATTGAGGCTAGAGAGTGGTAAAATAGCCCATGGAATCGAAGTTTAGTCCAACAGATCACGAGAAAAAAATATATGAAATGTGGGAGAAATCAGGGGCCTTCACTCCAAAAATAGATAAAACAAAAAAACCATTCACGATAATTTTGCCACCACCGAATGCTAACGAGGCGCTACATGCGGGACATGCCCTATTTACGGTCGAAGATATTATGGTGCGGTATCACCGGATGCTAGGAGACCCGACCTTGTGGCTGCCTGGGACAGATCATGCGGGGATAGAGACCCAGTTTGTGTTTGAAAAATATCTAAAGACTCAGAGCAAGTCGAGATTTGATTATGATCGGGAGACACTCTACGGGATGATTATGGAGTACGTCAATAAAAACAGAACAGTGGCGGTAGATCAAATGAAACGACTGGGATTTTCACTAGATTGGACGAGGGAAAAATTTACTCTGGATCCAAAACATACCAAAACTGTCTATGAGGTTTTTGCCAAAATGCATGAGGATGGACTAATTTATCGGGATGAAAAAATTGTCAACTATTGTACTTTTTGTGGGACGGCTTTTTCCAATTTGGAAGTAAATCACAAGAGTGTTAATTCACATTTGTGGTACATAAAGTATGGACCGCTGACGGTGGCGACAACCAGACCTGAGACAATGCTAGGCGATACCGCCGTGGCCGTGAACCCCAAAGACAAAAGATATGCAAAACTGGTGGGGACTAAAATAATTTTACCAATAGTTGGTAGAGAAATACTGGTAATTGCTGAGGAAACTATTGATATTAAATTTGGAACAGGGGCGGTGAAGGTGACGCCATCTCATAGCCCTGAGGACTATGATATGGCCAAAAAACATGGCTTGGAATTTGTGAGAATTTTTGATTATGATGGGCGGGCCAACGAAAATGTACCGGAAAAATATCTGGGTATGTTCCCCTCCCAGGTACGAGAAGCGGTGATAAATGATTTGACCGAATTGGGACTGGTTGAAAAAATAGAAGATCATTCCCAAGAAGTGGGACATTGTTATCGCTGTGGCCGGCCAATTGAACCAATCACTGCACCACAATGGTTTGTAAAAATTAAGCCCCTGGCAGATGGAGCAATCAAAGTGGTTAAGGGAGATAAAATAAAATTTTTCCCAGTCCGGTTTAAAAAGGAATTTTTGCGATGGATGAATGATATTCGAGACTGGCCAATATCGCGACAAATTGTCTGGGGACAGCGGATTCCGGCGTGGTATGTGCTAGACATTGATAAAAATATTAATTTGACATTTATTGATAAAGACAAAAAGACAGTGACGGGAGTATTTGCTGAGTTGGAAAAGAAATATAAATTCGAGGAAATAAAATCTGGTTTGCAATCATTGATTGCCCCACCAAATGTAACGGCATATTTAGATGAAAATGAGGCAAAAAGTCAGGGTACAATGGTACTCCAAGAAACTGATACTTTTGACACATGGTTCTCCTCGGGACAATGGCCATATTCTACCCTAGGTTGGGATAAAGATGGCAAACATTCACCAGATTTTGAATATTTTTATCCAACGACAGTCCTCGATACCATGTGGGATATTTTGTTTTTCTGGGTGGCGAGAATGATTATGATGGGGGTGTATGTGACTGGCCAAATTCCATTTGAAGTGGCTCATATGCATTCACGAGTGGTGGATGCTAAGGGGGTAAAAATGAGTAAATCGAAGGGGAATGTAATTAATCCCCTAACGCTAGTAGATCAGTATGGGGCAGATGCCCTACGGATGGCGCTAGTGTACGGAGTCGCCCCCGGATCAGATATTCCGTTGTCGGATGATAAGGTGAAGGCACAACGAAACTTTGCTAATAAGATTTGGAATGCGGCGCGTTTTATTCTCATGCAAATGGAGAATAAAACAGTTACGAGTTTTGAGTTATCAGTTACGAATTTAGAGAATGAGGATAAAGAAATACTTGATAAACTAAAAAAAATAGTAAAGAGTACAACGACAAATTTGGAAAAATACAAATTTGGACAGGCGTCGGAGGATCTCTACCAATTTTTCTGGCATGATTTTTGTGATTCTTATATCGAGTCAACTAAGGATAGAGGAGCTGAAGTTATCCCTGTACTAAGCGAGGTATTGCACACTAGCCTAAAACTATTACATCCATTTATGCCATTTGTAACTGAGGCTATTTATCAGGAGACAAAAGAAGTGTTGGGGTACAAAGAAGAAATCCTAATTAGTGCCCAGTGGCCAAAATAATTAGTCCAGCAATAACGGAAACAGAGTAAAGTAAGGCGACAATTTTGAAAAAATGAAATTTGTTTTTCTCCTCACGATACAAAACTAATAGTCCTAGTCCACCACTGGCCGAGAGTCCTGAAATAGCGGGGGCAAAGCCGATGGCTCCCTGCAAATACAATTCAGTAAGGGAAACCGAGGCGGCGCAGTTGGGAATGAGACCAACTAAGGAAGTGAGAAAAACGTTGTTGAAAATAGTCAGGGAGAAATATTGGAGGAGATAATTAATTAGGAGAGTGGAGATAAAAATAAAGACAAAAACATTGAGGGTATGGAGAAGGGGGTGCCAAAAAATTTCGCGGATATCAAACTTTTTGGAGGTACAAGAAGTAGAGTGACCACAACAGGCAACTTCGTCCAAGACGACTTCGTGATGATGACTGTGGCTGTCATGGCCGGTCTCGATGGCTAGTTGATGTTTGATAATTTGATTCTGGGACTTTTTGAAAATTAGATCAATAACTAAACCGGCCACAATAGCAATAACTATTTTGATCCCAATTATCGGCCAAATTAGATGAGTACTCTCGGGTCGGGATAATATAATGGGAATGGCTTCGTCGGAGGTAGATAGATAAACTGCTAGTAAAGTACCCATGGTGACCAAACGCTGGGTATAGAGAGCAGTGGCGATGACCGAAAAACCACATTGAGGGAATGCACCGGAAACGGCACCAACAACGGGGCCGGTGCGGCCAGCACGGGAGACCCAATTTCTAATTTGGTCGCCAAATTGGTATTCAACCAGCTCAATACCGATATAGATGATGAGCAGGAGGGGCACAGTACGAAGACTGTCGGTAAGTGCGTCTAAAAATAAGAGATACATAGCCTATTTTACCAATAATTATGAGAGTAGGTATTATGAACATGGTAGTATTAAATAGTGAAAAGATGGCTAGTATTATTGTTGGTTTTGGCAGTGGTTATGGGATATTTAGTAATATCACCTGCCAAATCACCTGACCCGATGGCGTTTTTGTATATCGAAACGCTAATAAGTAGAGATTATCCGGTGAGTGAGATAAAAATAGAGGAGATGCTGCCGGCGGGATCAAATTACCAGAGATATATTGCCTCCTATTTGTCGGATGGGTGGAAAATATACGGACTACTAACTGTGCCAAATAGTGACCGAGTGGAGGATAAGTTCCCGACAATTGTGATGCTTCATGGATACCTCGATCCGACAAAATACCAGACGACCGAGAGATATGTGGCGTACCAAGATGGATTGGCGAGAAATGGCTGGGTAACATTTAAGCCGGATCTCCGAGGTCATGGAAAATCGGCAGGGATGCCAGTCAATTCTAATTTTAATCAAGATTATGTAGTTGATACTCTGAACTTAATCTCGGCCCTCAAAAGTTACCAAAAGACAAATCCAAAATTGATAGGACTGTGGGGCCATTCGAATGGTGGGGGGATAGCCCTGCGAACAATTGAAGCGTCAAAAGATATTAAGGCGACAGTCATTTGGGCGGGAGTGGTGGGGAGCTATGAAGATTTGCTAATTAATTATCGGAGTAAAATTCCGTGGATCGGTAATGAAAAGCTAATACCTAATTTGGTGGAGACGAACACTAATTCTCCCTATGATTTGGTAAAAAGATTTGGTGAACCAAGAATGGAATCGCCTTTTTGGTCCAAAATGGATCCATACTCTTATATCCAAAAAATAGAGTCCCCTGTTCAATTACATCATGGGTCTACCGATGACAGCGTGCCAATTCAATTATCACAACACTTGTATCAAGAGTTAAAAAATGCGGGGAAAATAGTGGAGTTTTATGAATATGACAAGGGAGATCACAATATCTCCAGTCCAGATTTTAAGACAGCGATGCTGCGAACGGTAGAATTTTTTGAGAGATATTTGAGATAAATGGCGGAGAGAGAGGGACTCGAACCCCCATGGCCTTACGACCGGCAACTTTCGAGGTTGCTGCCTTACCAATTCGGCGCATCTCTCCTCTTGGATGTATTATATCTAATTTGTATAATATTCCCCATGAAGAATATCGACCTAAAAATGGTCAAAATGGCCGCCTCATATCTAAATGCTGTTGATAGAGCTAGATTGCCTTTGAGCAAAACAGGGTTTGAAGCATTTGTGGATGAGGTTTGTGAAGAAGCTGTCTATCAGGTATCTATTGATGGAGCGACCCGAGAAAATAAAAGAAATGGGGTGGAAGATTTGTTTGCCATCAGTCTATTGGAGGAATCGTTACCCAATGATTTTCCAATATTAAAGAGGTAATGTGCGCCCAGGGGGAGCTGTATCTAACCACAGATAGGTTCCATGAGCTGATATATTGTATCAAGGATTTGGTGGAGACTTTTAGAAATGTATGCAAATAAACTGCCGTTGAATTATAATATCTTTCATGGACAACAAAAGTATTCCAACTCCAGAATCAAGTACAGCTGATAGGATAAAAAGTTTAGTTGGTAACCATCAAGCTAAATTAAGTCAAGTTCAAGAAAATCCTAGCCAAGCAGCAATTCTAGATGAAAGTACTTTAACATTAGAACAGATTCAAGAAGCTCTAAATTTACAAACAATCAATGAAATAGAATTACCTCATATCGGTCATGATAATTTAGGTACATTAATTCGTAGGGCCATTCAAACAGATAAACCAAATATCTATTTATTATATTCTGTACCAGAAAAACAACCACTTAATGGAAGTACTAAAATAGTATATTACGGTGATCAATCTGGTGAACTTAAGAGATTTCAAAAAAACTTTTCTGAACAATAATCGTTAGATATGTTTCCGTTTTGTGCACCCACTGGGAATCGAACCCGGATCAACGGTTCCGCAAACCGCTATTCTATCCATTAAACTATAGGTGCGTAAAACTTGTTGATTATATCGTATTTAGCTGTCTAAGTCTTCTGCCTATCTTCTAGTGGCAAACGGGCGGAAAACCAGTTGGTAATTTTATCGACCGAATTGGGTGGATTCTCTACAAGGGGAATTAGTTTAACGACAATTTCCTGCAATTTTTCTTTATCGGCGGCTTTGATGACCAGTGAAACTGTCCGAGGAAACTTGAGAATAGTGCCAAAATGAATCATTTCTGTACTCAAATTTTTCTGGAACCAAAATTTTTCCAAAGTGTCCCAATAATAATGGGCTTCACCAAAATAAACCCCTCGGTTGGTAATCTTATATTTGATATTCTCCGGTGGAACAGTTGATAGGACATAGAATAAAAACAAGAGTGAGCCGAGGGCGATGACCAAGAAAAACTCTTTGATAAATATAAAAATAACAGCTACTAGTACTAAAATGGCTACGGCAGTAATCCAAAAATCTTTTTCGCGGCGTTGAAAAGCACGTTCGGGGGCTATCCATTCAAACAAGACCTTCTCTTCATTGACATCTTCAATCTGGGAATCGATTGGGTCAAGCTTCTTTTTTGCGTCTGTCATCAATATCATCTTAACATAAAATTGAGCCTAGTTTTTTGATATACTTGAGCGGAGCGAAAATGGAACGTTTAAATTCTGTGAATTTATTACGTTCCTCTTTTCTTAATACCATGAAACGTAATATTGATAAATCAATAGACGTTTCTATCAAAAAGCTAAATAGCTTTTCTCTGGAAGGGTGCGGCGAATGGTAAGCCACGGGTTTGCTAAACCCGCGTCAGAAATGGCATGAGGGTTCGACTCCCTCCCCTTCCGCCTTCGCAGGCCGAAGTAAAACGTAGGCCTGTTGTTTTCTAACTCTTCATCCTATACCATTGTCTCGTTGCTTTCGCTTCGGCGGACAATGTCCGCTTTGATGTAAAATGGACTTGTGCAGTACGTTTATGTTTTAAGATGTATTAATAATCATCCATACATAGGATGTAGTGATAATTTGAAAGAAAGATTGGAAAGACATAAAAATTTTCTTTAACTATCGACAATTCCTCAAGAAATCGAAAAAAATATTTTTCGGAGTTGGTAAGAGTATATACTTTTTTAATAAATGGTAATTTACTTGTATCTACTGGTCTTTTTTCCAGTAAATCTACATAAATTTGATTCCAAATACAACGACTAAAACTGCCAGTGTAGGTAACCATGTAGATATGTTCATAACTAATCATACCTCTAAATTATGATTACAAAACCGAAACAATTGCCTTATAATAGTAAAAATGAAAAATATAGCATTGGTTGGGGTTGGTCCTCATGCACGAAAAATATATTATCCTCTTTTGGAAAAATACCAGGCACAATTTAATATTCATTTATCTCTTGTTATAGATCTGGAAGACCAACGATCTAAAATAGAAAGATTTATTCTAGAGAGTAATTTAAAGCCAGAAAAGAGTATCTATTTAGATAACAATGATCATAATCGATTGGGTGATAAGCTTGATCCGATAGCGGAAAAAGAGTTGGACCTATTGGTTTCACAGCGCCGAATTGATGGAATTATTATCGCGACAGAGCCAAAAGCCCACAATATTTATCTAAAATGGGCTACTGATAATAATATTCCCATATTGTTAGACAAACCAATCACGTCACCAGTTGGTTCAAATGTAGACATTGAGTCGTCAAAAAAAGTCTATCGTGATTTCCTGGAAATTGAGCAAATGGTAAAAAAATCAAAAGGCAGGTGTTATGTTTCAGTACAAAGGAGAAGTCATGATGGTTACATTTTCATCAGAGATTATTTAAATGATTTCATAAAGCAATACGGGGTACCAATTTCATACTTCGACAGTTACTTTGCTGACGGAACCTGGACAATGCCAAATGAATTTGAAAAGGAAAATCATCCATACAAATACGGCTACGGTAAACTGATGCATTCTGGATATCATGGTGTAGACCTTTTTTCGTGGATTACTGAATTAAATGATCAAGTCGTTGATAAGAAACCAAATCAAGCCAGGTTGTATGTAAATAGTTTTTCTCCAGTAGATTTTTTTCATCAAATAAACCAGCAAAACTATGAAAAGCTATTCGGAAAATCAGAAAATATCACCTCATTTTTTGAAAAATATCAAGAAGAAAATTTCAAAAATTACGGAGAACTAGATGTTTTTATCATGTTGCAGTTACTGAGAGATAATAAAGTGGTAACGACAGGTTCGATAACGTTGCAGCAAAATTCGTTCTCAAGAAGGGCTTGGTTGGATCTCCCCGAAGATACTTATAAGGGTAATGGCCGGTTAAGACATGAACGTCAAAACATTCAGGTATCAAACTTACTAAATATTCAAGTTCATACCTATCAGGCTTATGAAGCGAGAAATCGCGCGACAGAGTCTATTGAAGGGGTCGGAAACGAACATCATTTTGACATCTATCTATTCAGAAACTCAGGACTTGTTGGAGGGAAAAACTTCGAAAAGATTGATTTTGGGCAAGATATGAAGAAAAAGAATGAAGACGATATTTATTACATGGGACATAATGAGAAAGGAAAAGACAATATTCTTCTGAAATTTTTAAACAACGAAGAAGACAACTCTGAATTGTCGCAACAAGATAGAACTAACAAAATCCTAGCTAAGGTTTGTGAGGCATTAGCCGCAGGTCGCAATAATAATATCCCATATGTTACATTTGAAATATAAATTTATAAAAATATGAAAAATAATTTTTATCTTGGTATAGAAGGCGAATTAATAAAGACAGGAAACAGATTACCTGTAAAAATCGGATTTATTGGTTGTGGTAGCCATTCATTTAGAAATATCCTTTCTGCTCTACAGTACATCCCCGTCGAGTTGGTGGCAGTGTGTGATCAAAATGAAGCAAAGGCTAAGGCTTACAAAGCAAAGTTTGGAGCTCATAGCGCTTACACCTCGTACCAAGAAATGTTAGAGAAAGAAGAACTAGATGCTGTTATTGTCGTGGTTGGTTATGCTGAAGACGGAACGCCCCTGTATTTTCAGATAGTTAAGGATTTGCTAGAAAGAAGCATGCCTGTCTGGTTTGAAAAACCTCCAGCTAGAAACAGTGAAGAAGTCAGAGAATATATAAAGTCAGAACAAAAAGGAAAGGCATTTGCTCAGGTTGGATTCAAAAAAATGTTTATGCCGAGTATAAGAAAGATACAAGAAATAATTAAAAGAGAAGAGTTTGGGAAAATTAATTCCTATTCGATGAGATATCCAGTTGATCTCCCTAATGACATTAGAGATATTACCAGTGCAAGCGGTAGACGTTTTATTGATGATTTTGTTCATGTTGCTTCTAGTTTGATTGCTTTACTAGGTAGACCTGACTATCTGTATTACAAACGAAATGGTCGAGGTAGCGCTGTCGCAACTCTAATACATAAAAATGAAGATGTTATTGGCACTATACATTTATGTCCTGGAGCTTCAGAAATGTGTCCGCTTGAGCAATTGGAAATAACTGGAGAAAATGCCAACGTATGTCTCGACAACAACATTAATATTCGATATTATCCGCCCAGTCAACGGTTGCCTTACGGCACTACAACAGATTTTCTCCCCAATAACCCCAACGGGGCACAATTCTTTTCACCTGAATTCTCCTTAGGACAACTTTACAACAAAGGTTCTTTTCTTCTGGGTTATTATCACGAACTGTCGTACTTTATCGACTGCGTGAGCAAAAAGAAAAAGCCCCAAATTGCAGGACTGGTAGATGCACTAAAGGTTATGCAACTTTATGATGCTTTTGCCGGAAAAGAAGGTACATTGATTAACATAAACGAATGCCAGAGGCTCGAAAAAATCAGTGATAATTTAAACGAGTTTAAAGATCCTACGTGTCCGAATTGTCAGGGTCGAATGGTTCTAAAAGATGGTTGGAATTATTCATGTAAAACCTGCGGGAAAATGGTAGCCGCGAGTTCTTTATAAACATGAAAAAGATCCTTTGTTCTGCTCAATCTTTTGGTTATGGACCGGTGTCAAAACTAGTAACCCTAGTAAAACTAATCAGTAGCCTTGAGGGATCTGATGTAGAAGTAGACTTTGTGGGCGATAGTATTGCTTTAATTTATGTTCAACAAAACAAGAATTTATTTAACAAAATAACAAGTTTTTCTGGCACATATCCAGACCTTCAGTCGTATGATTTAGTTATCAGTGTTATGGAACCACATTTGGCGATATGGTCATCGCTCAATAACAAAAAAACTTTTTACGTAGACAGTTTATTTTGGTTTTGGAGTTGGGATAATGAACATCTAAATTTAATTGAAAATAGTTTGAAAAATAACACCAATTCCAGCACCATCAACAAATGGAAACATTTAACAAGTTTCGATGATCACCACCTCCAATATATTGCTCACAAACTGTCGGACTACAGCCTGACACAGACTTTTATAAATGTTGCAAAGAAAGAAGACTCGTTTCGTGAAAAAATTGGTTCTAAAGAAATTGGAGCCATTATTGACACAACACTAAAGAGGAAAAACTTAAAGAGAAATAAAATTATAGTTTCATTATCTGGATTACTGTCTCCGTTGAATAAGATAGAAAATGCCATTAAATATTCCGAGCTGGTACTTACATTACTTGGAGGATTTATTAGACAATTACCGGAGGACATTGAAATAATATTAACAACCAATCCTTTAGTTGCATCACAAATTAAAGTTACTAATGATCGAATTAAAATTAAATCTCTTAGCCATGATGAGTTGTTGAACCTGCTAAATGAGTCCATTTTACTTTTTGCACCTGTTGGGATTACAACTTTATATGAATCTTTGTTGTATGACGTGCCGATTATCTTTTTGCCAGAACAACACGATGGTCATTTCTCAAATTATTCAAGATTAATGGGTGATTCATTATCTTTAAATGAGCTTCGCAAAATTTTCCCAGAAATGTTGTTTAATACAAGAATAAACAGAAAAGCCAACAATAATCCCGATCAGGAGATTGGTGAGATTCAAAGTTTAATAAATAATTTTGATAAAGAGAACGCTCTGGTTGAAGATATGAAAAAAGTATTAAAGAAAGTCGATCAAGCGATAAAAGACGAGAATGTCAGAGAAAAACTCCTTTCCAGCCAGCAAAAAACGGTTCTGACTTATACTTCAATTTTCACAAAGGAAAAGTGTCGAGAGATTTTTGGTCAAATATCTTAGGTTCTTCTTAATAATTATCGCTATTGACCTAAATATCTACTTAGTGGTACTATCGTCTTGTGATCAATGTTTTTAATTTTAACTTTTTCTTCTTTACTCCGTATTAACGGAGGCTTGAATCTTGAAAAAGGTAAAATTAAACAAGCCTCCCAGACAAAAAGGGAGGTTTTTTATTAGCCGAAGTAGCCAAGATGGTCACGGCACTGGTCTGAAAAACCTGGAATGTTGGTTCGAGTCCAACCTTCGGCACCGTATTATGAAAATTAAAGAAATAGAAAAACAATTTAGTTCTGATATTGTCTCTGTCAACACCTCCACGATGTTGGGAGAAATTAGAACAAAGTATCTGGGAAAAAAGGGTCTACTGGCTGAGCTATTTGGTACCATTTCTTCTATTCCACCGCAAGAAAAAAAGAGTTTTGGGGAAGAAGTGAATGCACTAAAGGATAAAATTACCCTGGCAATTGATGAGTCAGATAAAATAATTCGAAATAGTCTTAAAGATGAGGTTGATGAAACATTCAAGCGTTCTTTGCCAGGGATTAAACCTAATGTTGGACATCTCCATGTTATTACTCAAGCAATCAGGGAAATTACTGAAATTTTTAAGCCATTAGGCTTTACTCAAGTCCGTTATCCAGAAATTGATTGGGAGTACTTTGCCTTCGAAGCCTTAAATATACCTTCCACCCATCCAGCTCGGGATGAGTTCGAAACATTTTTTATTGATACCCCACCAAAATCTGACCTTGGTCGTCAAGTTGTTACTCCCCACACTTCAAATGGACAAGTTAGAGAAATGCTTAAAGGCAATCTTCCTATTCGAATGTTAAATATCTCTCGTTGCGGGCGCCGACAAGAGGATGTTTCTCACAACCCAACTTTTTTTCAATTTGAGGGATTAGTAGTTGACAAAGGTATTAGTATTGCTCATCTTATCGGAGTAGTTGATTATTTTGCCAAACACTTTTTTTCTGCTGATCGTAAAATTCGACTTCGGCCTTACGATTTCCGTTTTACCGAACCAAGTTTTGAAATCGATGTCAGTTGCGGTCTTTGTGGGGGTAATGGTTGTAAGTTCTGTAAGGAAGGGTGGGTGGAACTCGGTGGTGCAGGAATGGTTCACCCCAATGTGCTAAAGTCAGGTAAGATTGATCCATCTGTTTATACTGGTTTTGCCTTCGGGTGGGGTGTTGAACGTACTTATATGATGAAATCGGGAACTAAACTAAACGATATTCGACATTTACTTAGTAACGATTTAAAGTTTCTTGAACAATTTTAAAATATGAATGTCAAAATTCCCGACTCTTGGATTAGAGACTATATTGAAACTAACGCAACTCCGAAAGATATTGCTCGCGCCCTCTCACTTCATGCCTTTAGTGTTGAAAAAATTATCCCTTGGGATGATGGTGATTCAATTTACGAAGTTGAGGTTACCCCCAATCGAGGAGATGTCCTTTCGGTTTTTGGTCTATCGCGAGAACTAGCCGTCATTTTACCTTTGATGGGATATTCGTGTTCAAAGAAACCTCAACCTTCATACAATATTCAACCCGGCAATACTTACTCTCTTAATGTAGTTTTGGCTAATCCTGATCTGGTGCCTCGTTTTAGCGCCATCGTTTTGGATAATGCAGTACCTACTCAGTCATCATCACTTATCCGTAGTCGCCTTGAAAAAGTTGGCCTTCGTGCTATTGATAACATTGTTGACACCACCAACTACATTATGATTGATAAGGGTCAACCGATGCATTCATTTGACTATGACAAGATCAAAGACAATAAGATGGTTGTTCGTGAATCTAAACAAGGTGAACAAATAGTAACTCTAGACGGCACTTCTCGAACACTTCCAGATGGTGTTATTGTCATCGAGGATGGTTCAGGACGATTGGTTGACCTTTGCGGAATCATGGGTGCTAAAAACAGCGAAGTTGATGAAAATACAAAACGTGTTTTACTTTTTGTTCAAGTCTACGATCCACTACGCATTAGGCGTGCTTCCATGAGTTTGGGACATCGTACTGATGCTGCCCTTCGTTTTGAAAAAGGGATTGATCATGATGGTGTTATCCCCTCACTGACTCAGGCAGTGGAAATGATTAATCAAAGTTCACACAGCATTGTTGCGTCTGATTTGATTGATATTGTAAATAAAGTTTATCCGATAAAAAAAGTAAAAATAGATTATGACCGAATTAATTTAATTTCCGGGACCGTAATCAGTCCTAACCAGATCGACGAGTTATTGACTAAACTTGGTTTTGTTGTCGAGAACAAAGAAGTAACTGTTCCTTCTTGGAGGTATAACGATATTGAAATTCCTGAGGATTTGGCCGAAGAAGTGATTCGTCTTTATGGTTACTACAATATCAAAGGTATTATTCCAGACGGTCAAATTCCTGATAAAACTTCGGAGTCAATTTTTAAGCAAGAAGATATTATCAAAGATTACCTTAAATACCAAGGATTTTTTGAATGTTATACAAAATCAATTTCAAATATCAAGACTGATGGGGAGAATGCCATTAAAATCGTTAACCCATTAACCGAAGATTATTGTACCTTACGAACCTCATTAACGCCTCAACTTTTGGATGTATTAAAACGAAATCAAAACTACGCTGAGTCGATTATGTTGTTTGAAATTGCTTCTGTGTATTTACCTAGCCTTGGAGACTTACCGCTTCAACCAGTCCATTTAGCCCTGGTAACTAAAAACGTGGAGTATCTACGATTAAAAGGAGTACTCGAGTCACTGTTTGATGAGGTAGGTTTAGACAATCAACAACCAAACATTGTAATCCACCCAAACAATATCTTGTCTTATGAATTTGACGTTGAAGATGCTTTGCTTAGGTCAAATAGAACAAAAACTTATATTCCTGTGAGTCATTTTAATTCCGTTAAAGAGGATTTAACTTTGGTAATAAGCCCAAAAGACAATTACTCTGAAATTACAAATATTATATCTGCGACCAGTAAAAAAGTTTTTAAAGTTGAATATAGAAGCCTGTATGAAAATAACTTAACACTATCTCTGGAGTTTCTTGACAGTCAAAAACAAATAACTTCAAAGGAAACTAAGTTGATCAAAGATGAAATCTTAGCCAATTTATCTAAGATTAATGTTGTCATAAAGATGTCTTAATAGCTTAAGTTGGGTTATAATGTCTCAAGTTAAATATTCTTTGAAAACAGATGAGTGATAATTATATTCCCCGAGTTTTAATTACAGGTGGTGGTAAAGGAATCGGCTTAGCCACAGTAAAAAAGTTTATTGAAGATAAAAATTCGTACGAAATCATCATTGTCGATAAAGATTTTTCAAAATTTCCAAAGTCAATAGTTTCAAAAGTGCGCTGTATAGAATACAACCTTCTAGATTTAGACAATATTCCAAAACTCATAATAGACGTTGGAAACATCGACATACTAGTAAACAATGCAGGTATTCTAAACGCACTACCGTATGACAATTACCCAGCTAAGAAACAGGATGAAATGTTAACACTCGATCTCTTTGCGCCAATTGAACTGATCAAAGAATTTTCAAAAAGTATGATTAAGAAAAAGAATGGAAGGATCGTTAATCTTTCTTCAATGGCAGCTCATGTTGGCCACTCTGATATTTGGTATGGTATCGCCAAAGCTGGTATTGTTAATGTTACAAAGAGTTTTTCAAAAATATTAGGTCCTGAGGGTATTGTTATAAATTGTGTGGCACCCGGGCCAGTGGATACTGACATGTTACAGACTGCACCCAAAGAGAGAAAAGAGGCTTTTAAGGCATCATCTATTGAGAAAAGATACGCGACTGTTGAAGAAATTGCTGAGACTATATTTTGGCTTGCTACATCAAGCCCAAGATACATTAATGGAGTATGTATCGATGTCAACAATGGTATTCATTTATAGTTTTTAATAAAAACAGTGAACATTCCCAAATTATCAGTTATCAATGATGAAATTAGTGACAACTTCGACGAAAGTTTAAAGTTTTTGGTAAGTAACCATATTGATTATGTTGAATTACGATACATTGGTAATAAAAATATTCTCGACTGTACTATCGAAGAAATTAATAACATAAAAGAAAAACTTGATCGTAATAATATTCAAGTTTCGGCAATTGCATCACCACTGTTCAAGTGGTGTCCGGAGAGCGACAATCAAGATACTAGGGATCTGACCCATAACGATCTCATGTTTGGTTTTAATAAATATATACCGAAACACACGAAGATAGATTATATAATGAAGGCTTTTGTAGTAGCCAAGATTTTCGAAACTAAATATGTAAGGATATTTTCTTTGATAAAAAGCGAAGGTCAAGAAAATGATTCTTTTTGGAATGAAGAAAGTGACCTATACGAATTAGCTCTTACTCAGGCAAGAGATAATCACATTGATTTGTTACTTGAAAACGGTTTATCAACATATTTCTATTCCACTTCACAAATACTAAACTTCAAAAATCTGTATGGAGACAACTATAAATTATTGTTAGACATTGGCAACACCTATGTAATAGGACAGCCTATTGGAATTAATGATTTTGAAAAAACTGTTGATTCAATTGAATATATTCACCTAAAGGATTTTGATGAGAAAAACAAAGCGGTGGTTGAGTTGGGTAAAGGTGATATACCTTATAAATCATTGTTTAGAATCTTATTAAAGAATGGATATGATGGCTTTTTTTCAATTGAGCCTGAAGGAAAAGAAAATAAAATTGATTTAGTTCAAAATTCAATAAATTACCTTAGACAATTGGAGGTTGCATAGCGGTAAACGACTTGTTTGCGACTTCTGTCAATTTTTCAAAGTCCTCATAATCATGAGTGTTGTTATCTGGATTTTTTATTAAGTGATAATCAGACGCAATATTCTCTCCTAAAACTTTTTCAAGATCAGCATAACTAAATAATGGGTCGAATTCGTTTTGGAAGAAAATTGTAGAGATAGTCAACGATTTTAAATAGTCATCAATAGGAAATCCTAGCTCTTTGGCTAAATTATAGGGATGACCGCAAATCACCATCTTTTTGGGGCTAATAACTTTTTCATAAATGCTTTTTAGTGCCAAAATTGAACCGATGGATTTGGCAAAGACAAAATATTCATCTTTACCCGCAACTAGTTCTGATAGTTTCTTAGTTTCAATTTCAAAATTTAGATTTTTCTCACCCGTTTCCCAATGAGAATAATACAGAATTTGGCCATCAGAAAATTTATCGAATTTCGATTTAATTTCTTCGATCCAAATCTTATTGCGGACACTTCCTCCTGAAAGATAGATTATGTGCATATTAAAATTCACTTTTTAACAAATTTTCGGTTAGTTCTCGAGTGTATAGTTGATGAATATTTTGGTTCTCCCAGTCAATCACTTGTCGGTATTGCTCTTGAGAGTATTGAGTTAGTTCAAAATCCTCAGCAATCGCATCAACGTCAGTATTCTCTTTACCTTCGATTTCAAAAGTAAAATAATCATCGGTATATTTTGATAATTTAATCTCGACACCCCGATAATTGAATTCCCAACTTTCCCAATAATAAATCATGCCATTTTGATACCCTAGAGCCTCCAAGAAGTCTAGAGCACTGAGGAATTGTCCTGTTTGGAGTTTGACCTCAACCTCTTTTCTTTCTTTTTCGTGAAAACTACCCATTTTTACCGATAGTTTTTCTTTATCATCACTTTTCTTTAATCTGATATCCGTACCACTGCTGTTTTTCCATGTTTTTGTAGTGGGATCGAAACCCGAAGATAAATCAATTGATAGACGATGGTAGTGATCAGCCAATTCTCCACCACTGGTTAATAGCTTAAATAGCTCGTCAAATTTGTCTTTTGATAATTTGCCTCGAATTTCAATTTCGGTCATATTTATAGGGGAATTATATACCTAAAGTTGTGAGTTATAATCCACATTGAAAGTAGATTAATTTGCCAGCGAACATAAAACCCAGAAATAGGTATAAATTTGAGCAACAATAAATAAAGTTGAAAATACGTGGTAAAATCTGACAATTATGGATAAACTAAAAATCTCAATTGATTCAGGTCTTCGTCGAGCCCTTAATCGTTTTGTCCACGCCCCTGTGGGTGCCGAACTAGGCGATATCCTTTCTCTGGACGGAATAAATATACCACAAGCTATCCAGGATGAGTCCGATAAAAATGATCAGGCTATAGTTGAAGCCGCCAAAAAAGGCAAAACGGCCAATAACTACAGAGTATATTTGGATAATCTAGATTAGAGTTATCTTGTTATATTTATAAGCAGATTTACTTCAACCTGCTTATTTTATTTAAGTCATGCCCTGTTGGCTTGAAACTAAAAACATTTGGGGCAAAGATATTTATATGTCAAACTACATCACAAGTTTTAAGTTCCATTTTAAACCGTCTCATTTGTCTCATTTAGCTTTAAATCTTTGATAGAATGAGACAGTGGGTAAGAGGGTGTTATAGGGACAGAAAGATTCCAGACCCCAATGCTCCGCCAACTAACTATTGATTTCAACATCCGGACGGATAGTAAGACATCGAAGACCGATTTCATGATCAAGCATACGTTTTTGGGCTATAAGTGACTGTTCACCAGGGTGGCGTGGATGACGAAGGGGTAAAGTTCTTTCGTTATAACCAGTATCAGAAAAACCGATGACTGTCAAAGTAACCCGGGTGGGGTGACCATCGGAAGCACGACGAAAGTTGGATAGTACTTCAACACGAGGATAGTATTGCTTCATGTCGGCAACTGCTTGTGATAGAGTTGACTGAATATGGTTTTCGTTATATCCCATACAAGAATAGTATATAAGAATTTTCAAAATATTGCCATTAAGTTTAGACATGGGTTATAGGGACAGGAAGGTTCCAGATCCTAATGCTCCGCCTACGCCCGCTGGGTGATAACGTAGGCGGGTTGTTTTCGATTAGAGTAAGCTTTTCTATGACTGTACTACACCCTGCTCCGGCGGATAAATCCGCTTAACGAGAAAGAGAGTATTATTTAATTGTGTTTTATGTTTACTTTCTAGAAAACAAAGACAAAATTCCTTATGTTGGTTGTACTAATGATTTGAAAGATAGATTTCAAAGACACAATAAGGGATTTGTTCCAGCAACAAAAAATCTAAGACCTTGGAAACTAATTGCATATTTTGCTTTCACTGATGAAAAAGTTGCCTTTCGATTTGAAAAATATATGAAAACAGGTTCTGGTAGAGAATTTATAAAAAGGCATATTAAATGGAGTGACAAGGTATAATTAATTCATGTACCACTGTCTAATTTGCTATCCAAAAAATAGTTGCTGCGAATATTGAAATATATTTGAAAAATAACCATGATTCCACTTGCATTAAAAAAAGAAATATTGAGTATTTTGGATAGATCTGAACATGGCAGAGAAATATCACATGCACAAAATACTCTATTTTGGGTGAAAAAGTTAAAGCCATCTGCCATGCCGCCCTGCAAATTGCCGCACTTGCTCACGACATTGAAAGAGGAATTTTACCAAGATTTATGGATAAGGATTTTGAGAGTCATGAGGAATATAAGAGGGCCCACAGTGAAAAAGGGGCAAAAATTTTAGAAAATATCTTGAAAAAGTATGCTATCGATAAAAAAGTGATTATCGAGGTAACCAACTTGGTGAGATTGCACGAAGTTGGCGGAAATACAGAGGCTAATATTCTAAGGGATGCTGATAGTATTTCCTTTTTTGATAATAATTTGGATTTTTATATTGGATATAAAGGCATGGCCGGAGCGATTAAACAAGTAAAATATAAATTTGAAAGATGCTCCCCTAGGGCTCAAAAATATATTGAGAGTCTAGAGAAGTATCAGAAATTTTGTAAACAGATTTCTTGAATTGACACTGCTGATTTGTAAATTTGATGGTAGAATGGGGAATGATTTTGGGGAGAAATATTACATATAGATATAGCAAAGAGCCGATTTTTACGGAGACAGAATTTTTTGTGGGCAAGGGAGAGAAAGTGGGAATTGTGGGACAAAATGGCTCGGGTAAATCAACCCTTTTCAAACTAATTATGGGGGAGGATCAGCCTGATGAGGGAACTATTAAAGTCGAGGGGACGGTTATGGGAGTACCCCAAGAAGTGAAGTACGACGAGCAGATGGAAAAAGCCCGATCGGTAAGGGAATATGTAGATCCAAAAAATAGCCATGAAGATTACGAAATCAGGCGACTCTTGGCCAAAATGGAATTGGGTGAATATGATTTGGAAGATAAGCCAGTAAAGATGAGTGGTGGCCAAAAGACTAAACTGGCCATAGTACGGGCGCTAATCGCCTCCCCTGATGTGTTACTACTGGACGAACCAACAAATTTCCTCGATACAGCCGGAAAGAAATGGGTAATGGAATTTTTGGGTAAATATCCCAAAACCTTATTAATTATTTCTCATGATTTGAATTTACTCGATGGAGCCATAGACAAGATATTGGAAATTAATGGTCAGAAAAAGACAATTGATGAGTATCGGGGAAATTATACGGAGTACGTAAAACTAAAAGGCGATAAGGAGGCACTGCTGGTACGTCAAATCCATGTCCAAGAGAGACACATCGTGCGGATGAAAAAAGGCTGGCTGAAAATGAGTCATGTCAAGTCAAGTAAGGGGGTGAGGCAGAGATTACAACTGGAAAAAAGAATTGAGGGAATGGAAACCAGTCTACCAACAATGCCCGCCGAGGCCAGAAAATTTAAAATAAAGTTACCCGAGCCAGCGAGAATGGGGGCAGTGCCACTGATGATGGTGGGGATAAACAAGAGCTATGGCAGTAAAATAGTGCTGGAGAATATTGATTTTGATATAAGTCGAGGTGAGAAAATTGCCCTAATGGGACCAAATGGGGTGGGTAAAAGTACTCTAATAAAAATATTAATGGGACTACAAGCGGCGGATAGCGGGGAGATTGAGCGAGACGAAAAACTAAATATTGGCTACTATAGCCAAGAATTTGAGACATTTGATTTTGATAAAACGGTCATAGAAACAATGAAAGAGGCCTGTCCCCTACCAGAACAAACTCTGCGAGGACACCTCGGCCGATTTTTGTTTGGCGCAGATAAAGTAGTCCAAAAAGTGAAAACCCTGTCTGGGGGTGAGAAGACTAGATTGGCAATTGCCCTGCTACTAGGTCAAAACTATAATTTGCTGGTACTGGATGAACCAACAACTTATCTAGATGTATTGTCGCAAAGATTAATTTTGGAGGCACTGAAAGCCTACAGTGGATCGATGATATTGGTATCCCACACACCAGAATTTATAACTGAGCTAAAAATGGATCGAAAATTTGAGCTGCCAACAGGTAGGTGGATATAAGATAATTGATATTTGGGGAGAGAGGCGCTACAATCCTCCATGTATCCAGATAGGGTAAGTAAGGGCGATAAGGTAGGTGAAATATTGTTTGAATCGGAAAAGTTGACGGCGGCATATAATTTGGCATCTAAATCTCATGAGGGGCAGAAAAGACATTCGGGTGAGCCATACTTTAATCATTGTGTCGCCGTACTAAAAATATTGGAACAAGAGTGGGGCATACAAGATGAAAATACCCTAGCAGCGGGAATACTCCATGACGCAGTTGAAGATTCATCGATAACTATTGAACAGGTCAGAGAAGAATTTGGTGATGAAGTGGCGGAGATTGTCGAGGGGGTAACTAAACTAGAGACAGGAACAGATCAACAAACATTGGCTAAAGTACTTAAAAAGACGCATTTAAATCCAAAGGTGGCGATTGTCAAGCTAGCGGACAGACTGCATAACATGCGAACACTGGAATTTATGAGTCCGGAAAAACAAATAGAAAAATCAACTGAAACACTGGACGTGTACACAAAGTTGGCCGAATCTCTGGGAATATGGAAAGTAAAAAGGGATTTGGAAGATTTGTGTTTTAAATATATTGATCCTGAGGGTTATCAAAAAATTGTGGATGAAGTTGACAGTGATCAAAGATTGAATAGCTTGTTTACGAGCTATGTATCGAGTGACCTGAGACAATTAATGGAGGCAAGCGGGGTTGAAGGAACTATTGAATTGAGAAAAAATGGCTATTGGGCACTAAAAGAAAAACGGGTGAAGATGGCCATGGGAGAAGAAGGAAATCCAGATAGTTTTGAAAATATAAATGATCTATTGAGTATTAGGGTAGTGGTGAAGTCAAGGGAGGAGTGTAGACAATTACTAGGTGTAATACATGATAATCGAGGAGTACAAATTGATTTTGAAAGATTTGATGAATTTATTGGGGATAACGCCAGAGTAAACGGCTATGAAGCACTGCAAACTACGATGAAATTTCCTCAGGGACCAGTGGAAATAGCAATTGTGACCAAAGAAATGGAAGATTTTAATAATTGGGGAATAATCGACAAAATTAACAAGGGAAATACTGATTTAAAAGATTATAATCTAAAGTTTGTGTTCACCCCTGCTGGCAGGCTGAGATTTTTGCCAGAAAAGGCGACTGGAGTTGACTTTGCACTGACGATTAATAGACAACTATTAATTAATGCCCAAAGAATAATGTTTGTCGACGGCGAGCCAGTAGATATTTCGGCCATCATTCCTAACGCGAGTTTGGTAAAAATTGTTACTGGTGAGAGTAGATTGGCACCATTAAAATTTCTCGAGGATTATTGCTTGCCCACTACAAGAGATGAAATACTCCGGTTAAGAAGTGTGGAAAGACGTGGAGATTGGGTGGAGCAGGGAAAAATACTAATGGAAGAAATATTGGCTCCAAGAGGATTATTGGTACTGGAAGATATAGATGATCGGGCTAAACAAATATATTTTACTTTTGGAGCCAATAATGAAAATTATTTTTATTTTTTACTGGGTTATGGAACAATATCTGCAAAAGATGTTAACTTGGCATTGGATGAGGCAAAAATTACTAAACAGGAACTGGGGCTGACTTCAGTAAGACTGGCCGGAAATGATCAAGTGGGAATATTGGAGGCAGTGACACAAAGAATAAAAGAAATGGGCAAAAACATTGTCAGCACAGATCAAAAAACAAGAGGCGGCATATTTAATATTAGAATAACTGTGGCAGGGATGACCGCGGAACAAGAAGCATTGTTGATTGAGTGTCTAGGCCAAGATGATCGGTTTAGTAGCTATAGAATAGTCTAGTTATTGCCAGAGTTTGGGGAATAACATATAATGAAGATATGAAGGTAGTGAGGAGATTTTTCTATTTTTTGGGGTATTACAAGCTAGAAATGGTGGCGTTTATGATGATGAACACCCTGTCGGTGGTGGCGGAATCGATGAGGCCGTGGACCATGAAAATGATTTTGGATAGTGCAGAGGCTAATAGACAAGTAAATGTTTATTGGTATTTGGGAATGCTGGGGGTAGTGGTAATTGGAGGAAATATGGTGAATGCGCTGATGTATTTTTTGGCGGATTTGATAAAAATCCCGATATCGGAGAGGATTCGAAAAGTAGTTTTTAAAAAAGTACTCGACCTCGACTTTGCCTACCATGTGGACAAGAATACTGGCTCACTTATTAGCGCATTCAAGCGAGGCGATGGGGCGGTGGATGCCATATTTTCGGCTGTATTTGAGGAAATTTATTGGACGATAATTTATATCACAATTGCCCTATGGTTTTTGTTCCGTGCGGATACATCAATTGGAGTAACACTTCTGGGATTATTTGTGATTAACATGGGCTTAATTTTTTGGTTGATTAGAAAAAACTTGGGTAAGAGAGCGGCCTTCAATAAATCGGAGGATGAAGTTTCCGGAATAATTACCGACACGATGATCAATTATGATACGGTCAAATACTTTGCGGCGGAAAAGAAAGAAGAAAAAAGGCTGGCCAACAAATTTGTAGAATGGAAAAAGGCAGTCTGGGACTATTCGAACACATTTAGGCTAATGGACATAAGTATAGGGACGGTGTCGGCTACAGGAATGCTAATCATGCTCTACCTGTCGATATCCAAGCTGAATAAGGGTCTAACTCTGGGTGATGTGATTATGGTGTCTGGATTTGTGACTTCGATTCATTTCCAGTTTTTTCACCTGTTTTCGCAAATTCGGAGTATTGCCAAACATGTAATTGATCTCGAGGTCTATTTTGGAATATTGGACAATGAGACAACGGTAAAAGATGTGGCCCATCCCAAAACTATTTCTAAAAGTAAGGGCAAGATTGAATTTAAGAACATGAGTTTTGTCTATCCAAAAAATCAACAAAAAGTGCTGGATGGGATAAATTTGGTGATTAAAGCCGGAAGTAAAGTAGCGTTTGTGGGTAGATCGGGGACGGGGAAGACAACTCTGGTCAAACTATTGTTGCGGTTTTATGACACTACTAGGGGAAAAATATTGATCGACGGGGTGGATATTAAAAAGATGACCAAGAATAATTTACGGTCGATTATTTCGGTGGTACCCCAAGAACCGGTCCTGTTTAACAACACTATAAAATATAATTTGGCCTATGGTAGGGAAGAAGCGACAATGGAAGAAATATTGACGGTAGCTGAACAGGCAAACATCGTGGGATTTATAGACAAGCTACCAAGTGGCTGGGATACGGTGGTGGGGGAACGGGGAATAAAACTAAGTGGGGGCCAAAAACAGCGATTGGCGATTGCTAGGGCGCTACTGACAAACCCAAAAGTATTGGTATTTGATGAGGCGACATCCAATTTGGATTCTGAGTCGGAAAAAATGATTCAGGTGGCATTGGAAGAAGTGTCCAAGAGTAGAACAGTGATTATTGTGGCCCATCGGTTTTCGACAGTGAGGGATGCGGATAATATAGTGGTGCTAGCCAACGGCAAAATTGTCGAACAAGGAAAACATGATAAATTGCTAGCCAAAAAAGGCGTCTATCAAAAATTGTGGAATCTACAGACTAAAAAGAGAAACGTTTAGACTTTCGACGGGGACTTGACTCGAAAGTTGCTAGATTAGCGTCATCAATTTTTCTAAGAATTTGGTCATGCAGTTGCCAAAAAGTGGGAGACCGCCTATCTTTCTCGGCCTTCTTTTCGGCATCAGTACAATGACGATAAAGCTCTCTGACGACATGTTGGGTAATATTGATGGACCTGTCATCACCTAAGGCAACCCCATAAGAATAGAGCTGATTGGCTTGTTTTTGACTAAATTCAACGGTAATCCGTTTCATTTGAATAGTTTGGTTTATATCATAAAAATAGGATAAAATACAGGCTAGGTTCCTGTAGTCCAATGGATAAGATGATCCCCTCCGAAGGGATTGATCCGAGTTCGACTCTCGGCAGGAACACATGGCAGTTTGTAAAGTTAAAAGTTTATAAAGTAAAAAGTACTATAAAAAAGCAGAGACGGAGAATAGGTAGGTTATAATAGAGGGTGGATAAAATAATCAGCGAAAGCGAAAATTTGTATTATGATGAGAGGTCGGCGGGGGGAATTGTCTATAAAAAAGAGGGTGATAAATTGCTGTTTTTGCTAATCAAAACCTTTGCCAACAAGCGACACAAAACTATTTTCAAGTTTCCCAAGGGTCATATCAAGGAGGGAGAGGTGCTAAAACAAACAGCTACTCGCGAGGTGGAAGAGGAAGGGCGGATAAAAAGTAAGGTAATTACCAAGGTAGGATCCAATGATTATGTGATTTGGGATAAATTGAAAAAGAAAAAAATAATCAAAAAAGTAACCTTCTTTTTGATGGAATATGTGGGAGAGAGTAACTTGAAATATTATGATAGTGAGGTGGTATTGGATCGGGTGTGGGTGAGCTATGAGGAGGCTCTACATAAAATAGCTTTTGAGAGCGAGAAGTTGTTGCTGAAAAAAGTAGCGGGGAGAATGGGGATAAAATCCCCCGCTCGGTAAATCCCTCTAAATCTCTCCCACTTCTGGGACCACACGCCTTTAACCCTCTAAAGTCGGGTAAACAAGGGAGACTTTAGTAAACATAAAGTTGGATTTGGCGAGACTAAATGAGATAATAGGAACATTCTGTATATGGAGGAGCCTGCCTTCGCTAAATCTTTGGCAAGGCAAATCGCCCCATCCTTCGCCTAGGCTTCGGATTGGCAAGGTAATGGTATGGCTTAACAAACAGTTTGGAGGAGTCGCCTAGTGGTATGGCACGCGCTTGGAAAGCGCGCGTTCGCAAGGACTCGCGAGTTCGAATCTCGCCTCCTCCGCCAATGTCGTGACAATGTATAATTGCGCATGATTAAGCTTATTTACTTTGATATTGGCGATGTCATAGTGGATTGTGGTCATTATTTTCAAAAGGTTTGTAAAGATTTTAATTTAGATTTTGATGATTTTTTAGCTTTTTATATCCAGCATAAACATGACTTGATTAATGGAAAAATTAAAACCGGGGAGTTTTGGAGAAAATGCGTAGATTATTTTCATCTTAAAAGCGCGGAAGATTATGATTTCGTAAAATGGTGGGTATCAGACTACAAACCAGTCAAACCGATAGGAAAATTTATCCATAACATGGCTAAAAAGATAGAGATCGGTGTCATCTCAAATATTAACTCGGGGATGTGGGAGGAGATGATAAAAACAGGTTTAATACCAGATATTAAATATCAAAAAATATTATTGTCGTGCAATCTGGGAATTAAAAAGCCAAATAGAGAAATTTATGAATTGGCCCAGAGCGAATACAGGGTAAGATCTGAGCAGATTTTGTTTGTGGATAACCAAGAGAAAAATTTAGTTATTCCAAGGGAAATGGGTTGGAATACACTGCTTTTTGATCAAACTAAACCAGAGGAAGGGGTAAGCGAAATTACTAAGGCGTTATCTGCAAAATAGGTTCTAACTGCGTCAATGGTTCGCCGCCAAACGTTCAAAGTTCTACCCAACCCGCTCAGTATTCTGGGTTTTCCCTAACCTGTTGGTAAATATTCGTAAATACTGGCATTTTCCGCTAAAATAGCCAGTAATGGGGTGTTTCGTTGTTTGTTGATATAATCCACTATGTCCTATCTAATCGATATATTCCGAATAATTATTTCTTGGCCGGTAGTCGTAATCGTAGTATTTTTTGTTTTAAAAAGTGATATTTCAAATCTATTAAACAAAGCTAACCTTCAGGAGCTGGCATTCAAAGATCTTTTTAAAATTATCTTCAGTGGACAATATCAGACCAAAAAAGAGACGGGGAAACATGATGATTTGATGGAAAATCTCTATGAAAAAATGACTGGTGCACAATTAAGATTTTTAGTTTTATTACGGGAAGGATCTATTAAGGGGCGCGGTCTTGATTGTGGTTATGTTAGTAATTATTTCCAACAAATAATAAAGTCTAAAACAGATAGATACGATGGCTGGATCACGCCATTTATTACACAGTATTTACAAGATAATCAATTATTGTCTGTCTCGGGTAATTACTACAAAATTGAAAAGTTGGGTGAGGACTTTCTAAAATATATTGAGAATAAAGGTTACTCTACACAGGACAAACCTCTTTAATATGACTCAAGTAGCAGACAGAAAAAGAATAATGAAAGTTCTTAGTGCACATCTGGAAGGAAAATTTCCGAAAGGCGTTCCAAAATTAAGAACCTTCGTTTTTAATACACATGCAAGACTTGAGGACTGGATGGCTGCTTCGATAACACGAGCCTCTTTTAAAACAATTGAAGAAGATAAAACTATCAATAATGTAGATTTAAGAGGAAGTATTATGGGTGATGTTTCAATTCAAGTTCATCGACTTATATCAAATATGGAATTTCATGCTATTTTAAAGACGTTTTTAAAAAATGTTAATGAATATGACCCAAAAATGAAGAAGAAGTTAGAAGAAAGTATAAATACCGTTAATAGAATAAGAAACGAGTTCGCTCATCCTTATGGAAATTATGATTTGTCAGCTTATAATACAAACGAAACCCAAGGTGTTTCTAATCAAATAGATGTTTTAAATAAAATGCTTGTTGCTTTAAAAAACATGGAAGAATATCTAAATACCTATCATAAAGATTGGTTTAATGATGTAAGTAAACTTTATTGTAAATTAAAGTAAGTTGGTTTTAATATTATTCATGATTTGATCGTCAATTCTTTATTGCGGAGAATAAATTTAGTCTTTATCGCTGAAATAATTTTCACTCCAACATCTGCTGTATGGCTTCCAAGGTGTGGATGGTGTGATCATTTTATGTAGTATACTTTGCTATGGTAGTACATGACGATAAATTTAAAACTGACCTGACAAAACTGTCTGACACAGAATTACAACAACGCAGATTGGGATTCGTAGGCGGCTTATATAATGGCGAGAAAGGAAGCAGAGATAACGTTGAAAAAGAGTCACTAATACAGGAGATAGACATTGAGAGGGAAATGAGGTTTAAGAAGAATGCTGAGGCAAGAAGTAATTGGGCTTTATTAATCTCAATTGTTTCACTTTTAATGTCGATTGGCGCTTTATTTATAAAATAATTGTTATATAGAGATAGAAAGGCTCCAGACTTGTCTATTACACAATTCTGTTGATGGTAGAATTATTTGAATGACAGGTGAGACTTGGATTAAGTTTTATGGTGACTTAGTAGTAGCAGGATTTAAGGGTCTATTTTCTGGATTGTGGATGTTTGTTGCTGACCTGAGCTGGTGGGCTAAGGTTATGTTTGGTGGAGCAATAATATACCTATTTTTCTTTGCCAAGAAAAATAAATAATGGTTTTAATCATAAGGGTGCAGTTAAGGTTCACCTGTTCTGCCACCGCTAATATGTTATATATAAGGCATGGTTGTTGAACACCACTATGTGGTAGATATTCTTATCTACAACAATGAGGGCGAGCTAGCTTTACAAAAGAGGAGTTCTGGGGATAAATCATTTCCGGACCATTGGGATTTTTCGGCTGGTGGACATATTGATGAAGGCGAGAGTCAAATAGAGGCGGCCAACAGAGAATTGTTTGAAGAGTTGGGTATTGAGGGAGATGTGGTACTTATCGGTCAAGAGCATTTACAATACTCAGGCTGGCTACCAAATATTAACAGAGAGGTAGAGGCAACTATCTATAAAATTAAACATAACGGTCCTTTTAAAATAAACTCTGATGAATTGAGTAAAATTGAATTTTTTGATTTGGTTAATATTCAAAAAATGATAGATAGTGGTGAAAAATTTCACCCCGAATTTTTGTCAATTTGGGAAAAAGGCCTAGCTGGTTAAGATGGAAACCTATAGAGTATAAAGCTACTAGACTCACCTGCTTTGCCAAGATGTTGGTGGATTAAACTTCACTTGTCCTGTTTTAACATATTGACAGACTAACTACTTAGTATTACTATATAGAGGTACTTAAGACCACTTAGTAGTGAAAGAAAAATATGAATGACCTAACCGAAATGCTAAAAGGCATCCTCGAAGGATGTGTTTTAGAGATTATTAGCAAAAAAGAAATTTATGGGTATGAAATTACGAAGAAATTAAATGCATTAGGTTTTGATGATGTGGTGGAAGGGACGGTTTATACAATATTATTGAGGCTAGAAAATAGCAAATTGGTCAATATTGAAAAGAAATCATCTGATATGGGACCGAGTCGTAAATTCTATTCTCTTAATAAAAAAGGGAGAGAAGAACTAAAAACATTTTGGGAGAAATGTGATTTTGTCTTCAAAAAAATTTATAAGTTAAAGAAGGAAATTTAAGATGTTAGATTTTTTCAAAAAACTAATTAACGATAAAAGAGAATATAAAATGATGATGGCACGGGTCAATGCAATGCCAGAAGATTATCAATTTGTATACAAGAAAATTCAAAGTTATATGTGGAATCATGATGGTGGGGATGGTATGGATATGTTGAAGGTGCAATACGAACTGATTGATTTATTTGAAGCAGGCGTCGCGGATGGCAGACAGGTACTGGAAATTACGGGAAAGGACGTGACTGGATTCTGTAATGATCTACTGCGTAATACCAAAACGTATACAGAAGATTGGGGTGAAAAGCTAAACCGTGAAATTAGAGAAAAGCTGGGAAAGTAAATAATTATATAAGTCCTATAATGTTGACAGGGAATATTTTCATGCTACAATAACCTCATTATGATAGCAATGTCACATACCAAGGTTCGGATACGACAATTTGTCGGACTGGTGTGTGAGGTGTCAAAAATATAAAAACTAATTTTGATAATTAATCGCCAGTCACCCGACTGGCTTTTTTTGTATTTATAAATTATCAAAATTATGTTTTTAAAATTAAAAAATATTGGCAATGTAAGACTGTTTACATTGTTTTATTCACTGCACAACTTTCGCCTGTACTCGGTACTGGCAGTAATTTACTTTTACCAAGTTACAGGGTCATACACCCTAGCACTAAGCCTGTTTTCGATATCACAAATTAGTCAGGGATTAGGGGAAATACCGCTGGGATACTATTCGGACAAATATGGCCGAAGCAACTGTTTACGAGCTGGGGCGATGGCTAGCCTGATAGCAGTAATTTTATATGCCATTGGTCTAAATTATTGGATTTTGGTACTGGCATCAATTTTTGATGGCATTAGTTTTGCCGCGTTTTCGGGTAATAATGATGCACTACTATTTGAGACATTGGAAAGTCAAGGTAAAAAAGAACGCTATCAACACGAATATGGCAAGATGAATTCGTGGCTAGAATTGGCAGGATTTGTAGGGGTATTTACAGGTAGCTTACTGGCGATGAGATCATTGCAACTACTGTATTTTATTTCTATAATGCCTAGATTTTTGGCAATTATTATTAGTTTCGGTTTTGTTGATCCAGAGGTTATTAAGAAAGAAATAAAAAGTGCAAAACATCATTTTTATGATTCGTGGTTGATGTACAAAAATAATGTAAAAGTGCGATTGTTAAGTATTACAGAGATGATTGGTTCGATGGGTGGCGTGCTGTGGAATTTTCAGTCGGCGTTTTATAATTTGTTTTTGCCACTTTGGGCGACAAATATCGTCATGTCGATTAACTTTTTTACTAGCTTTGTCAGTTTTCGCTTTAGTGGAAAGTTGGTGGCAAAATACGAGGCTATGAAAGTCCTGTTTTATTCGGAGGTATATTGCCGAGTATTGGTGTTGGCCGCGTATATTTTTCCCTCAATTGCCTCACCATTTTTGGTGGCAACAGCATCAATTTCATATGGCCCGAGTGTGGTAGCCAAAAGTACAATTTTACAAAATGAATTTACCAACGAGCAGCGAGCGACCATGACTTCGATTAATTCGTTTGTGGGGAATATTTTGTATTCAATTTCGGCAATATTGGTAGGAATGGCGGCCGATAAATTTGGGGTAGCGAGATCACTACTAGTTGTTCAACTGCTGATGCTGTCAATTGGGGTAATTTATTACAAATTATTGAGGGTAAAATAGAATATGAAAGTAAAAATTTTTACCAATTGTATTTTGGTTAAAAATGGAACTAAGGAATTGAAAAATAACCCCTTTTAACTACTACTAAAGTGGTAGTACAATAAATTATATGAATATAAATTTTGTGACTGTGCTCTGGGCTGCCATACTGCAATTTATATTTGGGGCGGTGTGGTACAGCGCTTTTTTTGGGAAGCTGTGGGGAAGGATACACGGATTTGATAAATTAACCAAAGAAGTCCAGATGAAGATGATGAAATCAATGGGACCAATATACGTAGTTCAATTTTTGATTACGGTAGTGACAACGTTTGTCCTAGCTATATTTATGGCCTATCAGCCAGAGTGGAACGCCTATGCTATGGCCGGATTTATATGGATTGGGTTTATAGTACCAACCCAAATTAGTGGGGTGTTGTTTGGGGGGACAGAACCCAAGTGGATAGTTAAGAAAATAGCGATCCAAGCCTTTTGTTCATTATTCTGCTTGGAAATAGCTGCATTATTATTAAGTTTTAGATAAAAAATTGTATAGATTTGGTAGACTTAGAGATGAGAAAATTGGGATTGTGGATAGGTGGAATAATATTGCTAGGAATGATGGTGATGGTAATTTTGAGGATTAATGACCGGCAAATAAAGTCTTGGACTGAAACACAAAACAACCTTCAAAAAAAGAATCTGGATTTGGCCGGACAGCTGGAACAAAAAGTAAACGAGTACGAAGAATTTAAAAAAAGTGATCAGGTGGTGATAAATGAAAATCTAAATAAGGAACTAAAAGAACTAAAGACAATTCTAAAATCAACAATAATTAGCTATGAAGATTTGATAGATCTACGAAGTGATAAAAAACAATTGGCGACAATAGATAAGTATTTTGCCCAGACTTTGGACTGGGTGACAAAGGAAAATATAGCCTCGGCATCGGCAACACTAAAATTATTGGGGTTGGAAATTAAGAAGGAATCAGATAGACGGGCAGTGGCAAGTGTGCCAGCCAGTGGGGCAGTCGGTACCCAAACGGTAAATACCAATAGCGGTGAATTTGCGGTCCGAGTAATTAGTGCTGATCTACGGACAACCAAGGTGGTAGTAGATACCGCCAGCGATGGTAGCTGTGGCGATAATTGTCCGGTTATGTCGCTGGGCACTTATGCCGCCAGATCGGGGGCAATAGCGGCCATAAATGGACCATATTTTTGTCCAGCCAGCTACCCTGCTTGTGCCAGTAAGAAAAATTCGTTTGATACGCTAATGATGAACAAAAATAAGGTTTATTTTAATTCGGATAATAATGTCTACAGTTCTGTACCCGCCGCTATATTTTCGACAACATCACGATTTGTATCGCAGTCATCGCAGTGGGGACGGGACACCGGAGTGGATAGTGTCATTGCCGGCCAGCCACTACTGGTATTTAACGGCCAATCACAATTCAGTGGCGATGGGGACCCAAAGAAATCAGGTAAGGGTACCAGAGCCTTTATTGGAGGGACGGATAACACTGTCTATATTGGACTGGTATATAATTGTACGGTAGCAGAAATGGCCAATGTGGTGGTGGGACTAGGGATAAAAAATGCGATCAACTTGGATAGTGGGGGGTCGATTGCCTTGTGGCAAAATGGCAAATACTTGGCAGGGCCTGGGAGAGACCTACCTTTTGGAATATTGCTGGTCAGAAGATAAAATAAAACCCCGACCGGAGTCGGGGCTTTTTTGGACAATTCCCTATTGGTTAGTCATCTTCATGACTTGAGTCTGCTTTTATTTGGGAATTGCTACTTTGATGCAATTCATTTTGACCGTGCTCTTGACCGCGATCGGAGCGATTGTCGCCACGACGTTCACGGTGTTCATTGTCATCATGATCGTTGTCGTGATCTTCATTTTCGTTTTCATGTTCATCCTCTATTTCATTTTCATCGTCATCGTCGTGTTTGATAACTGAAGGTGTGGCAGTGGGGCTAACCGAAGGAACCACTGTGGGCGATGGGGAGGACGTAGGAGTAACGGTGGGAGTGGTAGTGACTGTGGGGGTGGGACTGACACTGGGGGCAACAGTAACCGTAGGTGTCGGAGTGGAGGTGATAAGATAAGCGGCGATACGAGAAACGTCAGTACCGTGCATACTCTGATAAGATGCAGTCATGTCAGTACCGCAAACGAAGATATTGCCACCTGAATGACCGGTTTGGAGAGGAGCGACATCGTATTGCTGGCCAAAGACAGTGATAATACAGGGGGCAGCAGCATTGACCCGAGAGATATTTTTGACTAAGCTAAACGCAGCCAGACTGGAAATAATGAGGGCACTACCGAGTAAAACGGCATTTTGAAATAAATTACTTTTTGAATTGTTCATAATAATTTAATGGTTAACGCAAGTATGATATCTTTTGAGAGATTAAGAGGCGATTAAAAGAGAGTAGAATGAATTATGACTCCAACATATAACTGGTATGCGACACTGATAAAACCATCATGGGCTCCGCCTGCTTTTTTGTTTGGTCCGGTCTGGACATTCCTCTATGTACTGATAGCAATTTCTTTTGGAAATGTGTTTAAAATGGCTATAAGTAAGCAAATTTCTGTTGTGGTTTGGTTGCCTTTTTTACTAAATATTTTATTTAATATTATATTTACACCGATACAATTTGGTTTGAAAAACAACTATTTGGCGATGGTGGATATAATATTGGTGCTTGCTACCTTGATTTGGGCGATGCAAGTTATTTATCCAATTAAGTCATGGATTGCTTATATTCAAATCCCTTATTTGCTGTGGGTTGGATTTGCTACTATTTTACAAGTTTCCATAACTTTTTTGAATCGTGGTCTATAATAAGTTAGTTACAATTAACTAATAACTAGTAATATGAATGGATTTAATATAAACATCGAAGAAGCGACAATCAAAAATAATAATTTTAGACAAGTACTCTACACCAGTAAACATAGTCAGCTGGTATTGATGAACCTAATACCAAAAGAAGAAATTGGGATGGAGGTCCATAGGGAGAATGACCAGTTTTTTAGATTTGAGAGTGGATTTGGCAAGGTAATTATTGATGACCATGAGTATACGGTGACCAACGGATCGGCAATTGTAGTACCGGCTGGAGCAAACCATAATGTGATCAATACTTCGGAGACAGAAATGCTAAAACTGTATACTATTTATTCTCCGGCACATCATCAAGACAAGGTGGTCCGAGCAACCAAAGCTGAGGCCGAGACTAATAGTCCTGAATTTGATGGAGTAACGACAGAATAATTACTAATTACGAATTACTAATTACGAAATTAATTAAATATATTAAGAGTGGGTTGATGGTTTTGTTGACTTTGGGATTGGTCATGGGAACATATTTGTTGGCTAAACAATTGCCCTTTTTTCAAAAAGCACCGACGGTGGTGGATCAAAATTTGAAACCAATGACTTTGAGTGAATTGTCTAAACATGATGGAAGTGATCCAAAATTGCCAATATATTTGGCCTATGAGGGCAATGTTTATGATGTGACTAGTGGCAAAAAATTTTATGAAAAAGGCGCAGTTTATAACTTTTTGGCGGGAAAAGACTCGACAACTGATTTAAACATAGCCGGTGGAGCGATAATTAGACGAAAATACCCAATTGTGGCCAGATTGGTTAAATAAGTTAATCAAATCTTAATGTTGGCTGAGATACAATGACCCATTAGAATTTAACTAATTATGAACGAATCACTATTATCAACTCTAGGATTTAAGCTAATGTTACTACTAACTGCTGGTATTTCGGTAGGGACAATGGGTATTGCTGCATCAAAAGCAACGGCAGCAATGGGAGAAAATAGAATACCCAAAAGTGGATTAGAGATGTCGAAACCAAAAATATTAACTGAAGCTGTACCAACTGTGACACCCGAGTCAGCGCCAGTTGATCTGCACGAAATTGAAGTAGAACAACCTAAGAAAACCAGTGGTAAGTGTATTATTACGCTATTTGGAAAAGAATATGATGTAACTACACCCAATGGTCAAGGGAAAAATGGTGATTTGTTTAACTGTGGCGGAGATATGACCAGTAAATATTCAGCTAAGTACGGTACAAACGTAGATAAAATGCAACAATTCTTAGTCGGTGGGGCAATCACCCCAACAGTAACAACTGCACCTGTCTTTTTGACGGTAACTCCGAGTATAGAGCCAACAAGGACACCAACAGCTATCCCGACCACGACCGTCAAGCCTACTGGGGCCAAAGATGAGTCAAGTGTTCGTGATTTTGAAGATGACGATGATGAGAGAGAAGATAGTGAAAACAGAGACAGGTATGAAAGTCGGGAGAATAGAAATAGCGAGAGAAGGGAAGTTGAATCTGAAGAAATTGACGATTAAGCCATATAATTGATAGATGAAATATATAGGTAACTGGCTAATATGGCTAGCCATAATGACTACTACTGGACTGTATGTGATGTCAAAGAGCGATATCGGAGTAATCCGACAAATGCCATGGCTAAGTGCATCTCAACTGATTTCACTTTTGGGAACGATGCTGTTGGCATGGAGCTTCATTTTGAGTAGTCGGGCTTTCTTTTTGGAATATATGTTTGGAGGCATGGATAAAGTAATGAAAACGCATCATATTGTGGGCGGATTGTCATTTATTATGCTAATTAACCATCCCCTATTTTTGGCTGTCGATGCCCTGCCAAACTATCAATTGGCGGCAAGATACTATTGGTTATCGTCGACGGTGAGTTATAACCTCGGGGTGGGGGCATTATATGTGATGATTTTGGCACTGTTGCTGACTTTTGTCGTTAAATTACCTTATGATATGTGGCTGAAAACACATGACTTTTTGGGACTGACACTACTACTGGGGGCACTACATATTTTTATGATAAGTAGTGATGTGTCGAGATATATGCCACTTCGGATTTGGATTTTTGTATTTTTGGGATTGGCATTGTTTTCATTTGTATATAAGGTAGTGCTGTATGGAGGCCTCGGTCCTAAATATAAATATCGAGTAAAAGAAGTCAAAAAAATGGGAGACATTCTGGAAATATACCTAGCGGCGGTTGGAGACAAAATGAGGTTTAGGGCGGGGCAATTTGCTTTTGTTAACTTTGATATCCCAGAATTGGCGGAAAAACACCCGTTCACGATTTCGTCAGGACCAGACTCGGAGGAGATTAGATTTTCGATTAAGGCGCTAGGAGATCATACTTTGAAACTAAGGCAATTAAAAACAGGGACGATGGCTAGCGTGTGGGGACCGTATGGGAGGTTTTATAAGAATTATGAGAAGAGTGGTGATGTGGTGATGATTGGAGGAGGAATTGGGGTGACTCCGTTTTTGAGTATGTTGGCCAAAGAGAAACAGACACCTTTGTCGAGAACTGTTCATATGTTTTATGGAGCTGCTAGCGTAGAGGATGCGGTCTATGATAATGAAATAACCGTACTATCGGAACAGATGTTAAACCTAAAATATTATAGATTCTTTGGGGGTAATAAGCCGAGAATCAATGTTAGTATTCTGCTGGAAATGCTGGGAAAGATAACTGACAAACGATTTTATATTTGTGGACCACTGGCGATGATGGAAAGTATGGTAACCCAACTAAGGGCCAATGGGGTACACAGTAACAATATTATTTTTGAAGATTTTGCCTTTAAATAATGAAACTAATAAAAATTGCCTTTTTAATTGCTCTGTTTAACTTCATAATGTTGGGAGCAGTGGTGATGGCGCTGAAAAAGCCAAACGTACCCATATCAACTGCACCAATCGTAGCCAATTTTCCAATACCGACTGAGGTGCCCACCGTAATACCAACAGTAAAACCCAAGCCTAAATCAAGAGTGGTGGCAAATAATCCTGATCCGTTTGCGGCGATATTTAGCCAACCCCAGCCTTCACAAAGTCCTAATTCACAACCAAATAATCCAACAAGTGCACCTCAAACGGTACAACCAACAACAGCACCGGTAGTAGACAATCGGTGCATTATTACGATTGATGGGGGGAGATACGATGTGACGAGTTTTAGAAACCAACATTCGGGGGGAGACATATTCCAATGTGGGGCGGATATGTCAGCTACTTTCCACAACCGACATCCAAATTCATTTTTAAATCAGTTAACAAGAATATAAATAATAAAATTTAATTGAATTTAAGAATTTAACAGAAATAAAAATAAAGAAAATTTAACAGAATTAAAAAAAATATATGAGAATATTGTTTGTCGAGGATGATACAACACTGCTGGAAAATTTTGCCACGATACTCCGACGATTCAGCTATGCGGTAGATACGGCGAAAAATGTGATGGAAGCTAATGATAAACTAATTTCACCTGATTATGATTTAATTCTATTGGACTGGAAACTGCCTGATGGGTCAGGAATGGATCTATGCCGAGAGATAAGAAAGGAAAATAAGGAAGTTAAAATAATAATGTTGACGGCCAATAGCCAAATTGAGGATAAAATTGAAGGTCTGGATGCAGGGGCGGATGACTATATCACTAAACCATTTGATAGTGAGGAATTGCTAGCCAGAATTAGATCGGCTCTACGGAGAAGCGGAGTGGCTAATAGCCCAATTATAAAAATTGATAACTTGGAAATTAATACCGCCATTCGAACGGTAAAAAGGGCGGGCAGGGAAATTGTGCTGTCTACTAAGGAATATGCTCTTTTGGAATATTTGGCGGTGAGAGTTAATGAGTCGGTATCAAGGATTGATCTGTTGGCTCATGTCTGGGATGAAAATGCTAATATATTTTCCAATACTGTCGATGTCCATATTCGTTATTTGAGGAATAAAATAGATAAGGGAAGTAAGAACAAGTTAATAAAAACTATAAAAGGTAAAGGATATGCAATATGCGCCACTGGCGATAAAAACTAGAGCGTGGATTTATATCTTAATGTATATTGGGATTACCCTAGTAATATCAATGTCGGTATTGGCCGGAGGGTATTACTGGTTTTCAAGTCGGGGAATGAGGAGTGGGCTAGAAGGTGTGGCGAAGGAGATGGTAACTAATAGACTGTTTTTTGAAGAGGGTGAAATTAAATTCCGATTAGATGATGAAGGGAGAACCTTGAGCGCTTACTTGCGGGATGAAAATATGTCTGCCCAAATTTTGGATGGGGGCAATGAGGCAGTGGCTAAATATGGCATATTTCAAAACGAAGCTGAGGTGGCTAGCTACAACTGGAACAGTCAGGAAACTCAGTATGCTAACTTTGTAGGTAAGTCCGGAGAAAAATATATGATTTTGTCGGTGCCAATTTTGGATGAGGGGAAGCAAGTGGGAGAACTGATACTGGCCTCACCTATGCTAATTTTTGGGCACTTTGGGGAAATAGCTGGCTGGCTAATATTGACAATACTGGTACTGAGTATGCTGCTGAGCTGGCCATTGTCGCACCAACTGGTGGGAATAGTTTTCCGATCTCTAGATGATGTAGTCGAGGCGATGGAGAAGGTGGGGATTGAAAATTTGGGAGATAAAATTGATTATGTGGGTAATGAAAACGATGAAGTGGGAATATTGGTAAGAGCATATAATCGGCTACTGGACAGACTGGCGGATGGATTGGAAAAACAAAAGTCGTTTATTTCCAATGCTTCGCATGAATTGAAGACTCCGCTGGCAAGGGTAGTATCGACATTGGAGGTATTGAAACTGGATACAAATGACGAAATACAGAGGAAAAAAATTAATTCAACAAAAGATGAGTTGATGCAATTATCCCGTAGGGTGGATGAATTATTGCTGTTATCAAGATATGACCGTAATGAAGTAAAAATTGTGAGAGAAAATTTTTCGCCAAAAACAGTGGTCGACCTGATCTGCAAAGAACAGGAAATAAAAATTGCAGAGATGAATCTAAAATGCCTGAATGAAATTGAACCAACGGTGTTGATTAAGTGTGATAAAGTAGGCTTCGAACTGGCAATGGCAAACTTGATTTCAAACGCCATAAAGTATAACCGAAGGAGTGGAGAGATAAAAATATCTATGAATAGAATAAACTCAGAGTATATATTTGAAGTCTGTGATCAAGGCGAAGGAATAGATAAAAAAATATTTAGTAAAGTATTCGAGCGGTTTACTCGGGGTGAAAAACACCAGTCAAGAGTGTTGGGGTTTGGAGTAGGAATGTCGCTGGTTAAACAGATCTGCGAAAGAAACGCATGGAAGATAGAATATGATAAGGAATATGTTGGTGGGACTAGAGTAACACTGAGTGTGGAAAATATGGTTTAATGGATTAATTAATTGTTAAATATATTTATGGACCACGGTGGATGTTGTAATTGTTTTGTTTGTAAAATAGGTAAAAGTTTGGGGTTAATTGAGGACTGCGGTCCTGATTGTTGCAAGACGCCCCCAAAAAAGACTGTCAAGAAAGTAGTAAAGAAAAAGACCTCAAGGAAAGCCAAGAAAAAATAAGTTAATAATAAAAAAGTTTGTCTCGGAGATGAGGGAGGTGGATTATTTTATCGACTATTTTCCACTGGGCAATTATCTCGGCAAAGGAAGGGGAATTGATGTTGACGCCGTGGAGAATATCCAAAATGACACTTTCGTAGGCGGAGCTGGGGCTAACTGATAGGCTGCCGAGATGTAAGTTCTGTGGCTGAGGAAGCTGATTGTGGGGCTGAAAACTGGAGTTTAGGGACAGAAAAATGTCGGCATGGGGGGAGAGATTAATTGAGAGAACGTTGGGGTTGAGACTATGAGCTTCTTTCCAGAGTTTGAGAGACCTAGCTTTTTTGAAGATAATATTTATTTCAGTCAATTTTTGATCCATTTTTTTACCGGTGGTGATAGTGATAGGAACTCCCCGCCAGTGAGGGAGATTAATTTCAAAACTTATTTGAGCAAGAGTCTCAGTAAGGGACTGGGGATCCACTCCTGATTCCTGAAGATAGCCGTGATATTGGCCAATACTGACGTTTTTTTTGATTTTCTGGGTGAGGACGAGATGGTTGATAATTTTTAGTTTTTCGAGAGAGAATGACGACTGGTCAAAGCTGGCTGGCTCGGACATGGTGGAAATGGCGAGGAGCTGGAGACAATGATTTTGAATCATATCGCGAATAGCGCCAATTTGGTCATAATATCGGCTGCGGGTACCAATCCCGGCTGATTCAACAGCAATAATGTTGATTCTGGCGATATGCTCTTTGTTCCACAACTGGTGAATAATAGGATTGGCAAAACGAAGAGAGATAAGGTTACGAACCAATTCTTTGCTAAGGTAGTGATCAACCAAAAAAACCTTATCCTGACCGACACTGGCGGTCAGATAATCCATGAGTTTTTGGGCTGATTGATAATCAGTACCAAAGGGTTTTTCAATAACGAGGCGAGTGTGATCACCAATCAAATGATGTTGTAATAGACCGGAAACAAGGGAGACAATGAGCTCATAACTGGTAGGGATAGAAAAATAAAAGATAGTATCAGGGGTAAGAAATTTAGACATTTTGGAAAGACCCTGATAGTCATAGTTACCGGTAAAATATTTTATATTTTGAGAGAAATTTATAGTTGATTGATCAACTGATTGGCGAGAAAACCCAAAATAATTAAAGTGATGGCCGGAAGCAGCTAAATTACCAAGGGCGGGTAAGATGTATCTCTGGGAAAGGTCACCACTGACACCAAAGATAACAAAATTTTTCATTGATTGATTATACTGCCGTTGGATTAAGTGGAGATTAAGAGATTATTTTCTCTCGACTCGGATAGTACATTCGGTAAGAAGAGCAGCTAGGGCACCAATGGCGGCTAGAGGCGGGACGAGAACAGCGCCAACAACACCAACAGTCAGAGGAAAGATGAGAATAGTTTTGCCAGATTTGTCCTCGATGCTGATTTGGCGAATATTGCCCTCGTGAATAAGCTGTTTGACTTTTTTGAGCAATTCTTCGCCATTGACAGAGAATGATTCGGATTTTGGTGAATTACTTTTGGTGGTCATATGATAATTATACTGGTAACTTTGATAAAATACAGCGTGATGGAAAAAGACGAACAAGCTAGAAATACAGTAATACTGGCAATCCAAAGGGAAATGTCAGAGAACCCCGGCTGTAACATGGCGCAAATGATGAGTGATTTGTTAAAAAGATATGATCAGGGAGACAGGGCGGCGCTGGGTCTCGCTGCTGACATGGCCAGAGACACTTTGAGACCGAGAGTAGGCATATTCCAAAAGCTAAAGAATATTTGGGTCAAGGTGTAAAGGATACATAAAAACAATTCAGTTTGATATATTTGTGCGGAGATTTCGGTAAATATTTGATTATAATTTATCCATTTTGTATTATTGACTTCGGGTATTGTTTGGGTATATAAAGAGGGTGTGAATAAATTATGGCATTGGAAAACATGGATAATGGTAGCGATAATGGGCATGGACTGGCTGGTGTGGAGAGATATCGTGGCGACAATTAGCCGGATGAATGGAAATTGAGGGGGTGGTAGTAAATAAATACCTTGGATTGTGGCCGAAGGGAGAGTAATATTAGATTAATATGAAAAAAATAATCATAGTAGTAATAGTATTGTTGGTCATTGGAGGTGTTGGTTATTATAAAATGTCTGGAACAACTGGTAATAGTGGTGGATTGCTAGACAGGGTAGCTGAAAAAAAAGAACAAGCAAAGCGATCTCTGAGTGACTTAATCGGGAGTGGGGTGGCCCAGAAATGTAATTGGAGGTGGGATGATGGTGGTAGTAGCGCTAGTGGCTCGATGTGGATCTCTGGAAAGAGGTTTAAACAGGAAATAAATACAGTTGATGCGACGACCAAAAAAGAGACCAAGATGATAGTAGCGACAGATGAGAAAAATGTTTATATGTGGAGCAGCGAAATGGGCAAGAAAGGTATCAAGATGCCGGTAGGTGAGGATCAGGCAAATAGTGGTGTAGAGAATGAAAAAATTGATTGGAATACCCAATATAACTATGAATGTGCCCCAGCAGTAGTGACTGACAAAGACCTGTCCCCTCCTGATGATATAGAGTTTGAAGATTTGGGTATACAACTGCAACAACTAAAAGAACTCCAAGATAAATATGGGACGCCTACTGGGGAGTAATAAACTGGGTAATGTCTGAAAAGCCATACATTTTGTCGTAGTTGGTGTAATAGGTCTTGTTGGGGAGAATGGTATTATTTTCTCCGAAATATTGATTGAAAAGAATTCGATAGGTGTTGACTGGAGTAATGACTGGGGAAAAATGTTGATAATTTTTGTCTGGTAGCAGAATGGCATAGAGGATTCCTGATCTTTCGTTGAGGGCTGCGAGACTGTAATGTGATTTCCAGTCCTGACGAGAGCCAAAAATAGAGGCCGGGCCATGGTCGGATTGGAGAATAATAATCGGTGGCTGGCGAGAATTACTGATTATTTTCTGTATCATGACAATAGTTTGTCGGGAAATGAACTTTAACTGATCCAAATAAAAAGGGCGGCGCTCGATACCCTCGTCAGCATTGACTAGTCGAGGATCAGTGACAGGTGAGCCATCTTCTTGAAAGACATAGGGAGGATGGGGAGACATGATGTGGGCAAGGACATATTTTGGGCCGTCTAAATAAGCAACGTCGGGCATTTTTTCGAAAACAGAGAGAGTTTTTTGACGAATAGCTGATTCCCAGACTTCAGAGATCAAGGGTGAAAGCAGGGTGGTGCGGAGAAATACCATATTGGTCTCGCTGGCCAAAATGCTCAGACCAAAGACTTTGAAGACTCGGCCATCCCGATAAACGATATCGGCAGGATAGTTTTCATTGGTCCCCTCCCAGTCGGAGACAAAATTGATAGTTTGATAACCATAACTTTTAAACTTTTGGGAAACTAGATTGTGGAGCATCATGTTTTTGGCGGCAGAGCCGTCCACTGGCTGGGGGCCATATTGGTCAACTAATTTATCAAGAAATGTCATGTTGAAAGTCGAGGGTAGGGATAAATAAGTGTGAAAATAATTGGTGCGAGCATCAGTGGCAACGTAGAAACCCATTTTTTTTAAACTGGAGGTAAAGGCACTGTTGTCGTATTGATAGATATTGGAGAGGATATCGTTGCGAGCATAGCCGTCCAAAATAATGTGGTAAACATCGGGTAAATTAGATAATTGACTGGAGGAGAGCGTGGCGGGAGAGGATATTGATAATTGGCTATTTTTTCGATGAGCTTCGATAGTGATGATGGTGTAAAGAGGACTAAGACAGAGTATAAATAAAAAAATGTTGAGAAAATTGATAACTGGAGAAAAGTTTTGAGTGGACTTAATTACTTTGGCAGAAAAAAAGATAAATAAGATAAAAATGAGCGGTAGGAGAATTTTGTCTGGACCGATAACTAGCCCACCGGGCAGTGGAATAAATAGTTTGTCAGTAAGGGATTGACTAAGATGGCCGTAGGAAAAAAAGATAAAAATAATAGTAGTAGAGAGAACAACGGTTTTGGAAAGAGGGTGAACAAAGTAATACAAAATAGCAGTCAGAAGAAAAGAAATAGACAGCGAGAGGAGAAGGGGTGTTCTTAGAAAAACAAGAGAAAGCTCCGAGATATTGTGAGCACAGAAAAATAAGATGGGGAAAACTGTGACTAAAAAAACAGGGAAACTGGTAATAATAATTGAAGTTATTTTTGACTTCATTTCTTTTTCATAAGATAAAGACAACGGTGAGAATGAAGAATCGGTTCACGAGAAATTATCTTGAAATATTTGCCGAATTCAGTCTCAAAAGTGGCTTGGTCATAGTTGGTGAAAATGTCTTGACGATGGGAGAGAAGAATTTGAACTTGGGAGTCCTGTTTGTCGACAAACTCGATAATAAGATAGCGACAATGATGACTAATTAAACTGGCGATGTGAGAAAAAGGCAGATTGTTGGCAATCGCCAAGTGATGTATGGTGGCCAACATCATTATTACATCGACATTTAACCTGTCCCAAAAAGATTTGCGCTCGGTATTGGCCCAACCTGAATTGGGACTAGGGTTCATAAAATCGATAACTAGGGGAAGGATGGTGGAGGAGCCAGAGTGAGTAAAGTTGTCCTCAACTGATTTTTCGTCATAGTCGGCAGAAATAACATAAGCCTCGGTTTTGGCGGCAATCTGGCTAAATAAACCGTTGTTGGCACCGAGGTCAAGAACTGTTTTGGTAGATGTTTTACGAAGAAAACGAGAGACTAAATCTGCCTTTTTTTTGAATGCAAGTTGATCGTAGTTGGTGTGAGAATAATACTGCCCCCAAGTGCTTTTTCTAATTTTGGGAGTGAGATTCGAGACGGTATTTATGAGGCTTTCAACTAAGTTCTCGAGGGCAGTGAGGCTGAGGTGATACTTTTGTTTGTCTTCCTGCTCGGCCGCCATAATTTGCTGACTGGTAGCATTGAGAATGAGATGGCCAAAAATTCCAAAATTTAGGCGAGCGCTGGCAGGAAGCAAGTGGCTGGCCAAGTCGAGAGGAATACCATCGAGATACAATTGGGATAATTTATGGAGCTTAATATCGGTATATGACATGAGGGCGAGTGGGGCCAAAAAATGTTGACAGAACTGGCGATAAGCCACCCATGGACTATCGGGGACATATTTTTCAAAAGAGAGGGTGTCGATAAATATAGGCTTTTTGCCTATAAATTGGATATTAAAGGCGGAGGCATCCTTGAGACTCAGGCCATAATGGAGGCATTTTTTCTGAATGTTGAGGGTGAGTAAGGCAGCCTGCTGGAGCTGAGAAAAACACCATTCATAGGGATAGGAGATAAAAGGGATGGGGGTAGGCTGAATAATTTTGTAAATGCCGCGGGGAGAAGTAATTTCGGTATGAGAGATCAGTTGCTGTGATTTGACGAGGTCATCATAAAGTCCGCTACTCATCAACAGTTGGTAATTATCTTGATAGGAGTGGTTTATTTGCCTAAATATCTGACCATCTTGGTAATAGACGTGTCCACTAGGGTCGCGAAAAGAACCGGACTCAGACTGTTTTGGCATCGGGCTTTTTCTTTAACTTATTCTTGACCTGCTTCCAATACCCTCGAAAAACAAAACCAAAACCAACGGCGCCGGCCATAAGCATCTGAATAATATAGCTGCCACTACCCGGATCGAGATAGGCTAGAGAGAGTCGAGGCCAAGTGAGAGAAATTAGAACGGCAAAGAGGAAAGTTCGAAGAGTGGTTTTTAGAGAAATCATTATCTGATTATACTCGATATAATAAAGATATAAATGAAAAAATTAATTTGGCTATGGCTGGGGGTGATACTGTGGGCCAATAGTGGAATAATCAGGGCCAATGAAAAAGTAGTGACGATAGTCAATCCGGTGCGCAGCCGAGAGTTGTGGAAAGATAAGAGCCTAACACCAGTAGAGACACAATATGGAGCAATTGGTAAATATAATTTGAAAGCAACATGGCTAGTTCAAAATGATGTTTTGGGTGATAAAGAATTGGTTGATAAACTAAAAAGTTTTGATAAAAATCAGGAACTGGGAATATTTTTGGAAGTGACTAAAAATTTGGCCTATAGATCGAGAGTGTATTTTGAAGAACAAAAACCGTGGTATGACCCAAGTGGAGTATTTTTATCTGGATATGATTTGAATGACAGAAAAAAAATAATCGACCGAATGATCAGGGATTTTGAAAATACATTTGGCTACAGGCCAAAATCGGTAGGGGCGTGGTGGATAGATAGCTACTCACAACAATATCTGGAAAATGAATATAAAATAAAAACATTTTTGATTTGTAGTGATCAAAAAACCACCGATAGCTATGGCATATGGGGACAATGGTGGGGAGTCCCCTACCACCCAGCAAGAGATAATATTTTGGTGCCCGGAGAGTCTAAAGCAGTGGTGATCCAGTGGGCGCAAAGGGACCTAGAAAAAGCTTATGAGGGCAGTGGACCAAAAGTGTCAAATTATTCACTCCAAGCCAATGACTATTTGTCGCAAAATTTGGATATAAAATATTTTGAAAGATTGGCGGGAGAGTATCTATCGGTTGAAAAACTGGGACAAATTACAGTGGGACTAGAAACGGGCATGGAGAGTGTGGGTAATGAAGCCGAATTTGAAAAACAACTAAAGTGGCTGAAAGATAACCAGATAAGGAGTGCCACCATGAGCGAATTTGGGCAAATGTACCCTAGTAAAAATCCGGATAAAATAATTTTGGGAGACTGGGTACTGACGCCAAACTATAGGGAAAATGTAAAGCTGAATGAAAAAACAATTTATCAAAAAAATAAAGTTTTCAAAGATGTGTATGAGAAAGATACAGCTGATTTTTTGAATCGAGTTTATGCACCGGAAAATTTGATTAATAAGAAATTAATTAGCAGTGATCTATTGATAAAAATATTGTTAATAATTGGTGGATGTATATTGATAATAAAATTAAAATTAAAGTGGTGGATAATAGTAGCTGTGGGGATATCTATCTGGATGTTGATTCATATGCGATACTCGGTAATAAATGGTGAAAAAATGATTGGGTTTTTGGTGGATAATTTGAGGTTTGTGGGGATAAATTTATCTTCGGGAATTATCAATACCGATTTGAGCAATAATATAGCCAAATCAATGCTAAAAATTCATTTATGAAAGCACCAACAAGGCAAGGCCCGCCTACGTTAGAAACTACGGCGAGGCAAGGAAAATTAAATAAGGTTATAGATCAAAGGAGGGAGGGAGTGGTGGTACTGCAGGATATTCATGACCCGCATAATGCGGCGGCGGTGTGGCGAAACTGTGATGCTATGGGCTGGCAAAAAGTGTATCTAATTTTTGAACAAGAGAAGGTGTTTAATCCGAAGAAAGTGGGAAAAGTATCGTCGAGTTCGGCCAACAAATGGCTGGATTTTAAGATATTTAAGTCGACAAAGGAATGCTATGAGATGCTGAAAAATGAAGGTTACAAAATTTATGTAACAGTATTGGATAAAGAGGCGGTAGATCTCAGTTTGTCAGATTTCAGATCTCAGAAAAAAATAGCAATAGTGTTTGGGAATGAACATCGAGGAGTGACCCAAGAAGCAATAGATGGAGCAGATGCAAAAATATATATTCCGATGAGAGGGATGGTGCAGAGTCTAAATTTGTCGGTAAGTGCGGGGATAGTGTTGTGGGAGGTAGAGAGACAGAGAGGGCAAGAAACTGGAAACTGGAAACTAGAAACTGGAGAAAAAGAGGAAATAAAAAAGAGGTGGAGGTAGAATTAATTAATAATTAAAAATTACGAATTTCAAATTAATAGTTAATAAAAAACATGCTGTAACACTTTGTATGTAATTTGTGTTACAATATAGACATGAGGACAATAGTAAACATATCTCTACCTAGCCAGATGGCAACAGTGGTAAACAAGGCTGTAAAAAGCGGTGGTTATGCCACAAAAAGTGAATTTTTCCGAAACTTGATAAGGGATTGGTCTAAAAATCAATTACTGAGTGAATTGAAGGCAAGCCAAAAACAACTAAAGGCAGGCAAGGGTACACTATTGAAGAGTCTGGCAGATTTGCGATAATTGGTGGTGGATATATATTATTCATCGAAATTTGTAAGGGAATATAAAAGATTATCTCCAGAAATAAAGAGAATGGCGGAAGAAAAGGAAAAGATATTTAGAAAAAATCCCCATGACCCGAGACTAAAAACTCATGCTCTGCAAAACAAATTGCATGGGTTTTGGTCGTTTTCAATCAATAGACAGATTAGAATTATATTTGAATTTGGAGACGAGAATACAATTTGGTTTCACTCTGTGGGATCACACGATATTTATAAACAGTTTTAGAACTAAACCCACCCGCTCCGAAAGCTTTCGGAGTACCCTCCCTTGACAAGGAGGGTTTGAAAAATAAGAATATTAATTAGATTACTAATTAAAATAACTATGGCTGTAACTAAGGTTGGCCCGCCGCCGTCAATCGACGAGCTCATGACTTTGGCGAGGTGAACTATTTTGTTTAGATTTATAATCTGTTTAGTTATTAGTTAATTTTAGTTTATGAGTGTTACTAAGGTTGGTGAGAAATTTTATTGTAGTGTGTGTGGAAATGAAGTGATGGTGACAAATGTGGGAGGAGGGACGATGGTGTGTTGTGGAAAGGAGATGATTTTAAAAATAGAATAAAATCAGAACGATAGATTGTTAAGTGTTGTTTCGTTCCGACTGGTTGACCCAGTCGAGAACTCATCAGCCCCGATAAATCGGGATACAACAACTTCCAGATTCTCCCGCGATGGGTCAGGCTTTAGCCTGACCCATTTTTGTTAGTGGAAGAATCCAGAAGAGGATTCAAGAGCATATTATTGATGTACTTTGGCCCATGATATAGCGAGACTGTCGGGAAGCTGCATAGCGCGAGCATCAAACATCCACACAGATTCCTGGGTAAAACCGGTGAAGTAATCACTATGGAATTTCATCTGATCCATAGCAAATTCCATTCCAGTGCCGCAGTAAAGACATGAATTATAGCTCATGCCCAGTGTGCGCATCCCCACTTCTCCGAGTAACTGTGTTATATACCATGGTTTATCCACATTACCCTGGAAGAAATAGGTGGAGTCAAGATTCCAGTCAACAGGGTTCCAACCACAGGTATAGCTGTTGCCATCTGAGTCGGAGCAGGTTATTGGGCGCCAGGTTGTATCGTCAGTAAAACGATATTGAATAAACAGGTCGGAATTAAACGGATTATCTCCCTTGAGATAGTTCCACATTGATCCTTCCTGCTGCAACTGCACCCACTGATCCTGTGTCATCGGCGGATTCGCGATAGGCTGGCCATTATCATCGTAGGCCCAAGGATATTGCAAACCATCTTGATTGACAGCATTTTTCTTCGCTTCGGAATACATTGGTTGACCCGGTCCAAACATAACCAGAGTGTCCTTGGCGCCAATGTATGCACGAATGGTTTGGGTATAGAGAATCTGACCTTCGCGGCCGATATATTGAATCTGCGCTAAAGATGCATTTGGCCCATTCATCCAGCCGATTCTTTCAACTTCGCTGATGACACTGTCGCGTGGATCTTTGGGAAGACCACGTTCGTCAATTTTGTCTTTGAAGATATCGCCAGTCCATCCATGGAACTTGGACAAGTTCTGGGTAACATCGTTCCACTCGTAGTTGTATATGGGCTTAATCGTAATCCAATCCCACGCTGTCAAATTGTTGGGTCGATACATGACAACGTATTGTTGTTGGCGATCGAGTAATACACGATCCCAATTGGCATATTGGTCAGCATCTCCAGCGCTGTAAACCAAATAGGAATCACTGAATTCGCCAAGTGGACTGAACTCAAGCCATGGCTGGGCACCGGTAGATAAATCACCAATGAGGTAATTCATTATTGCAGCGGCACCCATAGCATCAGCGTCAGTGTTGGGATAGTCAAACTTTTCCCACCAGCGCACGGGTAACCCACTAAGCTTGTTGCCTGGAATAATGGTGACACTGTGTCCCCAGTTATAGAACCAAGGACCGGCTGTAAGTCGGAATTGCCACACCTCGTTGAGGACAACTGCACGAAGCCTTGCGTGGTCAATATCAATTTTTACCTCGCCGTTGGCTTCAACGATACATGCAGCATCGTAATACCAGAGACTGGAATAGTCGAAGTCTGGCTTACTGGCAAGCAGCTGGGCAACATTGCGGTTGAAATCTAGTCTTACCTTGATGCCTGCAAAACAGTTTCCTTGTGCATCAACCGCATGGTATGTCGCCGGTTCAAGTGTCATAAACTTTGTCAGGCCTGCGAATCGCTTGATCTTGTTCATGCCAAGGGCGCGAACTGGGACTCCGCTGGGAAGGGTGATTAAGCTGTCTTGAGTTTTTGATCCAGAAAGTTTTCCGAATATGGTTTGGAGTTTCATCATTGGCGAATTATCATTGACTCCTCGCATTTCGGCGATATTGACTTCTTTTTCAGTACCGGCTGGGCCGTTCAATTTGTAGGTAACCACATTTTCTAAACCCTGAGTCGGCATATCCGACCGAAGAGGCAGGGCAGGTCCAACAACACCACAACTGGTTAGAAGTAACACGGCTACGAGGCACAAGATTGTACCTTTCGCGAACAAATTTCGGGTTTTCATTTTTATCTCCTGTGAATATTATTTTGACGACGTTTTAAATAATTTTTTATTACATTTTTACTAGATTGACCTCCTTGGTCTGGGTTGGGGTGGGTGCCTACAAAATAAAGCTGTAGTGCGCACAGAAATGAACTAAAGCAGGTTCAATCCTAAGTGCACCACAGCTTTTGGCTTTTTTATATACTCTTGAATTGTTAAAGAACTGTAAATATCCAAAACAACTCACAGCGATTGTGTGTCTTTTGTGTGTATTTACTCTGGCGACCATTATAGGATAATTTAGGTCAAAAGTCAATATTATGGGGTAACTAAATTGACAGTGGTTGAGATACAATAGTGCATGGCCAAAAATGAAGCAGAAAAATGGGATTTGAGGGAACTGGGCAGAGTGGAAGATTTTGATAAAATGCTCACTGAATTGGATGGAAATATCGCCATGGTAGAAAAATGGTGGACTAGACTTAGCCCGACCATGAGTGTAAAAGAGTTCGCTGAATTTATGGAATATGACGAAACCCTAGACGAAAAGTTCTCCTGTCTCATGTACCTCCCCTCACTAATGGACTGCGTAAACCAAAAAGACGCTACTGCCCGACTAATGAACTCAAAAGCAACGGACCTAGCCCTAAAATTTAACCAAACTAGCCGCAAGATTGGCCATTGGCTAAAGGGACTACCAGTGGAAGGCAAGGAAACTCTGGGTGATGATAATGCCAAGCGACTATTTAAAGCAATCCCCGACCTAGAATACGGAATGAATTATGGACGGATGGCGGCCAAATATACCCTCAGCCAACGGGAAGAAGAAATAATTGACAATAAAGATATCAATGGTGGCGGGGCGATAAGCGACCTAAGAGGCCTGATTGAAGCTGATTTTGTGTATCAACTGGGTAAGAAAAAAATCAAAAGCCAAGCTGAACTACTAAAATATGTCCATGACAAGAGTCCGAAGCTAAGAGAAGGGGCATATAGATCGTTACTAAATAAACATAAGGAAAATATTGATAAATTTTTGGTAATTTATCAGGCGGTAGTCAAGGACTGGGCGTTTGAAGCTAAATTTAGAGGCTACCAGAGCCCAATTGAGGTGCGTAATTTTGGGAATCATGTACCCGATGAAGCTATTGAGACACTACTGCGAGTCTGCAAAGAAGAAAGAAAAGTATTTTGGAGATATTTTGAATACAAGGCAAAATTACTTAGAGTGAAGAAATTGAGTAGATTTGATTTATATGCGCCAGTAAGTTTGAAAGTTAATAAAGTTCATAAAGTTATAAAGTTTAATGAAGCCAAAAAAATGGTATTGGAGGCGTTTGCGACTTTTTCAACTAGATTTGCGGCGGAGGCAAAAAAAGTAATGGAGGAAAAACATATAGATTCACACCCGACTCCCAATAAAAGAAGTGGGGCGTTTTGTGCCACGGTTGGGCCAAAATATACTCCATACGTACTATTAAATTATACTGGAACCAGCCGAGATGTGTCGACACTGGCCCATGAACTAGGCCATGCGGTGCACAGCCTGTATGCGAACCATCATTATGCTGGACCGCAGCACGCCAATCTACCGCTATCGGAAACTGCCTCGACACTGGGGGAACTAATATTGTTTGAAAAAATGCTGCGAGAGGAAAAAGATAAAAAAGCAAGAAAGGAAATGCTGGCGGAAAAAATTGGCGAGTCGTATGCCACAATTCTGCGGCAAAGCTATTTTGTAATGTTTGAAAAGCAGGCGCATGAAATGATTAGTAAAGGCACAACTGCTAAAGACCTGAGTGAGGCATACCTCAAAAATCTAAAAGAACAATTTGGAACATCAATGAAAATTGATCCGATATTTAAATATGAATGGCTGTATGTGAGCCATTTTTTTGAATCCCCTTTTTATTGTTATGCCTACAATTTTGGAGAATTGCTGTCACTATCCCTCTACTCACGCTATAAAAAAGAAGGTAAAAAGTTTGTCACAAAAATTGAAGAAGTACTGGCGGCTGGCGGATCGATGGCACCGGATGAGGTACTCAAAAAAGTGGGAGTAGATATGGGGGATGAAAAGTTTTGGAAAGATGGGTTTGAATTGATTCGGACTTGGCAAAATGAGCTAGAAGGTATATAATTTAGGGTTGGATAGCTGAAATAATATTTTATGGTAGACAGAAGAAGCGATTTTTTATACCCAAACAACCTGACTCAACTGGCAATCAGTGGACAACTCCCAATAATTGGGAGGGTTTCTCTGGAGCCGCAATTGGGTATTGGGTTTGCCACAGGTGACCCTAAAGCAAATTTGGTAACAAAATTGGGATTAAAAAAAGGTCCAAAAGTTGTCTTGTACGTGGTAACAAAAGAGGGTGTGAGTGAAGTAACTAAAGAAAACTAGAGCTATTCACGACAACAGTCGAGGATTTTGCCAATGGCACTACTGAATTTACCGAGAATGTCGGATTTTTTGAGTTCGATTGGTTTATCAAATCCCCCGTCAGCTAAAGCTGACACCCCCTTTGAGGAAAGGGGGCTTTCCTTGTCGGTCATGCCGAGATTGATGGCCCAAAAAAGATTGTAGAGATCATAAGACTTTTTAAATAAATCATAGGCAGTTTTGGTATCACCTTTGGTCTGATACTTGGTCCCCACTTCCATGACTCGCATACTGGCGGCGAGTAAATGTTTGCTGGTGCACCAGACCTCGCCTTCGTATTTGGGAATAAGCATTTTCATGAGGACTTTGCGCATTTCTCTGGCTTCAGCCAAAAGTTCAAAATATTTGACTTTGCCAGTTTTGTTGGCGTTGAAAAACATGTGTTCTTCGATGGCAATAAGATTCATGACGGCCATAGAGAGGTCTTCACCCGAGGCTAAATCCATTTCGTGGCCTGCTTCGGCATTTTTGACCTTGGACATAAATTCGGCGAGTTTTTTATCAGGATTCATAAAGTATTTTAACATCAAAACCCCTCTGTCCTACGGACATCTCCCCTTGAAAAAGGGAGAATCACTTTAAAATACATTTGATATCATTCTTTTATGGATTATTCGAGGAATATTAACGATAACATTGGTGTCTATTTGAAATATGACTATTTGATGTTTCCCATTAACTTGAATATTGTTCCTAAAATTGCAGTTGGAGGTGATATGTTTTATTCAAAAAGTAACTATCACGTAAGTCTGTTGTGTCTGGAGAATGTACCCAAAAAAGATCAAATAAAAATTCTAAATTTTGCACAAAAATGTAGTCTTAAACTTGGAAAGACAACAAATACATTTAAGCTGGCAGCAGAAAATGATCAAAAAACGATAGTGGTCAGAGTTGGATTTTCAGGTTTAAAATGGTTAATTTCTGGAATCAATAAAAGGTTGAGTTATCATTTTAGATACCCACCAACTCACATTACTTTGTTTACATTAAAAGGCCAAACTGGAATAGGTATCGATACATTTATAAAATATCGACAAATTTGTAGCCAAATTAGTCCGAGTGATGTGAAGAGATTAATAAAATCGTTTAAACTTGTTTGATATGGATTATTCGAGGAATATTAAAATATTGACCTGGCAGGGGCTATTAATTGGCTTTAGTTTGTGGTCGCCGATTGCGGCGATTTATTTTTCAAAGGTATCGGGGTCGTATATGTTGGGTCTATCGATTTTTACTGTGGCAAATATTAGTGGAGCAATATTTGAGATTCCCACCGGAATGTTTTCGGATTTGATCGGACGAAAATATACAACGATGATGGGAGGTCTGGCCTACACACTATCGGGGATTGCCTATGCAATCGGTATGAATTTTTGGTGGCTGGTACTGGGAGCGATACTGGGCGGGCTGGGTAGATCGTTTTATAGTGGTAATAATGATGCACTGCTATATGATAGCTTGGATAAATCGGAACAAAAAGAAGATTTGGCAAAGCATATGGGGAAAATTAGCTCAATGGAGCAATGGGCATTGGGACTGTCGGCAGTACTGGGTGGAATAATTGCAGCATATTCTTTCCACTTGGTAATGTGGCTATCGGTAATTCCTCTACTACTTTGCTTCGTAACTAGTTTTTGGCTTCTGGAAATTGAAAATAAAATAAAACATGAAGGAAATATATATTTTCACTTGAAAGAAGCGATTGGGAGTTTTGTGGGCAATCAAAAAATAAGACTGCTAAGTCTATCGTCAATAATAGGGTTTGGAATTGGTGAGGCTGGGTTTCAATTTAGATCGGTATTTATTGCGACACTATGGCCATTGTGGGCGATTGGAGTTGCTAGAATGTTGGCCAATGTCGGGGCGGCAATTGGCTTTGGATGGAGTGGAAAAATAATAAAACGATTTTCGGCGGAAAAAGTATTGATGTTTGAACAAGTGACGTCAAAAATAATTGATTTGGTAGCGTTGGGACTGCCAACAGTATTGTCGCCAGCTCTGATGTCAACAACATCACTAATGTATGGACCGAGCACGGTAGCGGAAAATACAATATTCCAAAAAGAGTTTACAGACAAACAGAGAGCAACGATGGGATCGTTAAATTCGTTAGGTCGATCGATATTTTTGGGGATATCGGTTTTGTTTTTGGGATGGGTGGCAGATACGAGTAGTCCAAGAATTGCCCTAATTTGTGGATGGTTTGTGGGACTAATTTCTGTGTGGCTGACAGGAAGACTGGTGAGGATGATTGGAAAAGAACAATGAATATAAATTTATTTTGTTTTTCTCAACTGAACGTTGGCTATAGCGAGATGCCTTTCCGCCATCAAGTTTTGAACTTCGAGTGCAATTGATTCTAGAGTTGAAATTTTGTCTGAGCCAATTTTTGGACGTAAATTTATGGTGGTAGCGACTATTTTTCCAATCTGGGCTACTGTTAATTGTTCTTTAACTTCGGTTATTGCGACTCTGAGGTGGGGTAAAGCGCGACCATTAAACCTTGGGAAAAAAGGAACTGTTTCATAAGTTTTGGTGACATCTTCTGGTTTTAAATTGTGTTCGCGGGCACCTGACTGCAAATCCAAAACAGTTAATACCCTACCTTTACTTTTTGTCTCGTTTTTTGCCATTTGAGGAAATTTAACACTAGAGATATTTAAATACAATAGTATATTGACATTCGGGTAATATTCGGTTTATTATATTTTATGAATAAAGAAGTGGTGATAAACAAAGATCTTGAAGCAATTAAAAAAGTTAAAGACACCTTAGAATACTGGTCGGCGAGAGATTTGATGAAAGTGTTGGGATATGTGGAGTGGAGGACGTTTTTTGAAGTGATAAAAAAAGCCAAAGCTGCATGCGCAGCAAGTGATTATGATATTACAGACCATTTTGTGGACGCCGACAAAATGGTAATTACTGGAAGTACAGCCAAAAGAAATATCGATGATTATTTGCTAACTCGATATGCGTGTTATTTGATTGCCCAAAATGGAGATAGCCGTAAGCCTGAAATTGCTAGGGCACAGACATATTTTGCTACCCAGACTAGACGACAGGAAATAATGCAGGAAAAAGAAAAGGTAATAAAAAGAATTGAGGCCAGAGAAAGACTGAAAGAGACTGAGAGAAAAATAGAGTCAACTGTCTATAAACGAGGGATCAAACAATCGCGTGATTTTGCTGAATTCAAGGATAAACATATTTTCCAATTTTTAATTTAAAATTTAAAATTTTTAATGAAAGGGAAATTTTAAGCTTAAAATTTGAATTTGATAATAATTGGTTATGACGGATCATAATATAAAAGAAAAAAATCTGATGGGGAAACCAAAACTAAATCAAGAAGTGTATGAAAATAGTGTGGCCACTAGAAGGACGTTGCTTAAGAGAGGTATATTGCCGGAAAAATTAAAAAAGGAAATTGATATTGAAAAAATGAAAAATAAAATGATTAATAAAGGAACAGACACATAGGTCTGTTCCTACAATAATCGTATTTTTATTTACAAATGAAAACCTAACTTAAAAGCTAGGGTAATAATCAAAACTAGACCAACAGGGAAGACGACCTTGGAATAAGGGAAGAGGGCTTTGCCGTCATTTTTATACTTAGTATAGCCATAAATAAAGTTGCCAATAAACATGACTATCATACCCAGAGTTTGGCCAAAGATAACTTTGTCGAGACCTAGCAACTTGTTGGCTACATGGCCAGTTTGGCCAGAAGTGACAAAATAAATTAAAGTCAAAAGTAAAAAAACAAAAGACAAAAACCAAGGGTTCTTAAAAATTTTCAACCAATGATTTTTAATCTTCATTTTGTCGGCAAGATAAAAAGCAATGGCGGTGTTGAGAGCACTAATCCAAATACTAACTAAGAAATCATCTATTCCCAACTTTTTGGCAATAAGCATGCCTCCCCCAACAGTGACAATACAAATGGGACACTGGGCAGAGACAGAAACTGGAAACGAGAAACTAGAAACTAGAACTAAAAGAAATACAAATACATTCATAAAATATTGTAACAAAAAATAACTAAATAACTACAGCTGTAGTAAGTGATAGTTGACAGAAAAGCAGTAACTAGGTACATTAGTTAATATGGAAAATAAAAAAATTGAGATATCCCAGAGTGCAGCAATGTTTGTCGGACTATTGATGATGGTGATGGTAGGAACAAGTGGATACCTATATGGAAAAGTAAACAGCTTGGAAAAATCGGCTGGAACTGCTCAACCACAAGCAGCACAACCGGCACAACAGGCGGCTCAACCACAGGCAACTATGGTGACCCAAGACCAGTTAAAAGAATTGTTTGATGGTAAAAATATAACCTTTGGAGATAAAAACAAAAAACTAGTGTTTGTGGAATTTTCTGATCCTTCCTGCCCATTTTGTCATGTAGCCGCCGGTAAAAATGGGGCTCTGAATAAACAAATGGGGAGTCAGTTTATCCTAAAGGCGGATGGTGGGGCATATGTAGCACCGGTAGCGGAAATGAAAAAACTAGTAGATAAAAAGAAAGCGTCATTTGTGTGGATTTATGCTAATGGACATGGCAATGGGGAAATGGGCACCAAGGCATTTTATTGTGCCCAAGAGAAGGGTAAATTCTGGCAGGTACATGATTTACTAATGAATGAGGCTGGATATGAGTTGATGAACACAACGGTGAAAAACGACAAAACCCAATCTGATAAAGTGGCTGAGTTCCTGAAGTCGGCAGTAGATGCTAAGTTTATGAAAGAGTGTCTTGATAGTGGTAGATATGAGGACAGGCTAGCTACTGACATGGCGACTGCTCAGAAATTCGGGTTCAATGGAACACCGAGCTTCTTTGTAAACACTCAGAATTTTGCTGGTGCCTATAGCTACACTGATATGAAATCGGCGGTCGATGCGGCATTGTAGAAAGAGCGGGCCTTTGTGGTATACTCGGCGTCAGTTATATGAAGCTATACTATTTCCCAAAGACAGACTTGTTGGTTGATACAGTGGAAAACGCTGAACAACATCGAGGGGGAAATATAGTTAAATTATCGTCGGGTGAGGTAAAAGTGTTGCTTGCGAGAATAGAGGAAAGGGCATACGGTGAAAAGGCGTATGAACATATGGAAAGAAGAAAACCTGATATTAGCGATGGTTCACGAAGAGTCTTGGAAACAAGAGTGAGGAGTAAAACTGGCGAAGAACTAATGCCGAAGAGAAATTAGACGATGGCCTTGTGATAAATTTAATTAGTGACAAAAGAAGCGGGCAATAACTATAAAGCTTGGGCGAGAAAGGGGGTGCCGGCGGTACTGATACCTGGAATAATTTTTGCGACTGTGTACGGTGTGGGCAAGATAAACAAAATAAATAACTACTATGCGGATGAAAATGTTTTCCCGAGGATAGGGATAGTAGAAACATTTGAAGACGGAGACACTTTTAAACTACAAACAGGACAAACTGTAAGATTGTTGGGGGTGGATGCGCCAAACAGAGGAAAAACAGGAGAAATGGAGGCAAAGACTAAATTGAAGGAGATAATAGAAAACGATCAAATATGGCTGGAATATGATAGATATCCCGCCGACGCTAAAGCTATGGCGGGCAAGGCAGGACGATAAATATGGAAGAATATTGGCGTGGGTGTGGGTAGGTTGTGAAACGAATGAGGTAAAATTTAAGCCAGCCGACTATATGCATTTAAGTGGGAATGAGTCGAGAGAATTTATTGAAAATAAACCCGAGGGATGCAAAAATGGGCAGCTAGTAAATAAGGAAATGGTGAATAATAAAATGGCCATACCAATGGTGTATAGCAAGAGAGGCAGATTAAAATATAACTTGTTTTAATTTGGCAGTTGTGTTTTAGTCCTATAATGTGTTAATATTGAATGTATGAGTTATTGTAGACAGTTTTCTAATCTTGAATCTATGGATGTCCAAATGGACGTCCAGTTTGGCTTGGCCAATACCAAACCAAAAATGATTAAAGGAGAAACTGTCTAAAGTTGGGTAATATTAAGTTAGATAAGCCTCCGAAAGGGGGCTTTTTTTTATGATTAAAAATAGAATATTTACTCTTTTTCGGAGTTTGTCCAACTCAATAGCACTGGGAGGCTGTGGAGTTGGGCACATTAAAAACATAAAAAGGAGAAAAAAATGAAAAGTAAAATTGGAAAGGTGTTTGTGTGGGCCAAGGTATTGGAAAATATTGGCTCGGCGTGGTTTTTTGCGTCCTACATATTGTTTTTGCAAAGTTTGGGACTAAGTTTGTGGGAGGCAAGTTTGCTAAACACTGTCTACATGTCAGTGTCGTCTTTGCTTGATCCTTTCACTGGAAACCTAGGTGACCGGATTGGTCAAAAAAGAATCTACGTGATAGGTTTATTCTTTTGGTCGTTGAGTCACTTGAGCTACTGGATGGCAACAGGATTTTGGATGTGCGCCTTGTCGGAAGCAATCGGGGCAATTGGCCATGCCTGTATTTCAGAGGCGCTGGAAAGTTGGGTAAAAAACCACACGACGGAAGAAGAGACTCATTGGGCACTATCTCAAGCTGGTTTTTGGGGAAAATTGGCCGTTATCCCAACCGCGATTTTGGGAGGAATTGTGGGGAGCCGTTTTGGATTGCAGTGGCCCTGGTTGCTGGCCGGCTCAACTGGAATGATAACTCTCTTGATGATTTCTTGGGAGCTGAGAAAGTATCCAGAAAAATCGACTACCCACGTTCTAAGTGATAGTGACTTGAGGCTTTGGACAATAACCAAAAATGCATGGAAAGATCCAGTAATGAGACGGACATTTGTAGTGACAGCAATATTGTTTGGATGTTTTCAGCCATTTAACATGTTTTGGCCAGTGGTATTTAAAACTGCCAGTGGCAATAGCGAATGGCTAGGGAGCATATGGACAGGAATAGCAGTGGCGAGTGCTATTGGGAGTAAGTTGGCAGAAAAATGGAAAATAAATTCAAAAGGCTTGGCAATAATTGTGTTGAGCATTGGTATCCCGATGTTGATTACACCAATTAAAGGAAGCTGGATCTGGTTAATTTTGATCCCATTTTTGGTACATGAAGCGGGTAGAAGTATGTGGCTACCAGTTTTGTGGACCTATACCAACCGGAGAATTGCCAATGAGGTCAGAACATCTGTTAATTCGTTGAGATCGAGTGCAGGCACGGTTGGAGCAACAATAGGACTCTTGGTGTCCGGAATGCTGACCTGGTGGTTCTCCCCTGTTCAAGTATGGGCAATATCAGCAAGTGCGCTGATTATAGTGGCTCTATGGATATGGAGATGGAATCACGACGATTAGTTTTTTATTTTACGAGGCTGGTATCCCAGTACCAGCCTCGAGTAAGTTTTTAACAATCTATTTTATATTCGAAACACTAGAAGTTGTGATAAATTCGTAAAATTTCATAAAATTATCGAAGTCATTTCTATTATTTCGATTCCTAATATGGTTGAAAAATCTATTTTTATTTTTTACTCCATTTTGTTCAACAATACCATCGTACCCATCCAAAACTTCGTGATTAAATAAGTTTTCTATTCCCCTTTTTGTGATCCCAGCTGAGTTTTCTTCAAAAATATATACCCTAGAGTTCTTACTGCATTGGCGCAGAACAGCAACCAAATCTCGCTCTTGGCCATTGTCATTAATTCTGTAATCGTTGTCCCACACAAATATAAACTCTTTTGTACTGTTAAACCTGTTTATAAATGTAAATAAGTTTCTTAGCTCACCACTGCCAAGATTCGCGATATTTAAAATGCTCAAATCTAAGTTTTTACCAAAAAAAGAATAGGCCAACTCAAGATGTTAATAATTTTTCCCCTCAGATATAACGATTCTATTTGTTAATACTGTGTTAACAACAAGTAAATCTGACAAAGTAGTAAACCCATCTGATAACAAGCTTATTGCTTGTGAATGGTCTTTTTGAGTGATTGGAGGTGTTTTTGTACTATCAACGGCAAAAATTGAATCACTCTGGCTAAACGCTACTGTGGACGGTGAATGTGTTGCAACAATGACTTTGATTCCATTTTCAACAAAGTTCTCAGTGATATAGTTTATAAACTTTTGGATAATTGATGGGTTTAACGGTCCATCAATTTCATCCAGTAAAATTAACTTTGGTAGATTGTCCTTCCTTGTAGCGGTGTAAATTGCGTTTATTAGCGTGATTAAGATTTGTTCTCCTGAGGAAAGGTCTCCAAAAACAATCTCTTTATTGTTCCTCTCGGTATTGAAAAACTTTATTTGAAAAGTACCATCGAAAGGATCAACATTCTCACTTGAAGGATCATTAATATCGAAAGGTAGGTTGAATCCTGAAAAAATATTTCTAATTAGGTCCCAGGGTGGCTTTCCATACTTATTAACAAATTCATCACTGTCTAGAGTTGAACCCCCATTTTTTGAAACTAAGAAGTTGCGGTTTATGTTCCTGTGATATTCGTTAAAAATTGTACTTAAGTCAGACAAAATTTGACTACTACCAAGCGCTGTTTTTTGAAAAAGTAAAAAGAAGTAGTTGTGTTTTATTGATGAAGCAAACATTTCTGACTTAAATATTACGGACTCTAATATTGACTGTAAAATTTCGTCATTTTTGTAGTTATCCTGATTGAATATATCCATTAATTCATCTTTATATTTAGAGAGTTCACGGATAACTAGCTCTCCGCTCTCTGGAGGTAAGTCAGATATATTTAACTTAAGGTATGGTTTGTGTTTATCCTTAGATGAACTCTCAATTATTTCCTTGTAAGGCTCTATCCTTGATTCTAAATTTCTTAATATGTTGGGTATGTTGAGATTATTCGTATCTATAAATCTATTCCAAGCATTTACCTTATGGGAATAATCTGTTGTAACCTGAAAGTTTTGGACAAAATTTGAAAAGGTTAAGTACAAAATATTTTTTGCTGGTGTATCTCTGACGAAAATACTCCCTTCCTTTATTCCGGTAAGTAGGTGTGATTTGCCACTACCATTTCTACCGGTCAACACACAAAAATCTGGTAGTTCGATTTCCCCGAATGGCTCTATTGATTTAAATGTAGTACTCGAATAAATGATCATAAGTTTTTTGTCGATAATTTCAATATTTAATGTTTTTCATTATCCGAGTTGATTATACAAAAACCAAAAATATTTGTTTATCACTCTTTCACCGACCCTGCTGATTTTAGCCGCTACCAACTAAAACCCCCGGAATTCGGGGGGGTTTGATTTACAAGTACCTGATTTTCGACTACTCTGTTGCTACGATCTATTCATCACCGCAATTGCAAGTACACTGCCCACCACAACATTCTTCGGAGGTGAATTCGGAATTTAATTTTTCATCTTTCTTCTTTTTGATCATAGAAAATAAATTATTGTTACTACAATTGTAGTATATATAGAGTCAATGTCAAATAAGCAGGGATTAGTGGACCTCGTGATAGATTAAAATGCAACTTGTTTTGAAAGTTTCAAAATTTGTTTTAATATAATCAGGTCTAATATGACAATATTTTATATAGATAGAATAGATGTGTTGGTAGATACGGCGAAACTAAACATTTCAATCGACGGTGGTAAACCTTTTAGAGTCGGTCAGATGGAGGCTTGGGCTATTGTAGCTAGACATAATTCAATTACAGACGATATAGTAGGAGCATTAAATTTTTTGAGGCGAAATAACGTAAACATCAATAGCGGACATCTAAGTTCAGCAGAATCAATTGCAAGGAGTAAGTATGGAGAAGTAATAATGCCATATAGAAGAACCTAGCTTATATCCTTTTTCATGGAATCAAACTCTTTTTTGGTGATTTCGCCCCGAGCATAACGGAGCTTAAGAATATCGAGAGCGGATTCGCTGGCGGAAGAGGTGCTGGTGGTGGAATCAGGGTGAAATAATTTGCGAAAAATGGCGAGAAACAACCAAAAGATGAAGATGTACCAGAGTAGAGAAAAGAAACCGAAGCCGTAATGCATGCCGTAGGGATAATAAAAGTTCATCATATACTACAAGTGTAGTTGTGGAGTTGGTTAAAGTCAAACCGGTGGGTATATAATTGGCTATGGACGCCCGTAAACAAGAAATTCGAGACAAACAGTTGTATCACTTAAAAGAAGGCGAAAAAGTGTTGATGGTGACCAGACGTGGGGCGCAGGGTGCTCGACCAAGTGGAATTGATACAGGTAATACTGGATTTCAAATACTCGAAACGTTGCCAGAGCTGGGAGAAGATGGAATACTTAAAGGTGAGAATAATATTGTGGTGATTGGGAGAGTGCGCTTCTAACTGACAACCAATTGTTGGGAGACGGAATCAAGGACATTGACTAAAATTGGGGCAATAGTCTGATTGGCAAGTTTATTGGGATGGGAGTCGAAGGGAAGAAACCGACAATATTGGCGTTTTAAGGTATTTGATGAATCAGATAATAAATCAAAGAAATCGAATGTTTTGATGTTTCTTGATTGGTGAGCGACGACCCAATCAGATAATTTACGGGCACGGATAGCATACTCAGGTTTGGTCAACTCTGATCGTAGCGGTGGTGAAGTGAAAACTATGAATAATTTATTAGGATATTTTTTTAGATATTTAAATATTGTTTGATAATAATTTTGATATTTGGTTAGTTGTTCATCGGAGGTTATTTTGGTGGTAGGATAGCAGTTTTTGAAAATGATAATATCAAATTTTAGAATTTGGGATAAAGTAGAATCGGTCGGTTTTTGGGAAAAGGTTTTGACATAACCCTCGGGTGAATCATTGCTGATATTGACATTAAAATCACGGCCAGTCATAAGACCAAGTGGATTACTGAGTCCAGTTTTGAAAGTGAGATAACTTAAAAATGGAAATTTGACGAGATTTTTGTCAAGATTGTAGCCATGATCCCAAAGTTGAAGATGTTTATTTTTTTGTAATAGCAATTCCCTCACCTTCCCCTGTTGCAATAGGTACCCGCCAGTGGAGTGATGGATGAAGAGGATGTTGGTAGACATAAATATATGTTATCAGCAGAAACTACCCGAAACTCATTCCGTTTATTGAATTCCCTGCTGGATAAATAATTACCAAGTCATCAATTTTTTGTTTTTTTTCGTCGTCCACAATTGCTCTTTCTAACCAAATTTGTGCCGAATCACACATATCCAAACAAAATTGCCTGACACTTAGCTGTATCACTGCGTCCCAGATTACACCATTAAAATTACAATCAAAAAAACAATTTTTATGAGATTCAAAATTTCCAAAGACAAACTTTTTAAACAATTCATGGCTTGGCTGAGGCTCGGTGTTTGTAACACCTTCGTGCAACATTGAACATCTTAATGCGTAGCAATCATTTCCTGTAAGTGAAATTTTATTATTAATAATATATTTGTCTGCAACATTTTCATTGAACCATTTGATGTAATGATTTCGACCATCAATGTTTGGATACTCAATCTTTCCAGCGATATCTGGCATTGTTAAACAGATAAAGAGAGTTAAATAATAATTTTGGTCTACTATTGCAGTTCTGGTTGCATTTATGAGTTCTATCATTTTGCATGATCACAGAATAAACTATTTTCAGTGATGAGTTAATGTACTACTAGAGATATTTACTGTCAAACTTGTGTACTTTATTAAATCAGGTCTTTTCAATATTAATACTTTGATTGAAATAGATTTAGTGGGAGTGAATTGAGGGTGACGGAGACACTAAAACTTTTTGGTTTTGAGACGGAGGGAGTTGGTGACAACCGAGACACTGCTAAACCCCATGGCGGCACCAGCAATGGCGGGATTGAGAAGAATTTTGAAATATGGATATAACAATCCAGCGGCAATTGGGATGCCAATTATATTGTAAAAGAAAGCCCAAAAAAGATTTTGTTTAATAATACTCATGGTGGCATGAGATAACTTGACGGCAGTGGGAATTTTGCCGATATGCCCACCTAAAATGGTAACACCTGCCGATTCAATGGCAACATCGGTACCAGTTCCCATAGCTATACCGACATCGGCAGTAGCGAGAGCGGGGGCGTCGTTGACTCCATCACCAACCATGGCAACTTTGTAGCCTTCGGCCTGAAGCTTTTGGATCTCTTTGGCTTTGTCCCCTGGCAAAACTTGAGCAATAACTCGATCAATGCCAACTAACTTGGCAATGTACTCGGCAGTGATCTGGTTGTCACCAGTCAGCATGGCGACTTTGATATTTTGGCGATGAAGGGCGGTGACAGTCTCTATGGCGTCGTCTTTAATGGTGTCAGAGATACCGACATAACCAATAATCTCTTTTGGGGTCATAAAAATTATGGGGGTTTTGCCCTGAGTGGCGAGCCTGTCGATGACTTTTTGATCGACTGATAACTTGAGATCAGCTGCAAGCCGGAGATTGCCAGCAAGATATTGGGTACTTTTTATTTGCCCCTTGAGACCTTGACCTTCGATTATTTCAAAATCGGTGACTTTAAAAAGATCGAGTTTTTCGTCTTTGGCTTGGGTGACGACTGCTTGAGCTATTGGGTGCTCGGAGTGATTTTCGAGCGAGGCTAACAGACGTAACACTTCATTTTTTGACTGAGTACTGACAACTTCGATATCGGTAACTTGGGGCGAACCCTTGGTCAGAGTACCGGTTTTGTCCATAACGACAAAATTTACACCATTTAATTTTTCAAGGCTTTCGGCATTTTTGATTAAAATTCCATTTTGAGCGGCTTTACCAACCCCTACAATAATGGCCGTAGGTGTGGCCAAACCCATAGCACAAGGACAGGCAATGACTAAAATTCCCACAAAACACAAAATACCTAAAGTAAACTGACCAGCAATCATCCAAGCAATAAGAGTCACGACAGATAAAATAAGGACAATTGGGACAAAGATGGCTGATACTTGATCGGCCAGCCGCTCAATTGGTGCTTTTGAACCTTGGGCTTCGGTCACCATTTTTATAATTTGGGAGAGCATAGTATCAGCACCAATTTTGGAAACTTTTATTTGGAGTGAACCCTGCTTATTGATGGTCGAACCGATAACACTATCCTTCGGCCCTTTGTCGACAGGAATTGGCTCGCCAGTAATCATCGATTCATCGATGGATGATTTCCCCTCAATAATTATGCCGTCTAAGGGGATTTTGGTACCTGGTTTGACTAACATAATGTCACCAAGAACTACCTGATCGACGGGTATTTCGATCTCCTGACCATCGCGAAGGATAAGAGCATTTTTGGCCTGCAGGTCTAAAAGTTTTTCGATGGCTTCGCCTGTTTTTAACTTGGAACGGGATTCGAGAAATTTACCCAGAGTTATAAAACCAATAACGACAATCGTCACATCATAATAATTTTGTTGAGTATTTAGATAGGGGGCCAACACCTTTTCAAAAGCGGTCACAATAAAGCTATAAGAGTAAGCAACTAGGGTACCAATACCAACGAGGGTATCCATATTGGCAACACGGTGTTTGATGAAGCGGGAGATACCTAAAAGATAGGGTAGACCGACAACAAATAGCGAATAGGTGGCAAAGATAGGTAGAAGGTGGTGGAAAAATTCCATTAAAACATCGGGCATTTCCGTCCAAAGCTTAAAAGGATTGGCACCGATTTCCCAAATCATGACAAAAATACTGATACCAACCATAGGAAGAATGATTTTTAGTTGACGACTCATGCTGTCCAAATCTTTTTGTTTTTGATCTTTGGCGGCAGTTTCGGTCGAAATAGGTGACATATCGTGACCAGAATGAAGGGAGTAGCCAAGCTTGTCGATAGCCAGATTCATTTGGGGTAGAGCAACTTTTTGGGGGTCAAAAGATATTTGGGCTTTTTCGGTGGCGTAGTTGACAGTACAAGATCTTATGCCATCAATATCCTCAAGTTGGCCTTTGATGACTGAGGCACAAGAAGCACAGTGCATTCCAGAAACATGGAAACTTTCGGTTTGATTGCTTCCGCCTGAGGCGGACTCCACTTTGTTACGCATATACTACGAGTGTAGTAGTTTGTTCAGGAAAGTCAAGGAGATATAATACAAATATGAACTTACAAGATTTTTGGAGGAAAAAGTTGGGAAAATATGCGGATGCTGATTGGAGTAGAAGTCCAACAATTTTTGTTCAAGAAGTGGAAAAATATTTTCCGAAAAATTGTTCTGTTTTGGAATTAGGAGTAGGATTGGGACAGGATAGTAAATATTTGAGTGAAAAGGGATTCAAAGTGCTGGCAACGGATTTTTCGAAATATAGCCAAGAAGTGGCAACAACTGAATTCAAACTAGTAGACATGGCTATACCATTGCCATTTGAAAGTGAAAGTTTTGAGGTGATTTATTCACACCTTGGCATTCACTATTTTGATAAAGAAAGAACAATAAAGTTGTTTTTGGAGATGAAAAATATATTAAAAACTGGTGGAATATTGGCAATATTAGTAAATTCGACCAATGATCCTGAGATTAGTGAATATAAAGAAATTGAAAAAGACTATTATGTCGATGAAAGTGGTATTAGTAAAAGATTTTTTAGTATTGAATCGATGAAAAAAGTGTTAACTGGATTTGAAATAATATTGTTGGATAACCTAGGTGTTAGTCGAAAAGATGAAATAAAGAATGTGAGTGGATTAATTAGATTGGTAGCGAGAAAGACTTGACAAGAAGATAAAATGTATTGTATCATCATGTACAGTGACAAAAAAGAACCTACCATCAAGACCAATTGTTTTTGATTGGGATGAAGGAAACCAGCTTAAAAACTGGCAAAAGCATGAAGTAGATTATACTGAGTGCGAACAAATTTTTTTAATTAATAAAGCTAATTTAAAAACATTTTTTGACGAAAGGCATTCCATAAATGAACAACGATGGTTGGCATTAGGAATTACCGAAAAAAAGAGGAAGTTGTCTATATTTTTTACAATTAGAAATAAAAAAATTAGAGTTATTTCTGCTCGAGATATGAGTAAAAAGGAGAAAAAATTATATGAGAAATAAAATAAAACAAATACCAAAATTTAAAAACGAGGATCAGGAGAGAGATTTCTGGGCGACACATGATGCGACTGATTTCTTTGATGAATCGATGAAGGTTGAGTTAGATTTGTCTGAATTAAAACCAACTGCAAAGCCAATTACGATTAGATTGCCGAATACATTAATGTACGATTTAAAGATGATAGCCAACAAAAAGGATGTACCATATCAATCGTTGATGAAAATAATGTTGGCTGAGGCGGTGAAGAGAGAATACGCGGCAAAATAACTAATTCACCACTTCGATAGTTCCGGAAATCATACCCATCCAACAGGAGAAACGGTATGTGCCGGAAAAAATGCAGTTGAATAGTAGCTTATAAACTATCCATTTTTGTATAGGTAGTAGAAAAATATTTTCTAGACAGTAAGTGTTTACAGGAAAATGTGTGAGTAGTTTGATTAGACTGAAATAGGAAGATTGGTTGAGTGGCTGGAATTAATAGTAAAATACATTGATGTCAAAACGAGATGCTATCGAATCAGTCCACGGAAGTGAAAACAAAGAGGGAATTGTCACTGCTGGATACAAGATAATGCAAAGGATTCACACGGAAGGCTTGTGGAAAAATCGGGGAGATGATGGTCGGTTTATATGGGAGAAAAATGACAGGTTTAGAGATATATCAAGAGTAGAGGAAATAATTAGAGAGGAAATTTCCCAATATGATACTAGTAAATATGGCAGTGAAGAAGCCGTTAACTTGGATCAGTTAAAGGCTATGTCGGGCCAGCTAACTAATGGGTTCATATCGATGGCAGCAAAAAACGGATTAATTCCAAAGGATTTGGTGGTGATTACGGGAAAACTAACTAGAGGAGCAGATATACAAATTGTTGAAAATATGAGTGGTGGAATCAATATTAGAGGTGATGGTGACTCAAAACCAGAAATATACATATCAGTTGGTGGGATCGAAAACCGGCTGGGCATTATACAAAGAGCGGCAGCAAAAAATGATATAGACTTGACTTCTGAGCAAGTGTTGAATGCGGCATTGGCGTCATTAGCTGGACATGAATACGCCCACTCGATTGATCGAGCTCTGGAAAGACGTTTTTGCGAACTAGCAGAGGAACTACCATTGGAACTAGGGGAAAAATCAAAAAATAATCTAGGAATCATGAATTTTGGACACGACATCACGGCAAGGGAAGCTGAAAAGGTGGCAACTCCAATATTTAAGAATTTAGACAATAGAGACGGAGATGTAGATAGTATTCACAGAGAGAGATTGGCAACAGGATTTGAAATGGTCGGGTTAAAATATGGACTCGTGATAACCGGTGTAAGCGAAGATACAGCTGATAAAATTGTGGAGACAATAAGGATGTCTAGGTATGGAGATTTGGTTGAATTGTCGGATACAATTGATCTATTAGAAATGAACCAAGATGATTTGTTTGGTTACTCGATTGATTTGAGAATGAAACTGAAAGATATGGGTTTGGACAGTGCCCATATTCCCGCATTGTGGGGAAGTGTAGGATATGGTGCCCCGTATTCGGTAGAACAAATTAAGCTGATAATGACTGGATCAAATAACAAAATACATGATAATAATTTCATCAGGGAATCAGTCGAGAAAATAATTAAAAAGCAGAGTGCTTGGCAATAAATTCTATTGAACTACTTCAATAGTGCCACTAATCATACCCATCCAACAGGAAAAGCGATAGGTGCCGGCGGCAGTGGGGGCGGTGAATTCCTTGACTGAGGTGGTACCAGCGACGAGATTGATAATATCGTTGCCCAACAAGCCTTTTGAGATGACAGCGTTGGTACAGCCGCTAGTCCCCTTGTCAGTAATTTCCCAGCGGGTTTTCTGTCCTGCCTTGATGGTAAAACTATTGGGAGTATAACCTGAGGCACTGGCGGTCATCTTCAGGATTTGAGTGCCATTAATAATTTGGATATCAGATGTCAGATCTCGGATCTCAGATGATTTGAAAACTGGATTTATGCCGAGAACAATGGATTGGGAATACAAATTGTACATGGCAAACAAGACAACGAGGATACCAGCAACTTGGGAAAAATAGGCGGCAGTGCGAGGATTTTTCTGTGATGAAGAACTGCCGTAGCCAATGAGCAAGAGGGGTATAAAACTACCCAGAGCAAAGGACAACATAATTAATCCACCACTGATGATGTCACCTGAGGCTAGGGCGAGTGTTTGGGCAGTAAGGGTAAAGCCACAGGGGAGGAAAAAAGTAAGTCCCCCAAAAATAAAAGGCAAGTAACGTCCAATAAAGGTGGAGTCATCGGCTAAGGGGCCGGTAATATTTTTGGGTAAAGCAAAAGAAAAACGCTTGAACCAAGCGATATTGAGCATTTGCATGCCCACAATAAACATAACCAGAGATACAATTGCGCTGACAATGGCTCCTGCAGTCAGGGATAGTCTAAAAAAACTGCCAAAGTAGCCGAGAATGGCACCAAAAACTCCAAATAAAATTACTCGACCGGTGAGAAAAGAAAGAACTGAGGAGAATCCACGCTGGGAAATGGCGACGACAATACCGCCAATTAGGGCAGCACAAGTAGATAGGCCAGCAATAAGCCCAAACATAAAAAATGCTGGATAATAGGAACTAGAATTGACGGTAAAAGCGGACAATAATCCCATTTTGTTGAGGATGAAAAAGATAATCAAGATGCCAGAGACAATAAGAAGGGAGGTGAAGATGTCGGGAGAGTTAGAAGTAACTGGTAACTGGAAACTGGAAACTGGATTTTTTGAAAATATATAACCAGAGTCCTTGAAAATATTATTTAGTAAGGATATTTCGGGAATGTGGGTGCCAGAGATTTTGACAGTAGAATCGGCGGTTGAGGCCTCGACTGATTTGATACCATGCATGTCCCGAATTTCTTTTTCGATTAAGATTTCGCAAGCGTGGCAGTGGGTGCCGGAGACGGCATAAGTGATTGACTTAATGATCCCGCCGTTGCGGGACTTCGCTTTGCTTAGCATACTACGAGTGTAGTACTTTGATTATTGAAAGACAACGGTTAGTTTACTGTTGGTGGCTATGGCAAATTTTTTCAAAAATGAAATTGAAGGAATAGTTTTGACATTTTCTAATCTAGAAATAACGGATTGTTTGGTGTTCATCTTTTTGGCTAACTGTTTTTGAGTTAGACCACTTTTAAGTCTGGCTTCGATGGCCGATTTGACAATTTGAAACTCAATACTTGACTCAACGAGTGCCTTTTTGAATTCAGGATTTTTTAGTAACTGTTTTTTGTGTGTTTGCCAATCCATGTCTATATGATATCACAATTTTGTGATATTGTGATGATTAAATTCTTTTAGTCTTGATTGGGCGATTTTAAGTTCTCTCTTGTCGGTTTTTTGGGTTTTCTTGACAAACCCGTGAAGTAATAAGAATTGTTTACCTGTTGTGGCAATATATATGATGCGAATGCTATCACCGCCGAGAATCCTTAGCTCCCATAAATCAGTATTGGAGATTTTTTTGACGTGTGGTAGTCCTAGTCTAATTCCAAACTGTAGCAACAAATCAAAGGTATTGGAAACTTTTGCTTGGGCGACAGGACTTAATGACTCTATAAAGTCATAAATTGGTTCTTTTCCGTTGGGGTATTGATAATAAATTATTTTCCAGTCTGTTTTTGTGATTATAAATAATAATATTACAGACAAAATCTAGTGTAAATTGTGATGTTAAAATCAGCTATGGATAAAATTAAAAAAGCGTTGACAGAAAGCGGAAAATATTGGATTGCGTTTGTGGGAGACTCGATAACTAGCACCGAATGGGTGCACCCAAACTGGCGAGAAATGGTGGAATATGTATTAAAAGAAGAAATGAATGACGAATTTCCCAATTTTCGCACACCTAACTGGGGAATACGCTGTTTTAATTTTGGATACGATGGCAGTACCTCGAGAGATATAGTGAACAAATTGGATGATATAAGTGGCGCTAAGCCAAACCTAATGATATTGATGATTGGAGCCAATGACCCAACTCAAGGAGTGAGTCAAGATGAGTATAAAAATAATTTGGAAAATATATTAGAACGAATGAAAAAGGATAATATAGAAATATGGCTGTCTACATGTAACAAAGCGTGGAATGATAGGTCAAATGAATTGTGTTTGCCCTATGTTGAGATACAACGAAATTTGGGTTTAAACAATTTCATTGATTTGGATAAAGAGTCGGATAATTTTCCAAAAGAAAAAATTTATACTTTTGTTTCTGAGTGCGATATAGTTGAGGAAAATATTAAAAAAGGCGATCTCGATTTTTGGCATCCAAACCAATTAGGTAATGCCTATATTGCTAAAGTGATTTTGAAAAAAATTTGGAATATTGATTTTGATCCGGAAAAATATATAGAGACAACCAATAAGGGTTATAAATATCCAGAATACCAATGACCGAAGGATTGTTACCAGTAAAATCGTTTGGTAAACGCCTCGGAGAACTGGCGAGGACACCCGAGGCTGAGAAAATTTATGATGAAAAACAACCAGAACTGGAATACTTGGTAGTAGAGGGATTAAACGAACTGATTGGTGAATTTAATAAATTAAAAATAGATGATCCAGCCTTGGAAATAATGGACGGAGCACGAGGACTAAAAACGCTCTTGGGTGAAATAAAGTTACCCCTAATTGGAGAGTTGCCAGCAAGGAGCGTGTTGGCAGGTCTGAGGGAAGGTAGAGAAGCGATGATACTGGGACAAAACGAGCCTGATCCGGAAAAAAGGAAAAGAGGGATTTTGATTGCTTCAACTATGGAGGCGAGTCCGGAGGCATTGTTTGTCGGGAGTGCGGCCCATTTTTTGGAGAGAACCTATTTTGATGTCCTGCGAAAAATGGGAATAAATGGAGTGGATGAGGAGGGATGGAGCAAAGATCAAATAATCCACCCTCTGGTTGATTGCTTAATGCTTTGCTATGCCCAAAATCAAAACGGAGAGCGAGAAAAACAGCCAATTTTGACAAAGATGTTTATCGAGACACTGGCAGAAGGAGGAATCGGCTGGAAGAAAAGAGAAAAACTAAATAAATTTGTCGAAGAATATAAAAAGATTAGATAGAATATTTTTTGTCTTTGGAGATACGACGAAAAGAAGTAACTACCTCAGCACCATAAGTATCAAAAAGGCGCTGGAAGAGGTCGTCAAGACATTCGCAGGCATAAGTAGATTTATCTAAGACTGGGGCATAATAAAAAACATTACCTTTGGGAACACGCCGGACAATCCCCTTGTCGGACATTCTTTTGAGTACGGTAGTGATAGTGGTATAGGCGTGACTATCACCAAGCTGTTTGACGATATCGGAGGGCTTTTGGGGGCCGTTACTAGACCAGAGGGACTCCATAATTTTTTGTTCGAGGCCACCGAGCATTTTACATTTAGCATTACAGTTACAATCGCAGTTCATAAGTGATTATACTACACAAGTAGTAGATGGGGTGGTGGTATAATTGACCATGGGAGATAAGGTGGAATCTAAACAGCCGGTAGAACATTTTGCGGTAAGAGATGCTTCACATATTATAACTGGTGGTAAAGAGCCAGTGCTACGCGCTGTGGTTGTGGTAAAAGATAATAAAGAAAAAATAGTGAAAGAGAAAGAAACAGAAAAAGAAAGTGAGAAAAAGTGACAATGAAATAATCAAAAGAGAGTTCGGGGGAGAAGTTATGGAGTTTGACAGTGGGGGCAGAAAAAAGTGCCGCGGCCACCAATGACAATACGTTTGATTTTGGTTTGGCAGACAAGGCAAGGCTCCCCTGCTCGTCCATAAACTTGAAAGTGAAATTGATTGGCACCAGTGGAGCCATCAGGACGGATATAGAGATTGTCCTTCATGGTCGAGCCACCAGCTAGAACTGACTGACGCATGATTAAAATCATATTTTTGTGAATGCTGTGAGATTGAGTTGGGGTGATTTTGTGGGCTGGGGTTGAGGGGTGAACTTTGGATAAGAAAAGGGCATCGTTGGCATAGATGTTACCGATACCAGCGAAAAAATGTTGATCGAGGAGGATTAATTTGACAGCACGACTTGACCGCTGAAGCTGGGTATAGAGATATTCGGGGGTAAAGAGAGGGTCAAAAATGTCATGACCTAGATCTTCCTGAAACATATTTAGCGAACTTTTGTCAAAAACTTGGACCCAACCGAATTTGCGTTGATCGTTGAAAAATAAAACCCCCTCCCGCGGCTGCGGGACCCCCCTTGAGGAAGGGGGGCTAAAATGGAATACTAGACGGGTGGATTTATTGGGCATAGAATCGATTTTAGTTGGATGTCCCATCAAAATCCCCTGCCCTTCGGGCACCCCCTTTGAGGAAAGGGGGATTAGAATCAATTGGCCGGTCATTTTGAGATGAACTAGCAGTATTTTGCCATTACTAAGGTGAACTGAGAGTTGTTTGCCAATACGGGAAAACTTGATTATTTTCTGTCCAACGACCTGCTCAGGATTACCAATGAAGGATTTGGAATTTAAGATATCAATTTTGGTTATTTTTTGACCAAGTAATTTATCCTCTAAAAATAATTTGACGACTTCGACTTCGGGGAGCTCGGGCATTAGTTAGTTAACAGTTAACAGTTAACAGTGAACAGTGAACAGTGAACAGTTATCAGACAACACTTATTATACTAAATCGTCAAAGTTGAGGCTGTGATATATTAGGCTACGGCAGAAGAGTGGCAGTATAGAAAAATGGTGGTGAATGCGAAGGGAGAGGTAAAGGACGAGGGGGAATTAAAAACGAAGGAAATGGTACCTAACTTGATGGTGGAGTGTAATGACGAGTGGGGGGCGAGAGTAAGCTTAATTGATGAAAGCGAAAACATTCAGGCGGTAATATGTAGAGCCAAGCAAGAGGTGATGATACCTAAGAGAAGATATTGGGCAGAGGGAAATATGACTACGGTAATTCTAATGAGTGACAACTCGATACCAGAAGTGAGTTTTATTTTTTTGAGAAGAGGAGATTTTACTAAACTAGATCGTCAAAGTTGATGGCAGCGACGGATTGGTTCTTGGCCAAATGCTCGAGACCGACCAGCATGTCGGTGAGACTATCCTTGATACTAGAAATTGAATTGAGTAAAACTTGGGTCTGGGCAACATAACCCATGATAAGGACAACTCCGGATAGGTCTCTCTGGCCGGCAATAACCTCGGGAATGAGAAATAACAAAATGAGGGTATAAAAAATGACGGCAGTATTTTGGAGAGTAAACCACTCGACAAAGCCCCAACGACTGAGCCGATTGAAGTGACGAGAATAGGAAGACTGTTCGAGATCGTAGTCATTGCTTTCTTGTAATTTGGCATAGTAATTTTCGGTTTTGGTATTGAGAATGTCCTTGAGATAGGCATAATGCTGAGTAGTGTAATGATCAATAAAAAGATAAATGAGATTGTAGGCGAGAGCGAGGATAAAGACTCGAATGTCAAGAAAAAAGAGGGCGACAGGAATAAAGATAAGAGAGACTAAGCTATCGATGCCTGGTTGTCTAATTAAACTTAGGGTCATGGTGGAGGCATCGGTAAAGTTGCGAACTGCTTGGATGGACTGATGACGTTCTATCTTTGATTCTGATTTAAAATCGGCTAAAAGATAATTATGAATATCAAAAGCAATATCACTAATGGCATGATCGAGACGAGCAATAGAAATTAGGCGAAGGTAATTGTCGAGAATTCGGATAATAAATAACCAAAATATAGAAACAAAAACTGTTTCCAAACTATTTTTTTGTTCGAGAGATTTGACGACTTGCGAGAACTGAAAAATGGTAATTAAAGGGAGAAAGGCTGAGATAAAGCGGATAAAGAGCCAAAAGAAAAAAGCACTCTTGTTTTTAATTATCTTGATAATAAAGAGTAAAACTTTTTGAGTGCGAGGCTGCATAAATAAGTTTATCAAGTTATAAAGTAGAAAGTTATAAAGTAAAATAGAGATATGAATGAAAATGTTTATGACACAGTGATTATCGGGTCGGGACCTGCGGGGTTGACGGCGGCAATATACAACATACGGGCTAATCTGAAAACAATTGTACTGGGCGGGGACCAGCCTGGGGGTCAACTGACATTGACCACAGTAGTCGACAACTACCCCGGATTTGCCAATGGAATAGGGGGAATTAAACTAATGATGGACATGCAGGCACAGGTGAGGAATTTGGGGGTAGAGATAAGAAATGGGATAGTAAAACAATTACGAATTAAAAATTACGAATTACGAATTATTGAAGTAGAACTAGATAGTGGGGAAACGCTCAAAACAAAGGCAGTAATAATTGCCACGGGAGCAAAGGCGAGGTGGCTGGGATTACCAAACGAAAAAGAGCTAATCGGTAAGGGAGTGTCGGCGTGTGCGACCTGCGATGGGATGTTTTTCCGAGATAAAATAGTAGCCGTAGTGGGTGGAGGAGATGTGGCCGGAGAAGATGCACTGTTTTTGGCTAAATTTGCCACAAAAGTGTACGTGATTCATCGGCGAGATAAATTTAGAATGCTAGAAGATACGGCTAATAAAATAAAAGGGAATCCGAAGATGGAAATAGTGTGGGACTCGGAAGTGGTGGAAATAAATTCGAAACTGGAAACTAGAAATACCCAAATGGGCACAGGCGAGAAACTGGAAAATATTAAGATAAAAAATAACAAGACTGGGGAGGAGAAAATAATGGCGGTGGATGGATTGTTTGTGGCGGTGGGGCATGATCCGGCGACGGGATTTGTAAAAGATGTGGTGGAGTTAAAAGAAAGTGGACATGTAGTAGTGGGGAAAAATGAAAAATATCGGACAATGACATCAGTTGAGGGAATTTTTGCCGCGGGAGATAATGTCGATGATATCTACCGACAGGCGATTGCGGCCGCTGGTGATGGCTGTAGAGCTGGAATTGATGCCGAGAGGTGGATAGGGGAAAAATAGAAACTTGAAACTGGATTCTAGAAACTAGAATGAAACATAATTTAAAAGAAATTGAGAGGAAGTATTTGGTAAAAGTGATGCCTGACTTAACTGGTGTAAAAGTCGAAAACCAAGAGAGATATTTTTTGGAGCTGGGTGAAATTGAGAAAAGAATAACTAAAATAAGTGGCAAATGTATTTATGAAGAAAAGTCAGGCAGTGAGCTGTTTGCAGCAAATAAAACTATCAAAGAGATTACAAAGATTGAATTTGAAAGATTAAAAGCTAAGTCAATTAGGAGTTTGGTGAGAAAATCGTATGTATTGCAACGATATCCGGAAATATCAATAAAAGTTTATGGTGGAGACTACGATGGTCTGATTCGAGCTGAGTTTGAGTTTGAATATGAAGAAGACTCCATAAAATTTGTACCTCCAGAATGGGCGGGAGTAGAGATTACCGAAACTGAAGTAGGCAGAGATGGGAGATTGATTAATCTGAACAGAAATGAGTTCTTAAAGATATTGACAAAATGTACAAAATAGTTTAGAATTTTTGTACAAATGACTATTACAGTACAGGTATCAGATTTTAGGAAAAACATGGCGATGTTTTTGGGGAAATTGAAAATGGGTCACACCATTGACATAAAAAAAGGCAGTAAATATTTGGCTAGATTTTCACAACATCCAAAGTCATTGACGAAAAAAAGCGCGAATGGCGTGGCTGATTTCTTAGCCGATGTGAAATTGATTAAGGAGAGGATTGGGATAGTTAGAACTAGGGCAACTACTGGAGAGGAATTAAATAATGAAATTGATAGAATTTTATATGGAGCAGATAGAAATGGAAAAGTATTCTCAAAAAGCGATAGATAGTAATGTGCTGGTAGGTGTATTTTTACCTGATGACAGATTGGAACATAAGGCGCTTGAGATATTTAGGAAGCTGGGGAAAGGGGGTTTTGGCATTTATGTTCATCCATTGGTATTAATTGAAACTTTGAGTATTTTAAAATATAAAGGTGGTGTGAAGTTGGCAATTGAATCAAAAAAAACAATTCTGTCGAATTTTTTGACAGATAATAATATGGGGTTGGTCTCGGAATCGTCAGAAAAATATTTTGAAAAGTACGCGAATATTGGAATGGTTGACGCAATACTTCTTGACTATTGTTTAAAAAACAAGATGGAACTAATTACCTTAGATAAGACTTTGAATGAAGTGTGGAAAAGATTAAGCAAATGAAGGAGGGTGACAAAAAGTGTGATATAGTATGATAATGTCATTTAAAACAATGCGACTTCCTGAAGCAAATGAATTAACTGGTGGGCTAATGATGCCAGAACTAGCGATGGCAAATGGTGATAAAAGTGCTGAACAGAAACAAGTTGAGTGGACCAAGGAAATAGAAACAAGAAGAGAAGAGGCAGCAAAAGACCCAACAATCCATGCTGTGTTTGCTCAAAGATATCCGTTGGAATAAAACTAAACAAAGTTATTTGGTCTGGGAATTGACGAGAGCGGTGATTTTCTGAATAAAAATATCTTGGCTAAATTTTTTGGCTTGGTTGACACAATTAAGAGGATTTAATTTGAGTTTTTCAAATCGTTTGATGGCAGCGACTAAGGAATCGACAGTAGGTTCATCAAAGAATACTCCGGTTTTGTCTTCAACTACAGATTCAAGATAGCCACCGCCACGAAAGGCAATTACCGGAGTGCCAAAATGCATGGCTTCAACTGGGGTAATGCCAAAATCTTCGTCGGTTGATAGTGCCATGAAGGCCTTGGCCTTGGCATAACAAAGATTCCGGTCGTCATCGGAGAGGCGACCCAAAAATTCTATTTTGTTGCCGGCAATTTTTTTTAGTTGCTGATACTCAGTGTAGTATCCAGCAGGCTCACCAATTATTTTTAGTTTTAGATGTAATTTGAGAGCGGCATTGACGGCTAGATCCAATCCCTTGGCGCCGACAATACGGGAAGTAATGAGGTAGTAGTCTTCCCTAGAGACCTTGGGGTAAGTAGGTAAACTAACAGGTGGATAGATAACGACCGAATCGCGACGATAAAATTTGCGAATACGAGCAGCGACGTTTTGGGAATTGGCGACAAAAACATCGACTTTTTGAGCTTGAGAAAAATCATACAATCTCATAAAATGGCCGACGATAGCGGCATAAACCTTGACTATCCAATATTTTTGAAATCCAACTGAGGTTTTGAAGCCATAAAGCCAACGGGGGGGCGTGTGACAATAACAAATTTCCTTGGTTTGGGGTCCTTTTCTGAAACCTTTGGTAATGTACCAACTGGCGGAACCAATAATAATGTCGTACTCTGAGAAGTCAAAACTACCCCAAATAAGCGGGGTAAGAAAGCGAAAGGGGCTGTGGAGCTTGCTACTAAAAAAGGGGATGTAGTGCACCCATGAGGGAATGATTTGGTGATGCTTAAAGTGTTCGTAGGCAGAGGAGCCCTTTTTGTAAAAAGCAGTATAGATAGGAGCATCCGGATACATATCTGACAGGGCGGAGAGAACTCTTTCGGCACCGCCAAATTCGTTGAGATAGTCGTGAACGAGAGCTATCTTTGGTGTATTTTTAATTTTTAATTTTAAATTTTTAATAAATTTTAAATTTTAAATTTTAAAATAGAGATGCTTGGGTAGATTTTACCTTGACCTCTGCTTTTTTGAAAACGTCTGGGTTTTTGGAGTGGAGACGAGTGAGTAAGGACTTGAAATTGTACTCTATAAATAATTTTTCAAGTGATAAGTAGGTAGAACGGCGGAGGCGAGAAGTGGATAGCTTGAATTTGAGGGGGATGTTGGTGACAATAGTGGCTAGTTTTTGGGATAAATAGGCGTTATCGCGATCTTTGAGTAGTCTTTGAGAAATTGTAGGTTTTATTTTATCTAAATTTGAATAGATATTATCTAAATGTTGGTAGCTGGATAAGAGATTGATGGCGGCGACAGGGCCGATACCCTCGACCCCTGGGTAATTGTCGGAACTATCCCCCATTAGGGCTTTGAGATCGACAACCTGAGACGGATTGACACCTAACTTTTCTTTGACTTCGTCTGGTCCATACAATTTGGTAACTGACAATCCTTGGACTGGGACAAAAAGACTAACTTTGTCGTTGACGAGTTGCATGAGGTCTTTGTCCCCGGTGATGATGGTAACTCTAGATATAAACTTTTCTTTATTTCTAATTTTGCGTAGAGATCGAACCGCGATGGTACCAATTAGGTCATCGGCCTCAAAACCACCCATGGCAAAATTGGTAATGCCAGCGGAGTCAAGAGTTTGGGGTAGAAGAGGTAACTGTGTTTTGAGATCTAAATCCGCTGGTTTACGCTGGGCTCGATAACCGACAAACTCATCATTGCGGAAATTGGGACCAGCGGAATCAAGACAAACAATGAGGTAGTCGGGATGGAGAGTGTCAAGAGCACTGAGAATCATGGAATAAAAACCATAGAGGGCATTGACCGGCTGACCATTGACAGAGAGCGGGGGGATAGAGTGGTAGGCACGATGGGCAATAGCGTGACCATCGATGATGACTAGATGAGACATGTGATAGTTTATCAAGTTTGTAAAGTTAAAAGTTTATAAAGTATGAATATTAGGATAGAATTTTAGTAATGGAACAACATCCGATACCCCAGCAGATTAGCTCGTACGAATTCAAACTGGTGGGCGACATGACCCTAAAACAATTTTTGAAAGCGGCGGCAGGAATTATCTTGGCCATAATGATAAACGCGACAGGGCTAATTTTTTTCTTAAAGTACCCATTAATGTTGATTTTTGGTGGAGGCGGGTTGCTGTTGGCTTTTGTACCATTTGAAGACAGGCCAATGGAAACGTGGTTAATTGCATTTTTGAGATCAATATATTCACCGACGATTTATACCTATAAAAAGATGCCGGATAAAAACTGGATTGAGCTGATGAACAGTAAAACGGCGGGGAGAGATCACAGTTTGGAGGCAGAAGAGGAAATAGAAACACCTGTCAAAGACCGTGACAAGGTAAGGGAGTTTATTGACTCACTGCCAACTGTCCAAATTGGATTAAAAGCTAATGAGAGTGAGGAAATTAATAGAGCTGAAATAAAAGAGGTGGCGACGGACACCAAAAAAATAAATAAAAGTGAAGAAACTGGAGAAAAAATAAACGAAGTGGTAATAGATGATTGGCGTAATAAGAAAGCTGATTTGGGTCTGGCAACTGAAAAAGACATGGCCACCGCTAAGGTAGTGTTTGGAGAAATTCCCATGCCTGACAAACCGGAGACAGCTAATACGCTGGTAGGGATGGCGACAAATACCGAGGGTAAGATAGTAGAAGGGGCAATTGTGGAGATTCAAGATAGTAAAGGTAACCCGAGTCGGGTACTAAAAACCAACTCTCTCGGTCAATTTAGGACAACTACTCCTCTGGCCAACGGCAAATATTTAATTATTACTGAAAAGGAAAACTTGAAATTTGATAAAGTGGAAATTGAACTAATGGGCAAGACTATAGAACCAATAAAGATTATGGCGATAGTTTAAGAAAATTTAATATAATTTAACAGAAATAAAAAAAATAAAAGAGAGAGAAATATGGTTAAATAAACTATGGCAGTTGACCCATTAAAAATTGCAATAAGAGGCAGTACTCAGGAACATCTACCAATTGAAGACATAGTAGATGGAATGGTGCTGCTAAAAGACGGTTCTTGTGTGAGTATCTTACAGATATCCTCAGTTAACTTTGACTTACTATCAGAAAGAGAACAGGGAGCCTTGATTTTTTCATATGGGGGAATACTCAATTCACTAAATTTTCCTATACAAATAGTGGTTTATTCCAACACCAAGGATGTAACTTTTTATTTGAATAATTTAAAAAACGCTCAAGAAAAACAAACCAATCTATTGTTGAAGGAAAGAATAGCCTCTTATCGAAAGTTCATCGAGGAGACGGTAAAGAAAAACGACGTCTTGTCGAAGGCATTTTATATTGTTATCCCATTTTCAATATTGGAGCTGGGAATAAAAAGTATGTCCACCCAAATGTTTTCGGGAATACCAAATTTCACTAAAAAAGAATCCAAAGAACTCCCCTTTGATAAAAAATATATTTTGGAAAAAGCTAAGGCAGCCCTCGAGCCCAAGAAAAATCATTTAAGTAGATTGTTTTCCCGACTCGGATTGGAAATAAGAGATCTGACAACGAGAGAGTTAATTGAGCTATTTTATAAAATCTATAACGAAGACACGGCGGCCAACCAAAAACTATCTTCATTAAATTATGATTCACCAATGGTGAGTACAAAGCCAGTTAACAGTTAACAGTGAACAGTTAACAGTAAATAACAAAATGAATATTTTTAATATTATAAATAAAAAAAAGAATACTGAACCGGTGGTGCCGGTGGTGGAGCAAAAAAAACCTAGTGAGAGGAATTTTGTGGATGGACTAGTGTCGACCAAAGATATTATCGCCCCAGGGGCGCTAGAAGTGGAAACGGATTTTATAAGAATTGGAACCAAATATTATCGAACCTTATTTACGGTCATTAATCGACGGTTTGTGGAAATCAATTGGCTATCAACTCTGATTAATTTTGACGCCTCATTGACAGTAGCGATGTACATTTATCCCTCTGATGGAAAAGAGATACTAGATGATTTACGTCGAAAAATTACAGAAATGGAGGCGGAGCTGACGACAGATATTCAAAGAGGTAGAATTGTTAATCCGGCAACACAGGCAAAATTGGAGGATGCTCTCAACTTGCAGGCAGACCTAGTAAAAGGTGAGGAAAGATTTTTCCAAATGGGATTGTATATAACGGTGAGTGCCAGCTCCAAAGAAGAAATGGACCGAGTGACTAAAAACTTGGAAGCAGCTATGGGGGCGCTAATGGTGCTAACCAAAAAAACTACCTATGACTCGGAAAATGCCTTCATAACTACCCTGCCGATTGCGACTGACAGGCTAAACCTAACGAGAAATATGGACACAACTTCCCTAGCGACAACGTTCCCCTTTGTATCTTCTGATTTGTCGGATGATAAGGGAATAATGTATGGCATTAATGAACACAATGGATCATTGGTTATTTTTGACAGGTTTTCAATGCAGAACTATAACTCGGTGGTGTTTGCTACCGCAGGAGCCGGTAAGTCATACATGATTAAGCTAGAAGTAATGAGATCACTGATGATGGGGACAGACATAATTGTAATTGATCCAGAAAATGAGTACAAAGATTTGTGCGAATCGGTAGGAGGGCAATATATTGCCTTTGGATATGGGGAAGCCTCAAAAATAAATCCCTTTGACCTGTCACTGGTGGTGGATGAGGGCGACAACGCTCTAAATTCAAAAATATTGGGGATACATAAGCTATTGAAAGTAATGATGGGAGAGATGGATCCAATTGAGGAATCAATATTGGATCGAGCGGTAATGGATGCTTATAAAATGAAGGGGATTACCCCCGATCCAGAGACTCAGACTAAGGAGCCACCATTGATTGAGGATTTGTATAAATCACTAATTGGAATGGAGGATAAGCAAGCCCAGATGATGGCAGCCCGATTGGAAAAATTTATTAAGGGATCATTTGCAGGAATATTTAACCAAAAGACTACTGTAAACCTAAAATCGGAATTTGTGGTGTTTGGTATAAAAAATTTGGAAGATTCACTTCGGCCGGTAGCCATGCATATTATATTGGACTATATCTGGACGGTAGTGAAAAAAGAAATGAGACGAAGGATATTGGTGGTGGATGAGGCATGGTATTTGATGCAATATCCAGACTCGGCAGCGTTCCTCCGTGGGATAGTCAAGCGAGGCAGAAAGTATTATCTCGGTGTGACCACAATTACTCAAGATGTGGACGACTTTTTGGAGACAGCTTATGGAAAAGAGATAGTGACTAACAGTGCTATTCAAATACTACTGAAACAACACAGCGCTGCCATAGATCAGATTGGAGAAGTTTTTTACCTAAGTGAAGGGGAAAAACAACTACTGCTGTCGGCGGACAAGGGGGAGGGAATATTTTTTGCCGGACAAAATCATGTGGCAATAAGGGTAGTGGCCTCGGAGGAAGAACATAAACTAATTACTTCAAATCCAGAGGAAGTAATGAGGATGAAGGCACAACTGGAAAAATTCAAAACTCAAAATACAAACGTTAAAACAAAGGTTGAAAGTATAAATACAACCTCGGTAAGTGAGATTGTAAAAAATATTGTTCAAAAGCCAATTGGGGAAATACCACCTACTAATAAACCAACTATCCCGATAGCTGTGGCCCAACCAATTGTGGTAGAAATACCAAAAGTTGAGATAGTCGCTCCACCAAAAGTAGAAGTGGTGGTACAAAATGATTTGCAAAAAAGAATTGAAGAAATGGAAGCAGCGGAAAAGATAAAAGTTGATGAACATAAACAAAAGGTTGAAGTAGAAACGGCAGAAAAAAATAAAGCTGAGGATGAGAAGAAAAAAATGCAGGGTACTTTGGGTGGATTTGGGTCGCTACCAAAATATCAAGACTTGTTTATCAACAAAAATAAATTACCACCACTGCCGCCTTTGCCAAAATTTAATGCTCCGGCGAGCCAAGGGCCTCCCCTACCTAAGTTTGAAGCACCAAAATTCAATCCCTCTCCGCCTACGGCGGCTTCTCTCCCACTTCTGGGACCACACGCCTTTGACAAGGGAGATGTTAAAACTGAAGTTGTACAACCTCAAGGTAATAAGCCCACTTTTGTAACGTTGCCAAAGGAAGAGGTAAAAATACCCCAACCGCCACAGTTTGCCAAAAAAATAACTCCTGTGTTTGAAAATAAACCAATAGACCAAGTTCCAAGTATTCCAAACAATGACCAATTACCAAATAACAATAAACCAGTAAGTAACCAGAATAATGCGCCAAATATGGATTACGATAAGCTGTTTGGTAATGTATAATTTGGGAAGTGAACAAGATCGAGATAAAATCCCTAAAAACTATTGCCGATGTGGTGGCAGTATTGCGAGAATTTGAGAGGGCGAACGAGACAATAAGTAATGATCCGGAATTTTGGTTGGTATGCAAAACTGTTTTTGAGAGATTTGGAGATACTTTTGACCCTGACCCAAATAATCCAGCAGAAATGGCAAACATACTGGAATCGATGCCAGAACATGAAACAGAAGAAAGTGAGATAGGGCAAGATACTGACCTAGAAGATATGTTGACTGCTGAAGATAAGGCCCCAGAAAATCCACCAGGTTCGAGAGCAATGAATTCTGAAGACTTGAAAATATTGTTGGAAGAACACGATGAGAGCATTGCGAATGAACAGCAACAGGCGGAGAAACTGTCTAAAAACCCACTGTTAAGAGAGGTAAGGGTGAGTGATGTCTTGAGAGAACTGAGAGAAAAAGCCAGGATTGAGAATGTATTAAGATCAGAAGGGAAATCAGCAGAAGAAGCAGACATGTTGTCTGACCGAATACTCAGGACTGAACAGATTGTAGTTAACGCGGAAAACAAAAGTGAAGTAGATGAAGAGACGATTAAAATTGCGCAAGAGATAGTAGAAGCAGCAGAAGAGAAGAGAGAATGGATAGAAATACCTAGCCTCCCAAAAGAAAGTAACGATTTTTTCGAGGAACTGGTGGAAATTAATCGGGCGACAATTGAAACAGAAAGAATAATGGACGAAATAGTGGAAGTGACTATTGAGAATATTAGAGGGGCCAATGAAGATGAAATACACTTGACGCCAAAGAATGTAGAAGAAATCCGTCAGATAGTGAAAGAGAGGTTGGAAAAAGTAATTGACGACCCAACTGTCAAAGTTGATGACCCTGAACTAGTAATAAAGCCAGACAGTAGAGGAAAAATAGAGGTAGTGATAGCCAAGAATGGAGATAAATTATCGCAGAGAATATTTGATAAATTGACAAATCCACCGTCTGGCAAACTAGAAATAATTGAGGCAGCAGTGGAGTTGGCTGGGGGGAAAACAGTTCAGTTGGCACAAGTAAACACCAACTCTGCCAAGAGAAAGATTGGAGAGACAATGGAAGGTCTGGTAAAAAGCAGAGATTTTGGTGTGGCTGAAATAAAAGAGTTGATTGAGATGAGATTTGGAAACGAAAAAGATGTGGTAGTTGAATACCAGACAAAAACAAAACTAGAACAACAAAACTTCCCGACCAATAGAGCTGACTCAGCTGAACAATCAACTGTCCTAAAGCAAATGTTGGTTGGAAAGAGGTCAGTGCTTAAAACAGTGGATTTTGTAGATAAGAACAGAGACAAGTTGTCAAAGAACAAAAATATGAAGGCTTTGGTGGATACCACCGATGTCCTAAAAAGAAGCCCAGGGCTAATGAAATCAATGGAAATGATCAGAAAGTTTAGTCAATTCCAAGAAAATTTTGGGGTGAAGAAAATCGGAGGTGGAGCAATATTGCAAGTAGGCAGAATAATGAAGATAAAGGGGATGGAAAATTTTGGAATGGCTCTGATGAACGGGGTGGGGGTGGAGGCAATGGCGACACACATTGCCCAATTTGGACTACAACAAGGGATAAAAAATATTTTGGGACAGATATTTACTACAGGAACCGTAACAGCGGTAACTGCGGGAACGACCGCCGCAGCAGGGGCAGCGGCGGGAGATGCGGTATTAGTTGGTGCTGGGGTGGCGACAGGGCCAGGAGGATGGGTGGTGACAGCGATGGTCGTAGCTGGACAAATTTTATGGTCGGTGGCCAAAAACATTTTTCAAAAGATTGGTAATAAGGTAGTGGGTTGGTTGGAAAAGGCAGGATTTGTATCGGCGAAAAATATCAATAATCTAAAAGAGGGATTGGGCAATTTGGTAAAAGGAGCTGGGGTGGTATTGGGGGCACTGGCGGCAGGAATATTGTCGATACCAACTATGATTGCGGGGGCACCTTTTGCCATTATTGCTTCAATAATAATGATAACTTTTGCAGCGCTAATTGGCTATAATATTTTTCAAACAGCCTCGACCCAAATTTCATCGTTGGTATCACCGAGAATCCCCCAAGAAAGTGGAATTTGCGTAAATACGGGACCAATTGTAGCGGGATCGTCGGGAAATATTAACTGCGACCCGACAGTGCCTGATCAACCAGGGGTAACGGTGAATAAAGAAAATTTTGTAAACGTGGCGGAAAAATGGAGAGCTGGTGGCGGGGAAAACGCCCGAAAATGTTTTAACGATGTGGTTAAGAGAGCTAATGCAAATGGGATAAATGCTGATTATGCTCTGTGGACGTGGCTACACGAGTCGGGGGCAAGCAACTATAAGGGATTTGGAGCAGTAAGTGATTTTGGGGTGATATATGTACCTAAAAATGATTTTGTGGCTCAGATAGTAGCCTTTTTGAAACTTGATCCGGCATCAAAGTGTCTAGGTCAGCCGGGAATTGGAAATGACTATTGGCTGAGTTTTGCGACTAATTTTTTGACTGGTGGCTGTGATCCAAATAAAATGGTCGACGGCTTTACGGGTAAAACGTATAAAGCGGAAATGGAAGCAACTTGGCACTGGATTGTCCCTGGAAATATGCCGGCGAGTATACATACTAAAAGTAGTGGTGGAAGTGGAGGAAACAGTGGAAGTAGCTTGATAGGGATTGATAATGGAGATGGAACTCAGTCAATCTGTGAGATATCTGATGAAAATTCGGGGGGTTGGGTGGGAACAGTGCCACTACCGACACTGGACCCAAATATCAAAATACCTGAAGGATGTCCCAAGGGTAGACCGGTGAGTGGAGGCTATATTACTCAGGGACCGTATGCTAAGGGGTGTTCTCATGCCAATATGCCTAACGCGGTTGATTTTGGAGTGGTAGACGGGACACCAATTTATTCGACTCACGCGGGGGTGGCCAGAGTAGGATCCAACTCTATTTATGGAAATTATGTCGATGTAACTGGCACGTGCAATGGAACAACTTTTACGACAAGATATGCCCATATGCCTAACGGTGGGCCAAAAGTAAGTAATAATAGTGTGGTAACTAATCATCAATTGATTGGAGTGGTAAATAATACTGGTAGCTCGACTGGGTCCCATCTGCATTATGATTTTAGAAATGCTACTGGGTCATTGCCCGATATTTCTGATTCTATCGGAGGATTGAAACACAGCTTAACTGGCTGTTGTAATGGAGTAAATGGAATTAATTGTGAGTAAAATAGATTATGAGAGATAAAAAGTTTTGGATATTATTGGGAGGCTTACTAATTGTTTTTTTGACATTAATATTTTGGCCTAATAAAACAATAAACAATAAAACTCAGTTGCAGCTGAATAATATTGTCGAACCGGTGGCCGATTTTGCCATGAACAGTCCTAAAATAATAGATTGGGGTGGTGTGGTTGAAAAAAAATATAACAGCATCAAGGTATTGGTGGTAGAACCAAAACAAATTGATATTAACCAAAAGATTGAAATAAGAAACAGCCTGTCAAAGGAAATTTATAACACTAATATTACATTTAATTTTGATGATAATAGAAACATTTTTGAATTTGATAACGCAATAAAATTCCCCAACCAAATTGAAAGAGGTGACAAACAAGTGGGTGAGATAAAAACGATGTTTTTGGAAAATATGAAGAACTTGGGCAACATCTTGAATTTTGATTATAAAGTTGAAAAAGTTAACTACAAACAATTTTTGAGCCCCTGGTGGATAAGTGGAAATGAAAAAGAATATGATGCACTAGAAGTGTTGGCAAACTATTATTATGAAAATATCCCAATTAAGACCTTTGAGGGATATATGATTAAGTCGGATTATTTTGGAAACGGAAAGTTGGTTAAAACAGAAAATCATTTACCCTTTGAAAGGGTGCAAAAAACAATTGATAAACAAACCCTGACTATAAGTGAATTAAGAAATTTGCCAATAAATAATTATAAGATTTGGAGAGTGGAGGGTGGAAGTAAATTGGAACTAAGTGGGGAAGATCCGGTAATTGATATGGTAAAAGTTAACAGCTATGAATTGGAATATATTTATGATGTTAAAACAAATGTAGTCTGGCCATATTATTTTATAGTGGGTGAATCTGATTTGCCTACAGGTAAGGCAGAAATAACTTTAATTGTTTCAGCTATAAAATAGTGATTAAGAAAATGGAAAAATATCAAGTAATAGTAATTTTGATATTGGTAATTCTGATAATGGCAGTAGTTAAAATAAGATATGGAAATAAAGATAGTGAACAGTTAACAGTTAACAGTGAACAGAAAGAAAGAAAAATAACTCCAACTGTGATTCCAAATAATGATTATCCGCTGGAAAAAGAATTACCTTATTATGGTAAAGGATTTGTGGTGGAAAAATACACTGCACCAAAGACTCTAAAAATGATCTTAAATGGAGCGACGGAGACTGAAGCGTCAAATGAAGTTACTAAGTGGATTAACTCATTTGGTGAGGCGATAGGGGTACATAAAATAGTTATCAGTGAACAGTGATCAGTTAATAGTTAATAGAGATAATTAATAATTATATAAAAAAAATAGGATGGGGAATAATATTGGCGACATTAATTTTGAGTGGATGTGGACTGCAAACAAAAACTCAGACAACGAGTCAAAAACTAGAACAAAACATAGTGACTAAGGTGGGAACTATATCGATAAAGTCAGGCGAAGAATATTTACTGGTGACAGATGAGGGAATTGTAAATATTACTAGTAACAAGGTAAATCTAGATAATTACCTCAAAAAACCGATTAGAGTAACAGGGATGTTTTCCGGATCGACTTTGTATGTGGATAAAATAGAGAGTGCTATTACAAATTAATCTTGTATCCTAACAGGCCCACCTACGCCAAGGCTACGGCGGGTAAACATAATTTGGAAATAGTTAATCCTGTATTCGTACCGGCATAATAATATGAGTAAGGGTAGGATTGGAAGAGTCTTGAAACAGACCTGGAGTAAGGGCTTCGTTGAGACTAATGGTAATATTCTCCCCCTGACAAACACTGAGAAAATCGGAAATATATTTGTAATTAAAGGCAATTTCTAATGGCTCACCATCGGTTTTGGCATCGAGGGTAACCTTGTTTTGACCAACCTGAACAGCATTGGCAGAAACTTCGAGTGAGTTGTTTTTAATTGATAGCTTGACAACATTGGCTGATTCGCGGGCAAAAACAGAGGCAATTTTGATAGATTGAGAAAGCTCTTCTTTTGATAAATTAATGACAGTGGAAAAGCTGGTGGGGATAATGCGATTGTAGTCAGGGAACTCCCCTTCGATTAAGCGAGAAGTAAGTTCAATATCGGGGGTAACAAAAACTAATTGGTGAGTGTCTGAACTAAGACCAAATTTTATTTTGTCGATGTTTTTAGTAATTTTGCCAACTTCATACAAACTTTTAGAGGGAATTAAGAAAGTAAGGTTCTCGGTACCAGAAGGCAAGGAAATAGGTTCGTCGAGAGCAATCTCTTTGACTGATAACCTAAAACCATCGGTAGCCACCAGCTTGAAAGTAGTAGAAGTAAAAATACACAGAACCGCGGTTAAGACAGGACGGGAATCATCGGTGGAGGCGGCAAAAGCGACCTCGGAAATGGCAGAGGAAAAAGTTTTGAAGGAAATTTGAAGAGAGGTGTCGGGATTGATGGAGGGAATGAGGGGAAAATCTGTTGGAGAAGAAGTGGTAAAAGTTGAAGTGGCTTTGGAGGAGGAAACTTCTAGAAGAGATTGGGGGTTGAGAGAGAGATCTAACTTACCAGCAGGAAGATAAGAAATAAACTCAGTGATTTCTTTGGAGGGGACGGCAAACGAACCATCGATATCGATTTTGCCGCCGATCCAATAATTAATACCCATTTCTAAATTGGTAGCAGACAAACGAATCCGACCATTGTCGGAGGAAAACAAAATACTGCTAAGAATAGGTAATTGAGCGCGAAGAGCCACAAAACGGGAAACCATGGAGAGAGCTGGATTGAGATTTTCCTGAAGAAGAGAGACTTTCATGTGAAAAGTTTATCTGAGTTTATAAAGTTTATAAAGTTCATAAAGTTATTAAAGTTATAAACATAAGGAGAATGTGCGATTTTATAAAAGTCTCTTGGTAGAACAGTAGTAGTGTTAGTAGAGACGGTGAATTAGTGAACAACAATTAATTATTACGAATTACGAATTAAAAATTACGAAAATTTGAAGAATAAGAGTGTTTAAAAGTAGGATAAGTTGGATAGTAGTAATAGATTTTGTTGTTTTGTCTTATAAAACGAGGGTGGGTTAGGGTAAAGTTCGGGGGATAAAAACAAGTTTGAATGTGGAAAAGTAGGTGGATAAGTAGAGACTGAAGGTGGATAACTAGAGACAGAATCAGAAAGCGGTTTTGATTTGGTTGATAAGTGATCTTAATTGTGGATTAGTTGATAAGTCGGTAACGACCTTGTCCCGAGCATGCATAATGCTAGTATGATCCCGACCACCTAGAAGATGGCCAACCTCTTTTAAGGGCAAATGAATTTCATTGAGAAGAAGATAAGCAGTAATATGGCGGGCGGTCACTAAATCTTTTTGACGGCTGTTGCCACAAAGATCACTGGTTTTGAGGTTAAATTGTTTAGCACAGACAGAAATAATATGGCGGGGGTTGAGTAGAGAGTGGTTGTTTGAGTTAAAGTTGGCAGCTGAATTTAGGGGATTAAAATAATTTTCGACAAATTCGAGAGTGACGGTGTGAAACTTTTGGGAAATAGATTTGACGGCAATTTCCTGAACTTTACCTTCGATATCGCGAGTGTTGGACTCAATGTGATCGGCCATGTATTGAACAGCGTCGGGGGTAATGTCTATCCCCTTTTCCTGAGCTTTTTGAGTAATAATGGCGGATCTCATTTCATAATCTGGAGGCTGGATATCAACAGTGAGTCCCCCCATAAAACGAGAGACAAGACGGTCTTCGAGGTCTTTGATGTCGGAAGGTTTACGGTCGGAGGTAAGAATAACTTGCTTGCCAGCCATGTGGAGGGCGTTGAAGGTATGAAAAAACTCTTCCTGAGTATAATCTTTGCCGGCGATAAATTGAATGTCGTCAACTAAAATACAGTCGAGATTGCGATATTTATCTTTAAAGCCATTAATGGACTTGGATTTGAGGGCGGCAATTAATTCGTTGCCAAAGGTCTCAGCAGGAAAATAGCGGATGCGAAGAGAGGAATTATTTTTGAGAAGTTCGTGACCGATAGCTTGCATTAGGTGAGTTTTGCCAACGCCGACCCCACCCCAGATAAAAAAGGGATTGTACGAGAGACCCGGATTCTTGACTATCCCCTGCGCGGCGGCATAGGCAAAGTTATTACTGTTACCAACGATTAAGTTTTCAAAGGTGTATTTAGGGTGGAGGTTGGATCGGGAAGAATTAGTGGACTGAACTGGGGAAGGGTTGTAGGTAAAAAGTGGGCCAGTAGAAGGGATGGATTCAATCTTAATTTGTTCTTGGACAATGAATTCTAGATTGTTACTGGATTTGGTTTGATTGTCGAGGGCTGTTTTGAAAAAGTTGTAGTAGCGCTTTTGATTCATGTCGGTGACATAACCATTGGGACAGGCAATGGTGGCGGTATTGTTTTGAAGGGCAATCAACTGGGATTTGACAACAAAAGTTTGGTAGACAGATGAGGCGACAACAACATGCAATTCTTCTTGGGTATTTTTCCAAAGTTGATCGAGATCCATATTAAATATAATTTCAAATTACGAATTAATAATTACGAATTAAAGATAAAAATATACTATAGATGCGTAAAATTTCAACTACGAGGATGGGGGCACATTTCGAGTTATTCACATCACTATAAACGAGTTATCCACATTTTACAAGATGTCAAAAAAGGATGATATAATTTTTCATGTCACAAGAAACAACAAAAAAGCGAACAGTAGCATCGTTGGATCGTGAAATTGAAATGAGAGTAAAGAAGGCAGGCGTGGCAGGAGTAGTGGGGGCATCTTCGTGTGTGGCAGGACCAGTGGCAGCACCGGTAGTAGTGGCAATGGGTATTGAGGCAGGAGTGCAGTTTTACAAAACACGTAAATTAATTGCGGAAAGAAAAAGACTATTTGATGAGGAATAAGAGAAATTGTTTTGACTATTGGGAAAACAAGTAAAATAAGGTAGAATAAGAACTATGAAAGAAAAAGGCACATACCAACCAAAATCAAAAAAAAGAGTTAGAGTCCATGGCTTTTTGAAGCGCATGTTGACCCAAGATGGACGAAATGTGATCAAAAGACGGCGAAATAAGGGTAGAAAACAGCTAACTGTATCGTCTGAAAAATAAATTTTTGCTCGTAACAAATTTTTTCCACTCTGGTCAATGTACGACGCACGTTGAAATCGCTCAAAAATTGTTACTTCGCTAATTTATTTTTTTTGGGTACAGTAAAATAGGGTATGTTAAAGAAAATTAATCGAGGTTTGAATTCTAAAGAGATCAAGAATATTTTGGAGACAGGAAGAACAATACAGACCCCCCTGTTTGGAGTGAGATACCAATCCCTCCCTCCACTTCGTGGAGACCTCCCTTTAATACCCAAACGGGCACAGGCAAGGGAGATAAAACAATCTAGATTTGCGTGGATTATTTCGAAAAAGATTTCTAAACGGGCGGTGGATAGAAATAAAATAAGACGAAGACTGGCAGAGACAATTAAAAAACAATCTTCAAACTACAATCTTCATTCCATGAATATAGTATTTTTGATTAAAAAAATAATGTTAGAAGCAAACATTGGTGAAATTGAGTCACAAGTAAAATATGTTTTTCAAAAAATTGGTACTTAAAATATTGGTGTTTTATAAAAAATATATATCGAGGGGGTACTACTGTAGATTCTCCCCTACTTGTAGTGAATACACCTATCAAGCAGTAGAGAAATATGGAGTAGTTAAGGGATTATGGATGGGAGTAAAAAGACTCTCGAAGTGTCATCCTTGGGGTAAAAGTGGGATTGATCTGTTAAAATAATAAACTTGTATCAAGTATTATGTATTAAGAATTAAGTATAAAAATATAAATGAATCTATTTATTGCACCATTTGTTAACGCACTTTTTGGTTTTTATTACCTATTAGGTAATTTGGGGTGGTCGGTAGTGGCGGTGACGGTTTTGATTCGGGTCGCTTTGATCCCCTTAGTATTGCCGAGTATGAAGTCGGCCAAAAAAATGGCAGAATTGCAACCGAGGCTAAAAAAACTGCAGGAAAAATATGGCAAAGATAAAGAAGGTCTGGCAAAAGCCCAGATGGATATGTATAAACAAGAGGGAATTAATCCCCTGTCGGGATGTTTGCCTCAGCTATTACAGGTGGCGGTGCTAATAATGTTTTTCTCGGCATTTAATTTGGTAACGAATTACACTATGGGAAAAAGTAGCTTGGAAAATGTAAATAAGGAGTTGATTCAAAGCTTTAGAATTGGTGAAGGTTTTAAATTTGATACTAGTTTTTTGGGAAGTGATTTGTCCCATACTCCGGCGGGAATATATAAAGAAGGTCTGAGTATTTACTGGATGTTGCCATTTATATTGCTGGTAGGGGCAGGGGTAATGCAATATTTTAGTTCAAAACTAATGATGCCATCCTCCGCTGCTACGCAGCTACGGACTGGCAAGCCCACCACCATTGATCAATCGGCTTATGTGAAAGCGACACCAGAAAAAAGTGATGACATGATGGAGGCGATGAGGATGCAGACAACCTACATGATGCCACTAATGACAATATTTATTGGGTGGAGTTTTAGCTTGGGAATGCTCCTCTACTGGTTTGTAAATAGTGGAGTGATGTTGGTACAACAATTGGCAACTAGAAATCAAAAATAATTTTTAATTTGAAATTTTAATTTTTAATTAATTTTTAATTCATTAATATATAAATTTAATGTTAAAATAGGCGCATGGAAAATAAAGAAAGAAACCAAACAATACTCCAAATTACTTGTGACATGCTCGGAAAAATGAATTTTGAGGTGGAAAAGGCGTTTGTGGAGGATGTAACTGAGGAAGAGAATCAGGTATTAGTAGGAGTAACTGTGCCAAATCCAGCTGGCTTGATTGGATTTAGAGGAAGAAACCTAGCCGCCTTACAACTAGTGTTATCGCTGATTGTCAAAAATAAATTAGGTGAGTGGGTGAGAGTACTGCTCGATATAAACAATTATCGAGAAGAACAAAAAGAAAGATTGACAAATATGGCTGTTAGTTTGGCGGAAAAAGCAAAGGCTACTGGTAAGGAAGTGGTAATGGCGAGTATGAGCTCGTATGAAAGAAGATTGTGTCATATGGCTCTGGTCAACATAGAAGGGATTACATCGGACTCGGAGGGAGAGGGAGAAGATCGACATATCGTGATTAAACCTACGGCTTAATTTATATGAATTGGTCTGGTCAAGAAACTGATCTTGAAATTGCAGGAGCAGATGCTGATAAAGGGTCGATGAAAACAGAAGATGGTAAATTGGGAGGGTGGAGTGAGGCTGTGAGGTTGGCGGAGAGGTTTGCAATTAGAGTGTCTAGCCAGTCTGGAGCGGAAGTAGATGAAATATTGCGGAGGTCTGCTAATTTATCTGTTCAAATGAACTTTGCTCTGAAAGTTGATGAAGGGGAAGTTGCTCGTGAAATGGAATTGATTAAGAAGAAATACCATCTGTGATAAGATTGGCTTAATGAAGGGTTTGGGGAAAATTACAAATTACGAATTACGAATTACGAGCTTGGAGAATATTTTGTTGTTTTTGTTTTTACTATTGATACCGATACAACTTGGTAAGCATTTTTGGCCGGAATGGAGCATGGTGATGGGGGTGAGGGTGGATTATTTGTCCCCTACCCTATATTTGGTTGATATTGTGTGGGGAATGTGGATGGGGACTAGACTAATTACGAATTGGCGGAAAGTTTTAAATTTCCAAAATATTTTGATGGGACTATTTGTAGTTTTGAATGTATTGGTAGCAGGAAACAGATGGGTGGCAGTGTATAGGTGGGTGAGAATAGCTCAACTAGCGTTGAGCTATAAGTTTATAAAGTTGAAAGTTCATAAAGTTGAAAAGTATTTGGAATGGATAATCCCCTGCTGGATAATTTTAGAAACTATGTTGGGAATGGCCCAGATTGTAAAAGGGGGAAGTTTACAGGGAATATGGTATTGGCTAGGTGAACGGAGATTTAGCTACGCAAGTATTGGGGTAGCTCAAATATCTCTACTAGGACAGGGATTGGTACGGGCGTATGGGACATTTTCGCATCCGAATAGTTTGGCAGGATTCCTGTTGATTTCCTTAATATATTGGATAGGAAATCAAAAAAATTTCAAATTTCAAATTTCAAATTTCAAATTTAGCGGAATGTGGTGGTGGGTGGTGGTGTGGATGGGGGTAGTGGGGATAATAATATCGGGGAGTAGAGTGGTGTGGTTATTGGCAGCAGGGCTGGCAATAGTAATATTAATTTCAAATTTCAAATTTCAAATTTCAAATTATAAGAAGTATTTGGGAATGGGGTTGGTGGGGATGGGAATGGTATTGATAGTTTTGGGAATGATTGGGATAAATTATCGAATTGGTGATTTTGTGGGTGGGTGGGATTCGGATAGTGTTCTAAAAAGAATTACTCTTAATTGGCTGGCAATGAAGATGTGGAAAGAGCATTTTTTACTGGGGATAGGTATGGGCAATTTTACTAGCGTGTTGCCGGAATATATTAAAGGATTGTCATTTTATTGGTGGCAGCCAGTACATAATATATTTTTACTGTGGGCGAGTGAGACAGGAATGCTGGGGGTGCTAGGAGTAGTGTGGGCGGGGGCAATGTGGTGGAGAAAAAGGATGTGGAGTAAGTGGAAAATGTTGATAATAGCGGTGGTGGTGACAGCAATGCTAGACCATTACTGGTTGACATTGCCACAAAATAGCTGGCTGATGGTGGTGATGATGGCGATAATATAAAAATTGGGCGGACACGAGATCCGCCCCTACATATATTTCCTGATGGTGGGGTAAAATATGACATGTTGAAAAAACCGATTATAAATACCCTAGTACAGATTTTAGGGAAAGCGGGAATGGTGGGGATAAGCCTGTTGACGACAGGGGTGTTGACGCGAAAGTTGGGGGTGCAAAATTATGGAAACTTTATATTGATTTCGTCACTATTTGTATTTTTGGATTCATTGGCTGATTTTGGGACAAAAACTATTGGGGTGAGAGAAATAAGTAAGGAAAATGGGGAAAAAGTGGGGGAACATGTCTTTACCTTGAGAATGCTGATGACAACTATTTCGTTTGTGGTCGGAGTAATGGTAATCTGGTCATGGAAGGGGCTAGAAACAATTCGAATTGAGTCGACAGTAGCCCTATTAATGATATTTTTGACCTCGCTGGCTGGATTTTGGGAGATAATTTTTCAATCGAAACTAAGAATGGACTTGAAGGTGTTAATGGATCTGAGTTTTCCGATAACATTTTTGGTGTGGTTGTGGTGGTGGCAGGGATCAGTAAGTCTATTGATGGTAATGATGGCTTATCTGATTGCTCGAGGAATAAGCCTATGGATTGGTTATTATTTGGTATCAGGACTGTCCAGCGTGACGATTGGGAAAATAGATGGGGCTGAAATAAAAAAGATGTGGCAAATGACCTGGCCAATGGGGGTATTTTTAATTATGTTTGCCACCTATGATCGGGCAATTGACTCGCTACTGATTCAAAACTATTTGGGCTCAAGCGAGGTGGCGTGGTATGGATTGGCTTATAAGGTGTATGGGGCACTGCTGGCTCCGGCATATTTTTATGTGAACAGTATTTTTCCGATAATGGGAGCGAAGGAAACTAATAAAAGAAAGCTATTTGGGGAGTCGGTAATAATTTTGGGTGTGTCGGCAATACTGCTGATAATCGGGGTATATTTTATGGCTCCGTATATTATTCAAGTATTGGGAGGCGTGGCATTTGAGCCATCAATAGCGGTTTTAAGAATACTTGTTGTAGCAGCCTTGTTTTCATATATGGGCCACTTGGTGGGATTTACCCTAATATCAGAGGGTGGCCAAAAGGAAATGCTAAAGCTGGGAATGGTGGCGTTGATAGTTAATCTAGGCTTGAATATGTGGCTAATCCCCCACTATGGAATCTTGGCAGCGGCGGGGGTAACGGTGGTGACAGAAATGATAGATTGCCTAATGATGGGGTACTTCTTGGTGAATAAAATAAAAAGACAAAACCCCTCTGTCAGCTAAAGCTGACATCTCCCCTTGAAGAAAGGGAGACCTTCACGAATCCCCTGCTGGGGATTTTTTTATTTGATTCGACTTTTGACAAAATTTTGGAAAGCTATGGTGGGTGTTAATATTTTTTTACCGTCAACGCCTGATTCGACAATAGCCATACCAGATGATTGAATTTTTTGGAGTCCTTCGTCGAGTGCTGGTAGATCCAACCGATGGTAGGATTTATTCTGATTGAGTGCTTCGAGAGGTTGTATTTCATCTATTGGTATCGATGTCCACTCACCTTTAACTTTGGCAGCTTCGATTAGCTTCTCCATGATATCTTCTGCTTCTTTGTTCATGGCGGGAGAACCCATAAGATTTATTTTCTTGTTTAAGTTAATCATATTTGGCGATATATTCGCATAGAAATGAGGTATTGTCAAATTTTATGTATAAGACCATATCTGATATCCCCTGCTGGGGATTTTTTTGCGCCATTTTTTCACGTTATTGATATATAGCTATGCCTTGGGTTATGACGATTTTTTTATAAAAAATAGTGAGTTCTGTAGACAAAATCACCCCCATTTCCCCCTCTTTGAAGAAAGAGGGGGAAGATCTAAGTTCAATTTTTTAATAGTAGTTTCACATCACTGTTATGACATTATTTTCACGTTCCAAAGCCGTTATAACAAATTTTTATGACATAAACCGCATAATAACCGATTATTCTCCGTAGACTGTTTTTGGGTTAATATTGATGTATGAAAGAGGGGATGCCGATAGCTTTGGTAAATGGGGTGGAAAAATTGGGTGGAGCTAGCTTGGTAAGAAAACTAAGTGAGAGCGACATGAGGGTAATTGCGGTAGGTGATTATGATGCCAGTTTGGCTAGTAAGTCGAGAATAATTGTGCGAAGCGATATCCCGAGTGACTTGGGAGAGATTGACTATGTATTTGATTTTAAAAATGAGATTGGTCTATGGAAAAAATTGGGGCCAGAGATACGATTGGCAATAATTAGGATAAATGGTGAGCCGGATGTTAATGGAGATGAATTGGGGGGAAGCAATAATTGGCGAATTGTCAGGGCCCATGGAGTAGTCGGAGGAGCAATGAGCTTCACTGAGGAAAATGGCGAGGTGGGATATCTGATTAGGGCAATGAAACTGGCGGTAAGAAATATGAACCTGAACTTGCCACCAAGAAAGGCTGTATTGAGATTGATGGGTGAGGAATCTCTGGTGGAGGTGGTTATGAAGGCAACGTTTTTGGCGGGAACTAGGGGAAACATATATGATATCTGGGGGGACAAAACTGATTCAATGAGTCTGGCTACTTGGCTGATTGAGGAGGCAAAGATGACAAGAACAAAGGTACAAGAAACGATGGAGCAACCATCAATGCCCATGGAAAAAGAGGTGCTGGAGGAGTGGAGTCGATTGAGATGGATGCCGGAGCTGGATTTGAAAAACTCGCTGTTTGGGGCGTTGCAGAGCCTGTTTGCAATGGCTGATGAAGAGAGTCGGAACAGAAAAAATCCTAAAATCGAAATCCTAATTCCTAAAAAGATAGTTGAGGAGGAGAAGGTAAACAAAAGAAGATTTGAGGTGGAGGTGGAGGAGGAAGAGGAAACGGGAAGCGTAATACAGGAAACTAGAAACGTGAAACTAGAAACGGGAATGGAACCAATAGCTGAGGAGAAATCGACTGTAGAAGAAAAAATAACTTTGAGAGAAGAGGATTTTGAAATAAAGCCGATACTGGTCAAAAATTCGAATAGTAGGATGGCGAGAATTAAAGATAATTACGAATTTAAAATTACGAATTACGAAATACCAAAAGAAATAAAAAAAAATACTGAAAGAGAAATAAAAACAAAACCTAGATTTAGCTACAAATTAAATATATCAGGAAAGTGGATGGGAATTGGGGCGGCGGTGGGGCTGGGGATATTGTTGGCAATAATCTGGGGATTGGGATATGGTAATTATAAAATAGTCAAAAGTGTCCTAAGTGTGGGAAATATGATTGAAGCCAGAAAATATGATGAGGCAGTGACGCTGGCCAACAAGACAATGAAAACCGTGTTGAGGAACCAGAGAAGGGTGGAATCATGGCAGTGGAATAGATTTGAGTGGGGCCGGCATTACCAAGAAGTATTGAAAGTGGCAGAGCAGGGATTGAAGCTGGAAATTAGCGGGGTGAGTCTGGCGAAGAGAGCCGATACTATTTCTGAGGCAATTTTTGTAGAAAAAGCAGTTAACTGGGACGAAGAGTGGGTAAAACTAAAGGCAAATGGCGAGGAGATTGAGGCAGAACTGGCAATGTTGAGCGCGAGATTGGCGGGGGACTGGTCGTGGATACCAGCCAGATGGAGGGGAAATTATAGTGACCTAAGATCAAGGGTAGAGGAGTTAAATAAAGTGGTGGTAAAGATGACTAAGACAGTGGAATTTATGCCAGAAATGATAGGAACGGACGGAAAGAGGAGGGAGTATCTAGTGCTACTGCAAAACGAAAGTGAACTAAGACCAAATGGAGGATTCATAGGGTCTTATGGTATTCTCAGCTTTGAAAACGGCAGATTACTAAACTTTGAGATTAGAGATATCTATGAGGCGGATGGGCAATTGAAAGGTCATGTAGAACCGCCAGTGGCAATAAAAAAATATTTAGGTGAGGCTAATTGGTTTATGAGGGATGCAAATTGGCAGGCGAATTTTGGAGAATCGGCCAGAGATTTACAATGGTTCTTGGAAAAGGAAACTGGACGAAAAGTCGATGGAGTAATTGGGGTGGATTTGGCGGTAGCCAGATCTATTTTGGGAGTGACCGGAGAGATTTATGTGCCGGACTTTAAGGAGAAAATAAATAAGAATAATATCTATGAACAGGCTGAGTTTTATGCGGAGACCAAGTTTTTCCCTGGCTCAAATCAAAAAGCGAGTTTTTTGGGAGGACTGGGAAGGCAGTTGTTTGAGGAATTAAAAAATCTAAAGGGGGAGGAGAGGGCGAGGATGGTGTTGGCGCTAATTGATTTGTTGGAGAGTAATGATGTGCAAATGTCATTTAACAACTCGGGTGCGGCCAAGATAATCTCAGGACTAGGATGGGATGGGGCGATATATGAGGGAAAATGTGCAGTGGATAGGTGTTTTGCAGACTACTTGTACATAGTTGAAGCAAATTTGGGGGTGAACAAGGCGAACTATTTTCTTTACCGAAGTATTGATCAACAAATAGATATAGGGACACAAACAATTGGCCGAGTAATAAAAATTAACTACGAAAACACCTCTAAAAATGACAGCTGGCCGGGGGGAAGCTATAAGAATTATGTTAGAGTCTATATTCCAGAGAGTGCTAATTTGGCGGAAGTAAGTGTCACTAGTAACGAAATAAATGGGGTAAAAACGATCTATTCGGGGGATAGCTTAGACGTAGCTATAAAAAACGGGAAGAAAGAAGTGGGGTTCTTGATAGAAGTGCCACCGACTAAGAAGAAAACGGTGGAGCTACGATATGTTGATTCGGTTGATATTACCAATAAAGATAACTTTTCTTATTTAAATTATATTCAAAGACAGCCAGGGTATGGAGATACTGGAATCGTGAGTATGGTAACAGTGCCAACTGATTGGCAGGTGAATCAGGTGGAACCAGCAGCGACACTAAATGGCAATAAACTGCTGTTTAATCAAAAGTTGGAGAAGGATATTAAGATGGGGGTGGAGATAGCAAAATAATTACAAATTAATAATTACGAATTACGAATGAAAAGTTTTAGAACAAAATCACCCCCAAACCCCTCTTTGACGAAAGAGGGGAGGAGGAATTTTTTAAGAAAGATAGAAAATTTTATATGTGGGAATTGTGGAAATGAGGTAATTGGGGATGGATATACGGATCATTGCCCAAAATGTTTGTGGGCTAAACACGTGGATAGAATAATTCCCGGAGATAGAGAGAGTGATTGTCAGGGGATGATGGAACCGGTGGGGACAGAATTTCGAATTTCAAATTTCGAATTTCAAATTAAATACGAGTGTACCAAGTGTAGGCATAAGTTTAGGGTCAGGGAAGGGAAGGGTGATGATAGAGAAAAATTGATGGAATTGATGTAGTGTGATAGGATATGAAATGGGGACTTCTAAAATAAACATGTTATATGGAATGATCAATAGTCCATCGAAATATTTGTTGGATAGGACTGAACAATATATTATTGATCAAGATGTCCATTTGCGTAGTTCAAATAAGGGAGAAGGACTAAAATCTGGAAAGGCACTGATTGTTGAAAATGCAATAAGTTTGGCTGCACATCTGTACAACGAAACTGCACGCAGGATAGGAGAACCGGTTATAGGGGATGTTGAAACTTTTGCCTTGTTAAGAAGAGCTTCTGGGCGAAAATTGGATATAGAAGCGGTAAGGCTGTAAATACGTTGCGGAATAAAAAAGGAAAAAATGCGGTAAAAAACTAATTACTAATCATTAATTACGAATTACGAATTTGGTCAGATTCAAATGATATAATGGTTGGATATGAATTTCCTGCAAAAATTATTCCTAAAATTAAAGTCAACTCCGGTAAAGCCAAAGCCAATAAAAAAGAAAAACGATGATATTCCAAAAGAAATAATGGACAACTTGCCTCCTGGAGTCAAGATAAAAAAAATTGAGATAGGGCCAAGACAAATAATTCAGGGAGTGCTGTATGTAGTATTGGTGTTTTGGACTTTGACCATAATTAAGGATATATTTTTGCCACAAGAAATGGAAAAAGTGCCGCTCTCACAGGTAGTGGACGTAATCAAAAAAGGTAATGCAGAGAGTGTGACGGTAATGGATAATGAAATTCTAGTAAAAATAAAAGAGGTTGATAAGGTGATTGTTTCTTCAAAAGAACCGAGTACTTCGATGGCCGAACTATTGCAACGAGAAGGAATTGATGTGGCCACAGTTAAATTTAGTGTAGAAAATAGAAGTGGTTGGAAGGCGATGATGGATATATTGGGAACGTTACTAAGTATTGGATTACCAATTATATTTATTATTTGGTTTTTCGGGCGACAACAAGGTGGTGCTGGAGGGATGTTTGGATTTGGAAAATCGACGGCTAAACTATTTATCAAAGGCAAACAAAATTTGTCGTTTAAGGATGTGGCGGGTGTCGAGGAAGCCAAAAAAGATTTGGAAGAAGTGGTCGATTTTTTGAAACATCCGGAAAAATATCGAAAAATGGGGGCGAGAGCACCCAAGGGAGTACTACTGGTGGGACCAGCAGGGGTAGGTAAAACACTCCTAGCCAAGGCAGTGGCAGGGGAGGCAAATGTGCCTTTTTATGCTATGGCGGGATCGGAGTTTATGGAAATGTTGGTCGGTGTAGGAGCGAGTAGAGTGCGGGACTTGTTTGGAACAGCTAAAAAAGCCGGTAAGGCAATTATTTTTATTGATGAAATTGATGCTATTGGCAGAATGCGTGGAGGCCTAGAAGGTGGTCATGGGGAAAGAGAACAAACACTAAATCAAATACTGGTAGAAATGGATGGATTTGAGGCGAATACGGCAGTGGTAGTACTCGCGGCGACAAACCGAGGCGATTTGCTCGACCCAGCATTACTGCGCCCTGGTCGATTTGACCGAAGAGTGATACTGGAAATGCCCGATCTAAAGGCGAGAGAAGACATCATTAAAATTCATGCTAAGGGAAAACCATTTGGGAAAGATGTCAGATGGGAGGCAATAGCGCGCAGGACAGTGGGATTTTCGGGAGCAGACCTAGAAAACATGTTAAATGAGTCGGCCATTAAAGCGGCTCGAGAAAATAAAACTGAAATAAATATGGCGGATATAGAGGACTCGGCGCTAAAAGTAAAATTGGGATCTGAGAAAAGAAGAGATCAAACCGATGATGACAAACTAATGACGGCATACCATGAGGCGGGACATGCAATAGTAAATTTTGTAGAGGACCTTGATCCGGTACACCGAATATCGATTGTTTCACGAGGGATGGCGCTAGGATTTACCCTAATTCCACCGAAGATGGACCGAGTCCACGAGACAAAGTCGCGTCTAATTAAACAAATGGCCATGGCAATGGGAGGGAGAGCGGCGGAAGAGATAGTATTTGGAGATATTACGACTGGAGCCAGCTCGGATATAAGTCACGTGACAAATATTGCTAGAAACATGGTGATATCGTGGGGAATGTCGCCACTCGGACCGATTGCTATGGGGCCGCAGATTGATATTAGTGATATGGGTAAAACATGGATGGAGCCGGCAAAAATATCGGATGGAATGCAGGAAAAAGTGGATGGTGAGATTAAAAAACTAATTAATACAGCACTAGCACGGGCGATAACTATATTGAAAAAAGAAAGAAAAAAAATGGATGAACTGGCAAAAGTGCTAATGGAGAAAGAGAGTTTGGATGATGTGGAGTTTGCGCAGGTGATGAATTCAAAACCCCTCTCGTCCGACAAAGTCGGACGAATCTCCCCTTGAACCCTCCTACGCTAAAGCTTCGGTGGACAAGAAAGGGAGAAGGACAAAAAGGTTATTTTAGAGATTCTTCTATATTAATAATCCTCTGCAATATACTCAATGTTCCTAAATACACTGGTTCGGCGCCGTTCAAAGCAAGGGCACCGGCACCGAGGTTTTTGGCCTTGGAATAGGGAGTGTCGCTAGTGTAATTAATTATGCCGATATCAAAAGGGGCGTCATGGAGGTCAACGATTGAGTTGTGGGGAAACTGTTGATCATAGGTGGCTTCGGAGACAGCGGAGAGATAGGGGCCAGATTCCATCTCGATAATAGTGAGGTTGTTGTCGAAATATTTTTGGAGAAGGGCTTCATTTTCCAAAAAAGTACCCAAAACCGAAACTGCTTTTTGATTGGTCAAAATAGATCCTTGATTGTTGGGAAAGGGGAAAAATGAATTAAAACAATTGGTGAACATATAGGTGTTTTGGGTGTGTTCGTCGAAAATAACTTTGGGGATTTCGACATCGCCTAACTCGGAATTTAACACTGCGGCTTTGCCTAGAATATAGACACCTTTGAGAGCTTGGACATTTTCCAAAACTTCATTGAGAATGTGATAGGCAGAAAAGCCGAGGGGATAGTCAATGTTGAAGATTAGAGCTTTGGAGCGTTGGAGCTTGTGTCGATCAGTAATACTAATTTGAGGAGACAGATATTTTGATTTGGCTAGACTAGAAAGCGGATAGATTTGGACATTGATATCGAGATGGTGGGCAGAGGGAATGGAAATAATACCTAACTTTTTCTGTAGGGCGGCCAAATTTTTCTGAAAAATAGGATCATTTTGATAAAATTTGGAACAGTAAAAGAGAAAATCTGGCTCGGGCAGAGAAGAATTGCCTGATTGGATTTGGAGCCACTGAGTATAGAGGTGGGGATAATCCCGTTTGATATTTTTGATGATAGTTGATTTCATTTTGAGAGGAAAGCCGGTAAAAAGGTTGAGAAGACTGTGAGTGTTGCTACTGACAAAATAGATATCACTTTTGGACATGTGAAATTTACTCTTGGAAACTGACACGGTGGAGGCAATATTTTTCCACCAGCGTTGGACGGTTTTGGTGTAATCAATCCAAGAGCCAGCCAAAAGACGAACACGAAGATCGTGAAATTTGGTAAAGACATGTTCAAGCCGGATTGAATAACTCTTACCAAGAGCGGCAATAAAGTTAGACCAATCCTCGGAGGTGGCCTGGAGATCGGTGACAATTTTACCGGAGAGGATGGCAGAATGGAGGTCTTTGACTGTCTTATATTTGGCAATAAGAATTAGATGGAGCTTGTTCCACTCGACTTGATAGGCAATCAGATTGTTGATAACGTCGTCGACGTCGGAAATCGAGCCAATAAGAGTGGCACCGGTGCCAGTCTTCAAATTGATAAAATTGGAACGACGACGGGCTGGAGTGGGACCCTTGGCCCAACTAATGATATGGGGAAAGCCATGCTGGGCAAAGACATCGGGATTTTGGCCCATGATAATCAAGTTTAGATTATCGATTTCTAGGGGTAGTCGCTGGAGGGAATAGACAAGGGCAGAGTAATCAATAATCTGTGGGTTATCGGCAAAAGGATGAAGAATAGAGCCGAGACGATTGTGAGGATTGGCCAGAGAATTGATGGTGATTTCCAAATTACTCTTGAGAGCACTACGGTAGGAACGGACGTGAAAGTCGATGTCGTTGATGGATGAGGGCATAAAAATAATTACGAATTAAAAATTATGAATTACGAATGGTTGTCGGTGAATGGATTATACAGGAATGAGGGATAAAAGATAAAATTTAATAGAATTTAAAAATTTAACAGAAACAAGGATATAAAATAATAGAAATAGTAAATTACTAAAATGGGTGGAATTAGTTATAGGATAAACTGAGGCTTGCATTTTGGGATAGAAACTGTGATAATTTGGGATATATGGCAGTAGACAGAGTACCAAAAGACATGGTGAGTTCAGCGTTTCTGGGTGTGGAATTGAGAGATGCTGCTAAGATGAAGAAAATAGATACCTGTGCCCAAATTTTGTTTGACAAAAACGTTCTTCATCCGGTAACACCTACAGAAATTTCACAGGCTAATGGAATCGCAATTGGTGCAATAGCTGGATTGGGTGGAGGGGCTGATCAAGTATCGGTACTTGTGAGTAGAGCCAGTGCTGCGAATACAGGTACAAACGCAAGTGAAAAACAGATGGCTGATGTTGCACTAGATGTACTGGCAAAATCAACTTTTGTTGTAATGAGACATGGCGGTGACACTAGTCTTGTTGCGACACTAAATACACCGGCGTCAGTAGATGCGGCTCTGCCAACTGCAATGAAAGGTTTGGGACAAAGAGTAATGGATAATATTATTGAGAATGCCGATCTGATGAAAGAGTTGCAACAGCTGGATGCGTACCAAGGGGAAGCGTTATTGGTGGGTGGAGTTAAGGGTAAGAAGATGATGGGGGTTGAGGTTGACGGTGCCTTAGATAGAGTTATGGCATTAAAAGTTCCTGCTAATCAGGCGGACGAGAGAAAGATGGTTTTAGCATTATTGGGTTCAGTTGCTGAGACATTGGAGGGCACCAATGGCGGTGGAGGGCTGGGAGATCTAAGCACACTTGGTAGGGATATTGCTGATGCGAGTGCCGAGGGACAAAGAGAAATGGCCAGAGAAATATCAAAAAAAGATTTTGACACCTTAGTCGATGATTTAATGTCGGAAAACGCGTGGGAGAGACAATCGCTTGAAAGTGAACTGTTTTTTGACAATCCATCTCTGGTTGGGGAAACACAATATATGACAGAGGATGGAATAAAAAGATGGAAGAGTATACTGAGAATTGCATTGGCAGGAATGAATTTCACAAGATATAAAAGAGGCGGAGCAAAGCCTGAGGAGATGATGCAAATGCCAGGAATTGGTAATTCTGAACTAGAAAAAATTAAGACAAATGAATTGGGAATATTGATGAGCACAGAACCGGCTTTTAGAGAGGCGGCGAGAAGGGTGTTCAGAGGAATATTTAAACGTGATGAAGGTGACTTTCCGGGAGGAAATCGTCGTTCGGAATATACACAGGATGGAAGGTTTTTTATTAAAGCACTTAAGGATGGAGATATAGACACTGGTGAGTACATGGCGTCAATGGACCGAATTGTAAAAGGATTAGTTAAAGATCGGTGGTGTGATGAGAATATGGCTAAAATTTTTGTGTCAATGGCTGGCCATGTGTTTATAGATGGATCTATGGCAATTGATTCAGCTGATATTGATAGAGTAAATAATAATAGAACTCCCGATCCTGACAGGGTCTTAATACATCCGCTATGGAAGGTAATTCAGAAGGCAGGATTTACTTGGGCTGGAGTAGAGATTAGTGATAAATGGAACTATAACGTGATAGGGAGGGTGGGGGATCTGGTTCAGAAATTGGTACAGCTTGATAGAAAGAAAGGGGTAAGAGATTTTACAAAAAAGTTACTGAGCGGCGAATGGAGGTACATTCCTGAGAGAACTGGGGCATCATGGACTGAGATGTCGGAAATGTCGGTTATGTTGTCTGTACCAGACCTTGATGAAGATGGAAAAAGACAATTCAAAGAGGATGGTAGTTTAATGATGCGGGCAGAGAAAGCGACGATGTCCCCCGCTGAATTTCTGTTGACTGTTAATGAAGAAGATTTGGCTGTTGAACATGTTGCACCTAGAAGGAGAGGCGGAGAAGAGGCAAAAGTAGGGAGACCTGATACCATAGTATTTGGTAGAGGTGGAGATGATCATATTTTCGGTTCATTTATTCGAGATTGGTGGCCAGCAACGGTGCTATGGGGAATGGCTTTTAAAGGTAAGTTACCAATGAAAGATGCAAGCCGGGAAATGGGCGATTTCCTATCTGACTGGAGTAATAAGATGCAAGATCTAAGAAAGATAGAGGTGCCCGGGTGGGAATATAAATGGAAATTGGCTAATCCTGAGAAAGCTAGTCGTGGTGAGAAGCCAAAAGATGAGGATAAAAAGTTTTTATTGGACCCATGGCTAAGAGATCCGTATGCAATCGTGGGGGGAATTTTGAATGTGGTGAATAAGGAGTTGTTGCTTGTTGATACTCCATTATTGCCAAATGTAGGAGGACCGGATGTACTGGCTGTTCACAAGATAGTGGATTCATTAACAGGATTAGATGATAGCGAAAAACAGAAGGTATATGACATATTGTCAGTACCAAATATAACAGGTGTGGGCGAAGCGAAAATGTCGGCGATATTCTTCCAGGACGGTCTATCAGGAAGATTGGGCACAAAGCAGTCTCAAAGAAGGGAAGAGCTAAAGAGGCAGTCGTTGAGAAATATCGCGATACTTAAGACATAAATACTATCTTTTTATCGAAAAGTTTTTTTAAGGATGTCTCTTTTCTTTGGCTATGCCAAAAACCTCCATACCACGTCCAAGTGTAGCAAGCCGATCACCTGTTGGACTCAGTCCTTCTTGGTCTAATAATTTGTCATGTACCCATTGTTGACCCGTAGCCTTACCAAGACCCCAAGCATTTTGGGCAGCCTTGGAAGTGAGTCCCTCACCGATAGCCTTGCCCCATGGGGATGGCTTGATGGCAAAGACAAACTCGGGAATCATTTCGGGTAATTTTGACATAAGTGCGACAACTGATAAACCAATACCAATGGAAATAATATTGTTGAGGCCTAGGGTACCCAGGGCGGTAAGCGAGCCTGGTAATGAGAGATTGGCAATAACACTGGGAGCCCATAAGCCCTTCTTCGAGGCATCAATAATCATGTTGCCAATGACCATAAAGATAGTGGAGATGGGAAAAATGGCGAGATTGGCAATCAGATCCCAAATCCAAGTACTAAAACCCATTTTGGAATTGGGGAAGGCACCCATAGCTAATTCTAGGGGGGCGACGACAATTTTGAAAATGATAGTAATATAAGCCTTAAGACAGCCGAAATAAAACTTGAACATCCAGACGATAACTGCAATAGAAACAACTAACAAAACTATAACAACACCAATTCCACCACCAGCAGCTATTGATGCGCCTGCCGTAAAGGGGAGGAAAAATCCGCCAATAATTGCCCCAATGATAGTGCCCCACGCTATAAAGACAGACATGGGTAGAGCACGAATAGCCAGATTGGCATAGTCACCAATACCAGTGTTGGTGAGAGTATCAAAAGAATAATTTTTGATACCTGGTAAAAGATTGGATCCGAGAGCGGTACCATTGATTTGGAAGAGAAGAGCAATAACTAGTCCCTGAATAAAGGTCATGACATCGATAAGTAATCCGGCGATAGCATAGGAAAAAGTGACTAAAATAAGAGTGGTGACGAGCTGGGGAATGGCGTTTTGGATATTAATTACCGCCTGAGGACTAATTTTGACCCGCAACATAATCATGACACCGATGATGATAAAGATAAGAGAAGAGAGAAGATAAACTACGTTACGAAAACCGCGCCAGATGGGCAAAATGGGCTGGAGGCCAGTAAAGCCAAAACCGTTGGGAGTTTGAGCATAGGCGGGATGGCCACCGAGAAAAGTGTCCTTTAAATCGGCCAAATATTGGACGCCGGAGGCGGCGGGGACGGAGAGCTGGGCAATCATATTGGCACCATAGCCAATCATGCCGCTGGGGATATAGCCAACTGCAGTACCGTTGAGAACATCATCAGGAATCGGACCAGTAAAGGCCTCGAGAGCAACCACGGCATTGGAATCAAACGATTCTTTGAGCCAACGTTCTTGATTGTTGCCCTTCTTGATAGCATCACGTTTTTTCTGATAAGTAGTGTCTTGGGCGATAACAACACTAGAAACTAGAAACAGGAAACTGGAAACCAGAATAAGACAAAAAATTGCACGGCGCATGTTGAAATATTTTAGCATATAAGTACTACCAAGATTCTGGTAAAAGTTGACGGGTGAGAATCTGGCGAGTGGCATTGTTGCCGGGGTCGATACTATAACCATCAGTGGAAGAAAAAGCTCGGCTAGAACTATCTAAACCATTTTCGGTGATGATATAGTCGGGAAGCAAATTTTTATTGGCGACTTCGTCGATACTCATGTTTTTTTGTAAATTGGGATCGATATGATATTCGTAAGTAGTTGACCGAGAAAAAGTAAGTGTCTGGTCGACTACTTGGCCAAAATTATCGAGGGCTTGCTTGAGGGCATAGAGGAGGCCATTGGGTTTGTCTTGAATCAGAGTGGTGCCGGATTTTTGACAGACTGGAACTGGTGGAATGTTTTGACCTTCATAATTGATGATGGAATTGGGGCTGGCAGAGGCGAGATATTCACCTTGGGGCATATTGGTGGTCTTACATTCTGGATCAACTGGCTGGCCATGATCATCGTTGTAAACACAGACGTCGCGGCGACTGGGACCATTGCCAATTGTGCCTATAGTTAGGTATAAACTATTGGCATCTGATTCACTAATTTTTTGATAAGAATCACTAGTGGGTGAAGTAAATTTACCAAGCGGACCGGATTTGGGTGTGGGATCGGTGGCATAACAATCATCACTCGGGTCGAAGAATAATTTGGAATTGCCCTTGAGAGTAATGGCAATATCATCGAGCTGGACTTTTTGCCAATCGGAATGGTCAGTGCTGTCGACGGTGGAAATAATTTTGCTACCGTTTTGCCAAGCAACTTGCTGATTGGATACAGGACTACCATCGCCGCTACCACTGGCTAATTTGACGGCACGAACAAGGCGCTGACCGACCAAACAAGTACGAATATCATCGGGAATAAGCCGAGTGGAGGCTCCCAGAGAACCAATATCGCTAAAGGGATTGTAGGAAAGTAGGGCATCGTTGCGAGAAAGTGGATCGGAAGCATTGCCTTTGAAATTGGAACCAGAGAAAGCACCTTGATTGAAAGCAGCGGAATTGGTCCAGTAGCCAGAGTTGAAGGCGGGAGGGGCACTTTCGATTCTGTTGATATCTTGGGTTACATAGGTGTTGACAGTGTTGCCGTTGGCGTCGGTGGTAGTGCCACTAATCTGGGGGTCAAAAGTTTGCGATATTGTATATGTATCTTTGCAAATTTGACTAACGTCGTTGGGGTAATAATTTGAGTCCTCGGAAAGGGGATTGGTAGCGGGAGGAGCACCTTTGTCGGCATTGGTGATAATAATGGGATTGATGGCGTGCGCCAAAGGCGCATTGAAAACTGGAAACTGGAAACTAGAAACTAGAATAAGACATAATAAAATAGGTTTCTTCATTAGCTGGGGATGACAAAATTGGTGACATCGGCGCCGGTGATTTTTTTGATGAATTGGAGAATCAGAAAAGAGGCGATGATGCCAACCAGACCAAGAATAGCCATGGTGAGGGTAGAAGAGGCAGCGGCCACCTTTTTGGCATCACTACTACTAAAGAGATATTGGAAGCCACCGCTAATAAACATAACAAAAAAGGCGATGCCAGCCAGACCGACAATGACCTGGAGGATGTTGCCAAAAAGACATTCGAGCCCCTGAACTGTAGCCACATCAGTATTGGTGACACACTTGCCGGACCAAGCGGATTGGGCTTGCGCTGGGGGCGCAAAAGTAAAAAGTAAAAAGTTAAAAGTAAAAAGTAAAAATAAAATGCGAGTTTTCATATGGGAATTATACCGCAAAAAACCCGTCTTGCGACGGGTTTTGAGTTTGAAGAAAATACCTTATTGAAAGGTAGGAACTTTGAAGCCAGAGAGAAGCTGAATACCGAAAATTGTTTCGATAAGCTTCATGATGGCAAAAGCGGCAAAGACGATAGCCAAACCAATGAGAGCATTGGTAATTTGACCACGGGCGGCTTCAACGGCTTTTTGATCGCCTTCGGACATAACCCATTTGAGACCACCCCAGATGAGAATGAAGAAGAAAACTAGGGCGACAACTAACATGACAAGAGAAATAGCACCAGAAACGATACTACCAAAGGTTAATTTGGTAAGGTTGTTCCAATTGCTGTCATTGGGAATTAATTTAATATCTTGGGCCATAACAGGAGCGGCGATGGCTGCATATTGGACGAGTTCTTTGAATTTTTTGATCATATTGAATAAATTATAACAATAAATAAATAATTATTAAAGAGTTGGCCACATAATGGTAAGACTGCCAAGACCAGGAATACCGAGAACAGTACCGACAAACTTGAGAATAGCAAAAATAGAGAAGACTATAAAAAGACCGATAGTGGCATAAGTGATTTCATTCTTACCCGTTTCCCAACGTTTGGGATCGCCCTCGGAGGAGATAAGGTGATAGCCGGCAAAAACGATGTGCCAGATGTAATAAATGATACCGACTATAAAAAAGATGGAAATAACAGCAGAGAGGACACCGTTGAAATAGGCTTTGGGGGCGGTGCTGGAATCACAATTCTTTAGGACTGGATTGCAGATGATGGCCTGTACCGGAGAAGTAGAAAGTAGTAAGTAGTAAGTAGTAAGTATGAGAGTCAGGAATAATTTTTTCATAATTAGAGGCCCATTTGGGTAAATAATGCGCCAATATCTAGGGGATTGTTGATTCCTGCTAAAGTGGCAATGAGGGAACCGAGACCGACTGCCACTATAATAATAGTTAGACCAAGAACGCCATCAGTAAGACGCTTGCGGGCTGACTCCATCGCTTTGGGATCACCCTGAGAACTGAGAAAAGCGTAACCACCGAGGATGACCTGAATGATAAAGTAAATAATACCAACAATTGTAAGAACTCCAATAACTTGGCCAATAATTTTTTCTAGGGCTAGAGTACCGTTGCCTTTGGGATCGATACCCGGACCGGTAAGGGTAGGAATGTTGACATCGGCGAGTAATTGTCTAGGGTCCATAAATGACAGGGGATAAAATTTTAATACCAGTAAGTCTCTCGACTATGGCAGCGATGACAAAGGCAGAGGCAATGATAACCATACCCAAGATACTTTGCCAAATTTGGGTCCAAGCGGTCGTGGTAAGCTTTGGATCACCAGAAGCAGAGATGTAGGCAAAACCAGCGGTAATTAGTTGAATTATCATGTAAATACCGCCGATAGTACCAGTAAATTTGAGGACATTGCCAATAAATTTGAACAAACCCTGACCCTGAGTACCGGTATATTTGGAGAGAGGATTGGTGATAGAGCCGACGACACCTTGTCCTAAAATAGGAGTAGCGAGTATTAAGTAGAAAGTATTAAGTATAAGAAAGAGTGAGATGGTGACAAACTTTTGTTTCATTTTATAATCCTGAATTTAAGATTTTAATGCCAGTAATAACTTCGACAATTTGGACAATGGCGTAGGCAAAGAGAACAACCACAAATCCAATTAGGGCATCAGTGATGGCGGCTTTGCCCTGAGCGGACTTTTTGGCATCGGCTGAACCTGCCCCAATTATAAAGGTAAGACCTCCAAAAATCAAAAGGGCAAGTAAAAGAATTCCGGCGATGGTAATGGAATTTTTGACAATGACAGAGGCAAGGGACGAGAGAGAGGGAAAAGTTTGACTGATTGTTTTGCCGGTGCCGGTGGGGGGATCGATGGCAATAGCTAAGAGACGATTCATATCTGATTATACAATTAAATTACGAATTAAAAATTACGAATTACGAATTACCGATAATAATGCCTTGTTTACCGTAAAAATTTGAGGTGTTGACTGTGGTAAAATGATGCTATAATACGCTCAATTAAGTTAATAATTTTCCCCTCACTTTATGAGAAAAATGTGGATTCTGATGGTAGTGGCAGGAATGTGGCTGGGAGTGAACCCGGTATTGGCTGCAGGTAAAGTGGATACTTGGAACGGGATTAACAGTATAAAGGTGGCGTCTCAGATGGCGATTGAAAGAGGGGTGTCAGAAAACACGATAGTACTACTATTATTGTTACCATTATTGGCGACACTAATTTCTGGACTTCATTATGTGCTGGGGGTATCGGGATATGGAATATTTATGCCATCAATGATGGCAGTGGCGTTTTTGGCGACTGGAATTGCGAGTGGTCTACTGTTGTTTGCCTTGATTTTGCTAATGTCGATAATATGCAACTGGGGATTGCGAAGATATAAGCTGCATTTTTGGCCATCGAGAGCTATTAATTTGGTATTTATCTCAATCGGAACATTGGTGTTGGTATTGGGATTGTCATTTATCCCAATATTGGAGATGAATAAAATATCGATTTTCCCAATATTATTTATGATTCTGCTGACCGAAGAATTTGCCAGAACGCAACTAGCTAAAAGCCGAAATGAGGCCAAAAAACTAACAATGGGAACTTTGATATTGGCGATTGTGGGGGCAGGAGTAATGAGTATCGGAAGTGTTCAAGAAATAATTTTGAAATATCCTGAGTTGTGTCTGCTACTGGGACTAATTGTCAATTTTGGAGTGGGTAATTATACGGGTATTCGGTTGTCGGAAATCAAGAGATTTAGAAAGGCGATTAGGACAAGAAATGGTATTAAGTAGTAAGTATTAGGTATTAAGTATAGAAAATGTTTAATTTAAAACAATATAAGCAATTTTTGACCAAGAATGAGAGAAATAAGGTATACCTAAGGAAGAATAGTTCGGAGGGTCGGTCGATTGCTGATAGTAAATACAGAACCAAGAATATTTTGAATGAGGCAGGGGTAAGTGTGCCCAAATTGATTAAAAGAATTAGAAGTGAAAAAGGAGTTGATAGATTTGAGTGGGAAAAACTGGAAGGAAATTTTGTAATCAAGCCAATATCGGGATATGGGGGAGAGGGAATTTTAATCGTCAGAAGACAATTAAAAAATTTAAAATTTAAAATTTCAAATTTAAAAACTAAAACTGAGTCGGAAGAACTGAAATGGCAGATGATGGATGGGAAGACAGTAACGGTGGAGGAAATAAAAGATCATTGTCGAGATATATTGGTGGGTAAATATAGTCTTCATGGGATGAGAGATGGGGTGTTGGTAGAAGAGCGGATCAAGATTCATCCAATGTTTTTGGCTATTACCAAATCGGGGACACCAGATATTCGGGTGATTGTTTATAATCGGGTGCCAGTAATGGCGATGTTTAGAATTCCAACAGAGAAAAGTGGCGGCAAAGCCAATTTGCAGCAGGGAGCGATGGGACTAGGGGTAGATCTGGCCACAGGAATAACTACTTTTGGAATTGAGGGTAAGGGCGAGGAAATAAAAAAACTATATGATCATGGCAAAAAGAAATGGATAAAAGTAAATGGAATAAAAGTACCGCTGTGGCGAGAAATTTTGGAAACGGCGGTGAATAGTCAGAAAGCGATACCCAGCCTAGGCTTTTTGGGAGTAGATGTAGTGTTGGATAAAGAACGGGGACCAATGGTACTAGAAGTAAATTCACGACCTGGGTTGTCGATTCAAATTTGTAATAAAGCCGGACTGAAAGCTAGAATGGATAAAGTGGAAGATATCGACGTAAGGAGTACTAACCATGCTGTGACATTGTCCAAGTATTTGTTTGGAGAAAGCTTTTTCGAGAAGGTAGAACAAAAAGAGCGGACTAAAACAGTTCAACCAATTGAAATAATTAAAGTAAAGGTGCCTAAGGGGTTTAGGCCAAACATGAGTAAGAGTCCAATATTGAAACTAGGAAAACATAGGGTAGTAGAGGTGAGGGCAAAAATTGATACGGGGGCGTTTAGGAGTTCAATTGATCGAACTTTGGCGGAAAAGTTGGGATTGATGGAAGGGAGTCGAGTACTGTATTATCGACATTATCGATCGAGTCTCGGTAAAAACAAGGACAGGCCAGTGGTGGGGGCAACATTTTGGTTGAATGGGAAGAAGGTGACAACAGCAGTGAATGTGGCGGATAGAAATAAATTGAGGACAAAATTTTTATTGGGACGTAAAGATTTGGAGGGGTTTTTGATTAGTGCTAAAAAAATATGATAAAAAATAATTCTCGCCACCATTTTTCTTGCTCCGGTGAATGTGGTCGCCCACGTTCAAAGTCGCTAGAAAAAGATGGCTTCGATATATTTTTTAATATTTTATGAAAAATCAAACAAAAATAGCGTTATTTTTTGGAGGGAAGATTAGTCAGCATTTGGTGCTGATTAAAAAGGCGGCCAAAAAGTTGGGAGTGAGATTGGATTTGGTGTCATATAATCGGGTGTGTTTTGATACGACTGAGCTGAGAGTTAAAATTAGGGGAAATTTAGAAGGGCGGCCACAAGGGACCGCCCGTACAATTAAAAATGAGGGATGGCTGCAAATAAATGATTATGATGTGTTATTTTTTAGAACAACCGGAAAACACTGGGAAGAGGTGGATCTAATTAATTACGAATTAAAAATTACGAATTACGAATTAAAGAAAAAACCGATAATTGTTGATCCGATTATTTTGAACGGCAAGCCGAGTATGGCTTGCAAGGCATATCAAATGTTGGCCTTGAAGAAGGCGGGGATAGATGTGCCTAAAACGATTTATGGAAGCTTGTGGTATTTGTATGAAACGATGAAAAATAGTGACGACTCTCGTCAACAAAATTTTTCGTGCTCGCGCCTTCGTACGAACGCCACTCAGACCCGCCTGCCGGACGGGCAGGTGACTGCGCGCGAAAAATTTATTGACTGCGAGTCGATTATTTTTCCGGTGATAGTAAAAGGTAGTGGGGGGGACAGAGGGACGAGAGTGTATAAAGCGGATAATTTAGAGGAAATGGAAGAGTTGGTAAGAAAACTGAGAAAGTCGGAGACGGAAGAAGGAAAAAGATATATGTTGCAAGAATATATACCTAATGATGGGGATTATCGAGTGCTGGTGTTGGGAGAAAAAGTACTGGGAGTAATGAAGAGATCGTCACAGAATAAGAGTGAGTTTAGAAATAATTATAGTGCTGGTGGCGCGGTGGAAGTAGCCGATTTGCCAGAAGAGATAAAACAATTGGCGGTAAAGGCGGCAAGGGTATGTGGATTGGCGGTGGCAGGGGTAGATGTGGCATTTAGAGATTTTGATAGGAGCAAGCCGGTAATTTGGGAAGTAAATAAGGGGCCACAGTTTAAGGGATTTATGCAGGCGACGGGAATCGATGTACCAAAAGAAATAGTATTATTTCTTTCGAGTTTAAAAGTTGAAAGTTAAAAAGTTTATAAAGTTTAAAAATATACTATATATATGAATCGCAAAATTGTCACTTTTACCATGTCGCTTAAACAAAGTCAGTTTGAGGTAGATAGGCTGGAGATGGAGGCCAAGAAGTTGGGAGTGGAGGTGAATCGGGCCTTGTACCGAGACATGACATTTGATCTCAATAATGAAAAACCAAGAGTGTTGGTAAAAGGGGTGGAGGTAACGAAGGAAAATAGTATCGGTATGTGGTTCCGAGTGGCGGGGACAGTGTCGGGAAAGTATACTGAGGGGAGAAATTTGGCGATAAGATTGTTACAAAAAGAAATATTTTGTGCTAATCATGAGGGATATTTGAACTGGACCAGAATGGGGAAAATTAGCCAACATGGAGTGTTTATTGAAAATAACATACCAATTGTTCCCACAAATATTTTTTATACAAAAGAACAAATATTAAATGGCAATATGGGGGGAGATATTTGGGGATGGCCAATAATTGCCAAACATGAAAAAGGGTATCAGGGTAAGTCGGTACGAAAGTTTGATAACTGGGAGGCAGAAAAAAAGTTTGTCAAAAAAATAAATGAGAAGAATATAGGAATGTTCCTGTGGCAAAAGTATTTACCGACACGTTGGGATATACGGGTGATTGTGCTGGATGGGAAAGCGATAGGAGGGATGAAAAGATCGGCAGTAGGGGCGGAATTTAGAAGTAATTATAGCCTAGGGGGTGAAGTGGAAACATACAAGTTGTCAGAGACAGATAAAATGTTGGCGGAAAAGGTGGCTAAAGTATGTGGACTGGATTATTGTGGAGTGGACATTATGAAGGATGAGCGCGATAAGAGCTATATTTTGGAAGTAAATAGACAGTGTCAGTTTAAGGGATTTGAAGAATCTACCAAAATTAATGTGGCCAAACTAGTGGTTGAAATGTTTTTGAAAAAGGCATAGATTTATAGTGTGAGAAAAATAATTATTGGAATGTGGACTTTGGTAGGGAGTTTGTGGGTAATATCGGGAAAAAATGCGTTGGCTGTGAGCTATGTAGTTGATAACTATAATGTGCCACCGGTAATTGAATGTACTAAAGGTGAAGTTAATTGTGGCTTTCGCTCGGCGGTGATTTTTAAAAATGCGGCAGGCAGAACCTTGTATGATACTAAAATGTGGACATCTGGGGGGTTGTTGGAATATACAAATGAGAGTGGAGTGTATGTGAAGAGAATGACGACGTTTAAACAACAATTTGAAGTGGGTGAAGGGCCAAATGTAGGGGTACGAGTAATAGTACCCAAAACTAGAAACGTGGGTAATTATGTGGAGAAATTGTATATTGATGGAAAGGCCTGCAACAACGCGGTAAGCCCACCTGATTGTTATTATGTGGGTGGAGCGGCGTTTACGGTAACAATTAAGGTAGTAGAAAAACCCCCAGTGATGATGAATTGTGGTTGGTGTGGAGAAACATGTGTGAACAAAACGAAGGATATGGCGTGTATTGACCTAGCCCCACCTGAGGGAAAAAGTTGCGTGGCAGTAAATAATCGTTGTGTGGTGAGAGATGTTTTGGAGGTGACACCAACTACCACTTGTTTTAATGATGGGTACGTATGTGGTCAGGGTGATCCATTGACCACTTCATGTGACAAATGTTGTAACGGAGCTCATCAAAATTCCCAAAGAATGATGGTGTGTGGAAGTGGAGTTGTTATAAATGGAGATGCTAATGGAGATGGGAAAGTAGACTTGGTTGATTTTGCGATTTGGAAAAGAGATTACTGGAAATTCATAGGGATACCGATCACTTCGTTTGAATACAACGGTCCTTGGGTAGCTGATTTTAATCATGATAGGAGAATTGACTTAAGTGATTTTGCGATTTGGAAAAAATATTATTTAATGGGTAAACAAGGATGAAAAGTTTTTTCAGAGGACTATCAATTGTAATATTACTGGCTGCTCTGCTGGGTGGGGCATATCTGGTGCAAAAAAATCAAAATCTAAAAAGAGGGGCGGCAGCGGCGGAGACCAGTTCGTCAATATTGCCGAGTAATATGTTGACTACTGTGGGTAAGGAATTTGAAGTGCACGTCTGGGCGGATACGGGGAGAAGTGATGACAAATTGGTAGGGGCAGAATTTTGGGTAGGGTATGATTATAAAAATTTGGAATTTGTAGGGGCAACACCTCAAAATGGATATTCGATTTTAAATGATGATCTGAGTGGTGAGGGAAACGGGGCAAAAATGTTTAGAATGGTGACTTTAGATGAGGAAAAAGCGGGGGCGGTGGAATTGGTCAAGTTAACTTTTAGACCGTTGAATAGTGAGAGTGGGGAAATAAAAGTGGGATGGGGAACATTAATGATTAATGGACAAAAGGCGACATGGGATATTGCCAAACATAACACAAGCTATTATAAAAGTGGAAATAGTCCTACTCCAACAATGGGTCCACCGGTGGGTGGAGGTAGATGTGGGAGTCGGTGTGGAAATTCAGCTATGGGGTGTGGGGCAGGAATGACTTGTACTCCGATATGGTGGACTTGTGAGTCCAAATTGCCGGTGGAGATGCTCAAAAAACTGGAGACAAATCAGGCTATCGACAGGACAACAATAAATGAGATGGTTCGGATTTGTCCAAAAGTAGCAGAAATATTACCAAAAAAATACGATGGAAAATCACCGATAAAGCTGCCCACTTTCTATGGAGTTTGTCGAAATGCTAGTTGTACTGGAAGTGTCAACTGTGTTTGTGGGCCAACGGCTACTCCGACAGTTGTAGCGCCAACAAGAAGATTGCTGGGTACTCCGACGGTGAGTAAGGCAAAACCAACAATGTGGAAAATTGATGATGGACAATAATTAAGGGCAGAGTCGATATATTAATTTTAAAATGCTTTGGTATAATCGGAGTAGTCTGTGAGGAATAAGGGCAATTAGCTCAGTTGGTTAGAGCACCGTCCTGATAAGACGGGGGTCGATAGTTCGAGTCTATCATTGCCCACCCTGATTTACATATTTACTGTATAACTTATGTCAAAAACATTAAGAATAATGGAAGATGTGGGTAAAAGATCGGCTAGGGTGACTGACGTTCGAGTGGCGAGAAGAGCTGAAGCGGAAACAGTAGAGGCGTCTTTGGTCGAGGCAAGATTACTTAAAAAAAGGTTTTCTACAGATACAGCTTTGTATATTGAGGCGGAAGGTGAACCAGCAACTATAGTGGGTAAACAATATGCAGATAAATTGAGAGCCGCCTTGTGGGCCTATGCGAATAGGTAAACTAAGATATATTGGTAGAATAGAGGGATGAAAAGATTTATCGGGGGATTGGTAATAATATTATTGATAATTGGGGGGATATTCTTTCAGTGGCAAAAAGATGATGGTGGGGATCTGTTGACACCACTAGGACTGGGAAATATTTTTCAGAGAAAAGAGGATAAAAAGATGGAGACAGTGGGGTTTTTGCCGAGCTGGATGATTGGTAAAACAAAAATATATGGTAAGGAAATTGATCAGTTGATATTTTCGGGAATAGAGGTAAATACAGATGGGAGCCTAGTGTGGGATATCCAGAGCAAAAAAATTAATAATGAAAGTTACCTGCAAATTAAGAAATCTGTAAAACAGGCAGGTGGAAAAAATATTTTGTCGATTAAAATGTTTGATGATAATGATTTGAAAGAATTTATGGCTGACGAAGTGGCAAAAAAGAATTTGATAAATAATGTCCGAGAAGTAGTAATAAGTAATGGTTATGATGGAGTTAATATTGATTTTGAATATATGAGTGATAATCAGAGAATCTTGGCTGACGACTTTGTAAGATTTTTTGCTGATGCTAAGAAGGGAGGCTGGGGGGAAATAGGGGTAGATGTGTTTGCCAATACAATTATCAAGGGAAGCAAAGAAAGATTGGAGGCATTGAATGGGGTAGTGGACTGGATTGTGGTGATGGCCTATGATTTTCACCGACCAGGGGCTGACTATGCTGGTCCAGTGGCACCAATTGGATCGGAGGTGGGAGAGAGGAATGTGAGGGAAATAGTGGATAAAATGGCCATAATTAATATGAAGGCTGAGAAGATAATTATGGCTTATCCACTCTATGGATATGAGTGGGCGACAGTTGATGAGAGCTGGGGAAGTGCTCAACTAGCGGGGAGATATGGGAGGACAGTATTTTTTACGGAAAGTATTGGATTTACTGGTACAAAGTTTGATGAGTTGAGTATGACACCGTGGGTAGCGTGGGAGGAGAAAATACAAAAATCAAAAGTAAAAAGTAAAAAAATAGGAAAGAGAATCGTAAAAACGACTGAATACTATTATGTAAATGAGTGGCATCAGGCATATTTTGAAGATGAGAGAAGCCTGAAATTAAAAGTTGAATTGGCCAAAAATGCGAAAGTTGGGGGGATTGGATTTTGGGCATTGGGATATGAAGGGATTAATAGTGATTTAATTACGAATTTAAAATTACAATCCCTCTAAATCTCCCTTTGACAAGGGAGACTTGATAAAATAAGAAATATGGCAGAGAGACCAAGACTATCAGATGAACAAAAAGAACTAATTAATAATGCAATGGGAGTAGTGGCGATAAGAGATAGAATGGCAAATACGTATTCATTTTTGCCAGATAGAGGTAAAAGGAGAAGCGAATATTTATTGAATTCAGGAGAGGCAATTGACGGAATTGTGGCAGATTTACTAAAACAGGCAAATGATATAGGAAAGAGAGATAGGGAAAAAATATGAATACAATGAGATATCTGGTTAATTTATTTTTGCATATTGATAAAAATTTGGCGGCGGTGATAGTGACCATGGGTGGTTGGAGCTATGGACTACTATTTTTGGTAATATTTGCGGAGACTGGATTGGTAATAATGCCTTTTTTGCCAGGAGATTCACTACTTTTTGCGGCTGGGGCATTGAGTGCTTCTTTGAATGCATTTAATATATGGTTGTTGTGGGGATTGATGGTGGCGGCGGCGTTTTTGGGAGACACAGTGAACTATTGGATAGGTTTTAAAATTGGGGCAAAAGCATTTGACCCCAATTTTAAATTACGAATTATGAATTATGAATTACAAATTAGTAAAATACTGAAGCCTGAGTATTTGCATAAAGCACAGGCGTTTTACGATAAACATGGGGGAAAAGCGATAGTGTTGGCACGATTTGTACCAATAGTGCGAACATTTGCACCATTTGTAGCGGGGGTGGGAAAGATGGATTATAAGAAATTTATCTCGTTTAACTTTTGGGGAGGATTAGTGTGGGTGTCATTGTTTACCTTAGGTGGATACTTTTTTGGAAACATACCAATAGTGAAGGAAAATTTTCATTATCTGGTGGTGGGAATAATACTGGTATCGGTAGTACCAATAGTGATGGAAGTGGTAAAATCACGAAAATGAGTAAATATAGCCCAAATCAGAGAAAAGAATTACATAATATTAAAAATAGAGAAGAAAATAGGCATTTGGAAGCGATGTTAGATGCCATGAGACGGGGAGAAGATCCGCGAAAAATACAAGATAATCTGGAAAAATATGCTTTGATTGGAAAACAGTCTGAAGAAATTGCAATGAAAGCATTGTCGGCAATTGATGGATTGGGGGTAATAAAGGCTGATGAATTTAAGGATCGGACTGGTGGTTGTGATTTGATGGTGACTTCGAGAGAAGATGGGGGAAGAATTAGAGTACAGGTAAAAACTTCTGAGGATGGTAAGAAAAAATATTTAAAGAAAATGAGGGGAAAATATAATGAGTTTGATTTGGAGATTTTGGAAAAAAAGATGGTTGAACATGGTCAGGTGATAGTGGTGGCAGGTAATGAAAAAATGCCAGAAAATGAACGAATTGAGTGGGTACAAAATCAATTTAAAGAGTTAATGGGAATGAGAAGTAGGAGTTAGTGTGATAAAATTCGGTTATGGTATCCCAAGAAATTGTGGAAATGGTAAATAGCCTGAAGCCCTTGATGGCTGAATATAATGGGGTAAATAATACTAAAGAGACAGTGTATTTGTGGCGGAATTCATTGGGGAATGATGATATGGTGATGCTGAACCCTCGTAAGGCAATAGGAGGAGTGGTAATAATTGAAGGTAAAGAAGTAGCCGGCAAAATAATCGAGGGTAATCCCTGTTTTTTGAATCATGACTATTATTCTCTGGTTCTGGGGGCGGATGAAGCTGGAAGATTTGTACTGGATGCGATAACGGGAGCAGTCCTAAAAATTGATAGTGAAGATTTTGAGAGATGTGAGCAGATTCATATTTGAAAACTGCTATTGATTTGCAGAAAGAGGTGAAATGATAAAATGGGGTATGGTAATGGATAAAATTGTGGGAGTCGGAAAAATTATCTGGGGAGACAAGGTTGATAAAATTATTAATTTACCAGTTCCATATAAAAATGGTAATAATTGTATCTTTTTCGCGATCCAAGATGCATTTAGTCATTTAATTGCACCTGGTGGATTTGGAGAAGATGAATTTAAAAGATTTAGACGAGGACTAGATGACTTTGTAAATTTTGAAAAAGAACTTGTGGGGGGGGCAGAAGGTGCTCCCGGTCAAGGTTTAGCAATGACTTTACTGTTTTTAGTTCCTTATCTTCATGAAAAGTTGATTGATGTTAGGGCTATACATACTAATACTTCAACAGTGCAAAATGTTAAAAAAATATATAAGGAGCTAGAAGAATTGCCTTTTGTAGAAGTAAACTCTGAAACTGGTTTTAAACCACCTTTTTTGGTGTTGTCATATCATGCTGGTGTAGAAGGGTCACATCTTTTTTATGTTCATGATGTAGAAGATTATAAGGAAAAAGTAAAAGTACATATGAATGAAGGAGATAAGATTGGAGCAATAATTTGCGTAGAAAGGACAAAAAATCAATAAAATTAACCTATTGATTTGTGAATAGGGATTAGGTAGAATATCAACACTTAAATGCTGAAGCAAACTGTTCGGAACAGTATACAACTTTGTAACAAGGAGGGAATAGCGTCAATTTGAGTACAAAGTTGTGATGTGTCCAACACGCCGAAGCGTTTAGCTGTCGGCTTTTTTTGTTCTTTTAAATATGGATTTTCACCTGCTGGAGCAGGACAACTAGAAGCAGGTTTTGAATTTTGAGGGCCTGTGGCTCAGTTGGTAGAGCACTTCATTTGCAATGAAGGGGTCAGGGGTTCGAGTCCCCTCAGGTCCACACAGAATCAGTCATTAATCTTCAGACTTCAATCTTCAAAGATAGGAGCAAAGAAAGAGATATGGTTCGTCCCGATGAAAATCGGGGTCATACTTTAACAATCTATCGAAAAAAGAAAGAAGGGACGTTTTCCCTTTGTCCGGAAAACGTTCTAAAAAATATATTATGGAAACGACTGCCGTCACTGGAGATCTATGAGTAATAGATTGGTTGTTTCCATATAAATTGACGACTAAATTGAGTTGTCAAATCCCGACGTAAGTCGGGATGAATATTGAGAAAATTTTAAATAAAGCAAATGGTGGATGCCTTGGCGGCTGAAGCCGAAGAAGGACGCAGAAGACAGCGAAATTCGCAGGGGAGTTGTCAACAAACGTTGATCCTGTGGTGTCCGAATGAGGAAACTCCGGTCCGAGAAATCGGACTGATCCGGTGCTTCACTAAGAATTTTTTTATATTCAAAATCTCGTTACCATTTTTTCAAAACAGTCAATGCTGGCGCGTTGAATCATTTTGAAAAAAGATAACTTCAATTTTGAATACAAAATTTTTGGTGAAGCATCGGAAGGGAATTCGGGGAAGTGAAACATCTCAGTACCCGGAAGAAAATAAATCGTATGAGATTCCGTAAGTAGCGGTGAGCGAAAACGGAACAGTCTAAACTCCGGTGCAAACCGGAGGGTTGCAGGGTTTTGCATAAAATCTTGAAAGAAGAGGAAAACGTTCTGGAATGGACGACCAAAGAGGGTGAAAGTCCTGTATCTGAAATTCAAGTAAAGATGGGCAGAATACCTAAGTACCTCGATCCACGTGAAATGTCGAGGGAATCTGGGGCGACCAAGCTCCAAGACTAAATACTTCAGCAGACCGATAGTGAACAAGTACCGTGAGGGAAAGGTGAAAAACACCCCAAGTAGGGGAATGAAATAGATCTGAAACCATTTGCTAACAAACAGACAGAGCTCCGGCGTAAGCCGCGAGTGATGTCGTGCCTATTGAAGAATGAGCCTGCGAGTATTTCTGTTCTACCAAGTTTAAGACGCCTTTGGCGTACGTAAGCGTAGCGAAAGCGAGTGCGAATAGCGCGAATAGGTAGACGGAGGTGACCCGAAGCCACTTGAGCTAACCATGAGCAGGGTGAACGTCGATAAACGTCGACGGGAGGCCCGTACGGATCAGAGCTGCAAATCTGTCCGATGACTTGTGGTTAGGGGTAATATGCCAATCGAAAGTGGGAATAGCTGGCTCTCTCCGAAATATATATAGGTATAGCGTCTAGTGTTTCTCCATGGGGGTAGAGCTACTGGATGAGTGTTTTGAGCGCAAGCTCAGGCACTTAACCAAACTCCGAATACCGTGGAATTAAGCTAGGCAGTCAGTCCGACCGGGCTAAGCTGGCCGGGCAAGAGGGGAAGACCCCAGACTATCATCTAAGGTCTCTAAGTTTATGTTAAGTGGGAAAGGCGGTGATTTACCTAAGACAGACAGGAGGTTGGCTCAGAAGCAGCCATCCTTTAAAGAAAGCGTAATAGCTCACTGTTCGACCTGAAGCAATTCGGGTCGGTAAGTTGCACCTAAAATGTAAGGAGGCTAAAACATAACACCGAAGTTGTAGGATTTGGTGCTTCGCACCTTGAGTTTATAAAGTTCATAAAGTTATAAAGTTCATAAAGTAAAAAATACTTTACAAACTTTAAAAACTTTCAACTTTTGAACTTGAAGTGCGGGGCACCGGATCAGTAGGAGAGCGTTGTGGGAGCGGAGAAGGTGGGCCGTAAGGCTAGCTGGAGCGACCACAAGTGAGAATGCAGGCATGAGTAACGAAATGGCAGTGAGAATCTGCCACGTCGAAATATCCAAGGTTTCCTCGGCTACGTTGTTCGTCCGAGGGTTAGGCGATCCTAACACGAGGCCCCGATCATAAGGGGGCGTAGTGGATGGATAACCGGTTAATATTCCGGTCCTTTCTTGTATTCGTTTTAAGTTGGGGCGAGACGATGTGTGGGAGGTGGAGAGCCTGAGCGATTGGGCTTTCAAGTGTCTAGCTAGAAGGGGTAGGAAAATCCGCCTTTTCGTTTTAAAGTGAAGCACAAATAAGAGTTCTTCGAAAGAAGAGCAATTCTATTGAACCCACGTATCCGAGAAAAGCGTCGCAACTAGAATACAGGAAATTCGTACCAAAACCGACACTGGTGGATAAGTCGAGAAGACTAAGACGATTGGAAGACAGATGCTTAAGGAACTTGGCAAATTAACTGGGTGTAAGCTTTGCGAGATACCCTGTCCGGTTTAACAACCGGACTACAACAAAAGAATGCATGGCGACTGTTTACCACAAACACAGGTCTCTGCTAACCCGTAAGGGGATGTATAGGGGCTGAAACCTGACCGGTGCCAGAAGGTTAAAATGGCGGGTAGTTCCAATTTATTGGAATAGCCTGTTGTATAAGCCCTGGTGAACGTCAGCAGTAACTCTAACTGTTCTAAGGTAGCGAAGTCCTTTGTCGTGTAAGTTACGACATGTATGAAAGGTTTAACGACTGTGCAACTGTCTTAAGCATCTATCCAGTGAAATTGAAAGAGCGGTGAAGATGCCGTTTAATTACAACAGGACAAAAAGACCCCATGAAGCTTTACTGGATCTTTACATTGATAAGAAACTAGTGATTGTCGAGTGTAGGAGGGAGCCTTCGGGCGACAATGGAACACCTCCCTTTGCTAATTTTGAGTCTTACCTACCTATCTGAATCGATAGGGGGAACCGTGTATGGTTGCTAGTTTGCCTGGGGCAGGCACCTGCAAAAAAGTAACGCGGGTACACAAAGGTCAACTTGGTCCGGCTGGAAATCGGACTGTAAGCGCAAAAGCATAAGTTGGCTTGACTGTGAGACATACTAGTCGAATCCCTCGCAAGAGGGAGTTCCAAACAATTTGATATTGGAATCAGGGTCGAAAGACGGTTTTAGTGATCCTCGTGACCCATTTGGTATGGGCACGGGCTTACTGGATAAAAGCTACTCTGGGGATAACAGGCTAGTCGCATCCGATAGTTCATATTGACGATGCGGTTCGGCACCTCGATGTCGACTTGGCGCATCCTGGCCCTGAAGAAGGGGCCAAGGGTTGGTCTGTTCGCCCATTAAAGCGCTGCGTTAGTTGGGTTCAGAGCGTCGCGAGACAGCTCGGTCTCTATCCGTTGTAATCGTTCGATTTTTGAGGGAATTCATCTACAGTACGAGAGGACCTAGATGAGGAAACCGCTGGTGTGCCAGTTGTCCTGTCAAGGGCAATGCTGGGTAGCTACGTTTCTATAAGATAACTGCTGAAAGCATCTCAAGCAGGAAGCTGATCCCAAGATAAGAAATCGTTTCCGCCGCAAGGTGGAGAGAAATCGCCGGGAGACTACCGGTTAATACTTTGGCGGTGTAAGGCTCGTAAGAGTTTCAGCTTACCAAAGAGAAGATTAAACAAAAATTTCTCAATATTTTTTTGTCTTTTGTAGTTTTGGTGAAGTGGATTTCGATCCTCCTTCGCTAAAGCTACGGAGGACAAGGCAACTCAATTTAGGAGTCAATTTACAATCCCTCTAAATCTCCCTTTGACAAGGGAGACTTAAGAAAGATTGAATATATTTAAATAAACTTTCTTTTACAATTTGATTCTTGAATTCCGGTCACTAGAGCGAGATGGAACCACCTTTTCCCATTCCGAACAGAGAAGTGAAACGTTTCAGCGCTGACAATAGTTGCTCTGCAAAGAGCTATGAAAATAAGTCGTGGCCGGAATTGAGGAATTAAATAGTTGACGGTTAACAGGTTACAGTTAACAGAAAAACAAAAATTTGATAGATTGTTTAAAATAAAAATCCTCCGTTTTTGGGGGATTTTTTGTTGACTAATAATTAATTATAGGATATAATTTCGGTTGTTTATGAAAGTAATGGAATTAATTCCTAACCCCAGAGTAAGACTATACTTGGAAAGTGCAGGATCTCTGGGTGCAGATGATGAAATGAGAGCGGTTGCTTGTGAAACTTCTCGTTTAGTATTTGGTGGTAATGGTCCAGATCTGACTATTTCGGTGTTGTATCGGGATGGTCCTTGTTGGCACCACTATCTCGAGGTTGAGGCTGATACTGCAGAGGGCGTGGTGTGTGATGATGGCATAATAGCTATAAAACTACCAAGAAATTCACCTAAAAATCCAAAATCTTTGGTGCATGAATTGGTTGAGTCTAGTATGGTATTAAATAGGATGAGAACAAAAAAAGTCGGCGGTCGAAGTGTGGATGAGTATATGGAAGATGAAGAGATAGTACAGGCTTATACAGAGGAAATTTATCCAAGAATATGTAGTGGACTGCTAGGTTCTAGTCGTGATTTGAATTCATTGCATCGAAAAAGATAACTTGATAATTAAGTTATTTACTAAATATTGGAAATTATTGTGGTACAATAGGGAATGTCTGAAACTGGTGAAAAATCTATGACTTATACAATGAGAGGGGTGATTGAGGGAACAGATATTACTTATACTGTAAAAGGTCCGGTTGAGAGAGGTGATAAAAAAGTGACTAAATTGACTGAAACTGAAATTAGAGAACGAGACTTGGAAATATTGGCGAGCTTTTTGCCATAGATATTTTTGTGATAAAATTGGCATATGTCAGAAGTTGTAGAAACTAGAAGGATAATTACATATGATCTGATCGGGAGAATGAACAAAAAGGGAGGAGTTGATTGTCTTAGATGGGGAGGTACGAAAAATATGAGTATTGGTGATATGATGGAAAACCTGATGATAACCAGAGGAAGTTCAACTTTTGTGGTACGGGGTGGAGAGGTGAAGGCACCCGTGTGGATGGTGACTTATACTGAGAGAGAAGATAGTTTGTGATATACTACTAAAGTTTTAAATTATTTGTTTATTTAGGGTAACCAATCCCGTATAAACTCCACTAAAACGGAGTTTTTTTTATAACATATGGCTAAGAAAGAGAAAGTTAAAAAAACAAAAGTTAAAAGTCAAAAAATGAGTAGTGAGATAACTTCAATGGAAGATCTCTTGAAATATGAGGGGGTAGCACTGAGCGGATTTAAAAAAGGACAGGAAGTAAAGGGAAAAATAACAGCAATTAAAAACAAGGGTGTCTATATTGATATCGGGGGTAAAACTGATGCGATCGTAGCAGGTAAAGAGTTTGAATTTGTCAAAGATTATGCAGCTGATCTAAAAGTAGGTGATGAAATTGAAGTTCAGGTAAAACAGCCTGAAAATGACAAGGGTCAAATTTTGGTATCGATTCGTGGGGCTGCTTCAGGCTATGGCTGGAATTATTTTAAAGAAAAAGAAAATAGTGGGGGAGAATTGACGGTATTTGCCCGTGAACTTAATCGGGGTGGAGCAGTGGTAGTGGCGCCATTTGGATTTTTTGGATTTATCCCCGGATCACAGATTGGGAAGAAATATGACGGTGAACCAGACAAAATGATTGGTAAAAAGGTAAAAGTGAAAGTACTGGAAGTAGATCAAGCTAAAAATAGATTAGTTTTCTCAGAGAGACTAGTATCGGAACCTGGTAAGGTAGGTGAGGAAGTGGATGCTATGGAGGCACTGAAAATTGATGATGTGTTTGAGGCTGAAGTAGTCCGAGTAGAACCTTTTGGCCTATTTGTGCGAATAATTTTGGAGAAGGGGGACATTCGACTGAACCTCGAGGGTCTGGTGCATATCTCAGAAATTTCATGGGAGAAGGTGGATGAGGTCGGTTCGAGATATAAGTCAAAGGATAAGATTCAGGTAAAATTGATTAATAAATCTGAGGGTAGATTGCAATTTTCCATCAAAAGACTGGGCAATGATCCATGGATGAAAATTGAGGATAAGTATCCCAAAGATAAGGAAGTAGAAGGAGTAGTGGTCCGATTGGCTTCGTTTGGAGCACTGGTCCGACTGGAAGCTGGTGTAGAGGGACTGATTCATATCTCCAAACTGACAGGGGGAACTGAAGTAAAAGAGGGACAAAAAGTCCAGGTCTATATTGAAAGTATCGATGTACCTAAGAGAAAAATTAGCTTAGGTATAGTAGCCACTGACAAAAAAAATATTATTTACAAATAAGTTTGTAAAGTCCACAAGGTTTTAATTGAGAGATTGGGCAATAGTGGTGAGATTGCTAAGAGTAATTTCGGGACTAGGGGTGCTAAGGGTAATGAGAATAAAATCAGGAGTAATAAAACCAAGATGAGTAATAAAGTTACTGTTCTTGGCGATAGCTTTTTGATCGAGGGCCTTTTCTAGAACAATATTTTCAGATGAGGAATTGGGCGCAATAGAAGTAAGGTAGTTGTCTAAATCAAACTGAGGACCGACTTTGGTTTGGCTAACCATGACTATGGGACGTTTGGCAATAGCAGTAGAATAGGAGGTAGTGTAGGCAATTTTGATGATGGGATTGATTAAATTATTGTCCTTTTTGTCATCGATATAAAAGGTAGTATCAGGACGGAGGTTGAGAGGGAGTGTAGAAGGGGAATATATTTTATGGCCGGCGATGGATTGGATAGAGGCAAGTTTTAGGTCGGGATTGAGACTGGTGTTGATAAGTGAGTAAGTAAAGAAAAAACTAGGGAAAACGATAATGGAGCTAAGTAGGGCAAAAATGACTGTGGAATTGTCGCTAAAAGGGGTAGAGTATGTGGCAAATTTGCGGGAAGAGAAAAACAAGATAATAACTATTAATAAAAAAAGAAGATTTGATTCTTGAAAAATGGCTAAGAAAAACGAAGTTTTAGTGGTGACGGAGAGTAAAAAATAAACAAATAGAGAATAAATTGGGGGAATTATGAGAGAACTACCAAAGAGTAGATAATAATCGGAACGGGAATAACCATGCGTTTTAAAAATAACAAACAAAATAAATATGGTAAGTATGGCAAAAAAAAGAGTGGAAAAACAAAGTAACGGAGACATTTCAAAGAGGTGACCTAGGGCATGATTGGCCCTAAAGGTGGCGGTAAGAGTAATCACAGCAAGACCAGAGGAAATAATTTTGTAGATAAAATCGACGGCGATTAACCAGAGGAGAATCCCAATGGCCAAAGGTCGACGGATATCGTAGTCGAATTCGGGGGGGGAATGGGTTGAAGTCGGAGTGGGGGGAGAAGTGGAGCGGGGGGCAGAGACAATAGGGGTGCTGTTGACGGCGATGTTGGCCGTAGGGGCTGAGCTTTGGATAATATCTTTGGTGTTTATCACGATAATTAATGATAGCAGATATAAAGTAATAATTTAAAAATTTAACAGAATTTAATAAATATATACAAACAAGGATGATAAATGGATTAAAACAAAATTTATTTGGTGTATAATACGGCATGGATTATCTAAAGCCGGCAGTAGCACATGCTTTGTTGATATTGGCCAATGAGGAAAATATTGGATTAACAAAAAAGCAAAGAGGGCGTTTGAATTTGGTGGCTGATGGAGTGACGGTTCGGGGAGTTGCCCATGTTGAGTTTGTAAGTCAACGGGATGTAGTCGCGTGTGTAAACAGAGCTGGTGGTAAAGTAATGCAAGCAATTGGCGAATCAGTTAAATTAAGAAAAGGTGTATAATACGGCATATGACAGAAACAAAACAAAAAACAGAACCAAAAACAGCACGAGAAATTAGAGATAAGGCGACTGATATATTGATGGAATGGATTAAGCCTATACATGCCAGACAAATTGAGGAACAATATGTTGGGACATATCCTGCTAGTGAAGAAAGTAATGAATTAAGAGTTGAAGAAAAAAAGGAAAAATAAAGATGGCTGCAAATATAAACTACCAACCACCATCTGTTCAACTGGAACATAGTGGAAAAAATTCACTGAATACTGGGAGTGTAGATTTGCAGGTGAGAGCAGTTCCTGTTAAAACAATAATTCGGGCCAATGGGACACCGGTATTGGTGGAGATGGAGGTAACAAAACCAGATTCTAGAGCTTTTGTTAATAATGATAACACCGAATAATATGGCAGTAGGAGTGGGAGGATGGCATCCTGGATTTGGAGAAAATGAAAAAAGACCCGAGAGTTGTGTCTATTGTGTAAAATCAGGTAATGTCGCACCAGTGCTTATTGGAGATTTTTGTAAAAGAGTAGTAATAGTGAGTGGAAATGGGATAGGGGCAATAAATGACGAATATGGCGTATCGGTACGCAAAGAGTGTGAAAAGTCGGTTGGATGTGATGGAGTAATACAAAATGCAATTTTAGACGGGCCGATTGATGAAGATATTGTGAGATAAAAAATATGTTTATATGGACAGGTGAAGTACCCAAACAATTTAGAATGAGTAAGGAAGAGTTTGAGCGGATTATGAAGGGAGAAGTGGATTTATTAGGAAAACCGATAGAAGTGAGAAAAGTGGAAAATAAAGTACCTACTGAACAAGTACAAAAAACTGAAATTTTGCAAAAATAGAATATTGGTCTATATTTAATTATGGAAAATAATCAAAATACAGGACTGAGTGAGGATACTAAAACAATTATTGTAGTGCTACTGTTAATTTTGGTATATCCGGTGGGATTGATATTGATGTTTGTGTGGATGAAATGGCCAATGTGGGTAAAACTATTGGTGGCCTTACCAACATCACTTATTTTTCTGGCAATTGTAGGCATAATGGTGGTAGGGGTATTGGCGGGGGTGAACCCACGATTGCAGATGGATAAAGCGGCAGATATGGCCACGAGGAATAATGCCATGGAGATGGTGTATGCCTCAGAGCGGTACTTTGCTAAATATGATAAATATCCTTGGGGAAATAAGGTGGGATATAGAACTGGTAGTGTGACGCAGGAAGATTGGTTTTCCAAACTAGACGAAGATGGGCGGCTACAAGCGTATCTTGACAAGTTGCCAGTTGCGACTAAATTGAAAACTGGGGAACTGTCATTGACCCAAACAATAGATGGAGTTGAGGTCTGCTACCAGTCGCAAGCTCAGAAGATTGAAGTGTGTGTACCTTAATGCCTATTTATAGGCATAAAAACAAGAGACTTCACTAGAGGCGGGAGGATTGATGATAATGATAAGAAACTAGTAACTAGAAACAAGAAACTGGAATAAAACATGAGAAAATTGGAGTATGAAGAAAGTGGGACTAATATCATTTCTGATTATTATATTTGGACCATTCGTATTCTCTTGGGTGTCGATAATATTCAAGATTGATACTTGGGATATGTGGAAACAAATGGGGAATATGGGATGGGTATGGTATGTACTTAGTTGGACACCGGTAATGCCACTAATATGGCTTTTTGCTAAGATAAGTTTGAATGCTGTGGTAGCTGGTATACTAATTTCGGCGTATGAATTGGGTTTAATTGTGCTTTCTTGGAAACTGGGAAAGCGGATACTAAAAATAAGATGAAAAAAAATACAGAAATAATATTTGTCTGTTCTAATTGTGGGAATGAGTTTACTAAATGGAATGGACAATGTAGCGCATGTGGAGAATGGAATTCACTTAAAGAAGTTAAAAGTTCATCAAGTTATAAAGTTCGTAAAGTTGGAAAGTCAGAAAGTACTAGTGTTAAAAAACTGAGTGAATTAAAGGTGATTGAAGGGAAGAGTGATAATATATTTTCGTCGAACATACCAGAATTTGATAGAGTATTGGGTAAAGGAATTGTACAGGGATCAGTAGTACTGTTTGCCGGAGAGCCGGGGATCGGGAAAAGCACACTTTTGACGCAACTAGTGGGTAAAGTAGGAGGATTGTATGTGGCAGGGGAGGAATCAGCGGAACAGATTAACTTGAGAGTGAAGAGATTGGGTATTAAGGCGGAAGGATTCGATGTATTGGAAACAAATGCCGTAGAAGATATTGTTCAAACTATTGAACGAACACAAAATGTATACAAAATTGTGGTAGTCGACTCGATTCAGACGATGTTGGTCGAGTCGACTGCCAGTGGGACGGGGTCGCTCGGGTCTTTTGGATCAGTTAACCAAATAAGGGAGTCGACTTTTAGATTGGTGGAGCTGGCCAAGAAAACAGAGGTAGCAATTTTTATTGTTGGTCATGTAACTAAGGAAGGGGATATCGCCGGACCAAAACTGCTGGAACATATGGTGGATACGGTCCTCTATTTTGAAGGGGAGAAGAATGGGGACCTGCGGATTTTGCGGGTCAATAAAAATCGGTTTGGGCCAACAGATGAAGTGGGGATATTTAAGATGTCAGATGTCGGACTGTCAGATGTCAGAGAGGAGGATATGAGAGCGATGGGAAATGGAGATGCAAAAATAGGATCAGCGATAACCGTGGTGATGGAAGGAACTCGGCCGATGATGGTGGAAATACAGGTACTAGTAACAGAAAGCTTTGCGCCAATGCCAACTAGGGTTTTTTCGGGAATTGATAATAATCGAGGGAGACTGCTAGTGGCGGTAGCTCAAAAAGTGTTGTCGATGCCACTTTATAAATATGATGTCTATGTATCAGTGACGGGGGGAATTAGACTAGATGATACGGGGTGTGATCTGGCAATTTTATCAGCAATGTATAGTAGTTATAAGGAAAAAGCATTAAAAAATAAAACTGTACTTGTTGGTGAAGTGAGTTTACTCGGAGAAGTTAAACGAGTACGCGGTTGGGAAAAGAGAGAGAAAGAGGCAAAAGCTATGGGTCGAGTGATGCCGACTATATATAGTATAAGGGAACTGAAAAATTTGGTTTGACCTTTGTGGCCATTTTTCTCGCTCCGGTGAGGTCTGCAACGCAGGCTCAAAGTCGCTAGAAAAAGACCACTTCAGGTCATAAAATTTTGGATTGGGAATCGATGAGTTGGCGGATGTAATCTGATTTAGTGAGACCGAGTTTGGTGGCATTTAGACCTACCTTTTCCAACTGTTTTTGGGAGAGGAAACAATTGAAGCGTTGGTCGAATTGGTGGTGGCGGAGGCTACTGATAAAATCAGAAATGATATCGTCAATATTTAATTCGGAATATTTGGCGCCATGAAAATAGCGGTTGATAATTCTTTTGGAATAATCTTCGTGGATCGAAAGACATAAAACATGTTTTTTGTTTTGAATAGCGAGGGTAGCCTCGTGGCCAAGCTGAAAGCCGGCATGAGAAATTTCAAAAATTACAGCGTCAGCCCAAGTGATACCTTGCTTTATAGATTGATAGTGATTGGTAGAGGTAGGTGAGGAAAAACTGGAGTCGAGCTCGGGTGAGCGGAGTTCGACTGATTGTGATTGAATCGTCTTGAGTACCAAATCGTAATACTTTTGATAAGTGGCCTTGTGCTTGTAGGAGGCTGTAAAAAACATCTTCATATGTATATATGTATAACATAAATTTGGAATAATGGGGAGTATTTGATATATTAGCGATTAGTTACATATTAACATTTTATGGAAATATATACATATACTAGTGATGACTTGTTAAATATTGCCAAAGAAGCCCAAGATGATGGCGATCTTAATGATATGGAATGGTTCCTTCGATTGGCAGTAAGGGCTGAGGAGAAAGAAATAGAGATAGAAAAAACTATAAAGTTATAGTGAGGTAGAGTTTGATATGGCTGTGCTAAGAGATTTGGACTCGGAGGGAAATGTCTGGGAGGATGGTGGCATAGAGACTACAGCCAGCACTAAGGTTGACACTATTGTCGGGGTTGCGATGTTCGCTGGCGGAAAAGACTGTAGCTTCTGGGGAGAAAGTGACACGAGCAAAGCCAGCAAAGACTTCGACTTGGGATACAGGGAAAGGGAGATTGGGAGTGGTGGTGTCTAGACTTAAACGGTCGGATAGGTTGGAAGAAGTGATGTCAACATGGGTCATAGGTATATTATAACAAAAAATTTGGAGGATGCATGAACTATAGAGTTATAGTGTGGTAGAAGAAAGATATGGCTATTCGACTTCTTTTTCAATAGCTTTACCATGGTAAAGCTGCCTAGGGATATTTAGTAAGACGGTGGTGACATAAAAAATTCGGTTTTCTCGTTCTCTGGCTGCTTGGGTGGCGGCGCGGAGGAGATCGGGGTCTTTGCCAGCATCGAGATATTCACTTCTATCGACAGCTATTTTGCCTCTAGGTGTAGGAATAGTGAGTGTTTCGGGAGGATTGGACATATCATTATTTATTGACAACTTTACGAGAAATATGAACTCTGATTTCTGGCACGGCAGCTGGAGTACGAAGAATAATCTCGTGTCCTGTATGAATAGTGACCAAACCAGTCATTATAATATCGGTACCAACTGAAGTCAAAATAGCATGTCTGAGTTCGACGCCAGTGACCTGGTTGGCGGCGGCATCAAAGACATCGATAATACCAAGCTGTTGTAATAAATCGGCTGTAGGTTTGGGAATATAACCTTGATCTCGTAATTTGATTGAAAGTGGCACGTTGCAAATGATATCTCGAGGATAGGGAGAACTGGGGAATCGAGTAAAGTGAATCGTAGTAACAGTATTTTCTGCTGCCATAAAATAGTATAACACAAAGTTATCCACAGCGACTAAAATTGTGGGGAAAAGGGGTGAAAGTGAACCTAATTTGTAGAAACAAAAAAATATGGGATATGATAAAAATGACAAGTAAATTTATATAGGGTATGGACAGAGGTGAAAAAAGAGTTATATTAAATTAATGCTAAAAAAGATCAAAGAGTTTTTTAAAAGAGGGAAAACGGAGAACTGGGGTGCTAAGCAAGTGAAAGAGATGGCGAAATTGGGAGGGAGACTGATCTTATAGCGTAATTTTTAATTTAAAATTTTAAATTTTTAAACAAAAACATTAACAATTTGAAATAGGGAGATCCACCTACGCCAAGGCTTCGGCGGATTGTGTTTTTCGGAGAAATTTAGACACTGCGTTTTAAATTTCTGCGAAAAAAACGAAAAAGAAACAACTATATCGATATTCTCAAAGCAGGTGGAACACGTATATGGTTGTTTCTTCCTCTTAACAATAGAGGAGAAGCGCCAAAAATGCAAATATTTTTGGGGCGGATTTTTGGGGTAAAAAGAATGTTAATAGGATTGAGAGCGACACATGCCATCCTTCGTCCCGCAGCTGCGGGACTACGGCGGGTGAGACAGGACATTAAAGTTGAGAGCGATGCATGGGGGCAGGAGCATCGCTTTCAACTTTGGGGTTCTTGACAAGAAAGATGGAGGTTGATAGAATAACTTGTTCCCCGAGAAAGCAGATCTATTTTCCATGTAATTTTAGGTATATATTTGTATTAATTTCCAATTTTATTTATTTTTGTAACCAATGGTCAAGAAAAAAACCGAACCAGTCGTGACGGATGTCGTGGCGACACCAATAGTTAGTGAACAGTTGACAGTTAACAGTGAACAGCCGAAGGCAGAAGAAATTAAACCAGTAGTCAAAGAAACGAGTAGGGTGGAAATACAAAATAAAGAAACTGGAAACGAGAAACTAGAAACAAAAATAGAGCCAGTTCCAACATCAAGTAGAGTTGAAATACAGAAAGTTCAGGTGGCACCACCTCAAGTTCAAACCCAACCTCAAGTAGCAGGTGTAAAAATGGAAATGGTGGTGGGAGCGCTGGATATTGGACCAGACGGTCAGGGATATATTAGACCTAAATTTACACCATCGCCCAAAGATTCGTTTTTGGCGGCGATGCAAATAAGACGCTATAGCCTCCGACCTGGAGACATGATTACTGGCGTCTCCAAGGCTCCTGGACACAACGAAAAACATTGGTCGATGGTGAGGATAGACAAGGTAAATGGGATGGAATTGGCCTCGGCAGTTAACCGGCCAGACTTTAAAGACTTGGTACCAATTTATCCCCAAAAACAGGCTAAGTTGGAATTTGATTCAGAAGTACTCTCTACTAGAATAATTGATTTATTTTGTCCAATTGGGTTTGGACAAAGAGGAATGATTTTGTCGCCACCAAAGGCGGGTAAGACAACATTACTTAAAGAAATTGCGGCGGGAGTAGCTGCCAATCATCCAGAGGTGCATTTGATGGCAGTATTGGTGGGAGAGCGGCCTGAAGAGGTGACGGACATGCAGAGGTTTATAAAAGGGGAAGTAGTCGCTTCGCACTTTGACCAAAAACCAGAAGATCAAACAAGAGCGGCCGAAATTGCTATTGAAAGAGCCAAGAGATTGGTGGAATTGGGTAAAGATGTATTTATTGTGTTTGACTCGATTACCAGATTGGCTCGGGCCTACAACTTGGCTATCCCATCTTCGGGAAGAACACTCTCAGGAGGATTTGATCCGGCGGCATTGTATCCATCGAAGAGATTTTTTGGGGCTGCTCGGAAGATTGAAAACGGGGGATCGTTGACAATTATCGGCACAGCTCTGGTCGATACTGGCTCGAAAATGGATGAACTGATTTTTGAGGAATTCAAGGGTACTGGTAATATGGAAATGAAGTTGGAGAGGAAGTTGGCCGAGAGAAGGATTTTCCCTGCCGTTAACTTGCAAGGATCGGGAACTAGAAAAGAAGAATTTTTGCTCGATCCCAAAGTGTTGGGGCAAGTGATGGGAATGAGAAGAATGTTTGATGCTCTCGGCGATAGAGAGGATGTGGGTGAGGTGGTAATTGAACAAATGAGAAAGACAAAATATAATGAGGAGTTTTTGATGAAAATTGGGAAAAAGTAGATAGTGATCAGTGATTAGTGAACAGTAATTAGTATTTGGTAAAATTCTAATACGTTAATGAAAGAAGATATTAAAAAAGAGTGGGAGCAGTTTTCTAAATTTGTAAAATTACAGGCAGAGTATTGGGGGTGGGTGGGAAAAGTATTTCTGGGTTGGACTGATGAGATAAAGAAAGTGGTGTCGAGACTGATGTATCGGCAACGGGGGAGATTCTCTCAGAGTTTTGTCAATGTGAGCATGGCCGGATTGTTTTTTGGAGCAATCGTGTTTTCGGGAAAAATTGAAGAGATGATAAATGGAAATAGAAGTGATACTGGGGGAAGTGGATATTTAATTATGGCAACAGATAACAATGCAGCTGCTGGAACATTGATCTCGGATTCATTGAAAGGTGAAGTAACGGAGTATCGAGTTCAAGATGGAGATACGGTGTCATCGATTGCTCAAAAGTTTGGAGTGAGCATTGACACAATTGTCTGGGAGAACAATTTGAAATCGGCGGCTAACTTGAAACCAAAACAACTATTGAGAATATTGCCAGTGACTGGAGTGCGCTACAGAGTGTCTCGAGGGGAAACCATTTATAGTATCGCAAAAAAAATGCAGGTGGATGCACAGGGTATAATTGATTATCCTTTTAACACTTTTGCCAATGATGAAACCTTTGCTCTGTTGGCTGGTCAAGAATTGATTATTCCTGATGGTATTAAGCCTAACGAAATATCGGTGGATACGCCAAGAATTGCAACTCAGAGAGTGGCGCCAATACCTGGAGTGAAGGGAGAGGGTAACTTTATCTGGCCAACAAATGGAGTAATTAGTCAAAAATATTATTGGTATCATCAGGCAGTAGACATTGCTAATCACTCGAATCCACCAATTGTGGCAGCGCAGGGAGGAACAGTGATTGTGGCGGGTTGGAACGGGGGTGGGTATGGAAATTATGTGATCATTGACCACGGAAATGGCTACCAAACCCTATATGCACACATGTTGAATAATTCGGTGATAGTTAAGGCAGGTGACAAGGTGTCGCAGGGTCAGAAGCTGGGGACAATGGGAAGTACAGGACGGTCGACGGGGACACATTTGCATTTTGAGGTAAAAAGAACTGATGGAGGTAAGATGGATCCACTAAGCGTGCTGAAATAGTGCGGGAAAAAGTTGTCTTGATGGGTTGTTGGACTGTCGAGGGTTTGATAATCTGAATTATGAAAAATATATTCAAATACTATGTCCGAGCAATGATGCTGGTGTTACCAATATCATTTTTACCGATAGTGGTCGATTCATTTGGGCTAGGGAAAAATTGGATATTGATGGTGGGAGCCCTAGTGGGAATATTATTGTGGGGTATAAATGTAGCAGTAGATAAAGAGAGAGAGATAAAAGTAAATAATGTCTGGTGGATTTTGGGAATGATGGTGGTTGTGGCGTGGTTGGGATGGTGGATGAGATTGAGTCCAGGTGTCAAAATGAGATCGGTAACTGATTTTGGAGGAGTGGGAACACTGAGTGCTTGGTGGCTGTGGCTATTTATCTGGTTACAAACTGAGACAGATCGAAAACAGCAACTAAACTGGTTGACGGCTGCTGGATTGATAGCCGGAGTATTGTCATTGGGATTATTCTTGTGGCCAGTATCAAAACTACCTATAGTATGGCCAAAAGACAATCCACTGGTAAACATTGCGGCTGGCTGGTCGATTGCTGGATCACTGTTAAACGAAGTGTTGTTGATGCTGTTTTTGGTGGTGGAGTGGGGAAAGAGGCTGACGGATAGATTAAGAGGAGAACAAGATTATATTAAAGAAGCAGTGGTGATAGCCGTCCTGTCGCTGGTGTTAATGTTGGGAGCTTTTCGAATGTATAAGACAGGCTGGGTGAATTTGGACGGCAGGACTTCGTGGGTGGTGGCAGTTGAGGCCCTAAAAACTAGCCCAATTTGGGGTGTGGGGGCGGGGAATTTTAGCGAGGCATTCTTCTCATGGAGACCGGTAAGCTACAATTTGACTAAATATTGGGCAAATGGATTCAAATTTGCCTCAAATGGAATATTGAATTTGTGGACTGAATTGGGACTGGTGGGGCTGGGATTGGGAGTGTTGATGGGCATAAAAATATGGGGTCAAAAGAAGGATTTTGAGGGATGGCGACTGATTGGGTGGGGATTGTCGGTGGTGTTATTGCCAGTTAATTTTGTAACTATCTGGTTGATGATGTGGCTATTGGCTGGAATTGAAAGTAAATCAAAAAAAATTGAATTGGGGGTGGCGGTGGCGGAAAATAAGGTGGATGTGGCAATTTGGGCGGTGGAGATATTTTTATTGTTGGTGATTGGAGGTGGTGGCTACTGGATGTATAGGATAATATCGGGGGAAATATATATGAGACAGTCGATGGTGGCAGCGGCTAAAAATGATGGTGGAGGAACATACAATCTGCAAATTAAGGCAATTGGAATGCTGCCAATGATGGCGGAATATCGAAGGGTTTATTCTCAAACCAATTTGTCGTTGGCCAGTGTTCTCTTGGCTAACAAGGAAATGACTGATGAAGATAAGCAAAAGGCATCGGTGTTGGTGCAGCAGGCAGTGCGTGAGGGGAAATCAGCGATTGCTCTCGAGGGCAATAACTCGAGTTATTGGCTCAATTTGGCTTCGATTTATCGACAAATTGTGGGTGTAGTTGATGGCTCAGCTGACTGGAGCTTCCAAGCATATCAACAAGCGGTAGCACTGGAACCAGCTAATCCAGTCTCGAGATTGGAAATGGGAGGACTACTCTTTGCTGCTGGACGATATGACGAGGCCGATAGAGTTTTTGAGGCGGTAGTAATGAGTAAAAATGATTTTGCTAATGCGTGGTATAACTGGGCTTATACTGCGTATAAACTCAATAGATTGCCAGATGCCGTCGATAGGCTAGCTCAGGCAGTGGCCCTAGTGCCAGCTGATTCGGGTGACTTTGAAAAAGCCAATAAAGAGTTGATGGATTGGAAAAAACAATTGGAAGAATTAACTAAAAAAGTGGCGGCACAACAGGCGGCCAAGCAGGCAGAAACACTGGAGACTCCGAAACCGTTGCCCACTGGTAAGGCGGTAATTCCAGCGCCTAGTGGTGAATTGAACCCTCCAGCGGCAGTAGTGTCGCCAGAGCCGACAAAGGAAATTACGAATTAAAAATTACGAATTACGAAATAAATAGGATGGATACTGTACTGAAATATTATGTGCGGTTGATGATGTTGGTATTGCCAATATCATTTTTACCGATAGTGGTCGATTCATTTGGTTTTGGCAAAAACTGGATATTGATGACTAGTGCCCTACTAGGATTGTTGATATGGGGGGGGAACCTAATTAGTGGCCGAGAAGAAAAAGTAAAAGTAAATAAAATGTGGTGGTTGATGGGGGCATTGGTGTTGTGGACATGGATACAATGGTGGTGGAAAATGGAAGCCGGTGTCAAAATGAGATCGGTAACTGATTTTGGAGGAGTGGGAACACTGAGTGCTTGGTGGCTGTGGCTATTTATCTGGTTACAAACTGAGACAGATCGAAAACAGCAACTAAATTGGTTGACAGCTGCTGGAATAGTATCGGGAATGTTGGCAATAACTGTGTTTTTATGGCCATCGTCAAAATTGCCGATTATATGGCCAAAAAATAATCCAGTTTTTAACATTACCTCGAACTGGTCAATTACCGGATCACTTTATAATGAAATTATTTTAATAATATTTTTGGTGGTGGAATGGGGAAAAAGATTGTATAGGAAATTGAAAAATGAAGATAATTACTGGTGGGAGGCGGGAGTAGCCGCGTTTCTTTTATTAGTGGCGATGGTCGATGTCTTTCGATTGACAAAAACGGGAGGGATGGCGCTACTTGATTGGCAAACATCATGGGTAATTATGGTGGAGTCATTTAAGAGGGTACCCTTGTGGGGGGTGGGGTCGGGGAATTTTGTAGAAGCGTTTTTTGCCTATCGACCGGCGAGTTATAATTTGACTCCATTTTGGGCAAACTGGTTTAAGTTTTCGTCAGTAGGCCTGTTACACTTTTGGACGGAAATGGGCTTGGGAGGATTGGGTATTGGTATATTGATGGCGAGTAATGTCGCTAAACAAAAAAAAGATTTTAGGGGAGTTTGGTTGATTTTGGCTGGGTTGGCAGTAGTAATATTGCCTTATCATTTTATGGGAGTGTGGCTGCTATTTTGGCTGGTGGCGGGGATGGAGAATAGAGAAATAAAAACAAGTCTAACAATTTATGTGGAAAAGCAGAGCCTAGACATGGGGAAAATATTGATAATGGGAATGGTAATGCTGATCGGTCTAGGCGGTGGCTATGGAATGTATAAAATAGTTAGAGGAGAGTATCTCGTACGTCAGTCAATACTGGAACCAAATATCGATTGGCAGTTGAAAGCAATAGAGCAGTTGCCGAAGATGGCTGATTATCATAAGTCAATTTCAGGGACTTATTTGACTATGGCAGGGGCGGTGCTAGCAAATAAAGAACTGACGAATGATGACAAACAGAAGGCGTCAGGACTAATTCAGCAATCAGTTAACGAGGCCAAGGCGGCAATTAGTCTCGACAAAAACAATCCGACTTATTGGCTGAATCTGGCGGTGATATATAGACAATTGATTGGAGTGGTGGATGGAGCGGCTGACTGGACTTTTCAAGCCTATGAACAAGCGGTGATGATGGAACCGGTAAATGCAACATCAAGATTGGAGCTGGGGGGATTGGTATATGCCTCGGGGAGATATGATGAAGCGGATAGAGTGTTTGAGGCGGTACTGCTAAACAAAAATAATTATGCTAATGGTTGGTACAACTGGGCGCATAGTGCCAAACAATTGGGCAAATTGACAGAGGCGGTAGCGAGATTACAACAAGCAATTACTCTGGTGCCAATAGACTCAGGTGATTATGAAATTGCCAGCAAGGAATTGGCGACATGGGTAAAGGAACTCGATGAAGCCAATAAAAAAGCGGCTGTGAGGCAGGAAGAACAAAAGAAAGTAGCAGAGACGCTGGAGACTTCAAAACCATTACCAACAGGGAATGCCAAATCGGTAGTGGCTAATCCAAATGGAGAACTAAATCCACCGGCAGCGGTGGTGTCGCCGGAACCAAGCGCGGTACCAACAAAAATAATTACGAATTAAAAATTACGAATTACGTTTTGACTTGATAGTTAGTTGTATTTTGCCAATTATCTTGAGTATTTCGGTAATATCATTGGTCAGAGACTGAGCTTCGGAATTTGATAAATAGCCGGTATTAGCTAGTAATTTTATCCAATAGTTGCTTTCTGGAGCTTCTTTGTAAGCTACTGATAATTTAGAAGAAAAATCATTTTCTGATTGTCCCCCAATGGCCTCTTCGATATTGGCGCCGATAGAAGTACCACTTCTTAATAATTGTTTTGAGAGAATTGATTCATATTTCTTATATTTTAGATGTTTGTAAACATTAACAATTCTGATGGCAAAATTGAATGATTTATTTAGAAGAATGTTATCCTTCACTTGAAATTCGTAATTTTTAATTCGTAATTAATTTATGATCCACCACTTGAACTCGATATTTTCGGTAGTAGGAGAATCGAGACCGACAACAAAGGAACCGAGGGATTTGCTGAGAACTTGGAGAGAGAGATTTTTGCCACCTTTAACAACTGTGAGATAGACTTGGGAGGTGGAAGTGATTTTGTCATTAGAAATTGTAAGAGATAATTGGTTGGCCGGAAGAGTGGCGGTACCGGAGAGAGAATTGGAATCGACTAGATTGTGAACAGAAATATCTTTGCTAGTTTCAGGAGCGGCGATAATTAATCCTGTACCAGCATCGGCCTGAATAAGGGAGCCTTCTGTTTGTGGAGGAGCGGTTGGGGAAGGGGAAACTGGATTCTGGAAACTAGAAACTGGATTTTTATTATTTGAAGATTGGGAAATGAGGCGTTCGATGGCTGATTTTTCGGATTCTATTTGGGTGCGTTGAGTGGGATCGGAAACTAGGGAAATAAGACGATTGTAGGTGTCGAGAGCGGCAGGGAGCTGGCCGACTTGTTGCTGAATACGGGCTAAATCATAAAAATTTTGGGCCCTAGTGGGCTCGAGGCTGACGGTTTGGGCAAGATAGTTGATAGTACTCTGTGCATTGCCCTGACGAGCATAGAGAGTTGCCAGAGTACGAGTAATTTCGGCAGAGTTGGGATTGAGAGTAGAGGCGTGAGTGAGATCGGTGATAGCTAGGGAGAGAGTCTGGGGTTGGGAATCAATGAGACTTTGGTAAATGCGACCACGTTGCTCGTAGCCACGATAGTCAGAGGGGAAATCGGTGATGGCAGCGGTAGCGGTGGTTATTGCTTGGTTGAGCAGAGTGGCCAATTGATCCTTTTGTTGATTTGATTGCTCGGTAAGAGCCTGCGTAAAGTATTGTTGTGAGGTAAGCAAATAGTGTTGGATGGATTTGGGGACTTGGGTGGGCGTCGGAGCAGTGATTGGTGATGAGTGATCAGTGATTAGTGGACTGGGAATTTGCTGATTTGATTTGGTCTTGAATAATATTAGTCCACCGAAAGAAATGAGGGTAAGACCGGAAATAGATAGCAGTGGCAGCAGTCGATTTGACTGACTGCTAACTATGGTGGGAGGTAAAATTTGGCCAGTAGATGGGGGAGAAATATGAGTGGTTTTGATTTCATTTGATATATTTGTAGTAGATTGGGATATATTAATCCCAAGGTCACGGAGTTGCTGTTGTTGGTCGGGAGTGAGATCGAGGGACATAGATTAATAGTAAACTGTTAACAGTTAACAGTAAACAGTTAACAGTAAAAAATAGTTATTATTGAATTTTGAGACCTTCCATTTTGAGTCCCCGAAACTGGAATAGACCAGAGTTGGGATTGAGAAGAACAGACGTACAATAGTTAGAGTAGGCAGTAAAATTACCAACTGTAGTCTTCTTGGAACGAACGAGATAGTTGTAAGTATTGCCACTTTGGATATCGGTATCGACGTAGCCGGTAATTCCAACACCGGTGGTGGAGACAAGACTGGAGCCAATGGCATTTTTCTTACGAAAGACCTCGAAGCCAATTTCATCAGTAGAGAGATCGGACCAACGGAGGGTATAAGAGGCAGGATAGTTGGCCTGATCGACAATACAGGAAGTGGGAGCAGCGGGTGTGGTATCGGTACTAAAATAACTGGTAGAAGAATAATTACTCCAATTATTTGAACCGGCAGGGTCGATGGCAGCGGAATTCCAATAATAAGTAGTATCCAAAGCTAGCGATGAACCTATTGGAATAACGTAGGTGGCGGTGGTGCCAGAACTAAAAGATGAGGTGCCGACATCGGCACCGCTCCAACCTGTATTGGTGGCATTTATGGTAGTACAATTTGAAATAAGGTTGGAATCGGTACAGAGATTGATTTTGTATTGAAGGTCGTCGGAATCTGTATCGGTGGCGACCATTTTGAAACTAGGAACTTGAGAAACATTGGTAGAACCAATACTGGGAGAGACGAGAGTGGGTGAATTTGAACTATGGTTGGTACGAATATCATCAAAATAGACAGTACTACTAACAGAACCGACTTTGAAGGCAAATTTGGTGACGGCATCACGGGCAGTGGAGGAAATGTTAGAAATGTTAATTGATTTTTTTTCCCAAGTATTGGCATAATTTATGGTAACAGGAAAAGTGTTTTCGGTTGAGAGTGTTTCACCAAACTGAAAAGTAATGTATTGACCCACATGATCAGATCGTATCCAAAAAGTTAGTGATGGGTATGTAGATAAATCAGTAGATGATGTGGTGCGGGTGGCAGTTTCACTGGTGTAACTGGTAGAACCGGTCGAGGCAGTCGGAGTTGACGAACCATTGATAGTATTGGCTTCGACGCGAATACGGCCGTCACCTCCAAGTCCTCCAGCGGGACCCGAGCAAATAAGGCCACCGACACTACCGCCGATGGCACTAGTTGTGCCTAGTGTGACACCAATACTGTTGATATATATGGAACCACCTGAACCAGAACCACCACCACCACCAGTGGAGGTATTGTTACTGTAACCACCATCAGCGATAATGGTTCCGGCATTGGCCATGGTTTGGGTCCCAATAAAAATTATGCCACCTCCATTAGCACCTTTACCATTACCTGATGAACACGGGGCGCTGGCACCATTACATTTTGTACCGGTGCCACCGGCTGAACCAAGATGTATAGTGGAGAGTGTTGTACTGCCATATGATTTGCCACCTTGACCCGAAACACCTGGCGAGTTACTTGATCCACCGGTACCGACTGATCCATAGCCTCCTCCTCCACCTGCGCCTATACCTGACGCTGGACAAATGGATCCATCACTATCACCCCCGCCCCCACCTCCGTCGTTGGCAACTGTAGTCATACTACCTGATCCAGGTCGAGATTGACCCTGATAACCGGTGGTGTCAGATACTGCCGTTGTATAGCCGATACCGGTGGCAAATATAATTCCGTTGTTGGTAGTAGTACCACTAACCCTGAAGGCAATAATGCCGCCAGTGGTGTTGTTCCAAGAGTTTGAAGTTAGAGTAATTCCAGTGTTGATAGTAACGTTGGTGTATTGGGGGATGCGTTGAACCATAACAACATCGGTGCCTCCGTAATAGGCATTGGTGAGAGTTGAGCCAAAAGTTAGGAGAGATTGACCGACAGCACTGACGGTGAGAAATTGGTATTTGCCGACATTGGTGGTAGTGCCAACCCCCATCATGTCGATAACCAGAACTTCGTCACCAACACTGATACCGGTGGCACCTGCTGATAATATTATGGAACTACTACCAACACCAGTATTGACAGTGGAATTGTAAACAACAGCATCGGCAGATGACCGCCCGACACAACTGCCGGTATTAATATTAAAATTGCTACTAATAGTACATGACCCGTCACTACCGTTACCAAACGGGGTGGTGGAGACTAATTTAACTGAACCAGTGCCTTCTTGCTTGATAGTGGTTTCTTGAGAGACGGTCAAAGATGTACTATTGGAACTGACCCAATTGGAGGCGGTGTCGGCGTTATCGATGACTAAGTCAATGACAATGGGGTAATTGCGTTTTGGGTCGTTGAGCCAATTTAGACCTTCTTGATCAATATTTTTGGAGACCGTCAACTTGGTATTGGTGATGGCATTGATAGTATAATTTATACCGTAAGATAGTTTTTTTTTGTTATTTAACTCATACATAACTGGGCGGGGGACACTGGCGACAATTTGGCCTTGATGATAAAAATCAATTTGGTGATTATTTTGTTGATATTGATCAATGTTGGTCAGATTTACTGTTTGATCAATTTTGGTCATTTTGATAGCAGAGGTCGGAGAATAGACAATAAATTCTTCCAAAAGACGCGAAGTAGTATTGGTATAGCGAAGGTCGGTATCGGGAAAAATATGGGGATAAGTAATAGTATTGGCTGAAACTGTGGGGGTTGATGAGTTGGCGGTGGCAAAAGATTGGCGGGAGTTGGTAAAAAAAGAAATGGCTGACTGGCGATTTACAAAACGGATAGAATCTTTGACGGTTGGATTGGAGGCAAAAAAAGTATTGGTATCGGAATTTTGATTTTTGTAGGCGTATTTGCCGGTGGCGATTATTAAATTGGTGTCATTGATGGTAGGAAAGGAAGTTTTGGGTACTGTTGGTCGATTAATTGTAATTAATATAAATATTAGAGATAGTAAAACGCCGATAATAAAAATATATTTTAGATTCATTAGTTTATGATCCACCAATTAATATTAATATCGGAGGTGAGAGGTTGGTCGAGGGCGATGGTGAAATTGGATGGCTCAATTGTGGCGGCAGAATCGGTAGATTCCACTGCAGTTGGGGTAGGTGAAATAAACTTGGATTTGAGGTAAATCACTTGATTGTTGGTGGAGCCAACTGGGGTGAGGTAGACCATGGAGTTGGGAGATATTTTGGAATTGTGAATGACGAGTTCAGTCTTGCCGGCAGGCAGAATGGCAGTGCCGGCGGTGGCATTGGAGGCGACGGTGGCGGAGGAGGTGGCCAATTGGGCAAAGCCGCCGTCGGCAATAATGACGGAGGCACTGTCGGTAGAGACATTGATGCTCTCGGCGGTTAATTTCTTAGTATTGATTTCATCAGCGTTGATGAGATTGGCAAAGAGGCTACCGGAAACGGTGGCCTCAGAGGCAGTTAATTTGCCCGAAATGTTGAGATTGCCATTGAGGGTAACTTCACCATTTTCGGCAATAACGAGGGTGTTGTTCATCAGATTGACTGAACCCATGCCACTGGGTTGGATAAAGAGAGTGGTAGCAGTAGTCTCGATAAAGTTGTCTTTGATGGCGATTTCACCAGCGGTGAAGGTGCCGGTAATAAAGGCATTGGCGAGCTGCGTATTACCGAGGACATTGAGTTGGCCACCAATAACTAGATTGTCGGAGAGAGACATGGAGCCGTTGATTTGGGTGAGGGAGGTGCCGGAATCAAAGGTCCAATTGGGCATGTCGGCGACGAGAGCAGAGGGCGTTGATTCGGCTGTAGTAGCACCAATTCCAGCAATGGTGGCTTGGATTTCGCTACGCAGAGCAGCAATTTTGCTGGCCATAACATCGGAAATATTGCCTTCAGGATTAATAATTTGATCAGCATAGACAGTGGAGAAAGAAGCTTCGGAAGCACCGATTTTTTGGGCAGTGAGATTGCCATCGACAATGATAGTATCAGTAATTTCATCAAGAGGAGTTAGGAGGTCGGTTTTGACAATCTTGGATTTGGTGGAGTCGGCGACAATGTTTTTGGCGATTAAATTGGTGGTAGTAATTAGACCGGCTTTGACTTTGGCGACAGAGATCTGGGCAAATTGAGCCATTTTAGTAATAACATTGCCATTTGAATCGTGGACACTGTAGACGGCATTTTCAATTTCATTTTTGCTACCATTGTAACCTAAACTGGCGAGGACTGAATCGGAAATATTGTAATTAATATTGATATCGCCAGTGTCAGTAATTTGGGTATCGGGGTCATACCAACTGGATTGAACGTAGACTAAAATCTTACCAACAAAAGTGTTGTTGGGAAGACTAAAACAGGGATGATTTTGATTGGTACCATCATCGTCGGGCCAAACGATGTCATTGATTGAATTTACTGCAGGACAGATTTGACTATTCCAGTTTTGGGTGGATTCGAGAGCACGTCCAACAATATAGCCGGCTTTGGTGAGTTTCATACCGGTTCCGGGGATACTGGAAGAGGTAATTGGATCGGTGATTTGGATGGGATTATCCAAAGAAGTGGTGACAATGGTGGGAAGTTTACCCAAAATACCGACAGATTTTGCATTTGGATTGTCCATGAGGGCATCGTTCATGGTGTCCCAAGGATTGGTGGAGATTATACCCATGAGTGAATTTTGATAAGATTGGCTTGATTTTGAGATATTTTCTGAGGTTTGATTGTCAATAACTACCAAATCACCTGGTTTTAAAGTGGTATCAGTAGATAGATATCTTTCGGCGATATCGGCGCCAGATGCTCCTCGTTTGACAACGCGACCGTCACTTTGAATTAACATACGATAGTAAGTACCAGTTGTGGTGACACCAATGTTGGTGATAAAGAAGCTGGTACCAACGCCAAAATTTACTGAACCGTTGACGTCGAGTTTGTAGGCAGGTTCTGTTGTACCGATACCGACATTGCCACTATTCCTGATCGTTACTACTGGGGTCATATAGGCGTCGCTGGTGAGAACTCGACTGGATATATATAGTTGACCAGTTCCGTTACTGGTACCATCGCTAATGGCTGACTTGATGCCGGCGAATGTCTGGCCGTTTTTACCGCCAAATTCAATGCCTCCTCCGTAGCCACCAAGGTTGTCGGTGGAGATGACGCTAAGTGTGGCACTCTTGACTCCGCCGACGGTGGGGTTGCCGCTTTCACCTGCACCTTCGACATGTAACTTGGAGATTGGTGATGTGGTGCCGATACCAACATTGCCGGCGGTATCGATTCTCATACGCTCGGATAAGCCGGCGGTGGTGCCACCTGAGGAACCGGCGGCATTGTTTTTGAAGATAAGTGCAGTGCCATAATCGCCCGCAGGATTTGTACGCATAGTTTCAATAGCACCGGAACTTCTGGTTGCCCAGAAAAATTCAAGTCCAGAACCATTTAGATTGCCGGAGGCGCTGGTGGTGCTATCGATGCGAAGAGGATAGGCAATTCCAGCAGTAGAGCCGTTGTCTTTGTATAGGTGGAGAGGTTGAGCTGGATTCGTTGTTCCGATACCGACATTACCTGTGCTGGTAATTCTGAGTCTTTCTGTTTCATCGCCAGCAGAAGGTCGTGTCCACAAAGAAAGGTAGGCAGGATAATTTGCCGAGGCGGCGACCCAATTTGATTCTTTACCCATAACTATAGCTCCACTGTGTCTGCCTGTTCCGCCATCGTCATTTGCTAGGAAAAGAATTCTACTCTTTGAGTTGGCAGTTGTGTCGGTATTTGTGATATTAATTCCGTCACCACCACCAGTAATTGGGCTAGCGGTGGTGCCAATACTAATATGGAGTTTACTTGTTGGATCCGTGATACCAATACCAACATTGCCACCGGTTTTCATGAGGACTAAATTGCCATAGCCACTGGCGACATTGGCAAGCTCAAGACCAGAATACCAACCAGTTTGATTGAAATATTCTAAACTAAGTTTTTTGCCGGTAGTTCCGGTATTTTCGGCTGGTACTAAGGTAAGGTTGTCAGAATCGGAGCTAAGTAAAGTACCAGAGGGAATTTCACCCGAGGTTCCCTGGCTGGGGTTGAACCGGAGAGTGCCATTGGTGCCACTAATTACCAATTTTGCTGTTGGATTGGCGGTGCCAATACCGACGTTGCCTGAACCTTCAAATACAGCGATGGCTGATGACCCAGCCCCAACAACATGTAAACTGGCGGTGGGGGATGAAGTACCGACACCGACAGAACCGGAGAAATAACCATTTAAGATATTGCCAATATTGTCACCGGAGAAGGAAATGAGATTGGAAGCGGAATTGATGGTGATATCACCACTAGAATTGGAGATAGTGGAGCTAGAACCGGCTATTTCTAGTTGAGCGGTAGGATTGGTGGTGCCAATACCGATGTAACCACTACTACCGACAAAGAGGGCGGTGGACCAGTTGATAGTGGCACCAACTCCAAGAGTACCGATATTGGTGTCTATTCCAAAACCGTTGGAATAACTTTTGAGACGAGTGGAAGTAGTGCCGACAACGGCGACTTGGGTATTGCCGACAGTTTCGACGTTGAAGAGCAGGGAACCATTGGCATGAAGGGCGATGGAACCATTGACATCGGAGGTGTTGGCGGGGTCAATGAAATAGCGGGAGAAATCAGTGATACTGGCAAATTTGTTGGCGGAGATAGTACCGTTGACAGTCAGGGCACTGATGGGATCGCTACTACCGATGCCAACATAACCGTTAGTGGAATTGACAAATAGAGCGGCGGTATTGCCGACGCTGAATTTGGTGTTGGAGGTCAGAGTACCGCCGAGGCTGATAGTGTTTGATGTATTGGTGAGACCGTTGGTAAAGGCATAAGTAGTTCCCGAGGAGACATTTATCCATGACAAACCGACGCCAGTGGAGGAAAGGACTTGGCCTGGAGCGCCGGAGGTGCCATTGGCAAAAATTGTGCTGGTTAGATTAATGTCACCAACGACATCGAGTTTGTAGGTGGGATTGGTAGTGCCAATACCGACATTGCCAGACCCATCAAAAATAGCAATATTTGATGAACCAGTACCGACAACATGAAGCCTAGCAACAGGCATGGTGTAACCGACGCCAATGTTGCCTTGATAGCCCAAAGTTAGTGAGGTGTTGGTACCGCCGACAGTGCTTTTGGTAATAAATCGGTAACTAACAGCACTGGCGATACCGGTATAAAAAGACTCGATTTTTAAATTGTAGGCATTGGGAACTGGAGGGTAGCTGACCATGAAAGTTCCCGGAATTTCCAAATTGGCTTGTGGGCTGGTGGTGCCGATGCCGACATAACCGGAGGTGGAATTCATAAACATGACGGTGGTGTCACCGACAGTTAGGCGAGTGTTTTGGGTGAGAGTGCCACCGAGACCAAAGGCACCTGAGGTGAAATTTAGACCGTTGGTGGCGGATAATATACCCTTGGTTAATAGACCATTATTATCAATGTACATAACAGAGGTACCAACACCAACTCCAGAACCGGTGATTGAGAGTGACCCACCAATATTGACACTACCGTTGACATCAAGTTTTTGAGTGGGGGAAGTGGTACCGATGCCGACTTTGCCACCGAGAGGGTTGATGGCAATATTGCCATAAGCGGTGGCACCAGTAATATAAGCTTGAAGTTTTCCATAAGTATCACCATTGGTGGCACCCATTTCGGCGAATAATTGTGAACCGGTGGAACCTGCGATGTAGTCGTTGGTGGCGGTAGTAATCCGACCGCGAACATCAAGCTTGGATCCAGCTATGGGACTGGTAGTTCCGATTCCAATGTTGCCGGTGCCAAAGAAACCTAAATTGTTACCATTTTGATCAATTTTTGTTAATTCGGTCAAGGTTCCACCTAAACCAACTATATTTCCAGTCATGTGTAAACCATTGTCAGCGGAATAGGTTGTGCCGATACTGGTACTAGTAAAGGTCATGGTGTTACCCACCATGGTTACTGAGATACCAACACCGACAAATGAAAGCGAAGAACCGGTATTTAAAGTCAAATTGCTGGTACCGACATTGGCTACCCAACCCAGTGAGGAGGAATGTAAGCCATCAATCATGTCAGCATTGAGATTGGTGACTAAAAATGTTGAACCAATGCTGAGTGAACCACCAATGTTGACTGATCCGTTGACATCGAGGAATTGAGAAGGGGCAGTGGTGCCGATACCGACATAGCCAGAAGAATTGATTGTCATTCGGGTGCTGGTGGTAGCACCAACTCCAGTTCTGAAGATCATAGAACTCGCATGGATTTCAAGATTTCGCATACCAGTACCAGTTAATTGACTTTGAAGATAACTGGTACTACCAGAATATTTGGCTAAAAGTCCTTCGACTCCACTGGCAAAAGCACTACCACCGGTGACAGAAAAAGTACCATTAGATTGAAGAGTAGTAAGTGGATTGGTGGTGCCAATACCGACATTGCCGTTTGAAGAAATATACAATACCTCGGTATTGCCGATATTTAGTCTAGTAGCTTCGGTTAACGAACCACCCAATCCAATAACATTTCCAGTCATATGGAGACCATTGTCAGCAGAGTAGGTAGTACCGACATTTAAACCCTTGGTAACCACACCATTGGCATCAATGTAAAGGATGGAAGTGCCAATACCAACAGCACTACCAGTGATAGAGAGTGAACCACCAATGTTGACAGAACCGTTGATATCGAGAAGTTGAGTGGGGGAGGAAGTACCGATGCCGACATTACCTGTACTCGAAATTCGTACCCGTTCTGTGTAAGAACCGCCTAAATTTACTCTTGTCATTAACCGTAAAGCACCAGCATAATTTCCATCAGTCGCATTCTCCTTTACGCCTTGAACAGCAGCGTACCCTGCATAGTCTCCCGCAGTGTTGTATTTGCCAAAGAATCCTATACCACCACCTACATTCTGAGCAAACCCAGCGGTATCTCTTAGAATAAGATTTTGAGGATAATTTGCAGAAGTTAAGGCTCCTGATACATCCAACTTGACCCCAGGATTTGTAGTTCCAATACCAACATTACCACTAGCAAATAAATTAACTAATGATGTTGTGGCGCCAACAGACAAATTGTAAAGGGCATTACCTGTAACTCCGATACCTAAACCGAATGATGAAGTACCAATGGTTGTATTTTCAATTAATGTCCCACCTAAACCAATAGTATTTCCCGTCATATGGAGACCATTGTCGGCAGAGTAGGTAGTACCGACATTTAGACCTTTGGTAACCACACCATTTGCATCAATGTAAAGGATAGAAGTACCAATACCAGCAGGTAAGGAAGCCGCGGTAAGTGACCCACCAATATTGACACTGCTAGTAGTAAATAGATTGGCAAAATTGGCTGTATTGCCTACATTTAGGGCATAAAGTACGTTGGTGGAACCGATGCCGAGGCGGGTGGATATTAAAGCGTCGCCTGTACCACCGACGTGGAGAGCATATTGGGGACTAGTTGTGCCGATTCCAAATTTACCTTGACTTGAGACTCTAAAGACTTCGTATAAGGTTGATGGATTTGACTGTGGTACTGAGACAGAAAATGCCATTGCCGTACCACGAGCGCCTCCGCCGATATTGTCAGTGATTGCTGAAACTGAAGTAAGTTCTCCGTAATATCCACCGACTCCATTGTTGTTGTTGACTCGGAAAACCAAGTTGGCTGAATTTCCACCAGCAGATGTTGGATTATTGTTAGTAATTCTTAGACCATTAAATGATGTTTGATTGGGATCAGTAATCTCAAATTTGGTACCAGCTGTGCCTGTGCCACCTAATCCAATGTTTCCACTTTCATCAATATGGAGACTTTGTGTCCCTCCTAAACCAATGAAGTCGAGATGAAAAGATGAGGTGCCTATTTGAGTATTTTCAATTAATGTTCCACCAAGACCAATAGTATTTCCGGTTATATGAAGACCATTGTCAGCTGCATAGGTGGTGCCGATACTTAATCCCTTGGTAACCACACCATTGGCATCAATATACAGAATAGAAGTGCCAACACCAACAGCACTGCCAGTGATAGATAATGAACCACCAATGTTGACTGATCCGTTGACATCGAGGAGCTGGGATGGAGTAGAAGTGCCGATGCCAACGTTACCGCTACCTAAAATAGAAAGTGCATTAACAGGTGTTCCACTAGTTTTGGTTTGGAAATAAATATTGGCAGTATCTAAATTGTAACGATTGCCAAAAAACCAATCCGCACCGGAGGTGTAATATATTTGACCTTCAAAATTACTGTTTCTACCTGATTCATTGAATTTAAGTATTCCATCAGTAATAAGATTTCCATTAATATCAAGTAATTCAGATGGACCTGTTGTACCAATGCCAACGTTGCCTTCGTGCGTTACTCTCATTGCTTCGGTAAAGTTTGTATCAGAAGTAAGTTTTCTTAGGGCGAATGCAATATCTCCAGTAGTAGCACCAGCTGATGAGTCCATGACACCATATATTCCGCTGTTTGTGTAACCATGATAACCACCAAACTCGATACCATAAGGTGTCCCGAGGGAGTCATTGCTGTTAATAACGGATATGCCTTGATTACCAACAGGGTTGCCTCCATATAAAGTAGCGGCATTTGCAGCTTCTATATGTAGTTTGGAGGTGGCATTAGTTACTGTCCCAACACCGATATTTCCAGTAATAATTGTATTACCACTAACATACAACTTTTGTCCTGGATTAGTCGCCCCAATCCCGACATTGCCACTGGCAAAGAGATTAGTAAAGCTAGCAGTTCCACCAACAGATAAATTGTAAAGGGCATTACCTGCAGTACCAATACCAAGACCAAATGAAGAAGTTCCAATGGTTGTATTTTCAATGAGTGTTCCACCTAGACCTATGATATTTCCAGTCATATGAAGACCATTGTCAGCAGCATAGGTGGTGCCAATACTTAATCCTTTAGTAACCACACCATTGGCATCAATGTAAAGGATGGAAGTGCCGACACCAACAGCACTACCGGTAATAGAGAGTGAACCACCAATATTAACTGATCCGTTTACATCAAGTTTTTGGGTGGGAGAGGTTGTCCCAATGCCGACATTGCCAGATGAATCAATTATCATTTTGGTACTTGCAGTTGATCCAACTCCGGTTTTGAAGACCATAGAACTAGCATGGATTTCAAGATTTCGCATACCAGTACCAGTTAATTGACTTTGAATGTAACTGGTACTACTACTGTATTTGGCTAATAGTCCTTCGACTCCAGCAGCAAAAGCACTACCACCAGTAACGGAAAATGAACCATTTGACTGTAATGTGGTAAGTGGATTGGTGGTGCCAATACCGACATTACCTGAGGCTGATAAATACAAAACCTCAGTATTGCCGATATTTAGTCTAGTAGCTTCAGTTAACGAACCACCCAATCCAATAACATTTCCGGTCATATGGAGACCGTTGTCGGCGGAATAGGTAGTACCAATATTGGCAACCGAACCAGCAGCGGTTAACCGACCTTGGGCATCAACGGTGAAGGTAGGAATAGATGAACCGGAGCCGTAGGAACCAGCGGTAACAGTGGTGTTGGCTAGAGCGATGGTTCGACCAATTCCTGAGCCAGTGATACTAATACCAATACCTTCATTGAGAGTAGTGATAAATGAACCTGTCTGACCAATATTGACAAAGTAGCTACTGTGTTGACCATCAAGATAGTCAGAATTTAGATTGGTGACAAGATAAGTGGAGCCGATTGACAACGATCCACCAATATTGACACTACCATTGACATCGAGTTTTTGAGTGGGAGCGGTGGTGCCGATACCGACATTACCGGTGCTATCTATTTTCATACGATTAGTACCAGCAAGTGTTGTTGTAGTTGCTCCGGTAAAAAAGTTCAGCTCAGTTGCAGAGTTATATGTTGCGGCTCCACCCCCAAAGTTGATGGCTGTTAATGCTAAGTTAGAATCCATTGAAAAAGCGATTGCTTCTTCTTGGCTGAGATCGTAATGAGGAATACCGACTCTGGCAAATTTTCGAGTATTTGTTGTTCTGGTGTCAGCATTAACATCTGCACCGATAATAAGTCCGAGATTTCCCGAGGCAATGTCTAGTTTGGCAGTTGGATTTGTCGTTCCGATGCCAACATTACCAGTACTTAGAATAGTTAATAAATCAGGACCTGTGGTTCCAAGTGATGGACCGTTACTTGTATTCTGAAATGTAATAAATGATTTACCTGTGTCAGGACCTAAAATTGACATGTGGGCAACGGTGTCACCACGGAACTTTATTTCACGATTGTCAATAGAAACTGAACGAGAGTCACCTTGATTACCGACGACAGTAAATTTACCCGATGGTGCAGTAGTCCCAATTCCAACATTGCCACTGGAAGAGATAAATAACGCTTGAGTGTTGCCTTGACCTATATTTAGGCTAAAAGATGAAGTACCAATAGATGTATTTGCGTTTAATGTCCCACCTAAACCAATGATATTTCCTGTCATATGAAGGCCATTGTCGGCAGCATAAGTGGTGCCGATACTTAGACCCTTAGTGACAACTCCAGTTGAACTGATGTAAAGAATTGAAGTACCAACTCCAACGGGGAGGGAAGCAGCAGTGAGAGATCCACCAATACTGACATTACCAGTAACTGAAAGTGAAGTACCAACAGTTAAGGAAGTAGTGATATTACCATTACCAACTACATTAAATTTAGCTGTAGATGTACCACCAATACCTAATTGAGTAACATTGGCTACACCATTGACATCGAGTTTGTAGAGAGGGGAAGTAGTGCCGATACCGACAGAGCCAGAGGAGTTGATCCATAATTTTGAATTATTGACGTTGGTACCAATCATAAATTCGGTTCCATCACTGCTAGGAAATTGATCAGACTCGACAGAGCCGACTACCCAATCGGTACTGCCTCCTGTGGTGTAGATAGTGATGTTGCGATCTGTGACGGCAGGTCTATTTATAATAAATCCAGTAGTGGTATCACTTTTTATTCGACCATTAACTGTTAATTTTTCAGTTGGATCTGTAGTCCCAATACCGACATTGCCACTGGCAAAGAGATTGGTGAAGTTGGCGGTACCGCCGACATTTAGTTTGTAGAGAGCGTTAGTTGTGCCAATTCCGACATTACCTCCAAACATAGCGGAACCACTTATTCTTAAATTAGCTGTTTGATCTGCGGCAAATTGATTTCGAATAAAGTCACCAGAATTGCCAATGTTTAAGAAATAAGTTTCATCATGGAAGTTTAAATATTGAGAATTTAAATTAGAAACGAGGGCGGAGGAGCCGACGGCAAAATTGCCACTAAAGGTTTGGAGAGCGGTCCATGTGTTACTACTGCCTAAATTTAGGGTAAATGTGTTGCCGATATCAAGTGATAACCCTGATCCGGCATAGTAAGTTTTGGTGGTGCCAACACCTGAGGCGTTGATCCACGATAGTCCAGTACCAGTGGAGGAGAGGATTTGACCCGAGGTACCCGAGGTACCAGTGGTAAAAATGGTACCGGTAAGATTTATATCACCGGCGACGTCGAGTTTTTTGGTGGGAGTAGTGGTGCCGATGCCGAGATAACCAAAAGCACTGATTCGCATCCTCTCGTATTTGGCGCCATAGCTGGTTATAAATCTAAGATCGGTATAATCAACGCCAGCCGATCCTGCTGGTACATAACTTTCAATACGACTTTGGTAGTTTAAGGCTGTTCCTCCTGATAACGAACCAAAAGCAATAGCGCCGTTTTGAGTGCCGATACCTGATGAACCTGCAATTAATATTTCGCCGTTAGAGACTTGCAACTTTGTCTCAGGGCCAGTTGTTCCAATCCCAACATTTCCATTAGCAGTGATGGCCATGCGGTCGGAATAGGTAGTGGCTGAGCCGGTTTGGAAAATAATGGAACCACCGGTACCCGAAGTACCACCAGTACCAACTCCACCCAAACCTGCCGAGAGATATAAAAATCCACCGGCACCACCAACATTGGTAGTCCCAGCCGAGGCGGCACCGCCAGTTCCAGCCTTGATAGTAATAGCACCACCAGCACCAGCAATATTTGAACCTGTGGTCGCACCAGTTATAGCACCACCGTTGCCGGCAGTCCAGGTAAAGGCACTACCGGTACCACTGGTATTGTTGCCGGTACCGCCGACCGAATTGGCACCGCCAGCACCACCAGTGATAACAAAGTTGCCAGCACTACCTGAGGTATTGGTACTGCTACCAATACCAGATACTGCACCACCATTGCCCATAGTAAAAGTAAGGGCACTGCTGTTTCCACCGATTATCCTACCTAAACTGGTTACACCAACCGAGGCAACAGCACCACCGGCACCAGTGGTGATGGTGTAGGCACCGCCAGCACCACCGGTGGAAGTGGCCAAGCTTCCAGCAACAACTGTTCCACCGATTCCACCAGTACCTGTGGTTAGAGCAATACCTCCACCAGCACCGCCAGTGTTAAATCCGGTTGTGACACCATTGGCGGCACCACCGTTACCGGCTGTCCAGGAAAAAACTGAACCGATACCACCAGTGTTTGTACCTGTTCCACCGACTGATGATGCGCCGCCTACGCCACCAGTGAAAGTCAAAGAACCTGCATTTCCACCAATATTGCTACTATTACCAATACCGGTGGCGGCACCACCGGCACCCAAAGTAAATAGATTTACACCACCTGCGCCACCAATAACACGACCGGAAAGGGTGACTCCAACACTGTTGGCAGCACCACCGGCAGCAGTAGTAAAGTTAAAAGTACCACCAGCACCACCAGTAATGCTATTTGCACCAGTAATACCGACACCAGCTGCACCAGTGGCAATTGTAAATAGTCCACCATTGCTACCAGTAAAACCAACTTGACCGGCACCGGAGGTAATGGTAATGGCACCACCATTACCAGCAAAACGATTGCTGACCATAGTTGTACCAAGATTGTCAAGACCGGTGGCAGCACCACCAAGACCACCAGTAATAGTAATAGCACCACCGGCACCGGCAGTATTGATCCCTGAAGTGGCACCCGAGGCAGAACCACCTGTACCGGCTACCCATTGAAAAGCACTACCGCTTCCAGCTGTATTTGAACCCGTACCACCGACTGAGGCAGCACCACCGGCACCACCAACGATATTGAAAGTACCGGCGGTACCGGCGGTATTGGTACTATTTCCAATCCCTGAAACTGCACCACCAGCACCAAGATTTAGATTAAGGGAGCCACTTCCACCACCAATTAACCGACCAAGACTAGTCACTCCAACCGAAGCGACAGCGCCACCATTGCCAAGAGTTAAGACATATGCGCCACCAGTACCGCCAGTTACTGTAGCAGTAGCACCAACTGTATTGGTGCCACCAATACCACCGGAACCACTGGTTAAAGTTATGCCTCCACCGTTACCACCAGTGTTAAAGCCAGTGGTATTGCCATTGGCGGCACCGCCGTTGCCGGCTGTCCAAGAGAAAACTGAACCTACACCACCAGTATTTGTCCCTGTACCACCAACAGAGGAGGCTCCACCAGCATTGCCAGTGATAGTAAAGTTGGCAGCATTGCCACCAATATTACTACTATTGCCAATACCGGTAGCAGCACCACCAGCACCAAGATTCATACTTAGTAAGCCTGCCGCACCGCCGATAACCCGGCCAGATAAGGTGACACCAACACTGTTGGCAGCACCACCAGCGGCAACATTGATGTTGAGAGCGCCACTAGATCCACCCAAAATACTGTTGGCACCGGTAATACCAACACCAGCAGCACCGGTAGCTAGGGTGAGGGCACCGCTGTTGCTACCAGTAAATCCAACCTGACCGGCACCAGTGGTGATGGAAATTGCTCCACCAACTCCAGAAACACGACCACTAACCATAGTGCTACCAATGTTGTCCAAACCTGAAGCTGCACCACCAAGACCACCGGTTATGACGATAGCACCACCGGCACCGGCTTGGTTTATGCCTGAGGTGGCGCCTGAAGCGGCACCACCAGTACCAGCAGTCCAAGAAAAGGCACTTCCAGCTCCAGCTGTATTTGAACCTGTTCCTCCAACCGAGGCTGCTCCACCGGCACCACCACTAATTGTAAAACCACCAGCAGCACCGCCGGTATTGGTACTATTGCCAATTCCTGACACGGCACCACCGTTACTGAGGGTAAAAGTCATACCACCACCAGCACCACCAATTAATCGACCAAGACTGGTAACACCAACACTGGCAACTGCACCACCAGCACCGACAGTGAGCGTGTATGAACCTCCAGCACCACCAGTGACGGCGGCGGTAGCACCAACCGCATTGGTACCACCTACACCACCGGCACCACTAGTTAAAGCTATTGCACCACCGGCACCGCCGGTATTGAAACCAGTCGTGTTGCCATTGGCGGCACCGCCAGTACCAGCAGTCCATAAGAAAGCACTACCAATGCCGCCATTGTTAGTACCAGTACCGCCGACGGATGAGGCACCACCGGCACGGGCAGTAATGGTAATTACGCCTGCATTTCCGCCAGTATTGCTACTATCGCCAATACCCGTGGCAGCGCCACCTAGACCTGGATCGATGGTCACACCTCCGCTGGCGCCACCGATAATGCGACCAGAAATACTTGAGCCAACACCGGTAGCAGCACCGCCGGCAGAGGCACCTATGAATAAGAGTCCACTTGATCCACCAACTATACTGTTGGCACCAGTGATACCGACACCGGCAGCACCGGTAGCGATAGTTATGGTACCGCTGTTGCTACCTGTAAAGCCAATTTGACCGGCACCTGTGGTAATGGAAATGGCACCACCGGCACCGGAAAAACGACCACTAGTCATAGTTTGACCAACGTTACCGTTACCTGAACCAATACCTCCTGCACCAGAAGTGATAGCAATAGCACCACCAGCACCGGCAGTATTTATACCTGAAGTTAAGCCTGAAGCGGCACCACCGGCACCGGATGTCCATGAGAAAGCTGAGCCGATACCACCGTTATTATTACCAGTACCTCCCACTGAAACTGCTCCACCAGCGCCACCTGTAATAGTAAAACCAGCGGCATTGCCACCAGTGTTGGTACTATTGCCGATACCGGTAGCAGCACCGCCGGCACCTAAATTCATAGTTAACAATCCAGCTGCACCACCAATGATTCGACCTGACAAACTAGAGCCAACACCATTGGCAGCACCACCGGCAGCGACGTTGATATTTAGGGCACCACTTGATCCACCTAAAATACTGTTGGCACCGGTAATACCAACACCAGCAGCACCGGTAGCTAGGGTGAGAGCACCACTATTGCTACCGGTAAAGCCAATTTGACCAGCACCAGTGGTGATAGTTATTGCTCCACCCGCGCCAGAAGCACGGTTGCTAACCATTGTACTTCCCACATTATCAAGACCTGAAGCAAATCCACCTAGTCCAGCGGTTAAAGTAATAGCACCACCAACCCCAGCTTGATTTATACCTGAAGTGGCGCCAAAAGCAGAACCTCCAACACCAGCTATCCAGCTAAAAGCACTACCGCTTCCAGCTGTGTTTGAACCTGTTCCTCCAACCGAGGCTGCTCCACCGGCGCCACCAGTAATAGTAAAAGCTCCGGCTGCCCCGGCGACGTTAGTACTATTGCCAATTCCAGAAACAGCACCACCACTGGCAAGTGTAAAAGTTAAGGCGCCACCAGCGCCACCAATAAGTCGGCTTAAACTAGTAACTCCAATTGAGGCAGTGGCGGCACCGTTACCAAGAGTCAGAGTATAAGCACCACCGTTGCCACCGGTAACATTTCCAGTGCCGGAATTTGTGCCACCAATACCACCGGCACCGGTAGTTAGAGTAATAGCACCACCATTACCACCAGTATTGGTCCCAGTAGTAGCACCGTCGGCTGAGCCACCAATACCGGTAGTAATTGAAAAGACACCGCCAGGACCACCGGCGTTGGTGCCTGTGCCAGGAACGCTGGCAAATCCACCGTTGCCGGTGACGAGAGTAATAGGTCCTCCTCCACCACCAATTGATGCAGTAGTCGCCACACCGGCAATACCACCAACACCACCGGTAAATAATAAACCTCCACCAATTCCGCCATTAGCATTGGTAGTTCGGGTGTTACTTGCACCAATTCCCCCCACAAAATTAACTGCGTATGGTGCAGTAGTTCCAGCAACTAAAGCAGTATCAATGGCATTTTGTCCAACGATATGAAGAGCAGCAGTCGGAGATGTAATGCCTATGCCAATATTACCGTTGGCAGAAATTCTCATGGCTTCGTCGGGAGTAGTACCAGAAATTACATTAAATGTTAAATCGGTATTAAAACTGGCGGTGGAGTGGGTAGAACTGGCAATTGCTTGGATGGAGGCGACTTTGGTACCACCAACTGCAAATTGGGTGTCATTACTATTAAAATCAATACCACCAATAATATTGCCGGCGACGATGGCAGCACGAGTACTACGCAGACTTATTTGACTAGAGATAGTGTCATTGCTAGCAATGGTAAGCCAGTTGGTAGGATCAGAGGTGCCGATACCGACAAAACCATTATTGGCTTGAGAAAAACCAACGGTGTTACCTAAACCAAGGAAGGTAAGGGAAAAATCGGAAGTGCCAATTTTAGTATTTTGGGTAAGAGTACCACCCAGACCGATGACATTGCCAACTATAGATAGACCGTTGTTGGCTGAATAGGTTTGACCCAGACCGGCAACGGTGAGCCACGATAATCCTGTACCAGTGGAGGTCAGTACTTGTCCACTGGAACCCGAGGTGCCAGTGGTAAAAATAGTACCGGTTAAATTGATATCACCGGTGATATCGAGGGATTTGGTAGGTAAAGTGTTGCCGATTCCAACATTGCCATTGGCCAAAATTTTGAGACCCGAGGTGCCACCACCAGTATATAAACCAGCGACATTAATGTCACCTCCGACGACTTCTTTGAGTGAAAATCCGGAGACGGAAAAGTCACTTGAGCTACCGGCGCTAAAAGTAATGTATTCACTTCCGCTTCTAATTGATGTCCATTCGATTGTATTTAGACCACCGACAGTTGTTGTTGTTATTTGGGCGCCACTACCAGGTGCAGTAGCAGATCGGAATGAAGGGTAGGCACCACTGTTTAAGGTTAAATTAAAGGTGGCTTGATATCGTCGACCCTGGCCAATAGTTATTATTTTATAAGCGATACCGTTACCTGAAGTGTTTATGGCTGAGGTAATGTCGGAACCAGATGAAGTAAATGTTTCGTAATTAAATGACGCATGATTGGTCCAACTATCAACTAGTTCAGCGCCTAGATAGTTATTATCATAAATAAAAGCGTTACCGACGACGGATAATTTTTGTTCAGGGTTGGTGGTGCCAATGCCGACATAACCACTGGTGCCAATAAATAATGATTGACTGTCGCCCAAACCGAGGAAGGAAAGAGAATAGCTTGATGTATTTATGAAAGTGTCTTGGGTCAATGTTCCACCCAAACCGATGCCGGTGTTACCAATACTTTGTAAACCATTGCGGGCAACGCTGAAAAAACCAGTACCACCAACTTGTAAAAAGGAAGAGGAATGTAATCCATCTAAATAATCGGCATTAAGATTGGTGACGAGGAATGTTGAGCCAATACTGAGTGATCCACCAATATTGACACTACCATTGACGTCGAGTTTTTGGGTCGGAGCAGTAGTACCGATGCCGAGATTACCTCCATTGATATAGCTATCAGCTGCGCCAGCAAGCAAGACAGTATTTGCTCCTCCCGATTTTAAGTACATCCATCCAGAGACTGTTGATGATTGTATGCTAACGGCATCATTGCCATCATCATCTTCTCTTAAGGCGATATCTCCACCCAAAATAGTTAGTTTACTAGCTGGATTTGTTGTTCCGATACCGACATTGCCGTTGCTTCTTTCTATGGTTAATGCACTTGACCATGCCCCTCCGTAATATCTATCAAGATTTAAATTTTGATTTCCTGATTGATTAACTCTTAATCCAAATGCTTGGGTTGCGGAACCGGCAGAGATACGAAGTGCAAGAGAAGAGCCAGGAGTATCGGACCTATCTGTTCCCATTTCAATGTCGAGCTTAGCTCCTGGATTGGTTGTTCCGATACCGACATTGCTACTAGTAAGAGATATTTGTTCATTTCCACCATATCCTAAATACATTCTACTTGTTCCCGTCGATGAGAAACCAAGCCCGCCATATACTCCATCTGTAATATTTCCAAAATACATCACTGATCCGGTTGTTGCGCCCGATAATCTTACATCCAATTTAGATCCCGGACTAGTCGTCCCAATGCCGACAAACCCATTTGAATTCTTTAAAAAGAGAACTTCGGTATTGCCGATATTTAGACGGACGTCTTGAGTCAATGTTCCACCGAGACTGATAGTGTTTGAACTATTGGTTAAACCGTTGGTGAAAGAATAAGTAGTACCAACACCATCAGAAAATGCACCAGATCCGAGACCTCGTTTAGTAATTAAACCATTGCTATCAACAAATAGAGCGGTGGTTCCTGTACCGATTGCTGAACCGGTTAGAGTCATTGAACCACCAATGTTGACACTACCATTGACCTCCAATTTTTGTGTTGGATTGGTAGTGCCGATGCCCAGATTACCGGTGGAATAATCAATAGCGACTACATCACTAGAGGTGCCGTAGCTATAAAACGAGAAGAGATTGCTGCCAAGTGTTCTTTGTCCATACATCCATTTACCGGCACCTGCGTCTCGCAGGAAAGTTGCAGTCTGATAGGATGCCGCACTACCTCGGTCGAGATATAAATAGGCATCATTACCTGCATTAATCCCCACAGTGGCATCAGTGCTACTGGTAACATCCAATTTCATTTGGGGATTGGTTGTTCCAATACCAACATTGCCAAGAGTACTAATGATGAAATTTTTAGTTCCACTCAGATCGGCTAATTCTAATTGCGATGAAGATCCAGTTTTTGATTGACGGAAAGTCCAGATACGGTCTCCAGAGAGTCGAAGGAACTCAGAGCCATCGATAGCGGGCGTCTGAACAATGTCGAGTTTGGCGGTGGGATTGGTTGTCCCAATGCCAACAAATCCATTTGAATTTTTTAAGAATAATACTTCAGTGTTGCCGATGTTTAGGCGAGTGTCAGTGGTGAGGGCTCCACCGAGACTGATGGTGTTTGAGGTGTTGGTGAGACCGTTGGTGAAAGAGTATGTAGTACCAATACCGTCAGAAAAGGCACCAGAACCGAGACCTCGTTTAGTAATTAAACCATTGCTATCAACAAATAGAGCGGTGGTTCCTGTACCGATTGCTGAACCGGTTAGAGTCATTGAACCACCAATGTTGACACTACCATTGACATCAAGTTTTTGGGATGGAGCAGTGGTGCCGATGCCGACATTGCTATCAGATTTTAATATCAACTGTGTTGAACTACCTAAAGCTAGATAATCACCTCGCGTACCATCTTCCCATGAAATTCTGGCGTCATTATTGCCACCTCCACCAAATATGATCGCCTGTTGGGTATTAGCAGGGCCAATAATACTCATGTATTGGTGTGTGTTACTTTCTAGAACTAATGGTCCACCAATTGGGGTTAAACCTGAAGAACCACTATATATATGTAATTTTTGACTTGGATTCGTTGTCCCAATACCGACATTGCCAGATGGATTAATGGTTAAAGCTTGATTAGTGATACCGGCGGCATAACTATTGGAGGTACCTAGATAAAGTGAAGTACCGTTAACCCCATCGTTTAGTGTCCAAATACCTGCTTTAGGTTTTGTGGGTTGTTGATTTGAAGTAGACCAAAAGATACCGCCGGTATATGTCATGTTGGAATAAGTAGTCACAAGATTTAAGATTGATTTATCAATAGCTTGGGTAAAATTAGTGAGAGTAGCACTGGAATTTGCATTGAATATGTCAAGAGTTGAATTTGGATTAGTCGTTCCAATACCGACATTACCATTTGAATTTTTTAAGAATAATACTTCGGTATTGCCTATGTTTAGACGGACATCTTGGGTCAGGGTGCCACCGAGACTGATAGTGTTTGAGGTATTGGTTAAACCGTTGGTGAATGAGTAGGTAGTACCAACACCATCAGAAAATGCACCGGAGCCGAGGGCTCTTTTGGTTATTAAACCATTTGCGTCGATGAATAAGGCTGTAGTACCAACATCAATTCCTAGTCCTCCAATTGTCATTGATCCACCAATGTTTACTGATCCATTGATGTCAAGTTTTTGAGTTGGAGCAGTGGTGCCGATACCGACATTGCCGGTGGTAGTTAATCTGATAACTGGTTGGGCGTTTGCTTCTAAAGAAAGATCTGATCCAACTAAACTTCCAACCCTAGCTAAGTTACTACTAAATGTCAAATAACCGTAATCAGCAGATAATGATCCCCAGCGTACTGGTGTAAAACTGTTTGAGTTGATATTTAATGCACCTGTTGGAGCAGTAGTACCGATACCCACATTGCCACCAAAATATGATTTGGCGGTATCGGTGTAAATAGCAAAATTATCGGTACCACCAGTAGCAGAGAAATAACCACCATAAACTGTATTGTTGGCTTGTCCGACACCCTGACTGTACACTCCGTAAACCCCACCTCCAGTTGACGTACCAGCTGACGTATCTGCTTTAGCTCGAACGCCAAAAAGTGAACCATTAAAATCGACTACGGTTGAACCAATAGTACTGAGAAAATATCCACCTGAACTATTGTTGGCACTATTGCCACCCAATTGTTGATTTATAGTAGAAAATCCATAAACACCAACATGAGCTCTACCGCCAGTATTACCACCAGCTGCACCTACTAAACCAACTGAGCCATAGGTTCCCAGGGTGGGAATTGTCAACCCAACACTGCCACCACCACGACCAATAAATCCAGTTTGACTGTTGGCAGAATCGCCAGTAAATAGTGTGGTGCCATTGATAGTTCCACCGATAGAAAAATTGTTGTAGGTGGCAATTCCTGTACCTTTGATGTGAATAAGTTGGCTAGGAGTTACAGTTCCAACTCCAATATATCCACTGGTTCCATCGATATACAATATGCTAGTATTGCCTATAGTTAGGTTAGTATTTGATGTAATTGTTCCACCCAAACCTACCACATTACCCGTCATATGGAGACCGTTGTCGGCGGAATAGGTTTGACCAAGACCGGTGGCTGATACCCATTGTAATCCAGTGCCAGTAGAGGAGAGAACTTGACCGGAGGTACCACTTGTTCCATTGGAAAAAATTGTGCCAGTGAGGTTGATGTCGCCAGCAATGTCTAATTTTTTGGATGGAGCAGTGGTGCCGATGCCGACATTGCCAGAACCTTCAAACACAGCAATGTTAGATGACCCGGCACCGACGACACTCAATTTCGCAACAGGAGAGGAACCTCCAATACCTATATTGCCTAAAGTTGGGTTCAAAATTACATCTCCAGAACTTGGTTTCATGGTTAGTGTACCGCTACCTGTCCAATTACCGCCACCACTCATCTGAATTTCGCCGCTACCATCAAAACGTAATATTCCGCTGACTAAACGTAGTCGATAGGAACTACTTGGTGCGATGCCAATTGATGCAACATGGTTAACAGTATCGACAAATAAGTCGCTCGCACCGACCTGAAATCCATATGTTGGGGCAGTGTTGCCGATGCCGACATTGCCGTCTCTGGATATTTTAAGTCGTTCAACAGCTGTGTTCGAGGTCCCTGGATTTGTTAAAAATCTAATTTCTGAACCACCATCTCCACCACCCACAGGACCTCCGTTGGCTACGATATCTAATGTTCTTTGATATGGTGACGAATTAATTAAATAATATTCAAGACCTGACTGATCACTCGTGCTATAGCTTTTGTATGATGATTCCATTGCTGCTTGTCGGCCAATAGTAAGTTTTAGAGAAGGATTCGTTGTGCCAATACCAACATACCCGTTTGAATTTTTCAAAAATAAAACTTCGGTGTTGCCTATGTTTAGGCGAACATCTTGGGTTAGAGTTCCACCAAGACTGATAGTGTTTGAGGTATTGGTGAGACCGTTGGTGAAGGAATAAGTGGTACCAATTCCATCAGAAAAGGCACCAGAACCTAATCCTCGTTTGGTAATTAAACCATTTGAATCGATAAACAGAGCTGTAGTGCCAACATCAATACCTAATCCACCAATTGTCATCGATCCACCAATATTGACTGATCCATTAACATCAAGTTTTTGAGTAGGAGAGGTGGTACCAATGCCGAGATTGCCGGAAGAATTAATTTGCATTGCAAGAGCGCTGTTAGTATAAAAAGACATGTTGTTACTGGTAAATTGTATTTCGGAGCTTTGGTTGTTAAATCCAATTGCAGTCTGTGAATCACTTAAATATAAATGTGAATTACCATTTCCTCCGTAGATTCCACTCGTCGATGTTACATGTATGGATCCGGCAACATCTAATTTATACCCTGGATTGGTTGTGCCTATACCAAGATTGCCAGTAGAACCCAAAAATAGAGTGTTGCTGGGTGCACCATTTTTGATAGTGAAAGGATTTGTACTTGAGTCTGCGTCGATAATTTTAAAGTCTCCTGTAGTGTATTCAAGTTGCATACCCCATTTGTTTGTACCTCTATCGGCAAGATAAAAGGTGGATTGACCAGAACTACCAGTTCCTGAAGCTCCGGACCCAAGGACCATGGTAGCTTGGGAACCATTGGCAGGATTTAGAAAGTTGGCAATAGTACCAAAAGTTAATCCGTCAGTTTGTCGGACATCAAATTTACCAATAGGAGAAGTTGTGCCAATACCGACATTGCCTGAACCCTTGATAGTAAGAGCTTCAATTGCGGTACTGGCGGTTTTGGTTCTAAATCGAATATCACCATTGTCATTATTCCAACTATTGTCAATGTACAAATAACCAGTATTAACACCGTCATAATGAATTCGACCTTGGTAGGCGGTGACATTGCCGAGTAATAATGCTCCATTACCGGCGCCAGCTCCCTGGGTTGGATTCCACCCACTAAGTAATAATTGATAATCACTATTACTGTATACTTCTAACTTTTTGCCAGGAGCAGTGGTGCCAATGCCGACATTGCCATTTATTGCTAATTTTGCGGTTCCTGGATTTATATAGCCAACTCCAACATTTCCTGAATTATCTATAGCAATTCCAGTTGTTAAACTATTACCACCTTTTAAAAGCAATGCCCCTGTTCCTAAATCTGATGTAATTCCACCATAATTAAAGTTAGAAGTATCTTTAAAAATTAAGGAATAACTGCTATTTAAGTATATATTTCCACCCTGTACATCTAATTTTGCACCTGGGTTGGTTGTCCCAATGCCAACATACCCATTTGAATTTTTTAGAAAGAGGACTTCGGTGTTGCCTATGTTTAGGCGAACATCTTGAGTTAGAGTGCCACCGAGGCCGACAAAAGTGCCATTGTTGGTGAGGCCGTTAGCAAAGACGTAGGTACCACCAACAGATGATGCATTGACCCAATTGAGACCTGTACCGGTACTGGTTAAGATTTGACCAGAGGTGCCAGAGGTGCCATTTGAGAAAATAGTGCCGGTTAAGTTAATATCACCGGCAACATTTAATTTGTAGGTGGAAACGGTGGTACCAATGCTAAAGTTACCATTTGAGGCAGTATAGGGAGAACTTGCTCCGAGTCCTTGGTTGTATTGGTTTCTGATTTCACTATCAGTGAGAATTCGGCTGTAGGAGCGAAGTTCGTCAAGAGAACCGTTGAAGAATCTTTGGGTCGGGGTGACAAAAACTCCGATATGAGTCAATTGACCATTGGAATATGTTGACGTTCCGGTGGTGGAATTTTCTAGTTTACCATCAACATATAATTTAAAATCCTTTGTAGTTCCATTAAAAGTAAATGCAACATAATGCCAATTTCCGTCATTAACAAAAGTGGATGAGGATCTCCAGGCGGTTCCATCATATACTCTAAATTGGCCGGCATTAAGGCTAATATAACCGTAGACTCCGTTTCCACTAACGATGTTCATAATGCTACTGTCTGTGGTGTTGACCCAACCGGTGAAAGTTAAATTGGTATTTGAAGTGGCGCTGGCAACAGTGGCATATTGACTAGTTCCAGAACTGAGAACAATAGCATTGCCAAAATTTCCGTTTGACCAGGAAGGGGAGTTTACAAATTGAGCATTCAAACCAGAACGACTTTTGTCATAACTGGTTGCGCCAACTCCTTCAGAGAAGGGAAAATAGGATATGAGGCCGTCGTCGGTACTGTTGTAAAAGGCATCAGAGGCAAGGTTGCCAACTAATCGAACATTACCATTGACATCGAGTTTTGCTGATGGAGCGGTGGTGCCGATACCGACATTGCCACTGATAATCATATTTCCATTACCGGGGTCATATGAAGCATATCCGGATCCAATAGCGATACCACCGGTTTTGGCCATATTAAATCCTTGTGCCCAGACTGGTGTGGCGTCAGTTCCAGTATTGTATTGGAATTGAAGTCGATATGAACCTGCCACCATTCTAAATGATGAAGATGGGTAACTTGGATATCGAAAGTGAAGACTTGGTTCTGGTGTACCATTGCTATTTAACACCAAAGTGTTGGCTGCACCGGATCCTTGGGAGTTAATTTCTAACTTTCCGGTTGGACTTGTTGTTCCAATCCCAACATTGCCATTGGTGCTAAGGTATAAAATCTCGGTATTGCCGATATTTATACGTGTATTTTCAGTCAAAGTACCACCTAGTCCAACTACATTACCCGTCATATGAAGACCGTTGTCGGCAGAATAGGTTTGACCGAGGCCGGTGGCTGATACCCATTGTAAACCAGTGCCAGTAGAGGAGAGAACTTGACCAGAGGTGCCAGAGGTGCCATTTGAGAAAATGGTGCCTGTGAGATTGATGTTACCGGAACCGCCAACATCAAGAGTGTAGGCAGGAGCAGAGGTACCAATACCGACATTGCCACCGTTTAGAATGGTCATCAGAGGGTTGAAGTAGCCTGTACCAAACATAATGCCGCCACCAGCGTCGTAATTAGTGAGCATGAGGGTGTTAGTTGGAACTGTGGCTGAACCACCGGATAAATTTAAGAATGCCAGTTTTCCACCTGCATTTTCGATGCGTAGACCACCACTTCTGGTAGGGTCGGTACCTTTGAGATTTAGTTGTTCGTAGAATGCATTCTGGATAGTGGCAGCAACGGCATCGGTATTATCCAAAACAAATAGTTTGCTTGTTGGATTAGTAGTGCCGATGCCGACGTTGCCACCGTTTGGATTGAGTAATAAATCATAGTTGACATTTAAACTTGCTTTATTTGTAGCTTGTATCCAAGATCCCCATGTGGCGCCGCTTGCTCCCCATCCAATGTCTACTACTGCGTCGATTAAACTTGCATTGCCTCCAAATCTGGCAACCAACCCTGTTCCTTGTGTAGAACCTGATGTTGCGGGTAAGGAGTTTACTCCTCCACCAACTACTTGTAATCTAGCTCCAGGATTTGTCGTCCCAATGCCAACGTTACCGGAAGCGAAGAGATTGGTAAAAGAAGCAGTGCCGCCGGCATTGAGGGTGTAGAGAGGATTGGTGGCGCCGATGCCGAGACGGGTGGAGATAAGGGCATCGCCATTGACATGAAGTTTGTAGAGAGGGTCAGTTATGCCAATACCAAAATTAAGTACATTAATAAAGCTATTTGACCCTGAATAGCTGTTTAGAGAAAAAGTTTTAACTCCGTTACTGAGGCCTTCGAAGACGCCTGATTGGCTACCTGCGTAGAGTGTTAAAGCGGTGTTGCCATTATCTGACTCGCGGATGGTGATACCTTTGGCGGCGCCGGGAACAATGGTGAGATTGTCAGTTGGGTTAGATGTACCAATACCAACATACCCATTTGAATTTTTGAAAAATAAAACTTCGGTGTTGCCGATGTTTAGGCGAACATCTTGAGTTAATGTGCCACCGAGACCGACAAAAGTGCCATTGTTGGTGAGGCCGTTGGCAAAGACGTAAGTGCCACCAACAGATGATGCATTGATCCAAGATAATCCTGTACCAGTGGAAGAGAGGATTTGACCAGAGGTGCCGGAGGTGCCATTGGAGAAAATGGTGCCAGTTAGATTGATGTCACCAGCGACATCGAGTTTTTTGGAAGGAGCGGTGGTCCCGATGCCGACATTGCCACTTCCTGAAATAGACATTGCGTTGACCGGAGTTCCAGTTGTTCTCATTCTAAATATTGTTAATGCTCCAGGATCGTTATAACGATTATCAATGTAATTGCGGCCATTATTATTACTTGCCCATATATCCATACCAACATAACTACTACTATTTGGATCACGTAAGAATATTCCTACATCACTATTATTTGCCTTTGATTTAATTTCTAAAATAGATGAGTTTGTTGATGTAAATCCATTTGGTATTATTCCACCAGGTCCAGTTGTCCCCAATCCAATATTTCCACTTGATGATAGATACAAAGTGGGTGTTGTTGTATTGATGCCTAATGATAGGCTAAAAGATGATGTTCCAATTTGAGTATTTTGAGTTAATGTGCCACCTAGTCCAAAGACGTTTGTAGAAATTTCTGATAAACCGTTGGTGGGGGAATAAGTTTGGCCGAGGCCTGATGCATTGACCCATTGTAAGCCAGTGCCGGTAGAGGAAAGAACTTGACCACTAGTTCCAGAGGTACCGGTGGTGAAAATGGTACCAGTTAAATTGATATCACCAGCGACATCGAGTTTTTTGGAGGGGGAGGTGGTACCGATACCCACGTACCCATTTGAATTTTTAAAAAATAATACTTCGGTATTGCCGATATTTAGGCGAGTGTCGGTGGTCAGGGTTCCACCCAGTCCAACGAAAGTGCCATTGTTGGTAAGACCATTGGCAAAAACAAAAGTTCCACCTACAGAAGAAGCGTTGACCCATTGGAGAGCAGTGCCGGTGCTGGTTAAGACTTGTCCGGAGGTACCAGAGGTGCCATTTGAAAAAATTGTCCCGGTTAAATTGATGTCACCAGCAACATCGAGTTTTTTACTTGGTGCAGTGGTGCCGATACCGAGATTACCTGTATTTCTATTAATTGCCAATGCGGGAGTGCCCCATGATGACCAACTTTTGTCTATTATTAAATGATCGTTGCTGGCGTCCATTCTGAATCCAAAAAGGGGAATTCCTGGAGTAGTGGAAAAAACTAGATGTTGGTTTGTCCCTGGGGTATTAGAGCCGTTGGTTGATATTTCTAGTTTTGCACTTGGGTTGGTGTTGCCAATGCCGACATTGCCGGTGGTGGTTAATCTGATAACTGGTTGGGCGTTTGCTTCTAAAGAAAGATCTGATCCAACTAAACTTCCAACTCTAGCTAAATTACTACTAAATGTCAAATAACCGTAATCAGCAGATAATGATCCCCAGCGTACTGGTGTAAAGCTGTTTGAGTTGATATTTAACGCACCTGTTGGAGCAGTAGTACCGATACCGACATTGCCATTAAAATAATTACTTGCACTTGCACCTGACTGATATATGCCATATCCAGCATTATTGGCAATTTCAATAGCTCTAAAGTCAGCCGCTGAGGTAAGTGTGGGATTGACATATATGCCTCGGGTAATTCCATTCGAACCTCCTGTTTGGTTTATAGTTGGAGCTAAATTGAATATAGAAACTGCTAAGGTGCCACTAGTAGGAACTACGCTGGGATTGATAGTGATAGCGTTGTTAGTTCCGCTTGCGGTAGTGTATTGTCTGCCAGATTGAAAAGAAAGTGTTTCATTATGATTCCCAGTGGCTAAATTGGCGACTCTCCACAGCCCACCGGAGACATCAACGTTACCAGCGGCTGCGCCGGGGACAATTTGAGAGCTATTGTTAATACCTAAAGAATAGACTTGAAATGCGGAAGTTGGATTTGTTGTCCCAACACCGATATATCCATTTGAATTTTTAAGAAAGAGGACTTCGGTATTGCCGATGTTTAGGCGAACGTCTTGAGTTAGAGTGCCTCCGAGACCGACGAAAGTACCAGTGTTGGTGAGGCCGTTGGCAAAGACGTATGTACCACCGACAGATGATGCGTTGACCCAATTTAGACCAGTGCCAGTGCTGGTTAACACTTGACCGGAGGTACCGGAAGTACCGTTTGAAAATATTGTTCCAGTTAAGTTAATGTCACCGGCGACATCGAGTTTTTTGGATGGAGCAGTGGTGCCGATACCGAGACTGCCATCATAAGTGAGTCTCATTTTCTCAAAGAATGCTTGATTTCCAACTTCGCCGATGCCACCGGTGAAGAATCCTAAATGTGCTTGAGCATTTGTGCCAACAGCAATGGACTCGATTTTACCAACAACACCTTCGTGACCAGTATCGTTTGTATAAAATTCCAAAGAACCAAGACTTTCTCCTGTTGCGACTAATGTGTCATTTCTACCGACTCTAAGTATTGGGGTTGTAGCATGTGATAGTTCTAGAAGTGTTGCAGGGCTAGTCGTTCCAATCCCAACATTGCCGTCATTGGCGATTCTAAATCTTTCAAAAATTCCGGCGTTATATGTATAAAAAGATAAATCATTACCGCCTTTAATTTGTGAATAACCTGCATTGCCTTGAATTTGGAAACGTATGTTTGGTGCAGTTGCATCTACAATATGTAATTTGTCACTTGGCCCTGTTGTTCCGATGCCGACATTGCCGGAGGTGAAGAGATTGTTGGTATAGGTGGTGCCGCCGACGCTGAGGGTATAGCCGGGGGCGGTGGTGCCAATGCCGACTCGAGAATTAAGTGTATCAACGGAAATGAGGCCGTTTGATATATTTAGAGAATTGGTGGTACCGGTAGCCAGGGTCCAATTTTGTGCTTGAAGTGAGGTAAAACCAGCAGTATCGAATACGAGATTACCAGAATTAAAGGTTTTGAAAGTTAAATCAGATGAGTTGAACGATTCGCCGGCTTCGAGGTAGAGCGGGGCGGCGGAGTGGATAGTAGATGCGGTGGCATTGGTGAAATTTAAATCATTGGCCATATTGACATCACCAGTAGAGGTAAATGTTGTGGGAAGATTAAATTGAGCACTGGTTTCACTGATATCAACTAAGGTATTGCCATTAGTATCACCAATGCGGAAGATTGAGGCCCCACCGACTAATTCAAGCTTGTAGGTGGGGGCGGTGGTACCAATACCAACATTACCAGTAGCAAAAAGATTGTTGAGGATTGCGGTACCACCAACGTTGATATTGGTGAAGTTTTGGAGTGCAGTCCAAGTGTTGGTATAGCCAACATTGAGACTAAAAACACTGCCTGTTTTCGTTAACCCAGCACCAGCATCATAGCTGGTACCAATACCAGCGGATCCAGGGTTAACCCAGCTGGCATTGCCAAAGGCATCTGACTGAAGAATATAACTACTGGAAGCACCAACAGAGATAGTAATCTTTGGCGTAGTTATACCAGTACCAACATTGACAGTGCCGTTGGCAGTGACTGAAAAGCGCGAAGCAATGGCGGTGGTGCCGATATTGTAATTAGAGAAATCGAGAAAATTATAATTGGGATTGTCGTTGCGAATTAGACCAGAGAATAAATTGCCGCTGGCCAGATTGGCATTGGTAGCTTCGATAAAACCACCGGCAGCAGTAGTGCCGGCCCCCTCGGTAATTAATTTGAGCTTGCCGGCGGCATCAGGATTGATAGTAATATCACCCCCAGAGCCATCGCTAGCCTTGATTAACATAGCTTGACCTTCGAGTCCAAATGTACCTGAGGTGGAAATGATTGAAGGGGAGGTTTCACCAAGGTTTAGATTGCCAGAGCCATCAATAACTAGCACTGTATTGCTCATACCGCTAGCAGATGGTGGTAGTCCTTGCAATGTTTCAGAGTTGAGGGCATAGCCAACGGTAGCTATTTGTTGGCGAGGATTCATAGTTTCCCCACCGGCAGTGATTTCGAGATAGACATCAGCGTTTTCTGAGAAAACTGAGGCGGGGATACCTAGACCATGACTTCGACCAATAACTACTGAGAATATTCCATTTTCATCGGGGACGACTACCTGACTATTGCCGGCGCCGGAAGTATAGAGCTCGGTACCACCGGTACCAGAATTGAAGAGTTTGAAGACAGTGGCGGTGGAGGAAGAAATGGGATTTCCGGAGGAGTCAGTCAGACGACCTTGGAACGACAAAATTCGATTGGGGGTAATGGGACTAGAGGCAGAGGAATAAGCGAGGTTTTTGGAGGCGCGATTGAAAACCTGAGTGTATAGGGTATAACTGAGGCCGCCTAATAAGATTAATATCGAAGCAGCGAGGAGGTATTTTGTGAAAAAGTGGTTTTGGAGGAATGATTTATTGGATTTTAGTGGTTGTAGGGGCAATCCTTGTGGTTGCCCGGATGGGGCAGGTATAAAACCTGCCCGTACAGGGGAATTAATTAATTTTTTCTTCACCAAATATTTTTGGAAGGAAGAGAGGGAGGAGAGCTTGCGACGAATGGAAGAATCAGAAAGTCCCTGAGATTTTAAGTAGTCTGCATATTGGGACAAGCGTTGCTGGTTGATTTGAGAATTAAGATTCAAAAAACCCCTCTGCCCTTTGGGCATCTCCCCTTGATGAAGGGGAGCTTGTAACGGAAGAAGTAAAAGTTTGGCCTCCCTTTTCAAGGGAGGGTAGGGTGGGTTTTGATTCTAACCAACTGATATATTGGTGTAGGTCATTGATGTAGTTGCGAATAGTGGCTGGAGGGGTATTGTGCTTGAGGAGGTGGGTTTCATATTGAGTAACCAGGTCGGATAATTCAGGGGATCGAGGGGGACGGTAAATTGACTTAAATGGGTTTTGAGTTATCAGATGCTGATCGAGGGCAAACTGGCAAAACAGACGGAGGGATGCTAAGTAGCGAGAAGAGTTGTTTTTATCGGTGAGGTAGGATACATAGAGCCCGACGATGTCAGCGGACAAAATGTGCCCAACGGATGGCTCAGGATCTGACGAGATGTCCATCGAGACACGTTGGGGAAGGTGATTGATATATTCAAGATACTTACCCAGATCGGCGAGATAGTTGCGGCTGGTAGAGTCGGAATAGCCCTTTTGCTCAAGCCAAATTTTAAACTGGGGGAGATAGTTCATAAAATTTATCTCCAGAGCCAAACAAACGACGCAGCGACGATAAGAAGGGGGGCGAGCCGTTCGAGAAGCGGTGATAAATTATTAGGTTTGGAATTATATTTTTTATACATAATTATCAAGCTGAATGATTAATATATTAAATATCTACTATTAGGAAAAGAGTGTCAACAGGCTAAAAATAGGTAGAAACTGATATATTTTGATAGTATGGATGATATAGTTTTATCCCCGTATAGTGGCTGCGGTTAACTTTCACAATTGTTTACACGAATATTTTTCTACTATCAATGTATGGCTATAGATATCTATTAATAGCCAACTAGATAGTTAAATTTATAGTTGTTTGCGGAGAAGTGCGGTTAAGATAGTATGATACTAATTGATAGATAAAATTGGAGTATTTTGACTAAAATTTGATATATTGAGGTAAATTATGGTTGTTAATTTTGATAGGGAGTTGATGATATAGATAGACTATTTAGGATAGAGTTTAACTGATGTGTTATAGTTAGTATTGAGTGAGCATAGACGGTGAAATAGGAAGTAGGGGAATGGGTCCTGATTATTTTATTTTTGGCTGATTAACGGTAAAATATTAATTATTTTTTCATTAGCAATAATAGTATTTTTCTGTTAATTGACTTTTGTGGTATCATATTTTATGAATTCAAACACTGGTTTGTATCTAAAGGTTGGGGGAATTGTAGTAGCAATCGTCTTTATTGTATTTATGGCGGCTTACGTGGTGCCAAGAGCTTTGATTACGCTGACGAAGGCGGCACCCGCCACTATGGTATCTCTGGGCGATTCAACTATCTTGGGCCAGAAGATATTGGCCAAGGCTAATGGCACAGATGATTGTATTGTGAATGTCTTTATCTTGGATAAGAATAGCAAGGGAGTTCCCAATAAGCAGGTTATGTTGGAAGGAATGGAGGATATTATTCCAGCGGTAGCGACGACCAATACTGATGGTAAGGTGTCATTTGCCATTAAATCAAACAAGGAAGGGACATTTGAGTTAACAGGAGTGGTGGAGGGGACGGCGTTGAACAAAACGATTAAGGTAACTTTTAGAAATTAGTTTTATTTGAGCTAGTAAAGTTGTAATTGATATATTGGGGATAGATATATTGGCAGATATTGGTGATGAGTGATAGCTTGTTTTTTTGATAATATTTAATGGAAACTAAGCCTATCTAAAGTTTATGGCGCCGCCGTTGTAGAGGGTTTTGACTTGAGTGGCAGTGAGAGCATAATTGTAGACACGAGCATCGTCAAGTTGCCCGTTATACCAATAGGCAGTGCCGGTATTAGCTTTACCCATCATTATTGAAGTCGCAGCTAAACTGGCAGTGTAGGTGGTAGAGACTTTTTGAATTCCATCAACATAAAGATAAACTGCAGCTCCTGTACCACCAGCATAGGTCAAAACTACGTGGTGCCAATTATTATCAGTTATCCCTGATCCATAATTAGTGCCGTAAAAACCTCCACCAATTGAATTTGATGTACCTTGTTGGACGCTAGTTGTCCAACCAAGCCAGGCGGATTGGCCGGAAGTGGCGCCGCCAATATAAAAAGCAAGGCCATAGTTGGAATGGGTGCCTACTTTTAACCAACTAGCCAAAGTGAATGGACTTGAACCGGTAACGGGGTTTGAGGTTCCGATTTGGACATAATCATCGGTGCCGTCGAAATTGAGACTACTATTTATTTTTCCAGTGGCGCCAGAGGTCCAAGCGGCGGAAGTGCCGACTTGACAAGTGCCGAGGGAATTTTGAGTGCCATTGGCACCAATGGCGATTATGCCGTCAAGACTTGACCCGCCTGCGGCGAGGTCTGCGGAATTGTGTGCCACAATTCCTTGACATTCATCAAATTTCCAGTATCCAACTGGACCGCCTTTGTTATAGTCGTAGGCAATTTGGGCGGGGGTGCGGGCGTAGTTGTAGATACGAACTTGATCGATAGAACCAGTAAAGTGACCGTGGTAATTGGTACTGGAACATACATAATGTTCACTGCCGATACAAAATGACCACGGACCAGGTGTTTGAGAATTGCGGGTTTCCGGTAGAGAGTTATCTGCGATGCTATTAATATATAACTGCATTGAAATACCGTCGTATTTGGCAGTGATAAAATTCCAATTGTTATTGTTGATGGATTGACTACTGGTTACGGTTGTTGACCAGGGAGTAGAGGCTGATCGATTAAAGTTTGCTTTGCCGTTTGAATCCATGTAAAGGCTATATGTCCAAGTGCTCGAATTTCCGTATCGGGAGACAATACCACCTTGTTGATTCGAGGTAGTTTTAACCCAGGCATTAATGGTTACGGGTCCAGTATCACTTGCAATAGTTCCATTATCATTATATCCAACATAATCATCACCATTAAAATAGAGTGCTTTACCGACTTTGCCAATTGTCCATGAAGGTGAGGAAGTATTGACGCCTAGGGGAAGTGGCCAATTATTACTACTAGTATCAAAGGCGGTAGTGCCTACACCTTCGTCGAATTTATATTCGGCAATGGGAGCGGCGCAAGGGGAGGTGTCACCGGGGATGCAATAGTCGAGGGAGGTGGTGGTACCACCGATGGTTTGAGAGGAATTACCAAAAACAAAGGCGGCGCCTTGGTTGTAATCTTGTTTAATTTCGTCCGAACTTAGGGCATAATTATATAGTTTAAATTCGTCTATTATGCCTTTAAAGGCATAAATATTTGGATTGGTTTGATAAGAACCAAAATATAATATTCCATCATCAACAGGAAGAGGTGTTGTGAGAGTTCTGGTGGTGCTAAACTGTTTTCCGTTGACGTATAATTTTAATTCTTTGGTGGTATTGTTGAATGTAAAATTGATATGGTCCCAAACATTTTGTCGAAGTGCGCCAGAAAACAATTCTGTAACATAGTTGCTGCCGTTGGCATATTGAAAGTTTAAATCGGTTTCACTAGTTCCGGTGGTATATATCCAAAAAAATCCATTAACTCCCGATTGTGAGGCTCGATTTATCAGAGTAGGATAATTTGCTGATCCAGCTTGGTTATATATCCACATGGAAATACTGTAATCTTGGGTTGTATTTAGAGATGCGTTATCGGCTACTGATATTAAATCATTGCTTCCATCAAAGCTTAAACCTTTGTTGATTTTGCCGGAGACCCAAGTGGGGGAGGAGGAGCCCGTTCTAAGGGTGCCGTTGATAGTTCCACCGATACCAGAATTGTTGGCGACAGTTCCATAACCTTCGTCAAATTTGTACCAGACAATAGGTGAAGCAAATTTGTTGCCTCCACCAAAGGCGGATCCTCCGCTGGCGGACATATCTTGAATTATTTGTTCTGGAGTACGGGCATAGTTGTAAATTTTAAGGTCATCCATAAGACCATTAAAAAGTCCACTGACTCCATTGTCCCAGCCACCAATGATAGTGCTAATATTTTTTGAGGTAGTGGAGACTGTAAAAGTGGCTTCAGCAATACCGTCAACATAGATTTTAGAATTAGCGCCATTGAAAACCCAAGACACAAAATGCCACTGATTATTGGCTAGATTAGATGTTCCGGCATATTGGGTTGTGCCATCAAAAAAAGCTGCTTTGCCAGTAGTGCTTTGAAGATATAAATCATATTGAGTGCCGCTAGGTGTGTCCCGTCGACCAAGAATACGAACGTTATTAGTACCAGTTTTAATCCAAGAGGAAACTGTAAAATTGTCGGTATAATTACCGAGGTTAGTGCCTAAATTTAGGTAGTTATTACTACCATTAAAATTTCCGGCTTTGCCGATTTTTCCAGAAGCCCATTGATTTCCTAGGGTACCTTGCCATCCACCGTTGCCTGAATTACCACTTGAGTCAAAGACAGTAGAACCGACACCTTCATCGAATTTCCAATAGCCAACTGGCCCGGGGGCATATTCATATAATGCCTTTATTTCGGTGGGATTTAGGGCTTTATTGTAGATGCGGACTTCGTCTAATAGTCCAGAATAAAAATAGTTATTGCCCCAATATCCAAGAGTAACAATACCAGAAGTGCCTTGGTTTGATAACTGAGTTGATGTCCCATCTGGTACTCCATTTAAATAAAAATATACTTTATTGTCAGAATCTTTGTAAACAACTGCAAGATGGCTCCATTGGTTTGCAGGAATACTTGAGTTGCTGTAATTCCAACCATTGATGTATAACGCATTACGATGTGTAGCTGTATCTAGTGCCCAAGCCCATGAATCTCCCCATTTTGAAGCGAGACCTTCCCATCCACTTGCATTTTTTGGGTTTACCCAAATTGATAGTGTCATGTCGCCAACTATGTTTAGTGAATTTGCAGATCCAACGTCAACTTTGTTGATACCTCCGAAGCTTGTTCCAACACCAAATTTTCCACCAATCCAGCCGGGTGAGGAAGAGCCGGTGCCGAAGGTAGTGAGATTAGAATTACCCGATGAATCGGCAGATGTGGTGCCGACACCTTCATCGAATTTCCAATAACCGACCAGACCGTCAGATGATGATTTGTTAATTTGTTGTCCGCCCATATTGGCAACACCAGCATTATAATCTTGTTTTATTTGGGTAGCGGTGCGGGCGTAGGGGTAGAGACGAACGTCGTCAAAAAAACCTTTGTAGGTCCAGCCAGTACCGTAACCAACGTAGAGCGGAGAGGTGTTACTGATTGATCCAGTAACTGAAGCAATATTAACGGTGTTGTTTTGTTGCACACCATTGACATAGGCATAAACAAGATTGGTAGTGCGATTAAAAACATAAGTTAAATGGGTCCATTTATTAATAAAATCGGTAGGTCGGGAACTGGAATTAAAAGTTAAGGTGGTGCTGACCATACTGGTACCGTCATTAATGACGATGGCGGCACCACTGGCGGTGTAACCATCAGCGATTGACCACCCGGCGCGTGTTGGTCCAAGAATGTATGGTGCATTGCCTTTCAAAAAAGCAAAAGATGTTTTGGGATAGGTAAAATCTTGGGGCTTAATCCAAACGCTGACGGTGAAGCTGTTGGTACCAAAATTATTGACCGAACTGTTGGCAGAAGTAATATAACCAACACCGGACGAGTAAAGGCATTTACCACTAAGACATTGATCTTCAGATGTCCAAGTGGGTAAGGTTGAGCCGGAAAGTCGAGCATTTAATTGGTTGGGACTAGAATCGAAGGCACTTGTCCCCACCCCTTCATCAAATTTCCACCAGGCGACGGGACTTCCTCCGGTTTCTTCGGTAGAATATGAGCTAATGGTGGAATTGTTGGCGGCAGTGGTAAAATCGGAGGCAGAAAAACCGTTAGTGGCGCTGGGATTGCCATAATAGGCATAAACAGTTTGAGCTCCTGCAGGGTAAGAATCGATAAGAACATGAAAAGTAGGGGCTGTAGTGCCAGCGCCCGAGGATATGTAATAGTCTAATAGTTGGCCGGAGGTAGTAGTAAAACGAAAATCACCGTCGTCGGTTTGGGCTTTGGTGGTGGTGCCAATATTGATAGTAGTGGTGATGTAAACATTGGTTTCACCGACACTGTGGGTCGAAATATTGATGGCTTGGCGATAGGTCCAACTATCATTCCACCAATCCGCCAAAACTGTTTTGCCTTTTTGATTTATTTTTAATAAAAATAAAATGGGAATGAGTAAAAAGACGAGGATAATAAAAAGTGATTTATAGGAGAGGCGAGTCACAGATTAATTATAGTCTAAACCCACCCACTCCGACATAAGTCGGAGTACCCTCCCTTGACTAAGGGAGGGCTATAATGAGTTTATAAAACACTTTTCACCAATAGAAGTTATTACCAGACGGGGGAACTTGAAATATTTAGAAGAACTGAGATGTCTTTCTCGAAATAATAGAAAAAATCCGACCCAAGCAGAAAAAATATTTTGGAAATTACTTAGTTATCAAAAAACAAACTATAAATTCACTCGACAAAAACCAATTGGAAAATTTATTTTAGATTTCTATTGTTCAAAATTATTACTGTGTATAGAAGTTGATGGTGATTCCCATGATAATAAAAAATACAGTGATCATTTTAGAGATTTATATTTAGTCCAAAGAGGAATAAAAACAATTAGATACAAAAATGAACAGGTATTATTTGATTTAGAAAATACAAAAAGTAATTTATTTAAACAGTTAGATATTCGAATATCTGAAATTTCATAACTTTTTAGCCCTCCCTTAGTCAAGGGAGGGTGCCCGTAGGGCGGGTGGGTTTGGAATGAAATTGGAATCTTGAAATTACAGGAGGGTGCTCCGGTGAAACTGGAGTGGGTGGGTTTGAAACGAGGATATCTGAGATCTGAAAAACTGAGATCAATACTAATAAAATGTGACTTTGACAGTTTGGGGGAGGGTTTGGCCGTTGTGGCTGGCGGAGATGGTTACTTGAGAAATTTGGGATGAGGAAATATCGAAAACGGCTTTACCACTGTCGTCAGTGATTGCTTGGATGGTTTTGATGGTGACAGATGGGGAAGTATGAAGATCAACTGTCTGGTTGGCGACACCGACTCCCCGACCGTCGAGGAGGAAGGCAGTAATGCGAATCATTTCTCTACCATCAGCTTTGGCTTGGAGAGGAGAAGCAAAGAGATAGGAGTTGCCGGAGGCGACAGAAGCACTACCGGTGGCCTTGCCGACAAATATGGTACTGCGCAGAACTAGGGTGAGGGAGCCGATTAGGGCGAGAATGAGAAATATAATTATATAAATTGAGGAGCGCATAGTTAATAATACAACAATTACGAATTACTAATTACGAATTATGAATGGCAGCGCTATGGGGTACCTATATATTGCTGGTAGATAGCGGATGGGGTGATAAAAATACAAATAGAGGACATAGGCAAAAATTAGAAGGCTAACAATAAAGAGAGGAATATAAATATATAGATTAAATATGGCGGGAAGGGTATAGAGAATCGTGTTGGATTTGGGGCTAGGAAGAGTGGCAAATTGGACAGTACTAAAGAGCCGATAATCGCTACTGAGTGAGGTGGGGATATTGAGGTCGTAATTGCCGTCTTCGTCGGTAGTAGTGGTAAAGACCGGTAATCCAAAGGCTTGGGCTGGTTTGGCAAAAATGGGAGCGTGGGCATTGACCTGATATAAATAAATATTAATTGGCGAAAAAGGGATGCTTTGGCCTGAAGCGGCGACAGTGCTGTTTTCTCTAATATTGGCATCGTTGATAGTCACAGTAGGTGGGAGAATAATTGGGCCAATATTGGTGTAATAATTGACTGGAGGTGGTGGGGGAAAGCAAGTCGGGTTAGTGTGACGGTTGTTGTCATCGATAGCCGTCAAGCATAGCTCACTAGGGTTTTTGGGGAGGATAAGGCGGTTGAATTCATAGTAGCCATTGTTACCCGAGTAAGTGACATCAAAAACCTGAGGATTGCTTAGCTCGACTCGAGAGTTGGGGGAGGTAAAACCATAGATAGTACAGTGGTTTTCATCAATTGAAGCGGAGACATTGACTGATTTTTGGCGATCAACAGTAAAGGCAAGAGAAAAAGATGAAAGTAAAAAGTAAAAAGTAAAAAATAAAAATAGATTTAAGTATTTTTTCACTAGCGATCTTTGTATTTCTTTTTTAGACTTTCCAACTCTTTTTCGAGTTCGTCGACTTGATTGTCGGTGGTCTCGATAGTGGTCTTTTGCTGGTGAAGCAGTTTGACGAGAACAAATGTGAGAATAGCGATGATGAAGAGGATAATAATTAGTCTCCAGGGAATGACCCAGAAAAAAATAGTCGCGGCAATGGCTTGACCGGTGGTGCCATAACCGGCACTGAGGGTGGCGGTGTAGCGACCAAAGAGGAATTTACGAGTGAGCGTATTGGTAAATTCACGGGAAGTGTTGGGGAAGATATTGGTGAGGTCGAGGGGGAGGTCGGCAGTTTTGCCACCGAGCCAATTTTTGATGGCAATACTTCCGGCGGGAGTGACATGAATGTCGGAGAGGTTGGAAATAATAGTTTTAAAGGGAACAGGTCCAAATTCGGAAAATGAAGGAGCGGAAAATTCGGTAACCCGAGCATCTTCTTTGATATCACCTGGGATGGTGACATAGACGAGGGTGCCGACATTGGTTTGGATGAGTGAACCGGTTTCGCTGAGGACTGATTCGTTGTTGGGACTGTGGAGGACCATAGCATAATGGCCACCAGCGAGAGCATCATCGGGTGCAATAATGGTAATCATGATGGAGCGGGTTTCGCCGGGTTTTAGTTTGAAATTGCTGGGAGATAAATGAATCCAAGAAGAGGCTGCCCAACGATTGTTTGACTCATCGATGTCTTCGAGTTGAATGGGGGTGCCTTCACTATCGGTGACAATAAAGTCACGGCTGGTGGTGGTGACGACCCGTTCGGTCTTGGACTCGTTTCTGATTTTTAGTTCTTTGGTGACGACTTCACCGGGCTGGAGGGTGACTTCGAGACGAGGAGGAATAGCTGAGAGGCCGAGGGCAGATTGAGCTTGGATGTCTGAGACTAGAAACAAGAAACTGGAAACTAGAACGAGAGATAAAATTATTTTTTTCATTTTAGAATGTGGCGGTGGCAGTATAAATTAACTTATTTTCATAATTACCAGCTCTCTGGGTGGTGGAGGCAGTGACACGATAACAGACGTAGGCTTGTTCATTGGCAGTGGGAGTCGAGGTATTTTTCATGACTTGCTGAGCATTGGCACTGCCGTTGCCAAATGGTCGGTAAAAGGGATAGGTGAGAGTGGTTACTCCAACTGACAGATTTTCGACAGTGTAGCCCCAACCAGAATTGGTATAGGTAGCCCAAGTGGTGCCAACAGAGGCAGTACAGCCACCGCCATTGCAATTGGTATCAGGAATAGTAGTACCAGCACCATCGGTAATATTTTTCATAGGACCGTTTTCATAAACAGTGACGACATAACCGCTGGCAGCATTGGTAACACAGGATAGCCTTTGGGCGAGATCGTTGGCAGCGGCTAGATTGAGTGAGCCAAAGGAGACGGAGGTAGCAGTAGTGTTGTTGGCAGGTGAACCGAGAGCACTGAGTCCACAGGGGGTGGCACCACTGCCAACTCCAGTAGCATCAATGGAAAAAGTGAGAGTGGGGTCAATGGTAGCGGTGACGCGGACAGCTTCGACAACGGCAATTTTTCCTTGAGCGGTATCAGCCTCAATAACAGTAGAGGTGCTATCCAAGTGTCTGACATAAAAAGTGTAGATATCGGGACCATTAACATCGGCGGTACCTTCGACGTGACTGGTAGAAGCGGAAGGATTGATTAATTGACTACCTGAAGTAAGGGCGGCACCGATGGCCATGGAATAGCCGACTCCGACTTGGTTGGTACCGCCGACACCGAGATAGCAGGTAATGACATGGTAGGAATTGGCACCGACAACGGCAGTGGTGCCGACACTGTAGGCAGTAGTAACTCCAATACCCCAGTTGGGACAAGTGACATCGGTAATTTTGAGACGAGTACCGAGACCGTTGGCGGTAGAAGATGGGGTAGTAGCACCGAGATCAAAGCCTTGTTGATCAGGGATACCATCGTTGTAGAGTTCTCCGGTACGACTGGTAGCCTTGATTAAAAATTGCCAAAAACCGCTAGTAGCGTTTGATTGGGGGGTGAAATTGATGGTGTGGATAGCGGAGCGAGTGGCGATAATAGCGGCGTTGATCCAAGCATTGCTTTGACCGATAGCGGTATTCAATTCGATGGTTTGGGTATTACCAATATCTTGAACAGTGTAGAGGGTCAGAGGACCGCTGGTGCCAACTCCGACGCCAGTGGTTCCAATAGCGATAGTGTCACCGACAAACAAGTTGTTGGTGGATTTGGAGGGAATGCCAGTATTACCAATTTTGATAATGGAATCACCAGCGGTAATGGGGGCACTAATACGACTAAAATAAGATAGTTGAGAGCTAGACAGAGTATCTTTGACTGAAGAAGAGGGGAGGGAACGAGATTGTCGGGGTATAAATAAAGAGACAGAGACTAAAATCAATAAAATTACCGGAATCAAGAGTAAAAAACGCTGTTTCATTAAATTTTGACAAATTTGCCTAATAATTAAAGATATGTCCTAATCAATGGCGTGTCAATATAGCAAGTAAAAAGGGCCAAAAAATTACACCAGAATCTAAGTTGATTGGTGTGAGAGTAGCTCGATTAATGATTCGGTAGCATCACCACTGTTGTGTTGGGAAAATCCTTTAAGGCGCAATAATTGAAGGTGTTTCTCGGTATCAGATTGGATCAAAATGTGTCTAGGCTGGTTTCCAGCATGGTGAAAACTAACCATGTCGAGATAAATCTTTTGTGACTCTATATTTATTTTGGTTATTTCGGCGATTTGCGCTGGTTTTTCCTCAAAGTAAGCACTGTCAAAAACTCTGGAGGTTCTGGATTCTAACAACGCCAATCTACAGGCAAAAAGTAAACTCTCTGGCGAACCAACTTTGGATAGATGTTCGCCATATATTTTTTGAGCAGACTGATCATTGGCATTTTTTCTAATTCTAAGATCTCGAGACAGGCGATCCTGCTCGATCAAGCAAGCGGTCATGCTTTCTCTTTCAATTAAGTTTGTCATATTTTTTTAAATTAATAATAAAGGCGACTCTAATTCAGAAAAATATTTCTGAGCTAGAAAACCTTTCCGAACCCACACTCAAACAAAACAGACAAAATGTCTGAATCATTTGAGCGGGGCTCGGTGAATAGGTTTTAGGGGAGGGTAAACAAGCAGTTCAAGATGTAATCGCTGTCGTAGCTGCAGTGAAGATATCCAAAAACTGGATAATCATTGGCAGAAATGGCAGCGAATACTTTGAAATACTCATTTCCCTGATCCATTAGGTAGGTTCGTCCGTCCGTCAGATTGATGAACTCCGTGATGTTTTCAGAATTTTCTGTCAACAAAATTGGAGTTATTACATCAAACATGAACGCACTTTCTTGCCAACCCGTGGCGAAGTACCCGCGGCCGTAGTCAAAGGTGTAGAAGTCATACACACCGGTGTTGAAATCGATGGTAGTTTCGTCGCCTTTGAGGAGTGTCATATAGTAGAAGTTGTCTTTCACTATCACCAAGTCGTTTTGTGGGCGAATGGTAATCGGCGTCAGACATGCTTTTGGATTCTGTTTCAAATCCATGACACAGGCTTCATTTTCACCGAGAATCTCGACCAACCAACTTCTTTTACCGAATCCCATACTGGACCACAGTTGCCAGCGAGGCGCCAGATTGGTAGTAGTTTGGGGGGTAGAAGTAGCGGTAACTGCGGTAGCAGTTGGTTGAGAATCGGAGACTGATGCGGATTGTGGTCCACAAGCAGTCAAAAAAATGAAGAGGGTTAGGGCGAGGGGGAGAAGTTTTTTGAACATGATAATCCTCCTTGGATTATTAGTGGTTGGGGGTTGCAGCTGATAACGAAAGACTCGTTGTCATGATTCAACCCTCAACCTTTTCCTAAAACCTATTTGTTAAAGAACGGCTTAGTTGAAATTGTTTCAATGCTTTATTGAAGGTTCCAATTAAGTTAAGGTTATTATCTTATAATAAGAAATTATATTCAGGACTTTTGGGGGACAAATGGCGGACAAATTAAATAATTTCAATTTCAGCTGGAGAATCCCAGAAAAGGTTTTTGTCGTTATGCTCTGGGGTTATTGGGCGGTGGACAAACAAATGGTGCTTTATATGGTCATCTTGTTTAAAATCTGATGAGTTCCAAAGTCTTTTTAGCCCTGTTGTATCTATCATTGGATTTGTGGAGGAATATCGTTGAACTAACTTGGACATGAGAAGAGTCATGAACTGAACAGGATCTTTTTTGACGGCAGAAATTGCGATATCGCTTGTAGTTTGTGTGGGTAGACTAAGAATAAGCATTCCCTGGTTTCCTCGTTCCCGAACACCTTGTTCATAGAACCTTGTATTGAAGAATATAAATGATGTATATCTAGATGCTTGGTTTTCAATAATTGCGGTTGCTGTGTCTGCGATTTTCCTGACATGATTATCACCTCTGAGGTTGTCCATTAAAGAATAGTTGGAAGGATGTACTCCAAGTTTTCGACTACTCGTAGCAACTACTCGAAGATAATGTGAGGCTTCCAGAACACCACCTCCTGGTTCGATAATTTTAATTGTTTCGTGTAGATTGGAAATCTCAAGTAAATTGTTGGTTCTTAGAAATTGTTTAAATGATTCAGCATTTTGATCGCAAGTGAATCCACCCTCATGAATAGACAGCGTTAAGTTAGCCATATCTTTATCAGACTTAATCGCACAATCCCAACCTTGCTGAATTGAAGTGACGAGTTCAACTGGGGAATGACTTAGTATTTGGTCCAGTGCTAATTCAATTTCAGGTATGGGAATAAATTCACTTGTCTTCTCAAAGTTAAAATGGAAACGGGGATATGAGATTGGTATAGGACTATTTTCAATTTGAATTGGTTGTAATTGGGAAATATGGGCAGGGTAGTTTTTGCGCTTGTTGTAGGCTAATTTATGGATGGAGGACAAGGAGTCTTTCATGGGTTATTATCTTATAATAGAGAGTTATATTCAGGACTTTGGGGGGACAAACGACGGACAAAAGAAATAGGTTGTGTTTGTGTTATATTGAGATATGGTGGTCAAGATAATTGATGTTTATGAAGAATTAAAAAGAGAACTGGATAACTGTCGAAAACTTAACTACAACTTGGCAGTAGTATCGATACCGGGGATGGGAGCTTCGAGATTACTAAAAAAATACGCGCAGACAGACAGTAGTGTAAAATATATTCGTAAAAATGATGAAGAATTGGAAGATTTTTCGATACTTGATTTGGGGATGGACTTAAACAAAGAGGCTTTGGGTTGGGTAGAAGAATATTTTCATAGGGCAAAACCGAATCAAAACTTGGTGGTGGCAGTAAATACACCCTATATTTTTCAATCATCCGAGTACAAGCAGAGTTATTTTAGAAACCATATTTACAAAGCGCACTGGTTGCGGGTACTTAATTTTGAAGAAACTAAGAAAGTCTTGGATACTCTTGGGACCGAGGTTAATGAGAAATCAACCAAGTTAATCTTTGAAGAGTCGGGCGGATTACCACAATTAATAAAGTATGAAGTAATTGGAGATCGGAGTTTGATTGAGGCTGTAGTTGAACCAATCTGGAGAGTGATTTTAAAATGTACAAATGTTGACCTGGAAAAATTGGGGGTAATGGAGAATGGACAGATAAAAAGTAAACTTTTGATAGATAACAAAGTATCTGGGGATGAATTTGAAATAATTAAGATTGAATTTGATTTGTCTTTTTTTGAGGATGGGGAGTTAAACCAAGATAAGTTAACGTCGATGGAGGCAGAAATATTAAAGTTAATGTTATTAAATACCGGACAGATAACTAGGGAAGAAGTATCAAACCTAAAGTGGGGAGATGGCAAGTACGATGATTTCTCTGATCAAGCGATAAATAAAGCGATGAGAAGGTTATCGGCAAAGTTGAAGAAATACGAGATAAAAACCATTCCTAAGGTGGGTTATAAGATTGTGTCGAGAAGTGACAAGTAACGCCTTTGAGCCACAGGTGTCTGCGCCACTGGTCGAGCCACAACTAAATGAAAAACAGTTATTAGATTTGGAGCGATTAAGAGATTTTCAACCGACGGCGATTGGTTGGGATACTGGAAATGTGGTAAGTTATCCTGATGTAACCTCAGAAATGAAACCAGTTCATATTTGTCAATTTGGTGGTGAGGAAATTGGATTCCCGTTGGGTTGGTTTGCTGAATATGGTAGAGGTAATCCTCCGGTAGAGTCTAGAAACTTTAGTGATGAGGAGCGTGAGAATTTGGCGTTTGGGGTAAGCGTTCTAAGACTGCCTGGGTTAGTAGCGGTTCACGCAGTGATGAATAAGGGGATGACCATAGCGCAAATGGAAGAATTTTTTGGGAAACCGGAGAATGGAAATGTTGAGATTCCGGTGCTAGTGTCACTTGGTAAAGCATCACTTCAAGGAAAGACTGTCCTTGCGGCAGAATTATGGAGACGAGGAGAAAAGGTGATTAGTTTAGGTGGATTTTCCGGTGATAATCTGGAACAATATCTGGAGGCGTTGGGTGAACATCCTGAGAAATTAACGACTTCTGAGGCAGTCGATAAGATTTTGAGAATGGTTGAAGAAAAGACTACAAGTGGAATAAAGGAAAAGAGAAATTGGACGGCTGCAAAAGCTCTCGACAAGTTGGCCGAAGTTTTTAAAGATGGAAACAGACCTGAGATGGTCGTTTGTGATATGCCAGGATACAAATTACCTAAAGAAGGTGAGATGGGGAGAATGGCAAATGTGTTTGATTTTATAGCCGATAGATCAATGACAATGGTTAACTTATGGAGAATGGATGGGGAGGGCTTGCAAACTGAAAGTAGATTGGATTATCGGGTGGTGGACGATTATTGTCAGCAGTGGGAAAAAGTAGGGGGAGATGTTTATCGAATTGCGTTGAGGCAACAGTATTTGTTTATAGACTTAGTCGAAGGAAATTCTGAAAGTTTTTCTTATGATATGGCTTGTTGGGGAATGGAGTATCAAACACTTGAGGATAAAATGGCACAGATTTATGGACAACAAGAGGCTGAGTTAGTCGAAGAGAGTGGACCGACACAAGTGGAATTGAGCATGCCAGTAGCAGTTGATGCTAAAAGTTAAGTTTTGTTTTTTCTAATAATCGAAAAAATAAACCCGCCGAGGATAGTGCAAAAAATTAGAATAGAAAATGGGAAGACATAAAAAGTAGTCGACAGATTGTTGATAGTAACAGTATAGACCCCAGGCCAATAAGGAGGGGAGAGAGTGCAAGTAGTGGGGTTATCGTCCGATAGACAGGCTATTTGTCGAGAGGAGTGGGCGAGGACATTACTGGGAAATAATTCGGTCTCAGTTATCTTTTGACTGTTTTTGGTGATGACCAATTTGCCAGTGATTTTATTAAAGTAGTCAGAGCTGTTGGTGACTAGACCAGTGATATTTATTGGGGGATAAAAAATATCGACTATTTTAGAGGAGACAAAAATTTTAGAAGTGGATAAATTTGAAGTCGGGTTTTCAGTGTTGGAGGTAGAAATGAGAATATGGGAGCCAATTCTGGCTGTGGCTTGGCCACCGCTACCCTCAATATTGGCTTGGCGACTAACATCTTGGTTGATGAAAAAAGTAAAATAAGAATCACCGAGGGGATTGCTACCCAGCGATTTTATTTTGAGAACTAGTTGGCGGTTTTCGTGGGGGCGGAGGACGAAGGATTGATCGAGGCGAAGGTCGGAATTGTTGAGACTAAATTCGAAATGGGGGTTGGTGGGGACGTTGTTATAATTAATGGAGCCATCATTGCCTTGGGGAAGCCAAGGTAAAACTGATGTGTTGACGAGAAGTGGAGAGTCTGTGTTATTGATAACATTGTAGGCTTGGGTAAAAGAGGCACTAGGCTGCGCCACAAATTCGATTTGAGCTGGTTTGATAGTAGTATTAAATGGCATATTAATAACGAGGCACTGCTGTAAAAATAATGGAATTTTGATAATTGCCGGCGGCTTGGACAGAAGAAATATTGGCCTTATAAGAAATGCGGGCGGAATGGTCCTTGACAGGAATAGTCTCGGCCATGATTATCTGGCCAATAGGCCCAAAGGGACGGTAATAAGTGTTGTTGGTAAAATAATTACTGGTACCGATATCGGTAACCACAGCACTACTATTAATACCAATAGCATTGAAGCCAAAGCCATAGGCAGTGGGACTAGTCCAGACACCAGAGTTGGTGGTGGTACAGGTTCCGGAGTCGCAACTAGTATCGGGAATAGAGGTACCAGAAAAAAGAGACAACGGATGATTATATTGGGCCATAATTTGATAGCCATGACCGGAGGGAGTAGTAATGGTAATTTTATTGGTGGCGGTGGAGCCGACAGTGGCGACGAGGGTGCCCAGCTGGATGTCGAGATTGTCAATGGCAAAGGAAAACTGATTGAAGGTGTCATAAATATATTGGAAACCGGATTTGACGATGTAACCACTACTGGTATAAGGGCCAGGGGCGTTTTGGCCGACAGTGTCGGTGAGGGAATAGTTGGTGGAGTCTTTGCGACCGGAGGTAATGTTGAAGTTTCCCCAATCGATAATATAAGAAGAGGACGAAAAATGTTGAGCAGCTGCGGGAATAGAAACTAGAAACAAGAAACTAGAAACTAGAAAAATGAAACTAAATATCGTCTTCATCGTTGATTTGCTGGGTTAATTTGGCTGAGGAGTTGAGAAGGGAGTGGGAGCTTTGACGAATTTTTTTGATAATTTCTTTTTGGGTAGGAGAGAGTTGGGGGGTACTGAGAAGTTGAGAGTTGAGGTCAATAATGGTGGTGATGCCGGTTTTGAATTTTAGATTGAGCCAGAGGAGAAAATTGGTTTCATCGTTGGAGATAGTTTGAGTCGATTTTTCAACAGCTGATTTTTGACGGCTAACTAGCCAAACAAGCGGGGCAATAAAAAGGAGAGAAATAAGAGAGAGCAAAGAAGCGGGGTTAACTAGTGATTGACCGAGGAGAAGAATGGTGATGAGTGAAAATAATAGCGAATAGACAGGCTTAATCACAAAGGCAGTCGCAAACAATAAGAAATATATTAGAAAATAAAAGGGAGAAGATAGTCCACCAGTGCTAAAGACGATTAGATTAACAACAGTAGAAATTAGGGGAGTGCTATTGAGTTGGAGGCGATAAAAAACATAAAATAAAATGAGACAGAGAGCAATCAACTGAGGAATATAGTGGCTGTAACTAGAGATAGAGATTAGATAGGAAAGTGAAGTGGATAACAATAAAAGATAAAAGGTAGAATTTTCTGGCATATATCAGTTTAGCATTTTGGGGGTATATTTATGATGTGGACAACAATAAGGCAAAGTTCACGTGGTTAGAGGGAATGTTGGCGGCCGGTCTGGCTCTAATTACTGTGGGCATAGGGGTGGGGTGGCAAGGTCAGCAAACAGCGAAGGTAGAGTTAATAAAAGCGAAAGTGACCCCTACTGTAGTACAAGGTAATAATAAGGTAACTTTTGATATAGCTGGAGAAGTACTAAAACCAGGGGTGTATGTGTTGCCACTTGGTAGTCGGATTAGTGAGGCGTTGACGGTGGCGGGGGGATTGTCGGCTAATGCGGATAGGCAGTGGGTGGAAGTAAATATTAATCGGGCGAAGAAAATTGGGGACGGGGAGAAGATATATATACCCAAGAAAGTGAACAGTGATCAGTTATCAGTGAACAGTAATAAAGAACAAATTTCAAAACAAATATTGGGGAGTCAGATAATTAATATAAATAGTGCTGGGGTGGAGGAATTGGATAAATTGGATGGGGTGGGACCGGCGATTGCCCAGAGAATTATTGATTATCGGGAAAAGAACGGAGGATTTGTGGATATCAATGAATTAAAATTGGTGAGTGGAATTGGGGAGAAGATGTTTGAAAAGATAAAAGATAAGGTGGAGATATGAAAATAATTTGGCCATATATATTCTGGTCACTGGCAATATTTTTTTGTCTCTTTGTTGACCGAGCGGATATTTTAAAAATAATTAAGATAAGTCTACCGTTTTCAGAGGCAGGAATACTTGGAGGGATGATTTTGGGGGACAAGGGTGGTTTTACTAAGGAATTTTATAATAACTTGATAGGTAGTGGATTGGTACATTTGGTGGTGGTATCGGGAAGCAATGTGATGCTTTTGGTGGGTGGGGGAATAGAGGTGGCAGCACGGTGGATAGGTCGGCGGGGAGCGATACTGATGGGATTAATGATTGGCTGGAAATACGTACTAATGGTCAATTGGGAAATTCCGATTGTGCGGGCAATGTTACTCATATCGATTATGTATTTGGCGCAGTTATTGGGGAGAAAGTATAACTTAGTTAGAGGGGTGATACTGGCAGTGGTGATTATGTTTGTGGCTGACCCGAAGATAATGACTAGTGTAAGCTTTTGGTTGTCAATAACTGCGTTTTTAAGTATTGTTTTATATAATGATGTTTTTAGAATAAAAAACGACTTTATAAACGAGTTGGGGAGATCTGTTTGGGTAAATGTATGGATTTTTCCGATAATTGCCTTTGTTTTTGGCAAAACTAGTTGGGTTAGTCCCTTGGCCAATATGATGGTAGTGGTATTGGTTGAATTTATTACTATAGTAGGAACTATGGGTAGTTTGCTAGGATTGGTGTGGCTAACTCTGGGTAAATATGTTTTATGGTTGTTAATTCCTAGTCTAGGTTATTTAGGAAAGGTGGTAAATTGGGGTGGACAAATAAATAGTTGGCAGATAAATTTTAATGAGTATATGCTAATCGGTTATTATTTAGTTTTGGGGTATTTTTTATTAAAAAAACATTATTCATCTCGTTAGTGGGGTTGGTGGTGGTGGCTATTTTTACTTGGCCCAGTGACAAGGTCAGGGTGATTTTTTGTGATGTGGGACAGGGGGACGGTGCCATAGTGATGGCGGGTAGCTTTCAAATGCTGATTGATACCGGTTCGGAAAACAATAAAATGGTGGAGTGCTTAGGGAGGTATCTACCTTTTTGGGATAAAACGATCGAGGCAATAATTATTAGTCACAATGATAGTGATCATAGTGGAGGGCTGAGGCAAGTGAAGGAGTATTATAGTGTACAAAATATTTACTCAGGTAATTTAGTAAAAAATGATGTAATCAGATATAAGGAGATATCTTTTGAAATACTGAATCCGGAGGGAGATGGGGGAAACGAAAATGATAATTCAATTGTAGGACTATTAAATTTTTTTGGCAAAACGGTGTTGTTTTTGGGGGATGTCACTAGTAGCGTAGAGCAAAAATTAATTTGGAGGAAAGTCCTTCGACAAGCTCAGGATATTAATGTTATAAAAATTTCTCATCACGGATCAGCCGAGGCGACTAGTGGGGAACTGTTGTCAACGATAAAACCTAAGGAGGCAATTATATCGGTGGGGAAAAACAATAAATTTGGACACCCGACTAAGGTGGTATTGGAAAGGTTGGAAAAATATGGTGTCAAAATTAGACGAACAGACAGAGAGGGGGATATAATATATCAATGAAGAATTTTGATGGGGTGGTGGAAAAGGGTAACAAATTGATATTTTATAAAATTGTGGCCGAGTTGCCAGTGGCGAGGAAGGTGGTGGAAATAATTGGATCACCCAAACCGAGGCGGCAAATGAGGTGGAAAGATGGCACCTTCTTGAATGAACAGCAAGTAACAGATGAAATGTATATGAGAAAGATGGGGATAGCTTAGGGGTTTTCACTCAAATAGTCATAAACAGTCTGGGAGATGTTTTTTATATTATTTTTGAGAGTGTCGAAATTGTCGCCGCGAGTCATGACACAGAGAAGGTATGGTTTGTGAGGGAGATAGACTATGCCGCAATCATGGAGTTGTTTTAGCCCAGTATCTAAATACTGGCGCTCGCCAAATTTGTGGGCGATGGTGACATTTTGAGGCAAACTAGCGACTAATCCATCTTTAAAGTCTGACTTGCTTAGTATACTCAGGGCATATTCTGACATTTGGGGATTAAGATATGAAGCATTGAATAAGATACGGAAAAAAGAAGAATATGATTTGACGGTAATGATATTTCCATTTGGATCGTTTTGTGCTTTGCTAATATCAACTCCCAAATCATTGTAAACTTGTATAATTTCTTTGACAGATAATTCTTTGTTGAGTAAATTAAACGAAATGTCATCAGAGTAAATGATCATTTGTTCGATAAGTTGTTTTATAGTATATTTTTGATTTGGAACTAGTGTTGCTTTGGGTTGAATGTTTTGGGTACTAGGATCGTAGACTGAGGTATTGAGTATTTCTTGTGAGAGGAGAGTGGTATCTGATTCGGCTTTCTTGAGATAGGCCATCATGAGAGGAACCTTAATCAAACTAGCTGGGGAAAAATACTCTTTTTCGTGGATACCAAACCAGGGTCCGTTATTCATGTCACGGTAGTAGATAGAAGTGTTGTCACCAAATTGCTGTTCTAGTTTAATGCGTAATTTATCCAAATTAGTATTACGGCTAATAGCATTGACATCACATTCGAGAAGTGGATTTATAAATTGATAGTTGGCATTTAATCTATTTTCAATAATAGGGGTATTAGTTTTTTTTGTAACATAGTAACCAGCAAAAAAACTGATAAGACCTATGAAAATAAGTAGTAGGTATTTATTCATTTTTAGTAGTGATATATTGTCTTTTTTGGAAAAATAGATAAGAATAATATAAGAAAAGTAGTAATAAATTATAAATGAAATTGGTTAACTTGCCTATATTTAAGTGGGTGGTAGTGTTGGGGGTTTTGATTGGGCTATTGATAGTCACGATATGGTGGAAAAATAGATCGGTTATGGCAACTGACAGAGTAATGACGACTCGGGCTGATTTTGAAACTGGTTTTTTTGAAAATACTGAAACAAAGAGTAAAGAAGGTGAAATTCGACTAAAGTCAGCAGGAACATGGGGGGCGAGGGTGTGGCAAGCACCAAAAGTAGCGATGTCAAACCAGACAGCTATAGTCTCAGATGGGACTTATTTGTATATGATGGAATCAACCGATCGCTATTTTGCTCGATATATTCCCGGGGAAGACCGATGGCAACAACTGGCCAATGCCCCACATGCGACGGCGGCGGGAGCTGACTTGGTGATAGTGGGTGATAATATTTATGCAATTTTTGGGTCGTATAATAAAAAATTTAGCCGATATTCAATCGCCAATAATAGTTGGGTTAATTTGAATGACGCTCCGGATTTATTGGCAGATGGGGCATCGCTTGGGTCTGATGGAACTTACATCTACTTATTGCGTGGATCATATACTTCTGACTATTGGCGTTACGATCCAACAAATAGTACCTGGATGAGTTTGGGTGCACCGCCGGCGACAATTGGACGTGGAGCGAGTTTATCGTACAAAAATGGGTATTTTTATACACCCAGAGGTGATTCGAACAGTTTTTATCGATATCAAGTTTCGACAAATTTGTGGACAACTTTACCAAATATTCCGGCGCCAAATATATCATATGCTCCCCATAATTCGGATATATTTGGAGATTTCCTTTATTATAATTTGGATTATGGGTCAACTGCTTTTTATCGATTTGACTTGGGAACGACAACTTGGTCAACCTTGCCGGGGACACCGTGGCCGACATATTATGTAGGTGTGGTGGGAGTGGGTAATACGGCGACAGGGTATGTATATGTGTTTCGAGGAAATGGAAGTTACGATTTTTGGAAATATAATCCGCGAACTAATAGTTTTGAAGGGTCAGTCGATACACCAAATGCACCGAGTACAGGGGCAGATTTGTTGTATGATGGGTCGTATTTGTATATGAATCGTGGAGCAAACAGTGCGAATATGTATCGTTATACGATTGGAGGAACATGGCAAACAATGGCGGATGCACCGGCTTATTTTGGTGATGATGTTAAGGGAATCAATATTGGTAGTAGTTTTTATTATTTAAGAGGAATAGGGACGACAGCTTTTTATAAATTTGACCCATCAGTAGGGGTGGGAGGCACTTGGACAAATTTATTGGGAACTCCCTCGACGGTAAATTATGGGGCATCAATTATTTATCCGGGAAGTGGAAGTTATTTGTATGCGACTCGGGGGGCGCTAACTCGGACATTTTGGCGATATACGATTGGGGTGGGGGAAACGTGGAGTGATGCGGCGGCGACGGATTTACCCGATGATGCGGAGGCTGGTTATGGAGCTAGATTAGCGTCAGATGGGACTGATATTTATTACATGCCAGGGAGTGGAATGAGCAAACTTTATAAATACACAGTTGGGACTACTACTTGGTCAGTAATTTCAAATATACCGTTTGCGCCTTATTATGGGTCAGATGTGAGTTATTACAATGGTAAATTATACTTTTTGGCTGGATATTACAAACCGGATTTTTGGGAATATACAATTGCCAGCGCTAGTTGGCGAAGGTTGGCGCCGACTCAAGATTATGGTCCGACGGAAATTGGACCTTGGGCTGGGGCGTCAATTGAATCTTTAGGAAATGGAACTTTTTATGTGATTTTGGGTAACGGGGTAACTAGGTTATTAACTTATACTGTAGATGCGGGTAATTACCCGAGTAGTGGGGGGTGGACAAGCAGTGCAATTGATTTTGGTTATGTGGCATCTTGGAGTAGTTTACAAATCCAGTCAACCTTGCCGGGAGACTCGTCAATAAGTTTTGCAACGCGGAGTAGTAGTGACAAAGTAACTTGGACTGATTGGGTGGCTGGAGTGGGAAGTAGTATTGGAAGTGCACCTTTACGTTATTTGCAAATAGGTGTGACTATGGTGTCGACAAGTGATGGGAGTCAAACTCCGTCACTACTGGGGGTGACAGTGAATTATGTGGGAGATACAGGAGTGCCAATTGGACCAAATGTGATAACTGGGATGTCGCAACAAGTTGCAGGAATTGGTCTAACTTCTGGAGAAAATTATGATTATCAATCACCATATTTTAGTTTTGTGGGGGCGACTGACCCAGAAACTTCGGTGGCTGGTTATTATGTCTATTTTGGAACTGGGTCAAGTGCAAATCCGGTTGTCGAGGGTAATTATCAAACATTGAGTAATTATGTAGTAACAACACCGATGGATCAGTTACCGTATTATTTACGGCTAGTAACGGTGGATGGAGTGGGTAATACTTCAGCGGCAATGACGGGGTTTGTGTATAACTATAATGGAATTTCCCCACCATTAACGTTGACAAAATCACTAACTTCGGACTTTGGTTTGGGGACAACTAGTAATTTTGATTTGAGTGGTGATCAAATGAAATTATTGAGTAAACCGGGATTTTGGGAGCAGGAACGGATTTCCAGTTTGCCAGCAGGAATATATTACGGAGGAAGCTGGGCGTACAAGGCAAGTACTAACAAAATGTATTTATTTAGGGGATATGGATCGAATATTTTTTATATTTATGACTTGACAACCAACACGGTGTCGGTGGGACCAACGGCACCGGGGACGGTCTATTATGGGGGTGGTTTGGCTGAAGGTCCGGGAAATTATATTTATGCCATGCGGGGGTATGGGACAAATGGTTTTTGGCGGTTTGATGTGGGGACAACGACTTGGTCAGATGTGGCGGCGGCGGATGTAACTCAAACAATATCGTACGGAGCGTCAATGAGATATGACGGGAGTCGATATATTTACGCGATTAGAGGGTCGGGAGATGATGCGTTGATGCGTTATGATACGATTGCGGATGCGTGGGAGACACTGGCCAATGTTGATTTTAATGCTCCAATTAACCAACCAAATAATGTGATAAATGATGGAGGTGATTTGGCTTATGATGGGGCAGATACATTATATGTTTTGCAGGGTGGGGCACGTGATGGTTTTGCTTCGTATAGTATTTCGGGAAATAGTTGGATGGTTTTGCCCGATTTACCGGCATATGCCAGCTCTGGTTCGCAATTGACATATGATGGCGCTACTAATTCACTTTATTATTTAAATGGTTTGGGACGTAACTTTTTTTATAAATTTGATATTAATTCACAAACATGGAGCGAGTTGGCAGAAACACCGATTGGGGTAAGTAACGGTTCGTCATTAAAAATGGTTAACGGTAGTTTGTATATGTCCCCGGGGGGCGGGTCGGCGGCGATGTATAAGTACAATATTGCTAAAAATTCATGGCTAATACCGACAGTGGGCGTTTTTGGAGGATGGTTTAGAGGGAGTGATAGTCGAGGTTTTGGATATGGGGCGGATATAATTTTGGGTGATGGAAATAATTTGTATTTAACTCGGGGAAATTATGATAATTTGTTTGTTCGTTATAATTCAGCAACAGGAGTGGCAACAAAAATGGCCGATTTACCGGCAGGAATTTATTTAGGGGCGGAGTTAGTATATGACAGTGTTCATAGTCGAATTTATGCGACAGTGAGTAATATTTATCGTAAATTTTATGTTTATGATATTGCATCTGATAGTTGGAGTGAAGAGATTGGAGATCCACCGCCAGTGGATGTGGCAGAGGGAAGCTCAATGATATTTAATCCAACAGATAAATATATTTATTGGTTACGAGGTGGGGGGACACAAACTTTTTATCGATTTAATACTGAAGGAGTGGGGACAAGTAAGTGGAGTATTTTGCCAAATACTGGTCTGACCATAAGTTATGGGAGTGACATGGTGTTGAAAAATGACTATATTTATACCTTGCGAGGGGGAAATACACTTGGATTTACTCGCTATGGACCATTGTCAGTGGGTGCAACCTGGTCGGATGTATCGGTGGCGGATTTGCCAGTGGGGGCAAATATATATAATGATGGTTTTCTAGTGGATTTAGGTGGAGATTATTTAATGGCTTGTCGAGGGGGAAATCAAAATACCTGTTATCGGTACTCAATAACAGGGAATAGTTGGAGTTTGGTATCGAGTGTAACGGCACCGTATATTACAGCAGGAGGGGCGGCCACCGTTGATGCCTCGGGAGATAAAGTTTATGTGATTGCGGGTAGTGGTCAGTTAAATACTTTTGGTAACGGATTGTATACATATGTAATTTCGGGGGCCAATTCTTCGTTTGAAGAAAGTGGAAATTATATTTCTCCGGTTTATGATTTGACGGCGGTCTACAAATTTGCTTCTTTGACAGTGGAGACAACCATGCCAGGCAATACTGATTTATCAGTTTATACCAGAACATCGGCAGATAATGTAACTTGGGGGGACTGGGTGGTGGCGTCAGAACAAAAGACAGTAGGGATGAGTCAGAGCTATAAAATTAATTCAACTGTAAGCAGGTATTTGCAAATAAAACTAGGACTAACATCTAGTAATGGTGTTCATTCGGGAGTAATAAATAGTTATAGTGTTAACTATTATCAGGATACGGTTGAGCCGATAAATCCCGACAATTATAGTTCAACAGTGGTATCGGGAGTGTGGAATAATTCGACGGCGCCAGTTTTTAGTTGGAGTGGGGCAAGTGACGGGGTAAATGGCTCGGGGATAAAGGGCTATTATGTTTATTTTGGATTGGGGGAGACGGCTGATCCGGTGAGTTTGGGAACTTATACAACAGCGACAAGTTTAGTGGGAACTAGTTTGACTTCTGGTCAAACATATTATTTTCGAATGAAAACGATTGATAATGCCAATAACGTGACGGCAGGTGTTGGAACAACTTATGTCTATAAATTTGATAACGAAACACCAATAAATCCAACGGCTGTTTTGGCCGATCCTCCGGGATATACTACGACTGATAATTTTACTTTTACTTGGGGAAGTGGAACTGATACAGCCTCAGGGATATCTGCTTATTGTTATAAAACTGAGACAACAGATGAACAATGTATTACTGATGTGGGGGTAACTGGGGTGACAGGGATTACTAAATATCAATCGGATGAAAATATTTTTTATTTGCGGGTAAAAGATGCAGCAGGGAATTTTGCTAGCAGTTATTTGACAGCAATTTATAAATATAGTGGATCGGCACCCAGTCGACCAACAAATTTACGGTTGACATATCCTAGTGTGGGAACTAGTAATAGTGAAAATGATTTTGCTTTTGCTTGGGACCAGCCAGAGAGCTTTTTGGGAGCAGCCTCAAATTTGGTCTACAAATATTCAATTAATGAGTTGCCAACTCCGTCAAATGTAATTACAGTGGGGACAAATGTTCGATATTTGAGTCGGGGTCAGTATGCTACCCGAAAAGGAGTAAATACAATTTATGTAGTAGTGTCTGATGAAGCAGGCAACATATCTACCAGTGAGGGTAGATATCAAAATTATGCTAGTTTGGATTTTGAAGCATCGACCTCGGCTCCAGGGGTATCACGTAATTTGGATATCTCAGATGTCTCAATAAAGGAAACAAATAGCTGGCGACTGGCACTGTCATGGGATGCACCAGAGGCGAGTGGGTCAGGAATCGCCTCGTATAAGGTATATCGAAGTACGACTACTAGTGCATCATGTAGTTCTGATTTCACTGATTTTAGCTACGCATCATCGACAACGGGGACATCGTTTATTGATACAAATTTATTGCAGTCTAAATATTATTATTGTGTCAAAGCTTGTGACTCGACGAGTGAGTGTAGTGCTGTTAGCTCAACAGTGTCGTTATTACCTGATGGTAAGTGGCGAGTACCGCCGACATTAACAGCTGAACCTACCTCTAGTGTTAAGACAAAGACGGCAACAATAAGCTGGTCAACCAATCGAAAGGGTAATTCTTTTGTAAAATATGGGAAGAGTGCTGGTAGTTATGGAGAAGAAGTGGGCTCGTCTGAACTACTCTCTTCTCATGAAATTGCACTAACCGGTCTAGATCCGGGAACTACTTATTATTATAAAGCGACGTGGACTGATGAGGACGGAAATACAGGTGAATCGACTGAATATTCTCTTACAACTAACCCGGCTCCAGTAGTTTCAACTGTGAGTATAACTGATATTGGCCTATATTCAGTTTATGTAAAGTTTGGATTAAGTAATGCTTCAAAAGCGACAATTCAATATGGGAAAACGACTATTTATGGTTCGGTTTTTGAGTTAACAACCTCAACCTCATCCTCGACATATACTTCTAAGTTGGATGGTTTGGAGGAGGGAATGAAATATCATTTAAAAATTGTGGCTGAAGATGAAGAGGGTAATAAATTTACTTCTGATGACTATGAATTTTCAACTTTGCCAATGCCAAAAATTGAGGGAGTAAAAATTCAACAGGTGAAAGGAATGTCGACTGCGACCATAATGGTCTCTTGGAAAACAAATACAGGTGTGTCGTCGATTGTAAGTTATTACCCAACTGGTAGGCCGGAAATGACAAAAGATCAGGTTGGCTTAACTTTGAGCCAAAATCACCAGTTGTTAATAAAAGACTTGTTAGATGATACTGATTATATTGTAATCGTAAAAGGCAAAGATTATGCGGGAAATGAGGCAAAATCTAGTCAAAATAAATTTAAGACATCAGCTGATTTAAGACCACCATTAATCACTGATATGAGGGCTGAGGGGGCAATAAATGGAGTGGGAGAAGTCACAAAAGCCCAAATAATGGTGTATTGGAATACTGATGAGCCGGCAACAAGTCAGATTGAGTATGGTGAAGGAACTGGGACTGATTATCCCAACAGGACTCAGGAAGATGGCAATTTGACGATGAATCATGTAGTGACAGTGACAGATTTAAAACCATCTCAAGTCTATCATTTGAGAATAATATCCCGAGATAGAATTGGTAACCAAATTGAATCGGCAGATAATGTGACGGTGACTCCAAAAGCCACAAAATCGGCTTTAGACTTGGTGGTTAATAGTTTATCCAAGAGTTTTGGTTTTTTCGGAGGATTGGGTAAAATTTCACAATGAAAAACATAAATAGCAATACTAATTTAGTTGTGGCATCAGCTATAAGAAAGAGTTTTGAAGTAGGTAGCCAGACGGTCGAAGTATTAAAGGGGATTGATTTGTCAATTAACAAGGGCGATTTTGCAGTTATTTTTGGGCCATCTGGTTGTGGCAAGTCAACTCTATTGCATACTTTGTTGGGACTGGAAAAACCAACAGAGGGTAAAGTATTGATTGAAGGAGATGACTATTATGCTATGGGTGAGGAAGGAATTGTGCGTTATCGAAAAAATAATATTGGAATTGTGTTTCAACAACCAATTTGGATTAAATCCCTAAATGTTATGGAAAATGTGTGTGTGCCAAATAGATTGCGGGGCTTAAGTTTGGAGCAGTCGGAGGAAAAAGCATTAATAGCCTTGAAGAAAGTTAAGCTAGAAGGTTGGCAGGGTTATCACCCAAATTCACTGTCTTCGGGCCAACAACAAAGAGTTAGTTTGGCCCGAGCTTTGACAATCGATCCATTAATTTTGGTGGCCGATGAACCGACGGGAAATTTGGACACAGTTTCAGGTGATGAACTAATGGAATTATTGCGGAGTTTAAATCAGGACGAAGGTCGGACGGTAATAATGGTAACTCACGATTTGGAATATTTGCGGTATGCAACAAAATTATTTCATATTATCGATGGATTGTTGGTGGAGCAATATGATCAAAAAGGGGCGCAAAAACTAGCGATGGGACTGCGCAACAAAAAAGGTACTCGGGGAAAAGAAACAGTTCGGGATGATAATTATTTAAAAAAGAGTGGTAAAAAATATGTTAAATAGATTGTTGATGACCATTAAGAGTATCGGATTATTACTATGGTCTCATTTGGTCTTTGTAATATTGCTGGCTTTGTATTTGATGTATAGGGTAATGTTTAAATATAGACGTTTTCCAGGGATGAATCGGGCTAGTAGTGGATGTATTTATTTAATGAGATTGGTTGACAGAGCCACATCAGGAGATGTACTTAAAATTTATATGATTGAGTTGGCCCTGAAAAATATAAAAGCGAAAAAAATTAGGGCCATGATAACAATTGGGGGAATGGCTCTGGGGGTCGGAGCGATTGTTTTTTTGGTATCGCTTGGCTATGGTTTGGAAAAATTAGTAATTAGTAAAGTGGCGAGATTGGATGAACTGAGAATCCTTGATGTCGGTCTAGGAGAGGTATCAAGTCTAAAAATGAATGATGAATTCATTTCAAAAATAAGTGAGATGAAAGAAGTCGAGGAAGTAATTCCAGTAGTGGGGATGGTATCAAAAGTTAGGTTTAAAAATTCAGTCTCAGATATTATGGCATTTGGAGTTGATTCGAGATATATCAAGGTAGTAGGGGCAAAAATAATTTCGGGGGCGGAGTTTAAGGATGATAACCTCAGTAACAATAGCGATTTCGGTAGTGTGGCTGGGGTAAGCCAGGAAATTATCGAGGCAAATTATGGCGAGAAAATTGATACGGGGGTGATGAGGTTTAATGTTGTGGGAAATAATAAGGTCGATGTATATTCCGAATGTAATTCCAACAGTGAAAATTGGGGATACTTGGTTAGGATAGAGGGTGGATTAGTAGGTGAAAGGGTATGGGGAGAATCGTATCATTTAGTAACAGATACAAGAAAATTTGTAATGGATTTGAGTACAAAGAAGGAAATATCGCCATGGATAAGGGTTAAAACACCTTTATGGCAAGTCAATGAAGATAATGTGGCTATACCGATTATGGATGTAAGTGGTGGGCAAAAGTGGGTGATTGGATGTGTTAGGGATTATGGCTTGTTGCCTGAAGGGGCAGACGAAGAACTCTCGGGTTTTACTACCCTGGAATCTTATCTTTTTGGAGGTCAATCGGGAATGGTTTTGGGTGAAGCAACTGCTTCGGCAGCTGTAACCGAAGCCACGGCAACAGCGGTAGCTAAGTTATTTGATATAACTGTGGCGACCGATTCGGCGGGAGTGGAATGGGTGGAACTGAAAAATATCGGAGGAGCAATAAAACCAAAAGAAGATTTGTCGTATAATGGCATACCTTCAGGTGAAGCATATGTTAGTAGTGGTTTGGCAAAAATGTTTGGAATGGATAAACAATCAATAATGAATCAAACATTTAACGTTTCATATATCATTCCTGACGGATTGATTCCGGAGGCGAATGGGAGAACACAGTCACAGGAAGCAGAATACAAGGTGGTTGGAGTAGTTGACGATGATCAGTCAAACTATTACTATTTTCAAATTGCAGATGCCAAAAAGCTGGGAGTAAAAAATTATTCACAAATAAAAGTGTTGGTTAAAATAAAAGACGAAGTGGATAAAGTGCGAAAAATAATAGAGGGAAATGGGTTTAGAACCGCCAGTACCCTAGACACTGTGGCTCAAATTGAAAAACTATTTGCAACTTTGAGGTTGTTGTTGGGGTTTCTGGGGACAATAGCATTGGCGGTGGCAAGTCTAGGGATGTTTAATACTATGACAGTGTCGTTACTCGAAAGAACGCGGGAAGTAGGGGTAATGAAAGCAATGGGAATGCAAATAGGTGAAGTGTCCGAGTTATTTTTGGCCGAATCAATGATAATGGGGGTAGGTGGAGGGGTGTTTGGGATATTGTTGGGGTTTATTGGTGGTAGACTGCTATCATTGGTTCTATCATCGATTTCGATTGTCAAGGGTCAGGGAGTAATAGATGTAAACTACATTCCATGGTTTTTTGTGGCGTTTATTTTGAGTGTTAGTTTTTTGGTAGGAATAATAACAGGATGGTATCCGTCAAAGAGAGCGACAAAAATTTCGGCACTTAATGCTTTGAGGTACGAATAGAATAAATGATAAAATACGAATATGGATTTTAAGGAGATTGAAGCCAAGTGGCAAAAATTTTGGAGTGAACATCCAGAATTGTATAGGGCGGATGACCCGGCCGTTGCCGGGCAGGTAAAACCTAAAAAATATATTTTAAACGAGTTTCCCTATCCGTCGGGATCGGGGTTGCATGTGGGTCATGCCTTTTCGTTTACGGGTGGAGATGTGTTTGCTCGGTTTAAACGGATGCAAGGGTATAACGTATTATTTCCCATGGGTTGGGATGCTTTTGGATTGCCGACCGAAAATTTTGCAATAAAAATGAAGAAAAAACCACAAGTGGTGACAAAAGAAAACACTGATATGTTTAGGTCACAAATGGATCGATTGGCTTTTTCTTATGATTGGAGCCGTGAGGTCGATACCACTGATCCAAACTATTACAAATGGACGCAATGGATTTTTGTAAAGTTGTTTAAGGCTGGCTTGGCATATAAAAAAGAAATGCCGATTAACTGGTGCCCGAGCTGTAAAATTGGCTTAGCCAATGAAGAGGTTATCGATAATAAATGTGAGCGGTGTGGTAGTGAAGTGTCGAGGAGAAATATATCACAATGGGTAGTCAAGATTACCGATTATGCCGATAGGTTGATTGACGGGTTAAAAGAAACAAATTTTATTGACAAGGTCAAACAGGCACAAATTAATTGGATTGGGAGAAAAGAGGGTTTGATAATTGATTTTGTAGTTGATGGTAATAATACAAAGATAAGTTGTTTTACAAAATATCCGGAAACTATATTTGGAACTAGTTGGGTAGTAGTTTCACCAGAGTATCCTGAGTTAGATTGTTTGGTTACTGAAGAAAACAGACAAATAGTTGATGAGTATATCAAAGAATCACAGAAGAAAAGTGAAATGGATCGAACTTCGGGGACATCAGAAAAAACTGGGGTATTTACGGGAAGTTATGTAATTAATCCGGTTAATAATAAAAAAATTCCTGTTTGGGTGGGAGATTATGTATTGGCAAATTTTGGGACAGGTGCGGTCATGGGTGTAGCACCACACGATAGTCGTGATTTTATGTTTGCCAAAAAATATGGACTAGAAATGATTCAGGTTGAAGTCCCAAAAGATAAACCTAATTATGTTATAGATAGCTATGAAAAAGTAATTGAGGATGGGGTGATGATAAATTCAGAACAATTTAGTGGAATGAGGGCAAGAGATGAAGCATATAAGGCCATCAGTGATTGGATGGTGGAAAATAAGTGGGCAACAAGAAAAGTAGAATATCATTTGAGAGATTGGATATTTAGTCGACAGCATTATTGGGGTGAGCCTATTCCAATGGTTTACTGTGAGAGTTGTGCCCGCCACGGCGGGCAGGGTTGGGTGCCGGAAAAAGAAGAAAACTTGCCAATAGTGTTACCTGAGGTAGAGGCTTATGAACCGACTGATGATGGGCTGAGTCCACTGAGTCGTATACCCGAATTTGTTAATTGCACTTGTCCCAAGTGCGGAGGACCTGCCAAAAGAGAGACGGACACAATGCCAAATTGGGCTGGATCAGATTGGTATTTTTTGAGGTATATGGATCCACATAATAATAGTAAATTGGTAGATTCTGATATATTAAAATATTGGGGACCGGTAGATGTATACATTGGTGGAGATGAACACAACACGCTTCACTTACTCTATTCTAGGTTCATATATCAATTCTTATATGATCTTCATATTTTTCCAGAGGAGTTAACTGAGCCATACTATATGAGAATGTCTCATGGAGTGATACTCGGCCCAGATAATCAGCGGATGAGTAAGACTAAGGGGAACGTAATAGTACCCGAGGTAGTAGCTGATAAATATGGAGTTGATGTAGTGCGAATGTATTTGATGTTTATGGGACCGTTTACTGGGACGATGGCATGGAGTGAAAATACTTTAATGGGAGTAAAGAGGTTTTTAGATAGGTTTGAAAAATATATTTCTGAGCAAATTAATACAAGTAATGCTAGCAACAGTGATGTCAAAGTGATAATAAACAAGCTAATTGATGGGGTGACTAGGGATTTGGAGGTGTTTGGTTATAATACTGTGGTGGCAAAACTGATGGGAGCTTTGAATGAGTTATCAGTTACCAGTTATCAGTTACGAGTTAATGATGTAGAGACTTTAATTAAATTAATTGCGCCTATGGCTCCGTATATGGCTGAGGAGATGTGGAGCCGATTGGGCCACATTGATTCAGTGCATCAGCAATCATGGCCGGTGGTGGACCCAAAATACCTTGTTGATGATCAGGTGAAGATTATGATATCGATTAACGGCAAGGTGAGAGATGAGTTAATAGTTAACAGTGAACAGTTGACAGACAAGAGGAATATTCTACAACTAGCAAAGGAGACGGAGAAGATGAAGGTTTGGCTGGCGGACAAGACAATTAGCAAGGAGATCTATGTGGAAGGGAGGATGGTAAATTTTGTGATTTTGGCAAACTAAGTGAATTTCTGCTAGTTGTTTTGGGTAATATATGTTGGTGTGTTTATAGGTAAAAATCGTACACGTTGGGGTTTGTGTTCGAAATAGAAAATGATAAACAGTGGAAAATAGGAGACAGCGAATAATGATACAGATGGGTAGTAATTGATAGGGTAGAAAAATATAGACTAAATTTATTGTTAAGTGTGAAAATAATTAGCGTGTGGAGAAAATATTTGGTGACAAAAATTACCTGAGTGCGGTAAATATGATATCTAAGGTTGTTAAATATACTAGAAAAAGTCAATATATTTTAAAAATTGCGGAAAAAGTATTTTGAATAATTATTGTTAATTTTCAACAAAATGTATGCGGAAATAGAGCGGAGTAGGTGCGGAGATATTAAAATAATAGGGCTGTATATTGCGGAGAATGGTGTGAAAACGTGTATCCCCAGGTAGAATCGAACTACCATTTAGGGTTTAGGAAACCCTCGTTCTATCCATTGAACTATGAGGACTAAATAGTTGACAGTTGACAGTAAACAGTTGTCAGAGATTATTTTTATCTGTTGACAGTTAACTGTTTTCTGTAAACTGTATAGTCGGGGATACTGGATTTCCGCCACAGGCGGATAAATTTCTCATCCAGTATCTCAGGGTGCCTACGCAAAGCTACGGCAACCCACGGTCGGGGATACTGGATTCGAACCAGCAACCTCACGATTCCGAACCGTGCGCGCTAGCCAATTGCGCCAATCCCCGATGTTTAGGCTTATTTATATTGCGCTAGCCTCGGCCAGAGGCCGATCAGCCTATGGCTGAAATTGCGCCAACCTGCCTGCCGGCAGGCAGGTCCCCGTCTTCGCCCTTCGGGCTATGACGTGGCACAGCCCGAATTGACTTTATCTATTTATTATACCTTGATTATGAATTTGAGGATTATTTTGGTTATAGGATGTTTTGTTATTGTTGTATTACTCTATACAAAGTACCAGTAAAGTATAAATTGATATTCAAATGTTAACATTTTGTGGATAGGATTTGGCAGATATGTTTGTTGACTGCTAATTATTTTATTAGTGATATAAACTGAATGAAAGCGGACAATCTTAATTAGTTGTTATTATTAGGATGGGGATGTAGAAACTATAAACTGAATTAGGTTCAGATGAGTAAATTAATGTTAGAGGTCTAATTTATTATTTTTACCGGATTATTATTGTCTTGACAAACCATAAATTCATTCTAGACTGAATATATGAATGAAAATACGAGAAACACTAGAACACTGATTGTTAGTTTTGTTTTTGCCATTATGGCATTAATTCCATTAAGGTTTGTAGAAGCTGGGCAGAATGTGGTGCTGGAGAGTCCACAAGTTTTGGGCGAAGAGACAATGGTAGTTGAGGAGACTCAACCGATAACCAGCGAATTAGAAGCACCATATAATGAGATTGAAGCAGCTGCCAAAAGCGATTGTATTATGAAAGAGGACGCCGAGATTACCTTGAAGTCAGATCAGGATAAAATCGTGGCTGGTGGATTGAGCGGGAGCGAAATTGATGATATTGTGGCCGAGATGATTGAAGTTGAGGCAAATACTTGTAAATAACCAAGTTATCTAATAGTAATGGTATAGAGGTTTTCACTGGAACCAGTATAGGGAGTGGTCAGAGTAATTATTTTGTGGCCATCAGACCAGGGTAAAATTAGGTTAGCGTTGAGATTGCCAGCATAGAGAGTGACCAGATTGGTGTTATCGTAATCACAGGCTCTGATTTCTTGTTTGTAAAGATAGGCGATATCATTGGAATTAGGCAGCCAAAAAGGGTTTTGGATATTGGTGGGTGACCCAAGATGGAAATTAGTGTCCTCCAGTAAATCATAGACGTAATAATCACTGGCTATCAACTTTCGGTTTTGGATTTGGGTACTTTGGGCAGGAGGAGGGGTGATAAGAAGAGGTATTTCGCTATTGGAACTGGCCTGATACAAAACTTTGTCCTCTAGAGTATTAAAACTTATTTTCTCAGCCGAGGCGGTAGCCACAAAAGGACGAAGTTCTGGGGGGAGCCGATCGATTTTGGCGGCAATTAATTCGTTATTTTGGATATCCCAATCTTGGTGGATGAAGGAAATTCTAGCGCCAATATCAATTAATTTTTTGGTGTCAATGGTGGTATTGAGATCGAGAAGATAACTGGGACTATTTTTTTTGAAAGAGGCGATAATTTGGGTAGAGTTGGGGGAAAATTCAAAAGTGGCTTTGGTCCAATCAACTTGGTTGGTGTTGGGGGCAATTTGTCGGGGAATGTTTTTGTTGATATTGAGAGGGTTGGCACTGAGTTCAACAATATATAGACCATTATTAGAGACAGCAGAGGCAGAGGCTACCGCAAAAATGATTTTAGTTTTGTCGGGGCTAACTACGGGATTGACCACGCCACTTGAAGTTAGGGTTTTGAGATCGGGAGTAGAACGAAATAATTGAGCGTCAGTTTGGTAGACGACCTCGGTTTTGATTTTAATGTTTTTCTGCCAATTAAAATAACCATCTTTGATAATTTTGACTATGTATTCTCCTGGGGAGAGATTAATAGTATCGTCGGTGGCGGTGATAAGTGAATTGTTGATATAGACACTAGCACTTTTGGGGACGGAGGTAGCCGAGAGGAGTCCGGTAGGATTGAGGCTGAGGCCACCAGATTGGAGAGCGGGGCGATAGCCGCGGGCAAGGAGAGTAACACCCCAAGTGCTAATAATGACAAAGAAAAAGACGGAAAGGATGATAGTTAGGCTTTTTTTCTCGGAAGCGGAGATCATATGAGTATTATAGAACAGTGAATAGTGATTAGTGACTAGTAAATAGTTATAATGAATTGACATGAAACTATTCAAAAAACTAGGCATTGATCTGGGTACGGCTAATTCGGTGGTCTGGGAGGAGGGAGTGGGAGTAGTCTTGAACGAACCAACAATTGTAGCTATCGGAGTGGATGATCGTAAAATATTGGCGGTGGGTGAGGAAGCGAAGAAAATGTTGGGTAAGACGCCGGAATATATAGAAGTAATTAGACCAATGGAGGATGGGGTGATTGCTGATTATGAGGTAACTGAGGCCATGATGAGGTATTTTATGCGTCAAGTGATGGGACGAGGCTGGATACTCGGACCAGAAGTAATGGTGTGTGTGCCAGCTGGGGTTACTCAGGTAGAACAACGGGCAGTCATGGATGCGACAATTTCGGCAGGAGCGCGTAAAGCTTATTTGATTGATGAACCGTTAGCGGCGGCAATTGGGGCCAAAATTCCAGTATCCGAGCCATATGGCAATATGATTGTGGATATTGGGGGTGGGGCAGCAGAAGCAGCGGTAATTGCCTTGGGAGGGGTAGTGACTCATAAAACAGTTCGTACAGGTGGGGTAAAGCTGGATGCAGTTATCGTTGACTATCTAAAACGGAAACACAATCTAATTGTAGGTGAACAGACATCGGAAGCAATTAAAATTAAAATTGGGAGTGCTATCAAACTAAAACGTCCTGAGACAATGGAAGTCAGCGGTCGGGACTCGGTGTCAGGGTTACCCAAAATGGTAGTAGTTGACTCGGACCAAATTCATGAAGCGATTATGCCGATACTCAGTAGTATTATCATGGTGATTCGTGACACTCTAGAAATTACTCCTCCAGAGTTGGTGGCCGATATTGCTGATAGAGGAATAGTTCTATCGGGAGGGACATCACTACTGCGCAACTTCAATGTTTTGGTAACTCGGGAAATTGGGGTGTCGGCCCATGTGGCGCCGGAGCCACAATTTTGTGTAATTCGGGGGACGGGGATAGCGCTCGAGAATTTGGATATATACTGGCGAGCGATACGATGACCTATTTATAAATTACAACCTGTAATTTATAAAAAATTACGAATTACTAATTACGAATTACGACTATTAACAACAGTATAACTGCATAATAATTTCATGTGTTATTTTTGGGTTTTTTGCTAAATTTTAGTTTGATATTTGTACAATAAAATTATTCTAAAATTGATATTTGGCGGAGAGTATATTTTTTGCCAAATATCTTATATGTTTATTGGATATGGGTAGTGATATAGTTATTTATATAGACTTGTATAATATTGATTATATAGGGAGATATGACTGGATGTGATATAGTTTTTGGAGGAGCAAAAAGTGGGAGTGAGTGGTAAAATAAAAATAGATAATGTTTGATATAGTCTATGATACAAGAACCAAAGAAAAGTAGCCGAGAAAATGATAGAGTGATAGGTAATTTTGGGCTAAAGGACTGGGAAATATGTGGTGTTCCGCTATTTGGCAGAACAAGGGTCTTACTGCTAGATATTTTGGCAAAGGATAAGCTAAAGACTCCGGTGTGGATAGCGACGGTAAATCCAGAATTTGTGATGAATGCTCGTAAGGATGTGGAGTTTATGAAAATTTTACAAAATAGAACTACTATAAATGTGGTGGATGGAATTGGTTTAGCATGGGCGAAGAAAGTCAAAAGTCAAAAGTCAAAAGTCAAAAAGTTGATGGTGGGTTTTAGCGAGGGAGTAAAAGTGTTGATGGGGAAATATGGTGATGAGGTGATTACCGGAGTAGATCTAGTAGATGACTTGTGTCGGTTGGCGCAGGCCAAAGGGAAGACAGTTTTCTTTTATGGAGGTTGGGACGACAGATCACAGCGGACAGCAGAATATTTTTTAAGAAAATATCCAAAGTTAAAGGTGGTGGGGGCACAGGCAGAAGACTATGATTTCGAGACAAGTGTTGATTTTTTGTTTGTCTGTCGGGCCATGAAAAAACAAGAACTATGGATAAATGACCATTTTGACAAGCTCAGGGTTGAATTGGTGATTGGATTGGGACGGACGTTTGATTATTATTCGGGAGAATTGCCCCGAGCGCCAAGGTGGATGCAAAAAATGGGGTTAGAGTGGTTGTATTCGTTGTTTACTGACAAGGGGAGAAGAAAAAGAAAATTCGAATTACTAAAATTTATGTTTATGGTATTATTTGGAAAATGAACGGTTTAGATTTGCCTGATGAGTTAAAGGGATATAAAATGCGATTTATTGCGCATGATAGAAGTGGTGTTGGAAATAGCATTGGAGAAGATTTATTGTTAGTAGTAGCACCAATAATTGAACCTGTAATTATAGTTGCCGATCGTGTTGCCAATAGGGTGGCTATTGTATTGGGAGCATCTTTTGGAAAATCATTGGATCAGGCTCAGGGAATTGGGGTTCGTAATAGTAAGGATGTTGATAAATCAGGGTTATTGTAGAGTTTAAAACTCACCCAAAAATTTGACTTCGGGAATTAATTTTATTTTGAACTTATTGTAGACTGCATTTTGGACATGCTCAACCAGTTTTTTGTAGTCAGTGGCAGTGGCATGTCCAGTGTTAACAAAAAAATTGCTGTGCAAAGTAGAAATTTGGGCATCACCGATGTGGAATCCTTTGAGATTTAGTTCATGGTCGATTATCCAGCCAGCTGATTTTTGCTCTCCCCAGATAGGGAGACAATCGTTGAGAGAGGGGTTAGCAAAAGTAGAGCCTGAGGAATTCATAGGTTGGATTAGGGATTTTTGGGCAATCCAAGCTGTGGAGACTTGTTTGGCCAAATTGACATCACCTTTGAAGAGCCGAAGCCGGACTGAGAGAATGATTAAGTTGGGATGTTGCTGAAAGTAGCTAGTCTCATATTGCCATGTCAATTCTTCTTTTCTAAACAATTTGGTCTTGCCGGTGGTTAGGTCAAATACTTTGACAGAGCCAATATAATCGGAAAAATGATATTTACCACCGTGGATATTTTGGTAGACTGCGCCACCAATGGTGCTGGGGATGTAGGAGAACCACTGAAGACCGGTGAGTCCAAGGGTAAATAAATGATTGATAGCGTAGGGGAGGGGGGTACCAGCCTGGATCAAGACTTCTTGAGTGGAATAAATAGATTCGTCGTAATCGATCTTATTAAAATCTAAATACTTTTCGGGTTCGTTTTCTTGGCGTTGGGTGTTGGTAACTTGAAAGTTATCAGTTACGAGTTCAGAGTTACCAGTTATTTTTATCTGAGTGGCCTTGTTTATTATAGTAAGACCCTTTAAACCACTGTCTGATATAACAACATTAGAACCTAACCCCAAAATAGTCTGGGGGAGGTGAGGATTTTGATGGAGGAACTTGAGTAGTTCAAATAATTCTGATTGTTTCGTGGCAATAGCTAGATATTGCGCGGGGCCACCGATTTTTAGAGTAGTGTAGGGGGCGAGGGGGATGTTTTGCTGGAAGTCGGAGAGATTCATAATATATTATAACTTAATTACGAATTATGAATTACTAATTACGAATTATGGTGTATGTTAGTAACAAAATAACTATTTTATCTTGGAGTAATATAATATGGGTATATCGTGTGGATAAGTGGGGGAAACAATTTAATTCTTATAATATAGTAAGGTGTAAAATGAATTATGAAAAAGTGGTGGCTATTTTTTGTTTTGGTAGCGATAGTGGGAATAGTTGTTTTTTGGCCGAGGAAAAAAGAGATAAAAACGGTAGAAACGAGAAACGTGAAACTGGAAACAAGAATAAAAAACAATAAAATAATTAATAAAATTGCCATAATGGCAGACATTCACAATGATGTGGAATCATTGCAAAAGGTCTACGATATGGTGCAAAATGATGGAATTAAGATGATTGTATTGGCAGGGGATCTGACCATAAATGGGACCATGGGTGAGCAAAATAAAATGAAAGAGGTGACAGATAAATGGAAGATACCAGTTTATAAGGTACCAGGGAATCACGATGATTATAAAAAAGTGTGGATATTTGGAGAAAAGTATCAAAGTGTCAAAGTTGATGGCATAAAATTATTGTTGATAGATAATAGTAATTGGCAAGGTTTGGGGACTGATCAAAAAATATGGATAGAGCAAGAGTCAGCAGAGTGTAAAATAATTAAATGTGTGGCCATAATGCATATGCCACTTTTTAATACTATGTCGAAGCATGTCATGGGGGAATATAGTTTAGAGACAGCCAATGAGGCCATGTGGCTAAAAAACATATTGGTAACCAATGGAATAGTGACAGGGTATTCCGGACATTTACATTATGCTTCGAGCTATACAAATGATGGTTGGGAGACGGTATTGGTGGGGGCGATATCAAGAGATAGGAATACTCAGACACCTCGATATACAGAAGTCACGTTATATGATGATGGTAGGGTGGAGAATGGTGTTAAAATAATTACGAATTAAAAATTACGAATTACGAAAAAATGATTTTAGGCATTGATCCGGGACTAGAAAACACTGGGTGGGGGATAATTAATTACGAATTAAAAATTACGAATTACGAATTGATAGATTGTGGGGTGATTGTGACTGACAGTAAAGATAAAAGCGCTGATAGATTGGGTAAAATTTATGATGAATTGGAAATTATTATAAAAAAGTTCGGGGTAACAGAAATGGCTATCGAGACATTGTTTTTTGCCAAAAATGCCAGGTCGGTAATGAAGGTGGCGGAGGCGATTGGAGTAATTAAGGTATGTGGTCAGAAAAACGGACTAGAAGTGGCAGAATATACTCCGCTTCAAGTGAAGCAAGCATTGGTGGGGTATGGCAGAGCTGAGAAAGAGCAGGTGGAAATAATGGTTCGGACTGAGTTGAATTTAGATCAAAGTATCTCACCTTCGCATGCAGCGGATGCAGTAGCGGTGGCGCTGACCCATGGGTTTACTATGAAGATTTAGTCTTCGTATTTTATTCGGCATAGGTAGGTGTTATGATGAGTTATGATTAGTAGTTTGAGAGGGGTGGTAAGTCGAATCTTTTTGAATCATATTGAAATTGATGTAAGTGGTGTTGGTTATCTGGTATTTGTGGGTAAAAAAAATTTTATTGAAGGAACAGGTGTAAAGATTTTTACATATATGGCAGTATCAGAAACCGATATGAGTTTGTACGGGTTTGAAAAACCGGAAGACTTGGATCTGTTTAAAATGTTGATTACGGTGTCGGGAGTGGGCCCCAAGACAGCAGCAGGAATTTTGGCCGAGAAAAACTCAATAGAAATTATCAGGGCAATTGGGGAGGCAGATGTTGATTTTTTTAAGAAATTAAAAGGGATAGGGTTGAAAACTGCCCAAAGGATTATCGTTGATCTAAAGTCAAAAATTGGGGGATTGGGGGAATTAAATCTTAAAGACGAATTGCCGTTACTCGAGGATGATTTGGTGTTGAGTTTGCAACAATTGGGATTTGAGAAAAAAGAAATTGAAAGTGTAGTCAAAAAGTTACCTAGTGACCTAATCGAATTAGAAGAGAGGTTGAGTTGGTGTCTCCAGAACTTAGGGAGATGACTTATGATTTAAGAAATATGATTTATGAATAATACAAAAAATATAGATAATAATTTGGATCCCACAAAAAAAGTTGAAGACAAGGAGATTGAATTGTCGATTCGACCCAAAGGATTGAGTGAGTTTATTGGTCAGCCAAAGTTGAAGGATCAGTTGGATGTGTTTATTCGAGCAGCTAAATCACGAGGGGAGCCATTGGATCATATATTGTTTTATGGGCCGCCTGGTTTGGGTAAGACGACTTTGGCGATGCTGTTGTCCTCAGAAATGGGATCGAATATCAAAATTACATCAGGGCCGGCATTGACTCGGGCAGGGGACCTTGCCTCAATATTGACTAGCTTGAAAAAGGGAGATTTTTTGTTTATCGATGAAATTCATCGACTCAATAAAATTGTGGAGGAGACACTCTATAGTGCGATGGAGGATTATGCTTTGGATATTGTCTTGGGCAAGGGGCCATCGGCACGGTCGGTTAGACTGAAATTGCAAAAATTTACAATTGTGGGGGCGACCACTCGGATTGGATTAATTGGAGCGCCGATGAGAGATCGGTTTGGGCTAATTCAACAAATTGATTTTTATGATGAGGAAAATTTGAAAAATATTGTGGAGCGGACAGCCAAAGTTTTGGGAGTAGGGATAGAGACATTGGCAGCACGAGAAATTGCCAAGCGGTCGCGAGGTACACCCAGAATTGCCAACCGACTGCTCAAGAGGGTAAGGGATTATGCAACGGTAGCCGGAGACGGAGTGATTAAATGGCAGGAATCAAAGGAGGCACTGGAAAAATTGGGGGTAGATGAGCTGGGTTTATCGGATGCAGATAGGAGGTATTTGGATGTGGTCAAAAATCAATATGGGGGCGGACCAGTGGGGGTGGAAAATATTGCGGCGGCGCTGACAGAAGATGTAGAGACAATTATGGATGTATATGAACCTTATTTGATGAAAAAGGGGTTGGTGAAGAGAACAAGTCGGGGGAGGGTGACGGTATAATAATCTTATGAAAATAACCAAATCGACGACAAATATTACAGTAAACGGGAAGTCTTATGGCTCGGTTGAAGAAATGGATGTGCAGACGAGACAATCTTATGACCAAGCGATGGGCCAATTGTCTGATATTTCAAATTCAGTAAGCGAGAAGAAGACCGAAAGTTTGGAGACAAGTTTTGGGTCAGCAGGAATTGAAAACAAGAATGGTAATGGAATGTCGATGTTTGTTTTGGGGATTTTGGTAGGAATGGTGATAATGTATTTTCTGAAATAATTGTAGTGTAAGATAGGTGATGCATAGTTTTAGGGTACTGATAGCAATTATGGCGACGACATTGTTTACAGTGGTGGGGGATTCGTTTTTAAAAAAGGCGAATGATCATGCTGCCAGATTTATGAACGTAGATTTTTATATCGGACTGGTGATGTATATGATGACGGCATATATGTGGGTGATGATTTATCGGATGACCAAGTTTTCGTTGTCGGGAGTGGTTTATTCAATATTAGGAATGGTGGTATTTGTATTTATGGGGGTATTTATGTTTGGAGAAAAATTGTCGGTAACGGAGTATGTGGGAATTGGGATGGCACTGAGTTCGATGATTATTTTGGCGAGGTTTTTATAACTTGACAAAATAAAGTTATAATTATTTCAGCCAGAATGGCGAACAATAAGGAGAGAAATTTATATGAAAAATAAAGCATTAAAACTAATTCCAAAATTTAAGAATGAAAACGAGGAATCTAAATTTTGGATGACTCATAGTTCAGTTGATTATGTTGACTGGTCAATGGCAAAAAGGGGAGCCAAATTTCCAAATCTAAAATTAACTTCAAAGCCGATGACAATCAGATTGCCGGTGGGGTTGGTAGAGGATTATAAAGTAAAAGCAAATCTGATTGATATTTCATATCAAGCATTGATGAAAAAGGTGTTGTTTGATGGATTAAAAACATTGTAAATATCCAAAAAAGGAGCCAGCGATTAAACTGACCCCTTAGAAGGTAAAAGAAGTCTCTTATTCGGTTTGAATTCCCAGTAGCCAGAGAACGGCTTCTTTGCGGTATCGGCGATCACCGCGGGCGTTGATGCGAATGGCGGGTAGTTTGCCGCGCTTACCCCAACGCTTGATGGTCAATTTTGATACGCGAAGTAGGTCGGCGACCTCGGCGACGGTTAGGAGGTCGGGGAGATTGTCGATACTGACTCCGTTAATTTTTTTTGGAGCAGGATTTTGTTTCACAAGTTTGTCTTGTGATAGGGTTTGTTCGTCCATGGGGTGGCTCCTCTAGTATCAATGTAATGATTAACTATAATCATTAAAACATAGAGCATACTACTAGGTCAATATGTCAGTTAACAGTTTACAGTCAACAGTTAACAGAATAAGGGGAAGATGGGAAAAAAGATATTTTGAATTGGGTAAATGTTAGAATGGGGGATGGGTAAGCTCGATGCGAAATCAGTTTCGGTAGAGAAGTTGCAGTTTGACGACAAAATTAATCAAGTAATCAAAGATTCGCGTTATGTGGGCGATGAAGAAAATCCGGTCATATTCCACAATAGTTGTGGAGTTGAAGAGTCTAGATGGGCAGAAACATCAAGTATTGTAGAAGTGGAGCGACAGAATGTGGCGAACTTTTTTGGATTGGAAAATATCAATTTAGGAAATATCGGTGTGGTGATTGTGAATGGAGAACAGGAAAACATAGGCATGGCCTGTGCTTCAGCAAGTATCAATAGATTGGAAAGTGACAAGTTAGTCACCGATGGGGTGGTTTTAATTAACATGGCCGCGTTAGAAGTCGAGAGCGAGAATGAGGGTGTCGATAAATGGGAAATCTTTAGAAGGAAGTGTCGACATGAATATTCTCATATTGCCTTGAAAAATTATTGCGCAAAAAACAAAATTGATGTGAATGATCCTAACTTGAGAATCTTTTCTGAGCTAATTGCTGTGTGGAATGAACAAGATGGTGATTTAGAGAAGATAAAGTTATTAGTGGACATTTATGATAAGGAATCATTAGATGAAATCCCGCTCGACTTTCCGAAGTATTTGGGAGAGCCTGAGTGTTACCGATGGTTGCCATCATTCTTTGCTTCCTTGGCCGTGAAGTATAAAGATGAGAAATTGCCCTTGAATATGTTGGACAAGATGATGGATGGATTTGAAAGAATAAGTCCTCAACTAAGTGAGGAAGGTCTGGACTCCCCTGAGAAACAAATGGCTTATTTGTTGACGGAAATAGGTGCTACAACAGTGACAGGAGAGAGTGGTATCTTTGGGGACGGTTCTAAAATAACTGAACGTGCCAAGAGTGCAGCGGCCGGCTACTTGAATGAATCTCACGGAATATTTTTGGAAAAATCGTGGACAGCATGGGCAGTAAAAACAAAATTTGCCAAACGTTAAATTTAAACTTGCACGGACCTGAGGGTAAAAATGATGAAATGAATCATCACTTCTACCACGCAGGTCCGATTTGGCTAGCGACTAAGGCAGAGAAATTATTTTTTATTGACTATTACATAGAGCAAAGCTAGACAGAATGTACAAGCGATCACGATAGGAATGCTACAAGGTTCATATTCGTGGTTGGGTAGTGATAGTACTCCAACGAGAGGAACCATAAATGGCATTCCAACTACAGCAAATGCTGGTCTAATGATTATCCAGCAGGCGGAAAAAGCGACAACCAAACGAAGTAAAAAATGTAACATAGGTTCTGGCATATTGATGTCCAGAAAAATTGTATACATTATCATTCCGAAGGTAAAAATTAGCAATCCGCCACAGTAACGTACAATATTCTTAAACATTTTTTCTCCTTTTTATATCTGCCTTAGTCGTAGCAGGGAATTGCTGGCACCAAGAAACCCATAGACAGCGATTGCCTATTTGTTGTAGCCAACTTTTTCCCTGTTACCAAATTGTCAAAGAAGGCTTGAGGGTAATTTTTTGCATCAAAAAACCGGCCTCAAGATGACTTCTTGGCCGGTTATAATTCTCTTCGATAACTCTCAGAGTAAGGCGTTGTTAGAATTGTTGTTATTATACTATAGGACATTAAATTTGTCAATAGTGAATATGTTATGATTGGAAATGAGTTTTGATGAAGAACAGGCAAAAGAAAAAATTGTTGTTTCTGAAGATTTGGTTGCGGAGGCAGTGGGACGGACGTTGTGGGAAAAAATGCGTAATGTTGGAAGGACAGTGGTAGAAAGTGAACAGTTAAAAGATTATGTCAAGGTGGCAGGGAGAGAACTGGCACTAGTAGGAATTATTACGGCAAAATTTTTTCCTGGAAACAAATTGGCGGAAATAGTAAAAAGCGGAGCAGCAATAATAGGTGAAAAAATTGTGAATGAAAAGTTAGAATTACATCCAAATATTCCCGATGCGATAGTGGATGTTTGCAATATGGCGGGGGTGGGATTTACACCTGTATCCATATTGATGGATGCGGCCCAATTTGAAATAGATACGTTATGGAATACTCCAACCAAGGGATTTAGGTTGGCAAAGGTGGGAATAGAGGCAATTAGAGAGCAATTTTTTAGTAAGCCAGTTGAAAGACAGCAGCAAGTGGTCGAGGCAGTTAAAGTATTTACAGATAATTAATATGGATAAAAAAGAAGCTTTAATTATTTTGATAAATAGTAGTTATATTTTGGATGATGATTCTAAAAATAAGATATTGGCAGTAATTGATAAAATGAGCGATGATCAAATAGTGGAGTGGGGGAAAATGTTGTCCCAAGAACAAATATTTGTAGAAGAGAACAAAGAAGAGATATTTGCAAAAATAAATAGTTTGTGATATTATAGGATTTAGACAACAACGCCTTACTCTGAGAGTTATCGAAGAGAATTATAACCGGCCAGTCGTAGACCAATTGGTAACCGACCGAGCCGGATTTTTATTGATGACTCGAATAAAACATATGAGAGAAGTAAATGTGATGAAATCTGATGAAACACGTCGAGGACAAAGAATTAGTTTAGATCAAGATCCGGTGATAGAAATTATTAGAGGTGTACAGTGCATGGCTGTAGCGACGGTGGTGGGAATAGTGTTTTTCCCTTTGGCGGTTATTCCTGCATGGAGAGCCGTAAAACATTTTGGTAGAGCAGCCGATAGTATTGGAGAGAGATGGGTATAGCCACAAGGGTGCTAATATTAGTTATGAAAATAGCTTTTTTTGGGGTGAAGTCGTGGGAGAGGAAAATAATTGAAGAGCAAATAATTAATTTGGATACAGTGGGGGTGGGAATTTTTGAAAAAGAATTACACGAAGATATGGATTTGGCCAACAATTATGACATAGTGTCGGTATTTGTCTATTCTCATTTGGATAAAAAGATATTGGATAAATTACCAAATTTAAAAATGATTGCCACTCGGTCGACTGGGGTGGATCACATTGATGTGGAAGAATGTAAGAAAAGAAAAATAGAAGTGATGAATGTGCCCACATATGGGTCAAATACGGTGGCTGAGTATGCTATAGCTATGCTGTTGACAGTAGCCAAGAGAATTGTGCCGGCACATCAGTCGGTAGAAGAAGGGGAGTTCAGTCCTGAAGGATTAACTGGACTTGATATATTTGGTAAGACTTTGGGAGTAGTGGGAGTGGGTAAAATTGGTCAAAATGTAATTCGGATAGCCAAGGGACTGGGTCTAAAAATATTAGCAGTGGAAAGAAGTCGGGACGAAAAACTGGCCAAAAAAATGGGCTTTAAGTATGTGACTCTGGAAGAATGTCTAGCCCAGTCAGATTTTGTAACATTGCATGTCCCAGCTATACCCGAGACACGGCATATGATTAATCTCAAGAATATTAGGCTGATGAAAAGAGGGTCGATACTTGTCAACACCTCACGAGGCAAGGTGGTGAAGACTGAGGCGATTATATGGGCTCTAAGCAACAAAATTTTATGGGGGGCGGGACTAGATGTGACCGAGGATGAAGACTTGTTGGAGAGCGTGGCGATGGTGTCGAGTACTCGGCCAACTAAAGATGATTTGCAGGAAGTGTTGACCTATCATTTGCTGCGTGATCGGGATGATGTGGTATTTACGCCTCACAATGCATTTAATACTCAAGAAGCGATTGGAAGAATTATTGGCACGACGATTGAGAATATAAATAGCTTTTGCAAAAAAATATAACTGTCATTCCCGCGCAGGCGGGAATCCATTTAAATATATTCCCCTTTTCATGGGAATGACAGAAGAGTTGTATTCATAGTTCGGTTTTGTATAATGGAGGGTACTTATGAAATTTGTAATCATGGCAGGTGGTACTGGAAGTAAGTTGTGGCCAGTAAGCCGAGTAAAAGCTCCAAAACAGTTTATAAAAATAATTGGTGAGAAAACTTTGTTTCAACTAACCGTCGATTCGCTTTTACAAAAATATTCAACAGCGGATATTTTTGTAAGCACAACTGAGGATTTGGTGCATTATGTTGAAGAGCAAACGCCAAATATACTTAAAGAAAATTATATTATCGAACCCATGGCTAGGGATACTGGTCCGGCGTCTTGTTTTGCCATGGCCAAAGTAGCTGCCAAATATCCAGACGAAGTTGTCTACTTTTATGTTCAAGCTGTTTGCACTCGTGAACCAACAGAGAGATTTTTGGATATGATTGAAGAAATAGAGAAATTGGTTATAAAGGAGGGTAAGTTGGTAACAGGTACAATATTGCCAAAATATTTGGAAACTGGAAGTGATCTGATGAAACTGGGCAACAAGATCGAGTTGGGTCAACAAATGAACGCATACCAAATCGAAGAGTTTATCAATGTAGTACGTGAACGGATGACATTGGAACAAGTCCAGGAGATTGCGAGTAAAAATATTGTGGGCACTCATACCAACCACCTAACTTGGCGACCAAAAGAGTTTTTTGCGGCCGTGGAAAAATATCGACCAGATTGGCTAGAGGTAATAAATGAGTTGAGAGAGGTGTTTGGTAAAGATGATGAAAAACAAAAAGTGGCAGAGATATATCAAAAATTTGACAAAGGAAGAATCGAGTTAATGACGACCGAGTTGATTAAAGAAGGTCAGGTAATGGCAGTTCAATTGCCCTTCGAATGGGCACATATTACCACATGGGAAGATGTCTACCGATATAGGATGGAGAAAAGTATGGGATCAATAGAAGGTGATGTTTTGGAAATTGAGAGTAAAGATAACTTAGTTCTATCGACGGGTAAAAAATTAATTGCACTGGCGGGTATTGAGGAAATAGTGGTGGTGGAGACAGATGATGCGATTTATATTTCACCTAGAAATAAGTCGAACAAAGTTAAAGAGGTGACTGACAAATTAGCAGAAGAGAGAACGGAATTGATGTAAATTTTGAAGTGGTGGAGCAGCTCAAGTGCGAGGGAAAAATGGAATTGGTTTAGGCGGAGTGGGACAGTGGTTTTTGACACGTAATTTTAGGGCTTCGAGAGGGGTGGTGACGATGAGGTGGGTATGACCTTCTTTACAGACGACTTTTTGGAGACTTACTTTTTGAGTGTCAGGTGTGCTTTTGATAGGTGATTATGGATAATGGGAGAAGAAAATGCAAGAGGTTAAAAGTCCTCTCTTTGGTGGGGCAACTCTATCAGTGAACTAAATGTAGTGATGGATTGTTCGACTCGACGGGGGACTAAGGATAGACCTTCCATGTCGTGGTCACTAAAACAGAAATATTTTATTTGGTCACAAACTTCCTGCCAATCTATGCCCTTTTGGTCGACAATTAGTCCTTTTAGTGGTTGGTTATGTTTATAAACTTGGGTAAAAAAGTGTTTTTGGGCTTCCCATTTATCTTGTTTACGGGTAATGGTATCCATCTTTTTGAGTAAATCGACTACCTTTTGTTGGGTTTGAGAATTGAGATTTAGAAATTCTTGGCGCATATAAATATCGGCTCTTTGAGCGGAGGCACGGCCTTGCTGTTGACTTTCTGTTATTGGCCTAACCATGGTGGATTATAACAAACCCCCTGTATCCCCCTTGACGAAGGGGGACAATACAGAACACTATAACGTAGTGAAACATTTAGTACCAGTGGAAGCATTGACTGCTAGACAAAACTTAAAATATCTTGATACGTTGAGAAACCTAGCTAGAAAAGGTCGTGTTAATTCGACAAAAACAGAAAATATTTTGTGGTATGAAATATTAAACAACCGAAGGCTGGGTTACAAATTTACTAGACAAAAACCAATAGGAAAGTTTATAGCTGATTTTTACTGCTCAGAGCTACTCCTAATTGTTGAAGTTGACGGAGGCTATCATTTGAGAAACAAATATTATGACAATGAGAGAGATAAATATTTTGATATTTTGAATATATTAACAATTAGAATAAATAGCAGGGAGTTGATGAGTGGTTTGGATAATGTCAGAAATAGATTAGAAAGCGTGGTTAGAGAAAGAGAGATTTTATTGAAAAGCTCCCCTTCGTCAAGGGGAGGTGGTCCCGCAGATGCGGGACCGGAGGGGTTTTAAATGAAAAGATAAACAAAAACACCCGCCTTGCGGCGGGTATTTAAAAGATTATAAGAATATTTCTTTTACTTTAGTTCCACTGTTGCGCCAGCGGCTTCGAGTTTGGTCTTGGCTTCGGCAGCGGCATCTTTTTTCATGGTGCCCAGAGTGGCTGGGGCGGCATCGACCATATCCTTGGCTTCTTTGAGGCCGAGTTCTGGCTTGAATTCGCGGACAACTTTGATGACAGCGATTTTGTTGGTACCAGCATTGCTGATGACCACATCAAATTCGGTCTTCTCTTCGGCGGCAGGAGCAGCGGCACCGGCAGCAGCACCAGCGGCGGGAGCGGCAGCCATGGCGACAGCCTTGACGTCGAACTTTTCTTCTAAAGCTTTGACCAATTCAGATAAATCCATTACTGATAATTCAGCAATTTGGTCGAGGATTTTGGTTAATTTTGCATCCATATTTTTTATTAAATAATAATTAATAATTTATTAGAATAAACTTATTCAGATTTGATAATTAAAATGAGGTGTATAAAGAATGTTTATAAATTTTATTTGCCTTTGTCGGCGATGGCTTGGAGAGTCATGACTAACCGAGTCTGATTGTAGCGCATAGCATAGACCATACGTTGCAAGGGGTTTTTGAGTCCACCAATAAATTGAGCAATGAGGGTGGATTTTGAAGGAAGGGAAATAAATTTTTTGAGTTCATCGAGGGACAAGAGTTTGCCCGCATAAATGCCATATTTGAAAAATGTTTTTTCGGAAGCTTTGTTGACAGCATCAATTTCTTTGAGAGGAGCAACTTCGTCGGCGTTGGAATAGGCAATGGCAGTGGGCCCGACCAATTCTTCGGGTAGGGCGATGCCCATTTTGAGTAAAGCGCGAAAAATTAGGGAATTTTTGGTGACTTCGAGAGTACCACCAGTTTGACGGACTTTGTCGCGGAGGGCAACGACCTTGGCGGCATTGAGACCCTGATATTGGACGAGAGCGGCGGATTTGGCGCTGGTTAATTTGGCGACGACATCGTCGACCTTGACGATTTTGTTGGTTTTATTGATTTTCATACGTTAGTTTGTAAAGTTGAAAGTTTATAAAGTAAAATAAAAAAGCCTCGAAGAACGAGGCGTAGATTTAGAAAATCTAATTTGTTCCTCGGCAGGAATTATATTCTATTTCTAGAAAACCGGCTGTCTTCGGTAGGACAAGGGATAGTATAACAGAAAAAAAAGAAAAAGAAGAGTTATGTTTTCTTGGCAGCTGCAAGACGTTCATTGATTGTTTTGACTGCAGAATCAAGTAATACTTCTACTTGTTCATCATCACGATTTGATAATGATATAAGGGCTTTCTTTGCAAATGCATGACGAGCTTCTAAAGTGTAAGAACTCCTGATCCTTTTCCCATTATTGAAAATAAATCATCGGTAGTGATTGGCGTTGTTCCTAACAAATCAGATACATCAGCTTTGACTGCAGATATACTACCAATATCCCAAGGCACTCCACCTTGAGCAATTTCTTCATTTCGTTCTGGGGATAGTTTTTGGTCCATAATTGGCTTTATTCTCTCCCTCCCTCTCTTAAAAGTCAAGGTTTTGGGGTAAAATGAGGGATGAAGAAAATAACTAAAAAAAATACAAAAGAATTTGAGTTAAAATTGACAGATAAAGACTTTGATGGAATTGAAGCGGGGATGAAAGAATTTAGAAAAACATTTAAGTTTAGTTTTTAATAAAGAATACTGGCTTTTTTATGGGGGTTGGCAGGAGATTTTAAAGGGTTAAAATAGAGATGTTGTAAGTTGTCGGTGAGGGAGGATTTTTTATGAATATTGGTCATAAAAATCAGTTTCTGGAAGGGGTAGGGATGAATTCGCGACTGGGGACATTGTTGACTATTTCAGCTACGAGAGTGAGGAGGCGAGAGCCAGAGTTGAAAGGGGTTGACTTGAAAGTGAGGGCGATTGAAGAATTGGCAGTCATGGCTAAGTGTAATATCGACCCTGATGAACTATTGGCGACAGGAGGAGAATATTTTGTAAAGGGAAAAGGAAAAAGAGTGGTTCATGTATTAAACAATTATTATGATGAGTTGGCGGCTAGAGTAAAATAGAGTGTGGTAAGGAAAATTGGCATAATATTTTTTTTGATTTTGTTTGGTGGTTGTCTGTTTTATTTTTGGCCGAGAAATATAATAAATCCCATAGGAAAACAAAAAGAAATAAATAATAATTTTTTTTTAGAAAAATATGATTTTGATGAGCTTCGCCGAGTTCATAAAGCCATGCCTGCCGGCAGGCAGGTTCATAAAGTTGAAAGTAGAAAGTTGGAAATTTTAGGGAATATTCCCGAAGTGGAAGATAGAAGGACAATAGAATACGACTTTACAACCAGAGAAATTAGATTTAAAAGTGATGGTAAATGGGTGAGTGGGATGATAAATATGCCAAAAGATGTAGGAACACGCCATGGCGTGTTCGTACCAGTAATCATCATGATTCGGGGGTATGCCGAAAAAGAGGGATATTATGTAGGGTCGGGGAGTTGGAAGGTGGCAGATGAGTTGGCCCGCCAGTCGGCGGGTAAACCAAATTATGTCACTATTAGTCTGGATTTTTTGGGATATGGACATTCTGATACAGAATCAAGTGATATGTTGGAGGCACGGTTTCATAAAGTAGTGGAAGTACTTGATCTGATTGAGTCAGTTAAACAACTGCCTTGGGTGGATAAAAATAGGATTGGTATTTGGGCACATAGTAATGGGGGTCAAATTGCTTTGTCGGTACTAGAAATTACGGGGCAGTCTTATCCGACGGTTTTGTGGGCGCCGATGACTCAACCGTTTCCGGAGAGTGTATTGTCAACAATTGACGAGGGTAGTCCGGTCAAGGCAGTGATAGAGGAATTCCAAAAACATTATGACAGTCGGCGCTATGCTTTTGAAAATTATTATGATTGGATCAAGGCGCCAGTATTGATTCAGCAAGGGAATAGAGATAATCAAGTAAAACTAGAATGGCAGCGGCCGGTAGCTAGGGCGATTGGGGCAGAACTAGTGGTGTATGAAGGCGCAGATCACAACCTAAAAGGCGGATGGAATGAGGCGGTAGCGGCTGACTTGGGCTTTTTCGGGACGCACTTCAAATAAATGCTGATCAAGCAACTGAGATAAACTATATCGATTAATCTGAGGAGAGCCATCTGTTTTGTGTTCGCTAATCAGAAAAGAAACTTCCTTGGGCATCAATAATCTGGGGCCAATTTGGGTGCCATTGGGGAAACCGATGATAACAAAAGGACGAATAGTGTCCATAAGAAAATTATACAGAGACAATAATTATTCTGAAAGCTTTGATTATAATCCAACGACTCCAAATCGCATTTGCACATCTTCTTGAGCGTTTTGATATTGTGGTAGCTCACTCGAATCTTTACTCTCGTCTTTGGGGTGAGAAGGTCTTGTGCGTGAGTACAATATTTCGAAAAGTGATTGATCACCAATAATCTGAGTGACCTTTTTTCCGTCACGACTCTGTGATGTTACTACCCAAGCTCCATCTAGTAATGGAGAGACTTCTGTTATGCGTAACCGATACATAGCAAATTGTATCATTCACCGTGAATAGATTCAACAGGATGAAATTGGACAATATTGCTTTAGATTAGAGAAATTCTAATGACGATGGGTTGGTCTGTCTAGTCATTAACAGGTAGCATATTTTTGGACGAATGATGGTTGATAATGATATGTTTGGGGGTATAATAACTGGATTAAATATGAAAATATACATTATTGGTCCATCTTGCGTTGGTAAATCAACGGTTGCTAATTCTATTTCGTATAAAGAAAGAATACCTCATTTTGATTTGGACATGGTATTTATCGATCGTGATTACCTGATTAAAACAAAAATTTTTAGATACAGATCTGAAAAAAATTATAAAAACAAAATCAGAAAGATACTGGAAAACAATAAGGATTGGATAATTGAAGGCTCTTATCTGCTAGAAAATATTTTGAATGAAGCAGAAGTAATAGTATTCATTAATTTACCACTGTCGATACCTCTAATTTGGCAGTGGAAAAGATACTTTACTGATAAAAACCAAAGAGATGTTTATGGTGTTCACAATAACCTTATATTATCCAGATGGATATTGGGTCAATATTTTGGAAAAGAGACTTGGAAAAACTTCAATAGTGAAACCAGTTTTTTTATTAGAAAATGTGAAGATACTTTGCGGAATTACCGGAATAAATTAATAGTAATAAAATCCAAAAAAGAGCTAGGAGAGTTACAGATAGGAAAAAAGTAATGATATTTTGATTTTTAGATTTTTTCTGAGATAATATGTCGTGAAGATATATTTTTCAGCGTCAAGGCTATACAAAGAACAATATTCGGATAACTATAGTAAGATTTTGAAAGTTCTCAAACATAGTAATTTTGAAGTATTAGATAATACTATGTTTCAGGCATCACCTAGTGGTTTTGACATGCCTGACGATGATAGAAAAAAACTGTACAGGGGAATGTCTAAAAATTTAGATAAAGCTGATTTTTGCGTGTTTGAAGCATCATATCCATCAACTTTGCATATCGGCCATGAAATTACCCTAGCAATGCAGAAGGGGAAACCGGTAGTTGTACTGTACACCAAAGATCATGAACCAATTTTGTTTAAAGGAATCGAACACGAAAAAGTTTGGTGGGTTGAATATCATAAGGATAATTTAGAAAATGTTTTGTCAAGGACTCTTGAAGAAGCTGGGAAAAGTATGGATGTCCGGTTTAATTTTTTTGTTAGCCCCAAAATTTTGGCTTATTTGGATTGGGTAGCGCAAAAGAGAATGATACCTCGATCAGTGTTTTTGAGAAACTTAATCGAGAAGGAAATGAAGAATAACAAGGAATTTAAGAGCCAGTAATGCAAGTTGTTTTCGATTTTGATGGAACATTGGCAGATACATGGGAGCAGACGATTGGGTTGCTAAGAGAAATTCATCCAGAACTGACGGCTGAACATGTTGAGCTATATCGAGTAGGTGGCGCCAAAAAGGCACTGGCGAGTCTAAAACCGTCAATGTTTGAGGTGATTAGGACTGTGGGATTAGTCCAAAAAGGTCAATACAAAATAGTGGCGAAGGCCAGACCCTTTGGGGGAATTAAGGATTTAATAAATGATTTGAGGACTGAGGGTATAAAAGTAGGAATATTGTCGAAAAATACAGCTGAAAATATAAATAAATGGCTAAACAAATGGCAGATAGAGGTTGATTTTTTGGAAACAGCCAGTGTCATGGTAAGTAAAGAAAAGATACTCAAAAAAATGAAAATTGATTTCTATGTGGGGGATGAAGTGCGAGATGTAGAGGCATGCAAAAAAGTGGGTGTAAAAATTATTGCAGTTAGCTGGGGATTCAATCATAAACAATCGCTGATTGATGCAGGGGCGGATTGGGTGGTGGAGAGGGTGGAAGAGATTTTGGATATTGTAAGAAAATAGTGATAATATTGGTGATGAATATAAAAGATCAAAAAGAACTATTGGGGAAATTTTCGGCAGGGCGACTAGGTATGTTGTTACCAGAATATCAGGCCAGACGGGCAACCCTGTTTGCATTAAAGGATTTGACGGTGCGAGAAGTTGCCAGAGGAGAGGGTGTCTCGGTAGGTAAAGTTAGAAAATCACTTGATAGAGCAGTTCACTACATGGAAATTGTTGAGGCTAATTCGTAGAATCTGATATTTCCCAGTGATGTTAAAATAGACTATGAAAAAAATAAAGGTGGCGGTACTTTTTGGTAGTCGATCAGTAGAACATGAGGTATCAATTGTGACGGCGATGGAAGTGTTTGCGGCCATGGATAAAGAAAAGTACGAAGCAGTGCCAATTTATATCGATAAACAGGGTAGGTGGAACACTGGCAAAGATTTAGACAAATTGGAATCATTTATGAATTTGGAATTGGTAGCCAAAAATAAATTGGTGGAGTGTATGTTGCCGGCAGTGGTGGGTCAGAAAAGTTTGGTGTTGATGGAGTCGGGTCAGGGCATGCCATCAGAAATAGACATTGTTTTTCCGGCACTCCATGGGACATATGGTGAAGACGGGACTCTGCAGGGATTGTTGGAAATGACGGGGATACCCTATGTTGGTTGTGGAGTGGGAGCGGCAGCAGTGGGGATGGACAAGGTCATGCAAAAAGCGGTGTTTGAAAAAGAGGGAATACCAATTGTCAGATATGAGTGGTTTATGGACTGGGAGTGGAGTGATAGAAAGGAAGAACTGGTAACAAAATTGGAAAAAAATTTGGGTTATCCGATGTGTGTCAAGCCGGCGAATTTGGGATCGAGTGTGGGCATAAATTTTGCTAAAGATAGGGTCGAATTAGAGTGGGCTGTCGAGGTGGCCAAGGAGTTTGATCGGAAGATATTAATTGAAGAGGGATTGGTGGGCATAGACGAGATAAATTGCTCGGTGATGGGAGTGGATGAATTGGAAGTATCGGTGTGTGAGCAGCCGATTAAGACAGATAAGGTATTGACCTATGAGGAAAAGTACCTGCTCGGAGGCAAGACTAAAGGGATGGCGGGACTGGCTAGATTATTGCCGGCGCCAATACCAGATAGATTGAGAGACAAGATTCAAAATTATGCCAAGATGGCTTTTCGAGCGATCGGAGCAGCAGGACTATCTCGCATTGATTTTTTGGTGGATATAAAAAGGGAAATTGTCTATATCAATGAAATAAATACGCTACCGGGAGGATTATCTTTTTATATTTGGGAAAAATCGGGGTATACCTATGCTCAAGTGGTGGATAAATTAATCGCTTTGGGATTTGAAAGACATGCCAAAATGAACAAATTGCAAAGAAGTTTTGATACAAAACTATTGAAAACTAGTAGTGGCGGGGCAAAATTTCAGAGATAGTGGTCGGGGAGGTCGTTTTCAAAGAGGACAACGGCCCCATTTGTAGTAATAGTGGGTAGTAACCTTAGAGTGTCGGAGGTTTGATTGACTAGATGTATTTTTGATTTAGTGTTCCTTAAACCGTCAAGTAATGACTTTTTGTTAGTTTGACCAACTACTACTATGTGTTGACAGATTTTGCTGGCCATTTTGATCAGACGAGTGTTTTCCATTTCCTGCAGGTTACCTAATTCGATCATTCCAGGAGTAATCAGTATTTTGTTGGTAGATTTGTATTCTGCAAGTTTTGTCAGGGCTCGCTCAAAGCCGGCTGGGTTACTATTATAAGTGTCGTCAATGATGGTGATACCATTATTGGTACTGATTTGGAGGCGGTGGTCAGATGGCGGATGGCTGGAAACTATATTCTTGTAGTCGGAGATGTTTAGCAGTTGGGTTATTTGTTGATAAACATCATTGATTTTGTTGAAAAACAGGATGTTTTTGGAATTTAGGCGAATGTGAAATATCTTTTGTTTTATCTCATCCGGAATAAATATCCAACCATCTTGGGTGATGGTTTGAGGGAGTTCCATCTTAGTATCAATTATTTTTTCAATAGTGCCAAAGCGCTCGAGATGCATCGGTCCAATGGCAGTGATAATGGCGTATTTTGGACGTAGAATTTTGGCGACTTGGCGAATATCGCCCGAGTAATAAGCGCCAATTTCGGCAATAAAAAATTGAGAGTTGAGAGGTAGGCTAATAATGTCCTGACAAACTCCAAGTAGGGTATTGTGATTGGCAGTAGTGGCAAAAGCGATGTATTTTGACTTAATTAGATCGAGTAATGTGTCTTTGGTGGTGGTCTTGCCCCAAGATCCGGTGATAGCGACAATGGTCAATCGTCGGTGAAAAATTCTTAATTTAATATAAGCAACGAGAACAATCAAATATTTTAATATGAAATCAAGAGGAGCCAGTAGGTAGATTCCGATGGAGATGGAAACAGGGGGAGCCAGAAAAAATAATATCTTGGCGATAATATTTAAAAACTTTATTTTGGTGGTCCAGATTAGTTTTTGTTTTATTTCTTTGACTTCACGGTGGGGATTTTGGGCTAGCCATCTTTTAATACGAGGGACATTATATTCTTCGAGTTGGGTTAGATAGAGAAAACTTTTAAGTGTCATTTGATGAATTTAATTATATCTTGGATGACGTCATTTGGATAAGTTAAGTAAAAAAAATGGCCTGTATTTGGATAAGATTTAAAAGTAGATTGGTGAATTAGTTGGTGAATTAGTTGACCATCGGAGAGAGGGGTTGATTGGTCGTTGTCTCCCCAGAGAATTAATGTAGGAATATGGATTGAGGATAATGATTCTCTTTGGTCGGCGTGAATTAAGTTGCGGAAAGTTTGTTTTTCAATTTCAGTTTTGAGGACGATATAATCCGAGGCATCGAGTTTCATTAGTTTTAATATCTGCTGACGAAAAGGGTGAAGAAGTTTGCCAAATTTTTGAAAAAATTTAATATAGGGTGGGAGTTCGTGGCGGACGCTGGCAGCAGACAGGAGAATAATTTTGGAAATTAATTTAGGGTGGTTAGTGGCAATTTTGGTACTAATTGCACCACCTAGTGAGTGGCCAATTAAAATTGGTTTGTCTATTTTATTTTGAGAGATAAAATCCAAAATAAATTGACAGTAATCGTCTAGAGTTAAAACTTTATTTGTGGGATAAGGTAAATTAGGAGTAAATACATCGTATTTGTCTTTTAATCCAGCGAATAGGGGGTAGAGTGACTGCCAGGTAGTGCCCCAACCATGAATCAAGATGACATTTTGTTTTTTCACTAGGTATATTTTAGCAAGAGAACAGCTTTTCTGCCCGAAGGGCGAGACCGGCGGCGACGGAGGTAAAATGGTCAGAGACTATAAGTTTGTCAGATGAGAAGATGTCAGATATCAGATGAATAAAGACAGGGATTTGGGAAGAGCCACCAGTGAGAATAACTTTGTCTATTTGATTTGGTTTGAGTCCGGCTTGGGTAAGGGATTCGTAGATACACTTTTGTGATTCTTCGAGTTCGTTGATAATGGATTCTTCGAAGCCAGAGCGGGTAAGTGGTTGTTGGATTGATAATTGAGGACGGCTGAAATCAAAATTAAATGTATCAAAGTCACTCAGTGCGATTTTGGCTTCGTCAACAGTTCGGAAAAACTCGAATCCGTAATCATGATTGATGAGAGAAATTAGATTGTGGATTTTTTCTGGTTGGTCAGATTGTATCGATAATTGGCGCAAGCTGTCGATGTTTTTGATGGTTTTTTGGAGGGTGGTCTCGTACCAACTGTTAAATCCAGCAAAGAAGTGTTTGGGCATATTTATTTTGTTATTGATTATCGCAGTGGAGCCAAAATGGTGGAGTAAATATGCTTTGGCTATTTGAGAGTCGAGTAGATCACCACCGATACCTCGTCCAGAGACGGCAATAATTTCCTGAGAAGGTAGGCGCATAATACAAATGTCGAGAGTGCCACCACCAAAGTCAAAAACCAATATATTTTGAGGTGTTTTTATTTGTTTAGCATAATTTAAAGCGGCACCAACAGGCTCGTACTCGAATTCGATATGTTTGAATCCGGAATTTTTAGCGATTTGTTGCATCCGCTCGAGGGCGAGACTATTTTCTTCTTTACCCACGTACTTTACCGGTCGACCGATGACCGCTGATGTCAGCTCATGACCAATTTCAGCTTCGGCGCGAGTTTTGATTTCTTTCATGAGGATAGTGAGAAGATCTATCAGAGTATAAAATTTACCAAAAATGATAGTACCCTTAAAAACAGAACTAGTGAGAACAGATTTGAGGGATTGGAGTAGGCGACCACGACCGCTGTCGTCGATTTCAACAACTTCAGGAACCCAAATAACAGGACCGGCACCACTAGAGCCTGATGGTCCAAAAGTTTTGATAAGTCGGCCAGTTAATTCCTGACGGAGGGGAACTGAGGGAAGGGTGGTCAGATCACTCAAATAGCGATTGATGGCCTCATAACCAACTGATTGTTGATGTAGAGGGTTGAGATATATCAGGGAACGTAAGACACCAATGTTGGTATTCTGCCTGTCTATAGGTACTATTGATGGTGTTCCGAAGGTGGAGATGGCGAGGGAGGAGTTGGTAGTTCCAAAGTCGATTCCACAGTGTAGAATTTTGTTTGACTTGGACATGGAGTGAGTAAATAGATTTTGATGATAACAAATAGGACAAGCCTGTGCAATTGGTAGGTGGTTTGCTATAATATAGGATATGGCAAAAAAAATTAGTAAACTGGATGCTTCAAGAAAAATGAGACAAGTGGAGAGAATGGATGGGACCATTAGAGAGTTGAACCGTCGTTGGGAAAATGATGGATTAGATGCGCAAGAATTTCTTAAATATAATGCTGGTGCATTTGAGATTCTGGGGAGAAAAGTACAGATTGATATCACAAAAAACCCGCCATTTAGACGGGTTGATTTGCCTGAGGAATGATTATTTTATAACCTCAACTTTAACACTCGGTCCCATGGTGGCACAGAGGGCCAGTTTTGAAAGTTAAGGAGTTAGCCCTCTCTCTTTATTACCACCTTAATAATATTAGTATTCGGTATATGTTCACCATTTAGTTGAGCCATTAGCTCTGATATGTAATCGGATCCATCAATAGTTACCTTAGGCCCACTTTTACCTGAATCGATGATGGAAGCGTTGCATGCACCGACTGTTCTTATTAAGGGTGCTTCTTCAAGGGCTGTACCAGTGTATGTAACATCCGTTATTTGTCCCCGAATATCTGGAAGATTTTTATTAATTTTCCCCTTTGCAAGGAGTCTGTCATCTTGAGTTTTGGAGCGAAATTCAACAACAATATTTTTACTAATAAATATATTATATACCTATAATATAAAAAAGTAAATCTATAGATTGAGTTAAAAATCTTTTAGTGAACAAGTAGAGACGCCATATATGGCGTCTCTACAAATTGAATAGATTCCCGACTAGATCGGGAATGACCACTTTATTTTTCAATAATGACCTTAACACTCGGTCCCATGGTGGCACAGAGAGCTAATTTTTTGATCTTGATTGGTTTAATTACCTTGATCAATTCGGCAACATTGGCTTCAAGTTCTTTTGGATCTTGGGAAACCTTACCAATGACAATATGAACTACCGGAGCTTTTTTCTCAGTAGTGATAACTGTCTTGGCAACAGACAACTTTTTGACAGCGTCTTCTGGTTTGTCGGTCAGAGTACCGGTTTTAGGGTTGGGCATGAGACCCTTGGGACCCAAAATTTTAGCAAAAGGTAGAAGTTTGGGCATGGTGATGGGGGTTGCCACCAAGATATCAAAATCTATCTTGCCAGCTTTGATTTCGGCCAAAACTGTATCATTTAAAATAACGATTTTTTTGGAGCTGGCTTCGAGGTGGGGGAAAACAATCTCTCCCTGATTGCCGATATCCAGTACGGTAACATGAGCTTCGACTTTGCCATCAAATTTGGAAAGAGAAGTCTCTTTGACTAATTTTATAGCCTCGGTGAGGGGATAGAGTTGGTTGGGGTCGACTAGTTTGCGGACTTTTTGATAGCGTTTGCCGCGAACACGGGCAGTACGAACTGATTTTGTTCCTTCAGCGACAGTTTCAGTAGTAACTTCAGTGGAATTTACTTCAGGCTCGACAGTGGTTGTTTCAACTACTTCGGTAGAAGCTTTGCGAGTCTTTTTTACTTTTGACTCTTCCTTCGCAATTTTGTTGGCTTGTGAGGTTTTGCTCATAGGTTTTAGTTTATAAAGTTTCTAAAGTAGAAAGTTTATAAAGATATAAAATTAATAATTTTGAATGCTTTGGATTATAGCATTATTTTGTGCGGGGAGTGAGGCCACCTTTGTCGATACATTCTGTATAGGTAGATTGTTAGGCGGGTTTGCCTACCCGAGAACATTCAAGACAACCATACTCGGCCATGGGATTAAAACCGGTAACATTTTTAATGTCACCTTCGATTGTGACAAATTGAGAAATAGCACTACAGCCGCGAACTAAAAAGCCATTTTGACGACGAGAACAGAGCAATGACAATTGATCACCATCTTTACCATGATGCAATATTTCGAGAAAAGGATGCGTTTTTTGGATTTCTAAGTTGACATCAACTTTGGGCATGTTTAGGCGACAATTTCAAAGCCCATGGATTTGGCGGTGCCGGCGACCATACGTTTGGCAGCTTCGAGGTCAGTGGTGTTCAAATCAGTCATTTTGTCGGTAGCCACTTTTTCGATTTGAGCAGCCGTAATTTTGCCAATTTTTTCGCGACCGGTAGTACCTGAACCTTTGGTAATTCCGGTAACTTTTTTAATCATGTCGGAGACTGGAGGTTTTTTGATTATAAAATCAAAAGAACGATCCTCGTAGATAGTAATGACAGAAGGAATAAGGGAACCCTTCATATCTTTAGTACGTTCATTGAATTCATTACAGAAATCCATGATCTTGATACCCTGAGGACCGAGAGCAGTACCAACTGGAGGAGCGGGGTTGGCCATGCCGGCCTGAATTGCTAGCTTGACGACGATTTTTATTTTTTTAGCCATTGTTTAAGTTTATAAAGTTATAAAGTTGAAAGTTTTAAAGTTCTCGAGTAACTTGTAAAAAGTCGAGCTCGACGGGAGTCTCGCGCTCGAAGAAAGAGATAAGAACACGGATTTTACCACGTTGCTCGTCGATACTGTCGATAGCACCAATATAGTCCATAAAGGGACCATTGGTAACTTTGACAACATCACCAATGCTAAACGGAGCTTGGAATTTTGGTTTGTCTTCAATGGTGGTTTTGAGAATTTGATCGACCTCAGCTTGAGAAATGGCAGAAGGCTTGTTGTCCACGCCGATAAATCCTGTCACCCCTTGAGTGGTGCGGACAGTGACCCATGAATCGTCGGTGAGGACCATTTGGATGAGGACATAGCCAGGGAAAGTCTTTTCTTGGGTTTTGACCTTGGTTCCACGACGGATGACCATTTTGGACTGAATAGGGATGATAGCTTGAAAAATCTCACTTTCCAGACCCATGGTCTTGATACGGATTTTGAGGGCATCAATGACTTTGTATTCGTGGCCAGAATAGGTGTTGATAACATACCAAGCGGCATCGATTGATGGGGTCAGAGAAGATAATAGGAACAAGAAATCTTTTTGTTTGGTCTTGGATGCATTATTTGGCATATTATTTTTTCTTTGTAGGAATAGGACTAGTAAGCGTTATGGTTGGGGCAATGGTCACTTGGGGAGCAATCGTAGTGATTGGGGCTACAGGTGAATTATTTTGGCCAATTAGATTGAATGATTGAGTAAATATATAATCAAATCCACCCAAAATCAGGGAGATAATGAGGGAAATTGATATTACCACAAATGTCAATTGAATTAAAGACTCTTTTTTGGGCCAAGAGATATTGTAGAATTCTGTGCGGACTTCCTTTAAAAACTGCAAAATTTGCTGCATGAAGGGATTATAACAATAAATAGGATCTAGTTGGAGGTTTTATTGGCTGGTCCGTGAATAGTCAAATGATCAGCAGCATTTCTTTTTTTTATTTCAAACCAAGATTGACGCATATTGTAAATGTGGTCATATTTTTTTGCTCCGACTATTGCACGAGTTTCACACTCAGGAATGGGACAGACCCTTTCGAGTACTGGTCTTTGGGCAGTCAGGCTATTGGCCAAGTCTGGAACCAATTGGACTCGATCATGAGCACAAATGACCATATCTGTTTGAACAGGTAAATTGGCGTTGATGGCAACTTGTCCAGCAATAACATTAATTGGAAAATTGGGAAAACCTTGTTGAAATTTTTCTAGGCTCCAAACATATTTTTCGGGGACTTTTTTTAGTGTATCCATGGGTGGATTATAACTTAAGTCTGACAAATACATAATATGCCACCTTGTTAAATATTAAATGTACAGTTATAATGTACATGTGAATATAGTATCGAGTACAAAATTGCGGAGTAATTTAGCGGAAGCACTAAAAAAAGTCTCAAAAGAGAAATACCTATTAATCTCTAAGAGAGGAAAGGTAGGATTTGCAATTCTTGATTACAAATATTTAATAAATATATTGAAAGGAGCAGGGAATACGAGCTATGAAGATTTGGAAAAACAGAGACTGGAACTTGAAGGAGTGTATAAATAGTTTGCTATCATGAGTTATGATTAGTTTGGAACAGGCGCGGGGTCGAATTTTCTCAAGTGAGAATAATATTCACGTATTTGCTGATAAAGTCAATAATCAGGGATTAAAAATGACGGATAGAGTTAATTTGCGTTTGCGTCCGACACAGTTTGATTACGATTATGTAGAACATTTTGATTTTTTTGCGAAATCGTGGATTTCAATATTGCCAAAACTAGAAAATGAGCATGATAAACAACTAATCGGGTGGGTATTGGGTAGATATGTGGATGATTTAGCTGAAAAACAAAAATTAGATTTGGATATGACGGATCAACAAAGAGTAAAAACTATTGATCTTATGACAGCTTGTTATGATCATGGTGATGAAAAACTAAAACAACAGGCAAAGAGTTTTCTGGAAGAAGAAGTTGATTTTATAGGTGACGTAAGTAAAATGAGGTCCTCAAAAGAATGGCAAAGCTTGTGGAGCTTTAAGTTTGATCGAATGATTGAAGGAGGTGCATTGGGGGAAAAATTAAGAAAAAGCGTGGGTGAACATATGCAACTGGGCATTGGCGGTGAAAAAATAATTATCGATACTGTTTTGTCTGATGAATTTATTGAAAGCCATGGTGAATTGATCAAGCCGTATCTAAAATTGATGGCCGAGGTGGCAGGACTGCCTGTCGAAATTTCTGATGACGTGGTTTGTTCGTGGTTAACTCTGAATCGAGAACTCTTGAATAAAGATGGTGATGAGGTTTACAAAGGTCGCCTAAGACGGGCCGTTAAGAAAAATATAAAATCTATTTTGGAGATTTGTAGCCGGAGTCAAGAATTTGGTAGCCAGGTTATTTTGGACTTATACAAACAATTTGGAATAACCCATTTTGGGAGATATTCCTCGGATATACTAATAGATCAATGGAACAATAGAGATAATTTATCGAGCGGATATGGTCTTTGGGTAGGTTGTTATGATGATTATAATGGTAGTTTTTACCAAAATATTGACAAAATAGATTTGCTCTCAGACGATGCGGCTATTTTGGGAATGAAAATGAGAATAATTGAATCGAGGGACAAGACAAGTTTGGCTAAAAGAATTTATAATTTGGACAAAAAGTACGGTGAAAATAACAAAATTTCTTTTATGGTGATTTCTGGTCATGGATCAGCTGATTCTGTCCAACTGGGTAATTTTGGTAATACTGATTCGTCTATTACTACTGCAGATCTTTATGGTAGGTCGGCAAACAAAATGAAAAAGTTTTATAGTCAGAGAATGCCAGTGGCTTTTGCAGCATGTTCAACTGGGATTGATGGTGGAATTGCTCAGCATTATAGTATATTTACTGGTGGGCATGCTGTTGGACCACGGGATGTTTCCTCATTAGATACAATTTCCTTAGCTAGAAGAAAAAGAGGGGCTATATATTTTATTGGTATAACTTATCACTATGCTCAACGGGAAGATTATTTGAGTGGAGAAAAGCTGTGAGCTATCTATTCACTAAACCCTAGTTTCTCGACGGCGAACTGGCGAAAGTCATGGTGGACTTGTGTGGCTGAGTCGAGATCTTGTTGGGAGGAATGATAAACAATAGTTTTACTGGTTTTGTCTTGGGGATCGTGATTTTCGACAATTTTGTCACAGGGAAGGTCGGTAATATAGAAAAATGGTTCAAATTTGCTACCATCTTCTCGCATGACCCCAAATCGAATTTCTTCGAGAGTGAGAGTGGAGAGCTTGTCGGCATGAAATTGGAGATATAATTGTTTGAAAACAGTGCTTGAGTCTAGTTTGTCATGGTCTTTATACTTTATAGAAACAGTGCGAACGGTACCTTGTTCATCTAGATATTTGACTGAATATTGGTGATACGTCTCACCGATATTGGGAGTGGTGGTGTCCATAGCGACAGAACTATTATTATCAATATAATTGGCCATGATTATGCCAATGGCAGCATGGGTCATATCTAATTTGGTTTGATTAAAATAACTGATAGATGATCCTTCTCTAATGTCAGGTGGAGGAAGATGGGCTTCAAAATTTTTCATTTGGTTTAGTATAGCAACTGGATTTGACTGGGTGTGTGATACTAATTTCTAGTTGACGGACACTGCTGGTGGTATGTATGATGAAAGACATCCACTATATATAGAGGTAAATAACAAAACTACAGATCTACAATTTCCAATAATATGTTTATTAAATTTTTAAATTTTTAAATTTTTTCAAAATGTTGTGTCCATATTGTAATCATGATGAATCAAATGTTCTGGAATCTAGGGATGCCTATGATGGCAAGGCTACTCGGAGGAGGAGAGAGTGTCTCAAGTGTTTTAAGAGATTCACAACTTATGAGAAATTGGGCAACATAGAGTTGAAGGTAGTTAAAAAAGATGGCCGAGTGGAAGATTATCAGAGAGAGAAGCTAGAAAAATGTTTTGAACGAGCATTATGGCGGGTAGGCGAGGAAGATAGATTGAAAATGATAGATCAAATTGAGATGAAATTATTGAATTGGGAAAGCGTGGAAATTCCGACTAAGGAGATTGCAACGCTAGTCATGGACGTTTTGAAAAGTACTGATCCGGTGGCCTATGTCCGGTTTGCCACCATTTATTTGGATATAAAAAATATCGAAGATTACAAAAAAATAATTAATAGTTTTGATAAAAAATAATGATAAATTTGATCGACCCAATAGTTTCTGATAACGCCCGTTATATCGCCGAAACGCGTTATGCCATGAAAGGTGAGGATGGTAAGCCAGTAGAGACAGTCAAGGATATTTTCTGGAGAGTAGCTCTGAATATTGCTAAGGGTGATATTGTCTTTGGAAAGAGTGAGCTGGAAACAGAAAACACTGCAGGAACATTTTATAAAATGTTGGCAGAGCAAAAATTTTTTCCCAACACTCCGTGTCTGGTCAACGCCGGTAAGAAAAATCAACAATTGTCGGCTTGTTTTGTCCTACCAATAGAGGATTCGATGGACTCGATATTGGACACAATGTCGGATATGGCCAAGATTCACAAGAGTGGTGGTGGAACCGGTTTTTCATTTACTCGATTGCGTCCCAGTGGGGACTATATTGCTAGCTCTGGGGGGACGACGGTGGGACCAGTGTCATTTATGCAAGCCTACAACGATGTGACCTCGCAAATTAAACAAGGTGGGGTGCGACGGGGGGCCAATATGGGCATGTTGTCGGTGGACCACCCAGATGTACTCCGGTTTGCAGTAGTTAAGTTGGATGAATACTCGTTGACTAATTTTAATATCTCATTGGCCATAACGAACAAATTTATGGACCAAATTGAACCAGACAAAAAATTTGTGACCGAAGAAAATTTCCCCGAAGAGATAGTTGAAGAGATTAGGCAGGCCGAAGCTTTACGCGATGTAGACTTGAGACTGCGAACAATAGAAAGCTGGATGGTGAAATTATATGACTGGGCCAAGGCGACTAGCGAGGGTGAGGGTTATGAGTTGATTAATCCTCGCACAGGTCTGGTGACCATGAAATTAAATGCTTATAAAGTGTTTAATTTAGTGACTCGACTCGCTTGGCAATACGGCGATCCGGGATTAGTCTTTATCGATCGGATGAATGAGCCAAGTAGTAATCCGGTGCCAGCATTGGGACGAATTGAGGCGACAAATCCCTGCGGTGAACAGCCTTTATTGCCTTATGATGCGTGTAACTTAGGATCAATAAACTTGTCGAGATTTGTAGTAGAGACGCGCGATCGCACGTCTCTACAAAAAGATATCGATTGGGAAGAATTGCGTCGGGTGACACATGAATCAGTCCATTTTTTGGATAATGTGGTGGAGGTGAATGTTTTTCCTGTCCAAAAAATTCGAGATATGGTGAGTAAGACTCGGAGGATTGGACTAGGGGTAATGGGTTTTGCGGATATGTTGTTTAAACTAGGGGTCCGCTATGATTCGGAAGAGGGTGTGGCTTGGGCAGAGAAGGTAATGAAATTTATTCAAGAAGAATCAAAAAATGCCTCGGTAGAATTGGCCAAGACTCGAAATGTTTTTCCGGCTTGGGAGATATCGGTATTTGCCAACACCAATTATCGGCCACGGAATATGGCTCTGACGACTATCGCGCCAACTGGGACAATATCCTACATTGCCGATGCCACATCGGGAATTGAGCCAGCATTTTCCTTGGGATACCAGAAAAACAACGTCGAGGGGAACTCAATGTTTATGTTAAATCAAGTGTTTACCCAAGAGTTGACCAAGCGGGGACTATATACAGAAGAATTGTTGAAAAAAATTGTTGATAATGGAGGAAAACTAACAGGGGTGGAGGGATTGCCAGTGGATTTGGTGAATGTGTATCGAACAGCCATGGAAATTAGTCCAGAGTGGCATGTACGGATTCAAGCTGCTTTTCAGAAATATACTGATAATGCAGTTAGCAAAACAATAAATTTTCCCAAGGAGGCGACAGTTGAAGATGTCCGAGTTGCCTATTTGTTGGCATATTCACTGGGGACAAAAGGGATAACTATATATAGAAGCGGCAGCAGAGAGAAAGAAGTGATTGCACCAGTAAAGAGTGGAGAAAAAGTAAATCAGATATCAGATGTCAGATCTCAGAAAAACAAAAAGAAGACGCCGGAGGCGGCGAGGGGGGTGAGGATGCAAAAGGTGTGTGATGCGGGGAAGGTATATACTTCGGTCTTTTTCGAAGATGGAGATGGTCCGGTGGAGGTATTCGTTAATTTGGGAAAATCGGGTGGTTATATGGCGGGGTCGGCAGAGGTAACTGGACGATTGGCATCGTTGGCTCTCAAGTATGGAGCCAATTTGGAAGAAGTAGCCGATGAATTGGTGGGTATATCTTGTGGACAGAGGACGGGATTTGGGACAAATGTGACATTGAGTATGTTTGATGCTGTTGGTAAAGCACTACTAGAAGTAGCCAAGGGTGATCAGTTGGATTTGTTTGAAGGGGAGAAGGATAAATTAGAGCTGCCAATAACAGAGGGGCAACCACAAGGGATTGCCCGTACACAACAAGATGTTTTAAAAGATGTGAGGACAAAATTGGCAAATGGCGAGAGTAAATTTAGCGCCTGTCCTGATTGTGGTAGCCCGTTGTATGCTGAAGAGGGGTGTTTCAAATGTTCAAATAGTTATTGTGGTTATAGTAAGTGCTCATAGAGCATTTTAATTTTTAATTAATTTATAATTAATAAATTTATAAAATAAATTAATAAAATTGTAGAGACGTTGCATGCAACGTCTCTACAAAATAAGAATATGAGTGTCGTAACCAAAACAGGTGATGATGGAAAGAGTCGGTGGCAGGGAAAAATAGTTGATAAAGATAGTGAGTTGTTGGAGGCGATTGGGGAGATTGATGAGCTAATGGCAGTGGTGGCGGTGGCAGGAGAAAATATAAAGGGGATCAATAAGATTACGGATAGCGTCAACAGAGAACTGTATTATTTGTCTGGTTATCTGGCCGGTTATACAATAAAATTGGATTTGAAAAAATCAATTGAATTGGTTGAGTCTGACATATTGAGAATGGAAAAAGAAGCAGGGCCAATCGAGGAATTTTTGAAGGCGGGAAAGCAATTAAATGTGTGGCTAAATTGGGTGAGAGTGGTGGTTAGGAGAATTGAGAGAAGGATAGTGAGATTAGATAAAGTAAAACGATTGGATAAAGATGTGATGATTTTTATAAATAGACTATCTGATTATTTTTTTATTTTAGCTAGAGTTATAAAATAGTAAATATGAAGTAGGGTGCAATTCCCTCACAGTGCCGCTAAGGTAATAGTCCTAGCATTAAATCTTTCGAGCAAAAGAAATATGGGATTCAAACCAGAACTTGAAAGAAATTATTTAGCAAATTTATCTCCGAAAGTACGGAGGAATGTGTTGGTGGAAGAGCTGGCGACAGCAGCAGGGGAATCTTGTCGATTTACTTTTGAGAAAACGTATGAGTGGCATAGCGGCGAGGTGATTGATCAGAAATCGGGAGAGCCAATTGGTGAAGTTTTAGGTAGAAAGGCAAGATGGGCAGAAAGTCAGGCATGGAAGCAGATTGAGCCGGCGGTGGTTGATGAAGATAATCTAATAATAAATTTTAGTCCAGCAAACATTGATTTTGATTATCCAATGACAGTGGTGGATTTTTGGAGAAGAAGTGGAGAGACGGTGACATGGTCAAGGGCTACACTTGAGGACAGTTTTGAAACTCTGACGGAAATATATAGGGGATTGGGTGGAGGAGAGGTGAGTAGTAAAGAAGAAATGTTGGCTAGGCCGATAGTCATTGCAAATGAAAAACCAAATAATATATTGGATAAGTTACACTTGGTAGGTGAAAAAGTAAAAATTACTCAGAAAAATATTACCAAAGTAGCAGAATTAATAGTTGATGATTTTGTAAAAAAATTTGGAAAAGATTTTTTACTAAAAACGGATAAAATATTTAGAGCCTATTCGGCGGTGATGATGGAGGTGAAGAATTTGAGTCGAGGCATAGTTGATAAAATTTCTATAGGGGCACAGAGATTATATGATTATGCTTTTAGACCGCTGATAGTGAGTTTGATGCAGACTTTTGGCTGTTCTTTGCAAACTATGGTAGGTGAGTTTGCCAAAAAAAATGGGTTGGGGGTGGAAAAATATTTTAGATGTCCCAAGTGTAAGGGTAAAATTAAGTCGGGTGAAGGAACTGAAACATGTCCACATTGTGGTATGACCAAGCAGGAAGCAGGGAGTGTTTGCGACTAATTTAATCTTCAACAACTTCCCAAACACCGCAAGTTCTAATTACTTGGAAAAAATTTTCTCTGGTATTCTCTGTAAATTTTAGATTATCAGTGACTTCCCGAACCATTAAATCCATCTCGTTTCCGGTCAATATTTTTACTGATTCCTGACTGCGCCCGCGACGCCATAAAGATTCACCAACTACTACTGCGTTTTCGTCAAAGATAATATCTGCGTCCTGTTTCCTAAGAAAATATCGTTGATGTTCAATCGTGTGAGGAAGTTTTGTGGCATCATGTATCGTAATAAGCGGTACCTGATCTCTGAAAATAACTTTTCGACCATCAACTGTAGTGGCATATGCCTCAATTCGTTTTTCTTTAACTAATTTTAATGAGGTTGTATCGATTACTTTTGGATGTATTTCGTTTTTATTGGTCATGGTTTATTTAATAATTGGTCGGGCCATAATCGAAAAACTGGAGGTCACCCTAACGCCCCCACGAGGAACTTCACCTTCACCCCAGTCTTCGGCAGACTCGTCGACCTGTTGCAGAGCTTTCATGGGATCAGCTGACTGGATATCGACATGGATTCCAATCGTTCGGCTTTCGGGCATGTCTGCGTTCCAGAGCTGGACTTCGAGTCTGGTGGAATCACCTAGCTCAAAAAAAGTACGACGATGACCGGTGACTTCTGATTCGATTCCGGTTAAGCCAACTTTACCTAGGGCGGTGATAACTGCTTGATAATCAACTTCACTGGCTGTTCTAAAACCGATGTGGTCTACTTTTGTATTTGACATAATGGTGATAAATAATATGTTGGGGGAGTTTAATATATCAAAGTGATACTGTCAAAGTTGACGGACAGTGACGGCAGTAGTAGACTGAAATCAGTTAATAGTTAACAGTGAATAGTGAATAGTAAAAATAGCATTATAGATAAGGTGCTGGAAAATTTTGGGCTGACCGAGAATGAGACAAAGGTGTATCTAGAGTGTCTACATGAGACCGATTTGGGGCCATTTAAATTGGCAGCCCTGACGGGGATACCGCGAACTACTGTCTATGAAATCCTGACTAGCCTATCTTTGAAGGGGTTGGTGGAACTACAACAGAGTGATGGGTTTACTAAGCAACAGACAAAGGTACGGGCCAAAAATCCGACCACGATCAGAGATATTATCCGAACCAAAAAAAGAGAACTATCGGAGTTGGAAGTTGATGTAGTAGAAATTTTGCCGATGCTCAATAAAGACTATTTCAAAGATGAGGCCAATGCCGATTTTCAGTTTTTGGCAGGAATAGACGGGGCACGAAAAGTATATTTTAGTGAAGTGGCAGATGTGAAATTACCGATGCTGGTATTTGATAATCTAATGCCGATGAATGTCTTTGGAAAGGAGGATATCAACCGTGATGTGCTGCGGCAAACAGAGAGAATTATAAAAAATGGAGGCCAATTAAAAGAATTAGGGGTGATGAATGAGTGGTCGAGACATGTGCTCGAATATCAGGTGGCCATGGATGATAAATATTTGGAGGCGAGGGAGCAGAGATTATTGGACGTGGTGGGAATAGAATTTAATCAGCGAATAGTAATTCAAGGGGATTGGATAAAAATTAGCTGTGCAAAGGAAGAGGAGGCATGGGGAATAATTATTCGCAGTGCTAGTCTGGCCAAAACAATGAGAGGTATTTTTAATCTGGTATGGGGATTGGCCAAACCTATTACGACCGAGCTGGTCAAAAGCTGGGGGAAGAACGACTTTTGGCAGGCAGAGAAAAAACGTACATCTTGACAAAAACGTACATGTTTTGTAATATTGATTATGACTGACTTAGTAGTAACCCCAACAGAGGCGAGAAGAGATTTTTTTAATTTACATAAGTTGGCTGGAAGTGGAAAGAGGAAAGTAAGGGTGGAGGGGAAAGATTGGGTAGTAAATTGGGTTGTTGATCTGAAACCAAAGAAGGTAGAAAAAAAATTGACTTGGGAAGATTTTGCAGGAGGATTGAGTGACAAAATGTATAAAGATATCAAACGAGCCAGTAAAATGGTGGAAAAGGTATCCACTGATTCAATTAAAAGATGGTAAAAAAATATTTACTGGATACCAATATTTTAATTGATTTATATCATAACAACCGGCGGGTGGTGGAAATGATGGAAAACTTGGATATGAAGGAGTGTGAAATTTGCTCGGCGGTGACGGCAGAATTTTTTCAAGGTTTTTATCGAAAGAAGAATACTAAAAAAGAAAAGAAATGGTATTCGGAGTTGGTTAGGTCGGCACAAATGACAATATTATCCTTTGATGAATCAGCGGCGGAGAAATATGCAGAAATTCAGGTAGCTAAACTAAAGAAAGGAAAGCCTAGGCCGTTTTTTGATTTGGTTATTGCAGCGACAACTATTGTGAACGGAATGATCCTAGTAACTTCAAATCTAAAAGATTTTGAAATGATTGAGGGACTGAAGGTGTATAAAGCTAAGTAAAAATGTGCCTAAGGTACTCAAAGTCTTTTTAATTTCGGCGAGGCGATAATTATATTGGGGGTTATTATTTAAGATAACTTGAGATTTTTGGAGATATTTCTTGACTTTGACTTTGTCGTAATCCAGTTTTAGCTCTTCAAGAGTGGTAATTAGGCGGGGGAAGATGCCACTACGCCAGACAATGAAGGTATGAGGGTCAACTTTTTGAAGAGTTTGAGCTAGAGGGTCGGTATCATAGGCATCAAAAGTGGAATAGGCGAGAACTAGACCTTCGTTGATCTGATTGGATCTAATTAATGATTCGCAAAGAAAGCCAGTGACTTCAAGGTAACGGATATCACTAGCTTTTCTTAATAATTCTATAGCTGTTTCGTATTCGACTTTAGCTTGGTCGTGTTGATTTTGATAGGTGTAAGCTCTGCCAAGAAAACGGTGAGACGCACCTAGTAATTGGTCTAAATTATGATTAGTTATAACTTGATGAGCTGATTGGGCACAGACAAGCATGGCCAGTCGATGTGAATTATCTGGATCTTGATTGTTCATCACTAAATGTTGGTGAGCTAGGTGTTCTTGCCAGTAGCTTTGGGCAATCATAGGCCAATCTTGTTCACTTTCTGCTTGTTGTCGAAATTCAGGGAGTTGTCCGAGGACTATTAATTCTTGTCCTTTGGTTTCGTTGAGGAGAATTAGTTGTTGGAGTTGGTCGAGGAGAAAAGACATAATTATTATTTAACAAAATATACCTGAGTAGAAGTTGGACTTGCGGTCGGCAAAATGTAACTTGGTGAGGGTGTTGGTCCAATTGATGAATTAATATCACTCTTTTTAAATATTGTTTCGGTCAGGAAAAAAAGAAATATTGATAAAATGATAGCTATTGTCATTGGAATTAAAAAAGCGAAAAATAAGTCCAAGTGATTGTGGCTATTTAATTCAGTTTTTCTTATAAGACTAACCAAAACTAGGACAAAAGATATGAGAATGCCGGCAAAAAGTGGAGAAAATACAAGGAATTGAAAGTAATTAAATCTTTGTATCAGTTGAAACTCCCCGGATATAAATGTGAAAAAGGCTATAAATATAGTCGCGATTTCGATAACTTTTTGAGTAAAATTTTTTTCAATATAAGTAATATTTTTTTCTACGGTCGATATTCTTCGGGAGTATTCTTTCAGCGTTTTTTCGTAATAATCTGATTTTTTTTCTATTGTTGAATTACCTAGAGTTACGTTCTTATCTTCGGAACTTTTAGTTAAAGTTGAATAATTTTGATTATCATTAGCTTTCGGCATGAGAAGAAGTTGACGGAATTGGTTTTACAGTAAACGTTAAATCGTTGCTTATATCTAAAAAACTGACAATTATTTTGTATTCTCCGAAGTAGTTTAGAGGTAGATTCACAAAATAGGCGATGAAATTCATTTCTGTTTCACCTTCTTTTATTCCATTTTTTGGTACCGAAATAGGAGCAATTATCTTACCTGATGGATCTAATATTTTTGCATCAAAGTTACCCGTAAATTTAGGATTTGGTAACTCATTGTTAAGCTGGTAAGTAACCGCAATTGTAAGTCGTGGCTGAGGTATTCCAACTTTAGCTATGAAGATCTGATTAAAAGTCTGGACAATAGTTAGTTGACCGTTTTGGTCGGTGAACGCGTTGTCACAAATGGTTGCTAGTTTTAGTTTTATCATATGAATTATCTTTTTGTTAATGCTTTGAAGCCTTCGAGGACTTCGACAGGGAGGCCAAAAATAGTGGTGTTGTTGGGGCCGTTGGTGGCATTTTCGATAGTTTGGAGAGTACGAAGAGATATCGCACCAGAGGCAGACATATTTTCCATGGCTTTACGTAAATTTTCGGAGGCTTTGAGCTCTCCATCGGCACGGATAATAGTAGCGCGGCGTTCGCGTTCGGCTTCGGCTTGCTTGGCCATGACCCGCTTCATGTTATCCGGTACGGCAATATCTTGGAGACGGATACCAGTAACATCAACACCCCACTCAATTGTTTCAGCATCGACAATGGCTTTGATTTCGTCACTTATTTTTTGTCTGTCGGTGAGTAATTGGTCGAGCTCGACGCCACCAATAACATCGCGAAGAGCTGTCTGGGCATATTGGGAGACAGCATAGGCAAAATCTTTGACTTTCAAAATTGCATCTTCGGATTTGGTGACTTGGAAATAGACAACCGCGTTGATAGAGACGGCGACATTGTCCTTGGTAATTATTTCTTGTTTGGGGATATCCATGGTGTTGATACGGATATCAACTTTGATGACTCGCTGTAATATGGGGACGACTAATTTGAGGCCAGGGCCGAGAGTATAGGAATAAACACCCAAAGTAAGGACGATGCCACGTTCGTACTGGTTGACGACGATGATGGACCTGATGATTAAGTAAGCGACGATGAGGAAGAGAATGGTTGGTAGTGTAAGCATAAGAGGATTATACTACAAAATTATTTGATAAAATGGGCGATGGTGGAGATTGATGAAAAGATTAAAAAATTGGAAGAGGAACTAGTGAAACTGGAGGAAAAATCGGCACACATGGCTAGTGAGTATGCAGAGACGAAGGCAGGCAGTGCCTATGGAGTAGAATATTATGAAATTCAGGTGAAAGTGTACCAATCGATGATTGCGAGTATAAAAAAGGAAATATTGGATCTAAAACATAAAAAATTGATATAGAAAAGACGGTTGAAAAAGGGTGGTATGTGAGTGAGAATGGGCGGATGGCAGAAAAATACGTGTATGAGAAAACCAGTGCCAGAGAAACGGGTTTTGCGATAATGAGTTGTAGTGATACTGAGACAGGGATTGTGGTGAGGACACCATTGGCATCGGACAAAAGAAGCTATCCCTCATCAATTGCCTATGTTGGGGCAAAATTTTCCAGAAGTAGAGATGGTCTGCGGACATTAATGGGAGAGGTAGAGCAGGCGTATAAACAAGGAAAATTAACTCCTGAAGGGAGATTGGCCAGTATTGTAAGTGGACTAAAACATCAATCCCCAGGCGGAATGGCTCATGTGGCGCTGTCTTTTGAAAATATACCTATCATGACTGCGGCAACAGTTTTTCGGACTACGACACTACATGATGGGCAAGAGTCATCGACTAGATTTATTAACTTTAGTGAGGGGAATGTACTGCCAGAATTGGCGACTCTACTGCCTGAGGGGGTAGACGTGGGGCCAAATTTAAATGATCAATATAAACAGTTGGAGAAAATGGCTATGGATAATTATTTGAGTTGGTTCCCCAGAGTATTTGAGGCATACAGAGCTCATTTCAAAATTAATATAGAGGAAAAAAAGGAAATGGATGCTCTCGCGGCCAGAACCTATGACACGGTAAGAGGGTTTTTATTATCTGGATTTAGAACATCAATGGTATATGTCACCAATGCCACGACAATGCAACAATGGTTGGCAAACTTCCTAGCAGAGAGATTGCCTGGGGAGGGGCAATTGGCGAGAGTGACGATGGCTTTATTATCGCCAGAAACAAAAATAAAAGGTTATGTTCCAGAGATAAAACCACTACTAAACCATGTGGCTGCTAATTTGAGGACAAAGGAGGAACAGGTGGAGCTGGAGCAATATCTATCAAATCAACAAGGATATAGAGAGTTGTTAAGTAAAAGGAAAAAATTCGAGGGGATAAAGGATAATAAAGTGAGTATTTTACCGGTATCAGTTAGTGCTGAAGATCAAATTGTGGCTCAACAGTTGTTGGTGCTCCATCCATCACTGAATTTAAATGACGCAATTAAATTTGCTAGTGGTTTGACCGATAAACAAAAAGCCGAAATTGGTAGAATAATGTTTTCCAGACGAAACAGATTCTATTTACCGGCAATGGCTAGTAGTGGGGGGACAATAAGTAGTCATTATGAAATTGATTTGGGAATTGAAAGAGATGTGGGTAGACATCGGGCCCACGAGAGAGTCTCGCCAATTCATGAGACATTTACAGGACTGGGTGAGATTGAATATACTGGTTTTACCCAAGCTGCATATCTAAGGCAAATACCGGAAATGAAGGAAATTCAAAAAGGGATGGAAGCGGACTCTTTGAAATACTATGAAAAACGAAGTGAATTTTTAGAGAAGTTAAGCCAACAGGTGGGGGTTGAGGCGGCGGAAAAAGTAGGTATCTATTTATTGCCCTTGATGCATCAAGTGGATATGGTGATGCATGCTGATGTGAGAAACATGATTCATTTGGGAGATATTAGGATCCGAGAGGGGGCTCATATTGATGCTAGATTGGTAACGGCCAGTGCCAATCGACAATTGGCCGCCCGTGATCCACTATATAGTTCGCTGGCATTTCCCGAGGATCGAGTGAAGGTGGATAACCGAGAACAATTTATTAGTCGAGATTAAAATATATAATAAAATTATGAATACAGAAGAGATGTTGGAGGTGACACTGACTAAAAAGGCTGGTTGTTTTGAGGAAGGGGAAACTGTAGGTGATATTAAAATATGTGCCAAGGGAGACAGATGTAGTTTTGTAAAGGATTGTATTTGGATGAAGACGGATATTGAATTGAGAGATAATTCTCAAAGAGGAGCTGAAAGAAGCGACAGAAATACCGTTTTGGAGACTAGATAGAGTTATAATAGCCAATGGATCCAATTTTTGATTTGATAGAAAAAGAAAGCAAGAGACAGCAGGAACAGGTGCAGTTAATACCGAGTGAGAATTTTATTTCGGAAGACGTGAAGCGAGCCTTGGGGAGTGACTTGTCGAACAAATATGCCGAGGGCTATGTGGGCAAACGCTATTATCAGGGCAACAAAATAATAGATGAAATTGAGCAGTTGGCTATTGATCGGGGTAAAAAATTATTTGGTGTTGAGTATCTAAATGTCCAGCCTTATAGCGGTAGTCCGGCGAATACAGCAGTACTTATGGCATTACTAGAACCTAACGACAAATTTTACGGCATGCAATTATCGGCTGGAGGGCATTTGACTCATGGACACCCCGGAGTAACTTTTTCGAGTAAGTTTTACAATGCCATGCAATATGGGGTAGATGAAAACGGAAAAATTGATTATGAAAAATTGGCAATAGAAATAGAAAAAGAAAAACCAAAATTGATTTTTGTAGGGGCGACGGCGTATCCGTGGATATTGGATTGGAAAAAGTTCAGAGAGATGGCTGATATGGTCGGGGCATATTTGGTGGCCGATATATCCCATATTGCCGGATTAATTGTGGGTGGAGTGCATCCTAGTCCTATGCCATATGCAGATGTATTTACTTCAACCACTCACAAAACATTGCGGGGGCCTAGGGGAGCAATAATTGGCACAAATAATCCTGAATTGGCCAAGAAAATTGATAAGGCGGTGTTCCCTGGATTGCAGGGTGGGCCACATATGAACACAATCGCGGCTATGGCAGTGGCTTTTGAGGAGGCAGGACAACCAGAATTTAAAATTTATGCAGAGCAGGTGGTGAAGAATGCAGTGGCGTTAAAAAATGGAATATTGGCAGGAACGCATCATGATGCGTTCCTACAGATTTACGGAACAGAGAATCATTTGATGCTGGTTGATGTAGGTGAGGGGCGAGGTAAAGAAGTGGCTGAAAAATTGGAAGAATATGGAAT